>NZ_CP117460.1:2425176-3031470 GCF_030687145.1 Pseudomonas sp. FP1742 | reverse complement strand
CGCTCGGCGCTGAACTGGCGGCCGTCGGTGGTGCTGACCGTGAACTCGCCTCCGACTTTCTGCACTTCAGCGACTTCAGTCTGTTCCTCGATTCGCGCCCCGAGACGGCGTGCCGCCCGGGCAAATGCCGGCGCGGCCAGGCGCGGGTTGGCGTGGCCATCGTGGGGCGCATAGGAACCGCCCTTCACGTCCGGTCCGAGGAATGGAAAGCGCTGGTGCAGCTCGGCGCCACGATAGATCTTCAAATCCAGCTGCGCCGCCTCGGGCGCCGCCGCATAGGCTTCCAGTTCAGGGATTTCATCCTCGCGATAACACACGCGCATGTGCCCGCTGGCGATGAATTCGAGGTCGTCGTCGATCAGCTCTGGCAAGCGTTTCCACAGCGCCCAGGAACGGTTGGCCAATTCCAGTTGACCGAGGAATCGCCCCTGCCGCCGGACGTTGCCGAAATTGACGCCGCTGGCGTACTGACCAATCTGGTCGCGCTCCAGCAGAATCACCGACTGCCCGCGCTGACGCAGGAAAAACGCCGCCGCCGAGCCCATCAGGCCGCCGCCGACAATCACTACATCGGCTTTGTGTAGCGTCATGGCGACACCTCCTCGGTGAGCATCGAAAGGGGTTTGACCGGTGCCTGTCCACGCTGCCGGCCGACCTGTTGCACACTGACGCCTGCCGCCGCCGCGATCACTTCGGCCCCGGCCTGGGAGCAATAACGCCCCTGGCAGCGGCCCATGCCGACCCGGCTGAAAGCCTTGGCCCGATTGACTTCACAGGCACCCTTCTCACTGACGGTGCGGCGCAACTCGCCGGCGCTGATCATCTCGCAGCGGCAGACGATGGCTGAGTCCGGCAAGGCTTTGGCTTGCGCCGCCGGCCAGGGAAATGCCTGGGCCAGGCCGAGGCGAAACTCATCCATCACCGCCAGCGCGTGGCGTTGTTCGTCGCGCAAACCGGCGTTCACCGGTTGCTGCAGATCCTCCAGCAACGCCATCGCCACCAGGCGCCCGGCGTGCTCGGCAGCGTCGGCGCCGCGAATCTTCGAGCCGTCCCCGGCGGCATACACACCGTTGACCGAGGTGCGGCCCTCTTCATCGACGGCCAGCCACCACTGGCTGGAGGCCTCATCGAAGCGCATGCGACAACCGGCCAGATCGGCCAGTTGGGTTTCCGGGCGCAAGTGATAACCCAGGGCCACGGCGTCGCAATCGACCGTCAGGGTTTCGCCTTTCGCCGTGCTGATCCGTACACCACTGACCCCACTGGCGGCGTCACCCAGCACTTGCAGAGGGTTGATCCCCAAGTGCACCGGGATTTTTGCCCGGTACAACTGCGCCAATAGTTTCAATCCGGTGAACAGCACGCCAGGCCGAGCCAGCAATTTCGGCAAGGCGCCCATGCGTTTGATCAACGGCGAAGTGTCGAGCACCGCCGCCACATTGGCGCCTGCTTTGACGTATTGGCTGGCGACCAGATACAGCAACGGCCCGCTGCCCATGAACACCACGCGGTGGCCGATGGACACCGCCTGGGACTTGAGCGCGATTTGCGCCCCGCCGAGGCTGTAAGTGCCCGCCAACTGCCAGCCTTCGATCGGCATCAAGCGGTCGGTGGCGCCGGTGCAGAGGATCAGCGCATCGTAATCCACCGTCGAGTGCTTGCCCTGGCTGACGCAGCACAATTGCCCCGGCGTCAGGTTCCACACCAGCGTGTCGGGGCGGTAGTCGATTTGCCCGCGCAATCGGTCGAAACTCTGGTGCAGATTCTTGGCCTTGGCCGCTTCGGTGCCATACAGGGTGGCGTAGTCCCGGGTAAAACCTTCGGGTTGGCGCCGGTAGATCTGCCCGCCATCCCGGCGATTCTCGTCGATCAAAATCGGTTTCAAGCCAGCCGCCAGCAGCGTTTCGGCACAGCGAATGCCGGCCGGCCCGGCGCCGACGATAACCACTCGTTGAGCGCTCAGCCGTGCAGTGGCCATATTGCCTCCGGTTGTGTGGTGACGATGTCCAGCCCTTCGCGGACTTCATTGGAACAGGCGCGCAGGCGCTCGCCGCTACGGGTCCAGACCCAGCAATCCTGGCAAGCGCCCATCAGGCAGAAACCGGCGCGGCGGCCCGAGTCGAATTCCGATTGGCGCAGCGCCGAGCCCTGGGTCAGCAACGCGACCATTAATGTGTCGCCCTGCAACGCCTCAATGGGCGAACCGTCCACCGTCAGCTTGACGGTCGGCCGGCCCTGCTCGGCCAGCCTCACAAAACGCCCTTTCATGCATAAGCTCCCAGGCTCATGGTGGATAAACCCTGCTGTGTTTTCAGCAACTCGGCACTGTCGTGATGACAAAGAATTTCGCTACCGCCGTCGATGATCCGCCGGTTCGGCGCGGTGCGATTGCACAGGCCGTCGACCCGCACCGGGCAGCGACTGAGAAAGGTGCACAGCTCTGGCACATTGGCCTTGGCGCCAATCGGCGGCAGCGTGCCGCAGGTGGTGCCGCAGTTTTCCAGCCAGCCCTGACGCAGTTCCGGCACCGAATGGATCAACAGGTCGGTGTAGGGATGGAACGGTGCCTGGGCAAACGCCTGCCGGCTGCCGGCCTGAACCTTGTGACCGCTGTACATCACCACGATGTCGTCGCACAGCGCGCGCACGGTGGAGATGTCATGGCTGATGAACAGATATGACACGCCCAGTTGCTGACGCAGGTCGCGCAGCAGTTCGAGAATCGCCGCGCCGACCACGGTGTCCAGCGCCGAGGTCACCTCATCGCAGAGGATCAGGTCCGGTTTGGCCGCCAGGGCACGGGCCAGATTGACCCGCTGTTTTTGCCCGCCGGATAGCTCATTCGGACGGCGTTCGGCCATGGCGCGCGGCAAGCGCACCAGGTCCAGCAGTTCGCCGATACGCTCGCGCAGCGCGGCGCCCTTGAGGCCGAAGTACATTTTCAGCGGACGGCTCAAAATAGTGCTGACACTGTGCATCGGGTTGAGCGCAGTGTCGGCATTCTGGAACACCATCTGAATCCGGCGGAACTGCTCATCGGTGCGCTCGGACAGGCTACCGCCCAGTGGCTGGCCATCGAAGGTCAGGCCGCCCAAGGCCGGCGTCAGCAACCCGGCCACCACCCGCGCCAGGGTCGACTTGCCGGAGCCCGACTCGCCGATCACGCCAATGGCCTGGCCCCGGCGCACGGTCAGGTCGATATCTTCCAGCACGCGAATCGACGGCATGCCTTGCAGGTTCTTGTTGCCGTAACCGGCGGTCAGCCCCTGGATGGTCAGCAGCGGTGTTTCTTCAGCGATGCCGCAAGGTGGGCGGATCGTCGTGTCCGGGCGGGCCGCCAGCAGCAGGCTGCGGGTGTATTCGTGGGCCGGGGCCTTGAGCAGCGGCGCGGTGGCGCTCTGCTCGAAAATCTGTCCGCCGTTGAGCACGACGATCTGATCGGCCATCTGCGCGACCACAGCCAGGTCGTGGGACACGTAGACCGCCGTCGCGCCACGCTCGCGGACCACCCGCTTGAAAGCGCGCAGCACGTCGATCTGCGTCGTCACGTCGAGGGCGGTGGTCGGCTCGTCGAGCACCACCAGCAGCGGATCGCTGATCAGCGCCATGGCCGCCATTACCCGTTGCAACTGCCCGCCGGATACTTGGTGCGGGTAACGCTGGCCAATGTGATCGGGATCCGGCAAGGCCAGATCGCGGAACAGTTCGATGGCTTTGGCTTCCAGCACGGCCCGGCTACCCAGGCCGTGAATCAATGCGCCCTCCACCACTTGATCGATCAGTTTTTTCGCCGGGTTGAACGCAGCGGCAGCGCTCTGGGCAATGTACGACACCCGATTGCCGCGCAGGCCTTGCAGTTCGCTTTCGCTCAACGCCAGCATGTCGTGTTCGCCGACTTGCACCACGCCGGACGCCAATCGACAACCGCGTCGGGCATAGCCGAGCAACGCCAGCGCTATGGTGGTCTTGCCGGAGCCGGACTCACCGATCAACGCCAGCACTTCACCTTTGGCCAGGGAGAAGCTCACGCCTTTGACGATCTCCACTTCGCCACGCTCGCCGCAAGCGACCACGCGCAGGTCTTCGACTCGAATCAAATCACTCATTTCAATGACCTCCCGTACGTCGACTACGCCGTGACGACAGTCGGTCGATGAACAGATTCACGCCGATGGTCAGGGTGCCGATGGCCAGCGCCGGAATCACGATGGCTGGCGCGCCCTGATTGAGGCCGCCGATGTTCTCGCGCACCAGCGAACCGAGGTCGGCGTCCGGTGGCTGCACGCCGAGGCCAAGGAAGCTCATGCCACTGAGCAGCAGCACGATGAAGCCGAAGCGCAGCCCCAGATCGGTCAGCACCGGGTTGAGCATGTTCGGCAGAATTTCCACGCAGGCGATGTACAACCGGCGCTCGCCACGGGTGCGGGCCACTTGCACGTATTCCAGCGCTTCGATGTTCACCGCCATGCTGCGGGCGATGCGGAACGCGCCTGGGGTGAAGCTCAGCACAGCGGTGCAGATCAGCAACAGCACCGAAGAACCGAACGCCGAGACCATGATCAACGCCAGCATCTTGCTCGGGATGGAGATAAAGGCATCCATCAAACGGCTGATCACTTCGTCCAGCCATTTCGGTGAAACCACCGACAACAGTGCACAACCAGTGCCCAATGTGCTGGCCAGCACCGCTGAAATCAGCGCCAGGCCCACGGTGAACCGCGCGCCGACAAGGATCCGGCTGAGCATGTCGCGGCCCAGGTAATCGGTGCCCAACGGGTAAGCCGCGCTAAGGCTGTCGAACACGTTATCGGAGACCACTTCACCCACCGGGTGCGGCGCCAGCCACGGACCGAAGATCGCCACCAGCAGCCAGATCACACACATCGCCGCCCCGACCAGGCCGAGCCATGACGGCCCATGGGCGACCTTGCCCAATGCCAGCTCCGGTCCGGCAGGCGCCGATTTCGCCATGAGATCGTTCATTGGTTTCTCAGCCTCGGATTGGAAAGAATCGCGCACAGGTCGGCAATCAGCACCAACCCCAGGTACGCCGTACAAAACAACATGGTGCAGGCCTGAACCAGCGCCATGTCTCGGTTGGTCACGGCATCGACCATCAGGCTGGCGATGCCGGGGTAGTTGAAGATCGTCTCGACGATCACCACCCCGCCCAGCAGATACGACAGGCTCAGGGCGATGGCATTGGCGATCGGCCCGATGGCGTTGGGCAAGGCATGGCGCAAGACAATCCGCACCGGGCTCACGCCCTTGAGCCGGGCCATTTCCACATAGGCGCTGTCGAGTTGATCGATCACCGCCGCCCGGGTCATGCGCGCCATTTGCGCGACAATCACGCAGCACAGGGTCATCACCGGCAAGGCGTAGGTGCGCATGAATTGCCAAGGTGAGGTGATGTCGCTGGCATAGGACAACGCCGACAGCCAGCCCAGGTTCACCGCAAAGATCAGCACCGCCAGGGTCGCCACCAGAAACTCCGGCACGGCAACCAGGGCCAGGGTGATAAAGCTGAGGAAGCTGTCGATGCGCCCGCCCCGGCCCATGGCCGAGCCGATGCCGATGATCAGCGCCACCGGCACCGACACCAGCGCCGTGACGGCCGCCAGCATCAATGTATTGGGCACCCGACCGGCCATCAGCTCGCTGACCGGCAAGGCATTTGACACCGATTGCCCCATGTCGCCGCTCAGCAGATTGATCAACCAATGCAGGTAACGCACCACACCGGGTTGATCCAGCCCCAGTTTCAGACGCAAGGCCGCCACCTGTTCCGGCGTAGCGAATTGCCCGAGCGCCTGTTGCGCCGCGTCCCCCGGCAGTACCGCCGTGATCGCAAACACGACCATGGACACGATCAACAAGGTCACGATCGCCGCGCCCAGGCGCCGGCCGATCAACCACAGTGTGTTGCTATTCATCGCCCTACCCTCATGCAATAGCCCCGCTTACGCCCGTGTGCGGCCGATCAGGCATCGAGCCAGACCTGTTCGGCGAACATGTAGCCCATGAAACCGCCGAGGGGGTTGCTGCCGTAGCCCTTGATGCGCTGGTCGACGCCGTCGATGTTGCTGATAAACACCGGCACACCGATGCCACTGTGTTCATGCACCAGGGCCTGCATGTCGGCGTACATCTTGCTGCGCTTGGCGTCGTCGGTTTCACCACGGGCGAGCATCAGCAGTTGGTCGAACTGATCGTTCTTCCAGCCCGACTCGTTCCATGGCGCGCTGGACTGGAAGAACTGCGAGAACATCACGTCGGCGTTCGGCCGAGGGTTGATGTTGCCGAAGCTCAGCGGGTGCTTCATCCAGTGGTTGGACCAGTAGCCATCGCTGGGCAGGCGGTTGACGTCGAGCTTGAGCCCGGCCTGTTTCGCCGATTGCTGCAACAGCACGGCGATGTCCACCGAACCGGTCGCGGCAGGCGATGCCACCAGCGGCATGCTGATGCTTTCCATGCCGGCCTTCTTCAGCAGGAATTTGGCTTTTTCCGGGTCGTAGGCCCGCTGTGGCAGGTCGGCGTTGTAGTAGCGCGAGCCAGGGGAAATCGGATGGTCGTTACCGACCACGGCAAAGCCACGGAACACCGCGGATTTCACTTGTTCACGGTCCAGCAAATACTTCATCGCCTGGGTGAATTCGGCGCTTTTACCCGGCATCTGGTCCTGACGGATGATCAGGTCGGTGTAGTTGCCCGACGGCGCATCGACGACCCGGTGTTTGGCGCTGGCCTTGATCCGCGTGGTCGAGCGTGGGTTGACCTCGTTGATCATGTGCACGTCGCCCGACAGCAGCGCGTTGACCCGTGACGGCTCGTCGCCAATGGCGATGAATTCGATCTCGTCGAGGTACGGCAGGCCCGGTTTCCAGTAGCCGGTGTTGCGCGCGGCAATCGAGCGCACTCCCGGTTTGAATTCCTTGACCGTGAACGGCCCGGTGCCGATGCCCTGGTTGAAGTCGGTGGTGCCTTCGGGAACGATCAACAAGTGCGACACGGCGAGGATCGACGGCAGCTCAGCGTTCGGCGCGCTCAGGCGGATCTGCACTTCGTGGGTGCCGGTGGCCTTGATCTCTTCGAACTGCGCCATCAGCGGCATGACCTTGGAACCGGTCAGCGGGTCTTTGTGGCGCGACAGCGAGAACACCACGTCGGCGGCGCTCAGGGTCTTGCCGTTGTGGAAGGTCACGTCCTTGCGCAGGGTGATGATCCACAGCGTCGCGTCGGTGTTGTCGATGCGCTCGGCCAGTTCCAGTTGCGGCACCAGGTGGCTGTCGAAACGGGTCAGGCCGTTGTAGAACATGAAGTGACGCACGTAGTCGGTAGACAACGCGCCCTTGGCCGGGTCCAGGGTGTCGGCGGTGGAGCTGGACATGCCGGCGACGCGAATCCGCCCGCCCGGCTTGCCTTTGCCCGGGGTTGCCGCTTCTTCGGCGAACAGCTTGCCGGCAGCGCCGAACAGGCTACCGGCACCCGCTGCGGCAACACCCGCCACGCCGAGCATCTGCAAGGCGTGGCGGCGCGACATGCCACGATTGAGGCCTTCGAATACCCGCAGGCTTTCTTCACCGGAAATCAGTTGGGAGTCGATCTTGTTGTCAGTCATATCAGTTGTACCTGTCGAAAATCAGAAGATTCGAGTGCCCCGGATGTCCGGAGCGTCCTGGAAACGCAAACGACGGTGACGCCACAACATCAACTCAATGCAAATAGTCCTGGAGGCGGTAGTAAGCGCCTACGAACGGCAAGAACCACGGCTTGCCGAAATGCCCGGGAATCGCCGGCCAGTCGAGTTCGCGCCAGGGATTGGCCTCGACTTTGCCGGCCATCACCTCGGCCATCACCTGGCCCATGTGCACCGACATCTGCACCCCATGGCCGCTGTAGCCCATGGAGTGATAAACCCCGCCATGCTGGCCGGCGCGAGGCAATCGATCGGAGGTCATGTCCACCAGCCCGCCCCAGCAGTAATCGATTTTCACCTTGGCCAACTGCGGGAACATCTGCACCATCGCCGCTTGCAGCACCTTGCCGCTCTTGGCATCGGACACGCTGTCGGACATGGCAAACCGCGCACGGCCGCCGAACAGCAAGCGGTTGTCCGGGGTCAGGCGAAAGTAGTTACCGATCATGCGGCTGGTGACATAGGCACGCCGACCGGGCAGCAGTTGATCGATCAGCCACTGCGGCAGCACCTCAGTAGCGATCACGAAACTGCCGACCGGCACGATCCGCCGCCGATACCAGCCCAGACCGCCGTGCTGACAGGCGCCGGTCGCCAGCAATACTTGCCCGGCGTGCAGCGAACCCTTGGCGGTGTTGACTCGATAACCGCCGGCCTGGGCTTTCCAGTCCGTCACCGGCGTGCCTTGATGGATCAACGCACCGTGACGTGCGGCGGCCTCGGCCAGACCGACGCCGAAGCGTCCGACGTGCATCTGCACGCCGTTGCGCTGCAGCAAGCCGCCATGGAACTGCGCCGAATTCACTTCGGCGCGGGTCTGTTCGGCGTTCAGCAACTCGACCTCGGCATCGACTTCCTTGCGAATCAATTCGCAAGTGCGCGCCAGGCCTTCGTAGTGCAGCGGTTTGGCCGCCAGTTTGAGCTTGCCGTTGCGCTTGAGGTCGCAGGCAATCTGCTCCTGCTCCACCAGGGACACAACGCTCTGTACCGCGCTTTCATAGGCCTGGTAATAGGCCCGCGCCTTGTCGGCACCGAGGCTGGCACTCAGCCCGGCATAGTCCTGGGCAACGCCGGTGTTGCATTGGCCGCCGTTGCGCCCGGAGGCCTCGCCGACCACTCTCCCGGCTTCCAGCACCACCACACTGGCGCCCTTCAAGGCCAGCGCGCGAGCCGCCGCCAGGCCGGTGAAACCGCCACCGACGATGGCCACGTCGACCTGCCCGGGCAATGCGCCGAGCTGAGCACCGGAAAAGGCCGGTGCGGTGTCGAGCCAGTAGGATTCACTGCCCATGTCTAACCCCTTATTGCGTGAAGAGCGCCGTTACCGTTCAACTCAGAGACCGACCAGCGCCGCCAGTCCACCGATGTCGGTGATCTGCTGGTAGCCGTAGAACGCATTGCCCGGAACCTCGTGACCGCGGGCGACGAAGGCCTTGTTCTTGATCTTCATGTCGTGGGCCGGCATCAGGTCGTAACGGAAACTGGAAGACACATGCAAGATGTCTTCCGGGCCGCAGTTGAGGTTGTCGAGCATGTACTCGAACGCGGCCAGGCGCGGCTTGTAGGCCTGGGCCTGTTCGGCGGTGAAGACTTTGTGAAACGGTGCGCCGAGCTTGTCGACGTTGGACATGATCTGGCTGTTGCTGGCGTTGGAGAAAATCACCAGGGGGATCTTGTCGGCGATTTTCGACAGACCGGCCGGCACGTCCGGATGCGGGCCCCAGGTCGGCACGGCGTCGTAATACAGCTGGCCTTCGCCACGGTATTCGACACCCCAACGCTTGCAGACCCGCGCCAGGGAGGTCTTGAGGATTTCGTCATACGGCATCCAGTCACCCATGACCTGGTCCAGGCGATAGGCCGAGAAGTCCTTGACGAACTGATCCATCTGCTCGGGCGCCACGCGGTCGGCGAACAGTTCGCGAGTCATCGTGCCCATGTGGAAATTGGTCAGCGTACCGTAGCAGTCGAACGTAATGAATTTGGGGCGTAGAAAGCTCATTGAGTGCGGTCCTGAAGTTCGTTGAGGTCATGGCGCGACAGGTATTCGCTGCGTTTCGGGAGCGGCGATGCAACGCTGCAGCACACCGTCATTACAACACCGTGAAATCAGCAGATGGCGTTAAAAGCGACCTCTGCTTGATACAAACCACCGTTTTAGCCTGCCCCCTCAGCAGACTTTGCGGCTCGCTCCAGCCTTGGGCAAACCCCGTATTTATGCGCTCTTATGGACCTTCATGGCTATGCGAGGCTGACGAACGCCCCCATTCACGGCAGAACCTGCGCCGGGCTGAACGAAAACGGGCGCTTCCCTGAGGAAGCGCCCGTTTGGGTGCGGTTTGAACCTTCTCTTGATGACTACCCGGTGTAGCAGCTGCCGAGCCTGCGAGGCTGCGTTCGGCGGCGAAGCCGTCGTGAAATCAGCTATTGCGGTGTGTCATGAAAACCTTGCAAATCGGGTTTACGACGGCTTCGCCGCCGAACGCCGCCTCGCGCTGCTCGGCAGCTGCTACGGGGGCCGTGTTATTGGACGATATCGATCAGCACGCTCTTGAAGCGCAAGTTGGCTTCGAAGGCTTCGCGGCCCAGGTCCTTGCCGATGCCGGAGCGTTTGTAGCCGCCGGTCGGCAGGATGTAGTCGTTGCTGCGTCCATAGCGGTTGACCCACACCGTGCCCGCCTCCAGCCGCCGGACCAGGCGCAGGGCGCGGTTGATGTCGGCGGTGTGCACGCCCGCCGCCAGGCCGTAGGTGGCGTGCGCGGCCAGGTTTAGCGCTTGCTCTTCGTCATCGAACGCCTGCACCGTCAGCACCGGGCCGAAGATTTCTTCACAGATCGCCGGGTTCTGATTGTCCAGGCCGGCCAGCAAGGTCGGCTGGTAATAGGCACCGCCCAGCCCTTCAAACAAACCACCGCCAGTCAGCACTTCGGCCCCGGCCTGGCGCGAACGCTGGACGATGCCGTCGATACGGCTGGCCTGCAACCGGGAAATAATCGGCGACAGCGTGCTCTCGGACGACCAGGTCGGGCCTGGACGCAATTCCTCGAAATACGCCTGCAAGTGTGCAACGAACGGCTCCATGATCGAGCGCTCGATCAATAACCGCGAACCAGACACGCACACCTGCCCGGCATTGCCGGTGATGGCCAACGCCACGGTGCGTGCGGTTTTCGCGATGTCCGGCACGTCAGCGAACACCATTTGCGGGCTCTTGCCGCCCAGCTCCAGGGTTACCGGTTTCGGCCCCACCAATGCACAAGTGGACATGATGCTCGAGCCCGTCGCCGTGGACCCGGTAAAGGTTACCTTGCCCACCCGTGGATGACGGCACAAGGCATCGCCGGTAATCCGCCCATCGCCCTGAACCACGTTGAAAATCCCGGCAGGAATGCCCGCCTGCACCGCCAGTTCAGCAAAGCGCAGGCTGGAAAACGGCGTCAGCTCCGACGGTTTGAGCACCACGGCATTGCCGGCAGCCAGCGCCGGCGCGACTTTCCAAGAAGCCATGCTCAAGGGGAAATTCCACGGCGCGATGGCGGCGATCACGCCGTAGGGTTCGGCGATCTGCATGCCCAGGCGATCGGTCTGGGTCGCCGCGACTTGGCCGCCGTGCTTGTCCGCCAGCTCGGCAAAGAAGCGAATGCCCTCGGCGACATAAGGAATGTCCCAGGCGATCACATCTTTATGCGGACGGGTCGAACCCACCGCCTCCAGCGGCGCCAGCACAGCGGCATCGGCTTCGATCAGATCGGCCCAGCGGCGCATGACCCGCGCTCGCTCCCGGGGCGGACGGCTGGCCCAATCGCTGCGGTTAAACGCCTGCCAGGCATCGTTGACCGCCTCATCCACCAGGTCGGCATCGGCGATCGGCAACTGGGCATAGGCCTGGCCGTCCGAAGGGCGAACCACCTCCAGTCCCGGCCGGGCATCGCGGTATTTGCCGGCAATAAAGTGAGCGCTGCGCACAGCGATAAGGCGAGGATCGAAGCTATCCATGGAGCACTCCAGAAAGGGACGGCGAGGCGTGAACTCGGGCTTCCATCGTAGAAAAAAAGCCCAAGCATTTGCTGCCGACCTTATGGGGCAATTAAGTAGTAAGTGTGGTCTGCAGGCCTTTGATGTGAGGAATCTGCCGAATCTTTCCACCCCCCTTGTCAGGCTTTCACGCAGATGGGATACAGGCATCCTCGCGCCGGAAAACCGGTTGATTGCGCACACTGTAAACGGAGACTCGCCATGTCCGCCTCGCACCCTTCCGCCTATACCTATCGGCCGATGACCGCCGCCGATTTGCCTTCGGCCCATGCCTTGTCTGTTGAGTTGAAGTGGCCTCATCGCCTGGAAGACTGGGCGATGCTGCAGCGGGTCAGCGAAGGTTTCGTGGTGCTCGATGGCCAGCGTTTGATCGGCACCGCATTCGCCTGCCGGCAAGGCGACTTCGCCACCATCGGCCTGGTGATTGTCAGTGATGACTATCAGGGCCAGGGCATCGGCCGTCGATTGATGGAGCACGCACTGGAGGCCTGCCAGTCGCGCACGCCGATGCTCAATGCGACCCTCGCCGGTGCGCCGCTTTACGCCAGCCAGGGGTTTGTCGAATTCGGGCGGATTCAGCAGCATCAAGGCCAGGCCCAGGCGCCCGCGCTTGAACCACTGGCGGACGGTGAAGAATGCCGCCCGTTGCAGGCGACGGACCGGGTTCGGCAACTGGAGCTGGCCAACGCCGGCAGCGGGCTGGACCGGCAAGCGGTGCTCACGGATCTGTTCGCGGCGGTCGAGCATTCGGTGGGCATCGAGCGCGACGGTCAGTTGCGGGCCTTCGCCCTGCTGCGCCCGTTCGGTCGCGGTCGTTGCCTCGGCCCGGTCATTGCCGAAACCCTGGAACAGGCGAAACACCTGATCGCCGTGTTGCTGGCCCAGGTGCCGGACGCCTTCGTGCGGATCGACATTCCGGCCGACAGTGGTTTGAGCGAGTGGCTGGAGCTGGCCGGTCTCAAACAGGTCGACACCGTGGCGCAAATGGCACGGGGCACACCGCCGCAAGCGGTCAACGGCGTCCGCCAATTTGCCCTCGTCACCCAAGCCATCGGCTGACCCTGGCGCGCGATGAAGCGAGCGCCATCCAACACCTTCTACCCCCCATTTGCAGGGAGCGTCACCCGTATGTCTCAACCTACCGTTCTGCTGTTGGCGCGCGCCGACGGCAGCCGTGTTTCTACGTCTTTCAAGGCAGCGCCCTTGAGTTCCATCGATCCGTTCATGGACGGTCGTCAGATCGCCTACATCGGGTCCGACAGCATCTCGGCGGGCCTCGTTCACACGAGCCAAACCCTCAATATCGATGACTTCCCGCACACCGAAGTGATCGTGATCCATGCCGGGCACGTCGTACTGCAATCCGGGGAACAGGTTCTGGAACTGGGCATCGGTGCCAGCGCCGTGATCGGTCGCGGAACGGCGCTCAGGTTTCAGGCACAACCCAATACGTGCTGGGCCTTCTGCGCCGTCACCAGCCCCAGTGCCGAACAGAAACCGGGGCTGACAGCGCTCGACCCGCTGGCGATGCTGTCCCCTTCGGCGGCACCGGAACCGCAGATACTGATCGGGCCTACGCCCCAGTGCCGTTCGCGCAATGCCTTCGAAGATGACGCCACTGATCTGCGTGTCGGCGTCTGGGATTCGACGCCGTACACCCGCCATGGCCGAGCGCACAAACTCAACGAGCTGATGCACCTGCTCGAAGGCAGCGTGACTTTGCAGGCGCCGGATGGAACCAGCGTAACCGTCAACCCCGGCGACACCGTGTTCGTGCCGCAAGGCGCACCGTGCGCCTGGAGCAGTGCGCGGTATGTGCGCAAGGTGTATGCCGTCAAATAGCGCTGACCGATTTGAACTGTGGGAGCGGGCTTGCTCGCGAAAGCGGTGTGTCAGGCGACATCAATATTGACTGTACCGCTGTCTTCGCGAGCAAGCCCGCTCCCACAGGTATTGGTGCTGAACTCAGTAAATGTGTCTACGCGCCGCCCGATGGGAGGGGAAGAGCGGCTCAGAGGTATTTGAGAATCGCAATGTCGCGACGGCGCTGTTTGAGATTGGCGAACCAGCGCGTCGGGAAGAACAGCAGCACCCCGAGAATCACGCTCCACAGCCAGACCATGGGCAGGTTGTCGAAGCCGTAATAGGTTCCCTGATTGGCGCCCCAGATGGCGACGGCCACCAGGTACATGGCCTTCAGCACATACAGGTGCAGCAAATAGAAGAACATCGGCGCACCGCCGTAGACCGCCAGGGTCGCGGTGGACCAGCGATCCTGAGCCTTCTCGAACAACGCCAAAAGAATCAGCCCCAGGCCGAGGGTCGGCATCAGGAACATCAGTGACGGCGGGTACTTCTTCGCGCTCATGAAACTCATGAAAGTGCGCAGCGAATCACCGGTCTGCACCCAGGGTTTCTCGCCGTAAACGTTCAGATAGCGGATGAACACAAACGCCGCCAGCAGGCCGAATCCGACTTTGAGCAAGCGGGAAATCCGCTCGGCCGGTTCCATGTCCTTGCCGAACCATGGCCCGATGGCCCAGCCCAGCAGAATCACGCCGATCCACGGCAACACCGGATACGTGGTGCGAGCCCGGGTGAACTCGGTGATGTCGATGAATACCCGCTGATGCAGGATCGACCACGGCACGAAGACCGGCGACTCCGGCCCCACGGTCACGCCATCGAGCAGGTTGTGCCCGGCGACAATGGCCACCCCGAGTACGATCAGCCAGCCGCGCTTGAAGTGCAGCAACCCAGCGAGCACGATCATGCAGATGCCGATGCACCAGATCACTTGCAGCCACAGCGTCTTGGGCGGGAACTCGGCGTTCCAGGCAAAGCACACGAACGTCAGTTCCAGAAACACCAGGAACAGCCCGCGCTTGAGCAGGAACACCGAGGTTTCATTGGCCGTGTGTTTCTGGCTGTAGAGCCAGGCCGACAACCCGGTGAGGAAGATGAACACCGGGGCGCACAGGGTGCTCAGCAGGCGGGTGAAGAACAGGTCCGGGGTCACGCTCAGCGCATCGATCGGGTCGCTGACCTGGCGGTGCAGCAGAAAGGTTTCCCGCACATGGTCGATCAGCATCAGCAGCATGACGAAGCCGCGCAGGGCATCGATGGCGAGCATCCGGGTGTTGGTTTTGGCAACGCTGGTGGCAAGCGCAGGGGAAACACTTCCCGCCTGCCCTGCCACGCTTGTGGATAGGGTCATATCAGTCACTCATGTCTTGGTCTGTGGACTACCGCTGGCTCAGCCCTGTTTCTTCAGCCTGGCAACTTCCGATGCCGGCAGCCGCGACGGCGCCCGCGGCAAGGGTACCTGACCTTCCTTTCGATACGAAGTGCATGAGGAACCTGTGGGAGCGGGCTTGCTCGCGAAGAGGACGGCACATTCAATATCGATGTCGCCTGACACACCGCTTTCGCGAGCAAGCCCGCTCCCACAGGGAATTGCGGCATCAGCCCGTCGCGTGCCTCTTTCGAAGGCGCGGCAGGCTGCAAGGGAACGGGGGGAACGCGGAGTCAGTTTCAGTGACGGAGTAATTTGCGCAGCGGCACGCCATCCTTGAGCACGGGTGACTTGATGACGATGTAGCTGAAGTATTTGGAGATGCCGATGTTCTTGTCCAACAGGCTTTCGATCACTTCCTGATAATGCTGGATGCTGCGGGTCATGAAGCGCACCAGGTAATCGTAGCCGCCGCTGATCAGGTGGCATTCGAGCACTTCATCGACCAGACGGATATTGGACTCGAACTTGGCGAAGTCTTCGCGCTTGTGGTCGCTCAAGGTGATCTCGGTGAACACCGTGACCGAGTCGGTGATCTTGGCCAGGTTCAAGTGAGCCTTGTAGCTGGAAATATACCCGGCCGACTCCAGCCGCTTGACCCGTTGCAGGCAGGGGCTGGCCGACAGGCCCACGGCATCGGCCAGGCTGACGTTGGTCATGCGCCCGTCCTTTTGCAGCTCGACCAAAATGCTGATGTCGATCCGGTCCAGTTTGACTAAACCTTCCATTGCGTACCTCTTGACTGCCGTTTGTAGGACAATCTTCTAGCAAAATCAGCGCCGTAAAGACAGCTGATGCTGAGCCACCAGATCCGCCATGCTGTTGATGCAGTAGTCCGCCGCACACGGCGTCGGGTGTCTGCCCCGGCCGCGACAGATCAGGCAGACCGCACCCGGCCCCGGTTGCCGGGCACCAGGCCGGGTCACCTGAAGGATGCTATGGGCATCGAGTTCATTGGCCGCCAGCCAATCGTGATCCCGCAGTGGGTCGCTGGCCAGGGAAATAAAATCGTCGGGCATGATCCCCAGGCGTTCGCACAGCAGGCCGCGATCCTCGGCGTCACGGTCGCCATGCACCAGCAGGCGATAGAACTTGCGCAAATACAGCATGGCGCCGGGTGCATCCTCGAACAACGACCAGCCGACGACGGACCGGGCGAAGCTCATGCCCTCCTCCCAGCTGGCTTTCAACTCCCAGCGCTCGGCTAGTTGACGGTGTGCGAAACACAGCAAACCACTGAAGCCCAACTCGCCGAAACGCGGGTACAGCGCCCGCACCACCTCGCTGAATTCGGCCAGCACCTGAGCCTTGTCCGGGTGACCGCCACGGCTGTCGAGCAGCGGCTGCAACGCCGCCCAGACTCCGGAATCACGATCCACCAGCACCTCATCGCAATCGATCAGCAACGCTCGATAATCAGTCAGCCCCATGGTGTGTAAAGCCTCCGATGATGCATTCCATCAATCCATGCTCCATAAATGCTCACGGGCGATGCCGTGTGGCAGCGCCCGTGAGCTGGCGTGAGCTCAGTTCAAGACTCGTGCCAGTGCCGCGTCGAGAATCTGCAACGCTTCATCGACCTGTGCTTCGGTGGTCACCAGCGGTGCGAGGAAGCGCAGCACGTTGCGTTGCACGCCGCATTTGATCACCAGCAAGCCACCGGCCCGGGCCTCGTCGATCAGCCGTTGGTTGAGGTCGGCATCCGGGGTACGCGCCTCGTCATCCTTGATCAGCTCGATCGCCAGCATGAAGCCGCTGCCGCGCACGTCGCCGATCCGTGGGTAACGGGCCTGCAAGCGCAACAAGCCCTGACGCAGGCGTTCGCCCAAGGCATCGCCACGGGCCAGCAACTGCTCTTGTTCGTAGGCCTCGATCACCGCCAGCGCCGCCGCGCACGACAGCGCGTTACCGCCGTAAGTACCGCCGAGGCCGCCGGGCAATGGCGCGTCCATGATCTCGGCTTTGCCGACCACACCGGACAGCGGCAAACCGCCAGCCAGACTCTTGGCCACGGTGACCAGGTCCGGCTGAATGCCGGCATGCTGAAAACCGAACCATTTGCCGGTGCGACCGAAACCGGTCTGGATTTCATCGAGGATCAGCACGATGCCGTGTTTTTCCGTCAGGGCGCGCAGGGCCTGAAGAAACTCCGCCGGTGCCGCGAGGAAACCGCCATCGCCCTGCACCGGTTCGATGATGATTGCCGCGACCCGCTCGGGCGCCACTTGGGTGGCCAGCAATTCGTCCAGCGCCTTGAGCGCCATGTCGCTGGTGACGCCGCGATAGGCATTCGGATACGGGGTGTGGAACACCTCCGGCGCGAACGGCCCGAAGTTCTGTTTATACGGCTGGCTCATGCCGGTCAGCGTGGTGCCGAGCAAGGTCCGGCCATGGAACCCGCCACGAAAGGCGATCACCGCTGAGCGGTTGGTGTGGGCGCGGGCGATCTTCACCGCGTTTTCCACCGCTTCGGCGCCGGAGGTGAAGAACGCCGCTTTATACGCCTCCTGCCCGCCGATCATTTCGCACAGGCGCTGGGCCAGGTCGAGATAGGGCTTGTAAGCCACCACCTGGAAGCAGGCGTGGGAGACTTTCTGCAACTGCGCCTGCACCGCCGCGACCACCTTCGGGTGATTGTGGCCGATATTCAACACGCCAATGCCGCCGACAAAGTCCAGGTAGCGCTTGCCATCCACGTCCCACAATTCTGAACCCTGGGCCCGATCGATCACCAACGGATGCGCGGTAACCAGGCCTCGTGGCACGAATTGATCGCGCTGACGGAGCAAATGAGGGGTTTCGTCGACTTTGCTGTTCATGGCATTTCCCATCGTGAGTCCGGCAACCGGGAAGTGGTTGCGATGGTGTTCAGGTTAAGGCTTGCGCGAAACGAACTACGCCGAACTTGCCCCCTGAGAAATTCGGATCGACTGTTTTCACCCCGCCAAACGGCAGATTCCTTCAGCCCGCCGAATCTGCCGGTGCAGGGCTGATACAGCGTTACTCAACCCGTTGAACCCGCTGCTTTCGACAGATCCTGCGCCAGCGTTGCGCGATGATGGGCAGCCCCTTCACCTTTCAGGAAATGCCCATGGCCCTGCTGTATAAAGCTGACCCTGTGCGCGGCCAACAGTGGCAAGCGCTGTTTGCCGAGCACGCCCCGGATATCGAATGGCGCGCCTGGCCGGACATCGGCGACCCGAAGGACATTCAATACCTGGCCGCGTGGCAGGCACCTGACGATCTCGAAGCGCTGCTGCCGAATCTGCAAGTGCTGTTTGCCCTGTCCGCCGGCGTCGATCAACTCGACCTCGCACGCCTGCCGGCGAGCTTGCCGGTGGTGCGTCTGCTGGATCCGGGCATCACCCGTGGCATGTGCGAATACGCGACTTTTGCCGTACTCAGCCTGCACCGCGACATGCTGCGCTACCGCCAGCAACAAATGGCCCGCTGCTGGCAGGCGCATTTGCTGCAACCGGCGGCCAGGCGTCGGGTCGGGGTGATGGGGCTCGGCGCTCAGGCGCAACAGATTCTGGCGACCTTGCAACCGCTGGGCTTTGCCTTGTCCGGCTGGGCGCGCAGTGCCCATCACATTGCGGGGGTCGATTGCTATGCCGGTAACCAACAGCTGCCGGCGTTCCTCGGCCAGTGCGACATTCTGTTGTGCGTGTTGCCATTGACCGAACAGACCCAGGGCATTCTTGATCGCAGTCTGTTTGCGCAACTGCCCCAAGGCGCGGCGCTGATCAACATGGGCCGTGGCGCACATTTGATAGAAAAGGATCTGTTGGAGGCCCTGGGCAGCGGGCACTTGAGCGGCGCAGTCCTTGATGTACTGCAACAGGAACCGGCACCGGCGGATCATCCGTTCTGGCACCACCCGCAGATTCTGCTGACGCCGCACATCGCCGCGATGACTCAGCCGGAAAGCGCGTTCGGGGTGTTGCTGGAGAACATCCGCCGGCATCAACGGGGTGAGCCGATGCTCGGCGAGATCGATCGCGTGCAGGGTTATTGAACGCCCATGCCGTAACGGGCGCTCGATGTTTAGTGGGTGCCCGGAATGCTGTTATCGCAGGAAATGTATTGCCCACCGCGCCGGATCAGCTGTTCCTGCATCCGCTGGCAGCGCTCCTGTTCCTGCTGCATCGAACGGTCAATGCTGATGTTGCCGGTCTTCTCCGGTTGTTTGCCATCGCCCAGGCGCAACGTCACCCAGGGCTGTTCCGGCTGGAGCTGGAAGCGGCTTTTTTCTTCGATGGGCTTGGCGGTTTCGGTTGCTGCCGGTTCCGGCAGTTGATCGGAGGTGACCCCGTAACGGGTCAGAATCGAGCTCTGAGGCAGTTCTGCGGCGGCGGTTGCCGATAACAAGGCCAACGCCAGACCGAAGCTGTACCTCTTGCTGTTACTCACGTTGCAAAATCTCCTGTACTCAATGGCGGCATGCAGCACCGGCGTCATAGGGATAACGCGTGGATGGGCTGATGCTTTAGGGCCAGTTCCTGTTGAGGCAGGTATTGGAGTCCGGGAATGAACGGTGAGTCACGTAGGCAGGCAGGTTTACCGCGTTATCGTTCTTCGCGAGCAGGCCCGCTCCCACATTCGATCTTCAGTGAACACCCAATATGGGTACACCCGCGATCAAAATGTGGGAGCGGGCTTGCTCGCGAAGAGGCCCTTACCGGCGCCGCATCACCCTCAGGCGATCACAATCGCGCTACCGGACAAACTGTCCAGCCCGACACCCACCAAAGTCACCGAATCACTGCCAAACGTCAGCAGCGTATCCTGCCCCACCGCCGTGGCATGGGCGCGGAAGTCGTCGTTTGGCGCAACGCCCTGCACCCCGAGGAATACCAGTTTGTCGTTGGCCTGATAGCCCACCACCCGGTCCTGGCCGAACGCGCCGCTGAACAGGAAGGTATCGACCCCACCACCCGACTCTATCAGGTCATTGCCCGCCCCGCCGACAAACACGTCATTGCCGCTGCTGCCGATCAAGTGGTCGTTGCCGTCCAGGCCAAACAACCAGTCGCCCGTTGCGTGTGCCGTGAGGGCGTCGGCGCCGCTGGTGCCCTTCACGCTTGAGGCATACTGGGTCAGGTTGCTGCCGACGGTGAGGCCATTGGCGGTGACGCTGTGGGTCACGTCGTCCTTGAACACCCCCCAGAGAAACCCCGGCTCCTTGGTGACGATGCTGCCGATGTCGCGGGTGATGCTGATGCCGCCATTGGCGTCGCGCACGTACAGGTTGCCGGCGCCGTCATTGGCGAAGACGAAGTTCTTCACCGACTGTTGCAGGTCCAGCACGTTGCTGCCCTTGCCGCCCAACAGGATGTTGTAGCCACCACTGTCGCGGAAGGTGTCGTTACCGTCGCGGCCTTCGATGTAGTCGTTGCCCTTGCCGCCCTGGATCAGGTCATTGCCGTCGCTGCCGATGATGAAGGTGCTGCCTTTGTGGGTTTCGGCGTTGCGGTTCAAGTCCTGGACCCAAGTGTTGGCTCGCGCCGGGTCCGAGAGGTTGGCGACGATGATCGTCGAGTCCTTGCTGGTCAGGTCGTAGAACTTGGACTCCAGCACCCGGGTCATGCCGTCGCCGTATCCGGTGGGCAAGTGCGAGATCCAGGTGGGAATGTTGAGAATCGAATACGGCAGCACATTCCACGCCGTTGAAGCGTAATGGTCGTTGAAGCTGACGATGTTATCGGTCGCCGAATCCTTGGGAGCGTCATGCACGCCTACCGTGGCCAGGTTGGCCGACGAGCCATCGAGGGCGCGGAACACCGGGTCGTTTTCATAACCGATGTTCAGCACTTTATCGCTGCTGCTTTGGGTCGGCGAGGCGTAGGCGATGTAGTTGGAATCCTGATAGAACCCGGACCATTTTTCGCTACTCAAGTCCGCCAGGCTGTTGACCGCCAACCCGCCGAGGCTGTGACCGCTGACCAATACATCGCTGCCTGACAGCCCGTTGGCCCGGGCAAACGCCGCGACTTTGCCGAGCAAATTGCCGAAGGCTTCGCCCGCATAGTTTTTCGCGTAATCCTTGGGGCCGATCGCCGCCAGCAAATCGTTGATCACATCACCGATGGAATCGCCGATCTGGATTTCCCGTGGGCCGCTGGTGCCGCGAAAAGCGATGCCGATTTCCGTGAGGTGGCCCTGGGCGTCGTACTTGCCGAGGATCTCCACTTGGGCGCTGGTGTAGCCGGCCTTCTCGCCGAAGAAGGTTCCGCGGGCATCGGTCTTGCCGTCATAGCCCAGTTGCGCGGCGGTGATTGGTGTCCAGCCGGCCTTTTGCACGGCTTCGAGTGCGGCCTTTTCCGAATCGGGGTTCCAGGGAATGCCGGGGATCACGCCCTGGGAGTCGGTGCCGCCGATCAGCGCGGTCACCAGGGTGGCCGGCAAGCCCAGGCCGAAGCCGTTTTGCTGGTAACCGGTGGCGAAACCGTTGTCGAGGTTGTGATAGGAATACAGCGTGATCGCCATGGCATCGCTGAACAACGCCTTGGAGTCTGCTGCGCCGAAGTTCTTGTAGTCATACACACCCATGGTATTGCCTCTCTTTGTTGGATTTATCAGAGACAGCTACAGCCGGGACGCCCCGCTATGGGGCGCCCCAGTGTCTTTAGTGCAATGCTTTCATTCGGTTTTTTCAGGCAAATACAAATCCCGAAGCCGACAGGTTATCCAGTCCCACCCCCACCAGCGTCACGGCGTAATCGCCAATCTTCAGCACCGTGTCGTTGCCGGCCTGGGTCGCGTGCTGGGTGTAGTCATAGCCCTGCCCCGCGCCCTGGACGCCCATGAACACCAGTTTGTCGCTGCCCTGGTAGCCATTGATCGCGTCGAAACCGAAGGCGCCGCTGAACAGAAAGGTGTTGCCGCCACCCGAGGCATGCATCACGTCATTGCCCGCGCCACCGACGAAGGTCACGTGGCTTTTATCGCTGCGCAGCAGGTCGTCGCCGGCATTGCCGAACAGCCAGTCACCGTCGACGCTGGCCACCAGCGTGTTGCCGTAGGCGTCGCCGTTGAGCGAGTGGTTGTAGTGGGTCAGTTCCGTGCCATTGAGCAAGCCATTGGCGGTGACGTTGTAGGTCACCTCCTTGCTGCCCCACCACGAGCCCGATTCCTTGCTCACCAGCGCGCCGATGTCGCGGGTCATGCTGATGCCGCCGTAGGCGTCGCGCACATACAGGGTGCCGTCGCCGTCATTGGCAAAGCTGAAGTTCTGCAACGGCTTCTGCACCTCGAAGGTGTTGCTGCCCTTGCCGCCCAGCAGCAGGTTATAGCCGCCGTCATCGCGGAACCGGTCGTTACCGTCTCGACCTTCGATGAAGTCATTGCCGGCGCCGCCCTTGAGCCAGTCATTGCTGTCGGTACCGATGATGAACGTGCTACCGGTGTGGGGCTCGCCGCTGCGGCCCAGGTCCTCGACCCAGGTGCTGCCTCGGGACGACTCCGACAGGTTGGACACGATAAGCGTCGAGTCCTTGTCGGTGAGGTCGTAGAAGCGCGAGTCGATCACCCGGTTCAAGCCGTCGGCATAGCCCAACGAGCCATGGGCCGACCAGTTCAGCGGGTTGAGGATGCTGAACGGCACCAGGTTCTGCGCGGTGGACGCGTACTGGTCATTGAAGTTGACGATGTTGTTGGTCGCCGAATCCTGATGACCGTCGTGCTTGCCCAGCGAGCCACTGCTGAAGGTGGTGCCGTCGAGCACGCGGAACACCGGGTCGTTCTCGTAACCGATGTTCAGCACGTTATTGCCGGTGGCGCTTTGGGTCGGTGAGGCGAAGGCAATGTAGTTGGCGTCCTTGAAGAATCCGCCCCAGTTATTGCCGCTCAGTTCCGCCAGGCTGTTGACCCCCAACCCGCCGAGGCTATGCCCGCTGACCAGCACGTCCTTGGCGCTCAGGCCGTGGGCGATGGCAAACGCGGCGACGTTTTTGAGCAAGGTGTCGAAGGCGTTTTTCGCGTAGTTGCTCGCGTAGTCCACCGGGCCGACTGCGGCCAGCAGGTTGTTTTTCATGTCGCCAAAGGTGTCGCTGTAGCCCAGGCCGCCGGTGCCACGGAAGGCGATACCGAGACCGATCAGCTTCCCTGCCCCGTCGTATTTGCCGAGGATTTCGGCTTCGGCGCTGGTGAAGCCATCCTTCTCGCCATAGAAAGTGCCTTGAGGCCCGACCTTGCCCTGATAGCCCAAGGCTGTGGCGCCAATCGGCGCCCAACCTGTCGCTGGCAGTGGTTGGCCGGTGGGCGTGTATGCGTAGAGCGTCAACGCGATCGCGTCGGAGTACAACGCCTTGCCGGCCTCACTGCCGGCATTTTTGTAATCAAACAGTCCCATGTTGTGGCTTCCTTTGGGTCAAATCAGAACTGCCAGTCCAGGGTCAGGCCCACACCGTGGTCTTTTTCCCGGGAGCCGAGCAGCCCGTTGTAATCCAGGTTCAAACGGGTATCGCGGCCCAGCGCCAGTCCGGCACGAACCCCGACCACTGCCGCATCGCGGTCCATCGACACGCTTTGCACGCTGAACGCGGTGTTGCCGTTGACGAAGGCCAGATGGTCTTCGGAACGGGTGTTGCTCAGGTTGTGCTGCCAGCCGAGCGTGCCGGACAGTTCCAGTTGTTTCTGGTCGGACAGCGCAATGGCTTTGCTCGCCCGCAGGCCGAGGGTCGAGAGCACCGCATCGCGGTTGTTTTCGCCGCCCTTGAGTGCGGCGGCATCACCTTTTTCGCTGAAGCTGTCGCTGTTCAAATGCACGTAGGCCAGGTTGGCGAACGGCTCCAGTGCCAGCGGTTGCAGGTCCAGGCGATAGGCCGCTTCGGTGAACAGTTGTGCGGTGGTCGCATCGCGCTTGGATTTCTGCTTGCCACTGACGTCACCGAATTGCAGGTCGCGTTTGACGTCGATGCGATGCCAGCTGTAAGCACCGCCGACGCTCAGGCGCAGCGCGTCGATTTCATGGCCCAGGTAGGCGCCCAAGTGGTAGCTGTCGACCGAGGCTGAAGAGTGTGTGCCATCGCCCATGCTCAACGAGCTGTCGCTATAACCAGTGACGAAACCCAGACGCGTATGTTCAGTGATCAAGCCATCGACACCGGCCAGCAGCCCGCCAATGGAGCTGTTGGAACTGGCGTTGTCATGCCCGCCATCGCTCTTGCCCCAGGCGCCGAGCACTTTGAGCCAGGCGTTGCTGCGGTCATCGGTCGGTGCCGCGGCGTCGAACAGATCGTGCTCGCGCAGACGTTCACCGACGGCATCGCGCAAGTAGCGGCTGTCGTTGATCAGCAGCGTGCCGATTGCCGGATGAATTTCACCGGAGAGTTGCTGGAACGCTTGTTGCGCGTCAGCGGCGGTCGGTGACAGCAGCAGGGTTTCGTAGAGCGGATTGCCTGCGCCCAGTTGCTCGGCGGCAGCGGCCACGGCCCGTTGGTTCGGGGTCTGGCCGGCGCTGGTGAAGGATGTTGCGTTACGCACCACGGCCAGTTGAATACCGCCGGCCGAATAGTCGAGGGTGCCGCCAAGGAACAGGTAGTCCGGCACCACCGCACCGAAGCGCCCTTCGATTCCACCGGCCGCTTGCAGGATGTTGTACTGAGTGCCGAGCAGGGTTTTCGCCTCGCCGGTGGTCAACAGCGTCGGGATGTTTTCCAGCGACAGGCTGACCGTTGCGCCGTCAATGATCGCCTTGCCGCCGGCGATGATCTGGTCGCTGCTGGTGGGCGACAGTTCTACGGCGTAGGTCGAACCAGGTTCGAAGGTCACGTCGCCCGCCACCTGCAAGGTGCCAATGGAGTTGCCGGGGGCCACGGTGCCGCCGCTTTTCGCGGTCAGCGCCGCGATACTGCCGTTACCGCCGAGAATGCCGCTGTCATTGACAGTGACCGCCGACAGCAGCGAACCGTTGATCGCCAATCGGCCCTGATTGACCAGGGTCGGGCCGGTGTAGGTGTTGGCGCCGGTCAGCACCAGCGTGCCGATGCCCTGCTTGGTCAGGCCGCCATGGCCGGAAATGTCGTTGCGCCAGAAGTCGAGCCCGCAGTGCACGTCATTGCACACACGCTCGGTGGGTTTGCCGGCGTCGATGATCGCGCCGATGCCCGGCAAGTCTGCGACAAACTGGCTGGAGCCGTAGGCGCCGTTGATGCGGAACTCCTCGGGAATGTCCTGCTCGGTGACGAACATCGCCGGGCCATCGATGCCTTTGCGCAGGTTGATCATGCCCCAGCCGTACAGCGCGTCGACGCCGGGTGCGCCGAGGTCGGTGGCGGTGGTGCGCAGTACGCTGGCAACTTGCGCGCCGGTCATGTACGGGAAGCGTTCCATCAACACCGCCACCGAGCCGGCAACGTGTGGCGCCGCCATCGAGGTGCCGTTGTAGTTGGCGTAGCCGGTGGTCAGGTCAGCGGCATTGGTGCCGCTGATGATCGAGCTGTAGATCCGGCTGCCCGGTGCCGACACGCAGAAACTCGCGGTGTAGCCGCAGCGCGACGAGAAGGTGCTGATGGTGTAGAGGTCGGGGCTGTTGATGTCCGGGTTCTTCTGCAACGCGGCGACGGTCATCCAGTTCGGCGCGATCTGGGGGACGAAGTAACCGAGGCCGGCGATGGCGTCCGGGTTGTTGAGGTTGTAGTCGTTGCCGGCGGCGAAGATCGTGACGATGCCGCTGCGGGCCGCCGCGATGGCGCCGTCGTAGGCACCGCCGGGTTTGGTCCCGAGCAAGGTCTGGATCTCGTTGAACTGCAGTTGCGCGTCCTGCACGGTGAAGTGCGGGTAGGCCGGGTCCCGGCCGCCGAGGTCGAAGCGGTCGGTGATGCCGATGCCCCAACTGTTGTTGATGATCCGCGCGCCGCTGGCGATCAGGGCGTCCCAACCGGCCTTGTACACCGCGCCGTCGTTGCCACGGATGATGCCGTCTTCCGGGCCGGGGTCGCCGTTGTCGGCGCTGATGATCTGCGCGCCAAAGGCGACGCCGTGCATCGGCCCGCCATCGCGACTGCCGGCGGCGATTCCGCCAACGTGGGTACCGTGGGCGCCGAGTTTGCCGTTGGAACCTACAGAGGGCGAACCGTCATAGAGAAAGGCGTCCCCGGCTTTGACCGGAATGTACGGGTCGGTGTATTCGCGGATGCCGCTGGTGACCAGCGTGACCACTTTATCGGCCCCGGAAAACTCCGGGTGCAAGGCGTAGACCGGCTGGTCGAAGATCCCCAGTTTTACGCCTTTGCCGGTGTAACCGGCCGCGTAGGCGTCCTGAGCGTTGATCGCCCCCAGACCCCAGTCGGCGCTGAACTCCGCGCTGCGCCAACTGTTCGGGTCACCGACCCTGCCACTTTCCACGTAGGGCGCCGCGTGTGCGGTGCCCAGGGTTGCCCATGCGCAGAGCAAGGCAAGTTTGTTGTACTTGTTATTCATCAAACTACCGTCCTTAGTTGTGTTGCCAAAATCCTTGTGGCCAGGGGGTCCAATTCCTCTGAGTCAAGGCGCGGAACCTGTGGGAGCGGCTTGCCCGCGAAGAGGGAGTGTCAGTCGGCATTGATGTCGCCTGACACACCGCTTTCGCGAGCAAGCCCGCTCCCACAGGGATTGCACCAAGCCCCCTCGCCCGGGTTAAAACTGCCAATTGAGACTCAGCCCGACGCCATGGCTCTTCTCACGGCTGGCCAGTTGGCCGGTGTAATCGAGGTTCAACCGAATGTCCCGGCTCAAGACCAGGCTGGCATGGGCGCCCACCAGCGCCGCGTCGCGAACCAGGGGCGAGCTCTCCACCGCGAACGGTGCGCCACCACTGGCAAACGCCAGGTGTTCTTCGGAATCGGTGTTGCTCAGGTTGTGCTGCCAACCGAGGCTGCCGCTCAGGTCCAGCTGTTGCTGGCCGGATAACGCCAGGGTTTTCAGCGCGCGTACGCCCAGCGTGCCGAGCACCACGTCACGCCGGTCGCCGCTGCTTTTGAGCGCGGCGGCGTCACCTTTCTCGGTGAAACCCTCGGTGTCGAGGTGCACGTAAGCCAGATTGGCGAACGGCTCCAAAGCCAGGGGTTGCAGGTTCAGCCGATACGCCGCTTCGCCGAACACCTGGGTGGTCCCGGCATCGACCTTGGCTTTCTGCTTGGCGCTGACGTCGCCGTATTGCAGGTCACGTTTGACGTCGGCCCGATGCCAGCTGTAGGCACCGCCGGCACTCAAGCGCCAGGCGCCCATTTCGTGGCCGGCATAGGCGCCCAGGTGATAGCTGTCGACCTGCGCCGATGAATGCGTTCCAGAGCCCATGTTGACCGAGCTGTCGCTATAACCGGCGACCAGGCCGATACGGGTTTGCTCATCCACCGCGCCATCGACACCCGCGAGCAAACCGCCAATCGAGGTGGTGTAGCCCGCCGTGTCATGACGTTCATCGGTCTTGCCCCAGGCGCCCAATGCCTTGATCCAGCCATTGCCATGGGAACCGTTGGCTTCATTCAGACGCTCGCCCACCGCATCGCGCAGGTAGCGACTGTCATTGATCAACACCGAGCCCAGCGCCGGGTAGATTTCCCCCGACAATTGCCGGAACGCCTGTTGCGCCGAGCTCGCGGTCGGCGACAGCAGCAGGCTTTCGTACACCGCATTGCCCGCGCCAAGCCCTTCCACGGCAGTTGCGACGGCACGCTGATTGGGGGTTTGCCCGACGCTGGCGAAGGTCGTGGCATTGCGTTCAACGCTCAGCTGAATGCCGGTCGCGGCGTAATCGAGACTGCCGCCGATGAACACATAGTTGGGCAGCACCGCGCCGAACTGGCCTTGGATGCCACCCGCCGCTTGCAGGATGTTGTACTGATGCCCCAGCAGGCTTTGCACTTGTTGGGTACTGAGCAAGGTCGGGCTGTTTTCCAGGGACAGGCTGACGGTTGCGCCACTGACCGTGGCCGTGCCGCCGGCAATAATCTGGTCGCTGCTGCCAGGCGAGAGTTCGACGGCATAGGTCGACCCCGGCGCAAGCGTCACATCGCCACTGACTTGCAACGTACCAATGGAATTACCGGGGGCCACGGTGCCGCCGGCATTGGCAGTCAAGGCAGCGATTCGTCCGTTACCGCCGAGGGTGCCGCTGGCATTGACGGTGACCGCCGATGTCAGCGAACCGTTCACCGCCAGCAGCCCGCCGTTGACCGTGGTCGGGCCGCGATAAGTGTTGTTGCCAGTGAGCATCAACCGTCCGGCGCCGGACTTGATCAGGCTGCCTTCGTAGACTCGGCTGGCGGCGGCGGAATCCCTCGCCATACCCACCGCATAGTCAGTCTGATCCTGCTGACTGGCACCGGCCGCAAGACCATTCTCCCAACCTTTGTCCTTCAAGGTCTGTTGCCAGGCGCTGTGCTCGGCGGCATCTTCGGCCTGACGCTGGATCAGCGCCTTGTCCGAAATGTCGTTGCTCCAGACATCGCTCTGCCCTGCCCCCAGATGGGCGTCGAACGCGCCGAGCAATTGCCCCGGTCCGCGCATTGCCCGCTCAAGGTTGGCCACGCCCCAGCCGAGGTTTGTACTCGGAGCCTCGGTGATCGAACCGTCGAGCCGGGTTGCGGTGGTCAGCAGCACCTCCAGCGCTTGCTGATTGTTCATATACGGATAGCGCTCCATCACCAGCGCCAGTGCCCCGGTGGCATGCGGCGCGGCCATGGAGGTCCCGGATTTGATCGCGTAGCCGCCACCGGGGATGGTGCTGTCGATCTTCGCGCCCGGCGTGGTGATGCACCAATACTTGGCGATGCCGCACTGGTTGTATTTCTGCTGGTTGCTTTGATCCAGCCCCGATACCGCCAGCCAGTGGCCTTCCAGGTCCGGCTGAAAATACGGCAGGGCCGAGCGGACGCTGGCATTCGGGTAACCGCTGTTGCCGGCGCTGAACACGTTGATCACGCCACGGCGTGAAACATCGGCGGCGGCATCGAGCCAGGTGCCTTTGTTCCAGTGCTGGGCGTAGGCGGCGTGCAGGTCGTCGAGGGTCCGGTAGCTGACGTCCGGCGGCTGGCTGCCCCAGCTGTTGTTGATCGCCCGTACGCCGGCATCCGCCAAGGCGTTGTAGGCCGCTCTGAAGTAGCGCGGGTCGGGGGTGGGACCGAACAGGAAACTGTCGTTCTTGTTGGTGTTGCCGACGTAGATTTGCGCGTTGAACGCCACACCGTGCGTGCCGCTGCCATCCCGGGAAGCGCCCATGGTGCCGGTGACGTGGGTGCCGTGGGAGTCATTGTTGGTGTTGAGCGTGCCGTCGACGTTGAACGCCGAGCCATCGACATAGCTGCCGCTGGCCGTCACTGCGTGATAGCGGTCGGCGGCGAATTCGGGATGGCTGGAATCGAAACCGGAATCCAGCGCGCCGATTTTCACGCCTTTGCCGGTGATGCCGGCGGCATAGGCTTGATCTGCCTGCATCCGCCCCAGGCCCCAATCGCGCTGGAACTCCGCCGAACGCCAACTGGCCGGGTCACCGAGGGTGCCGGTTTCCAGGTACTGCGCCTGGGCCGAACCCGGCGCTGATGAAATCACGAGCAATAGCGCGCCGACCGACATCGGCTTGATCTGTACGTCCATGTGCATGACATCTCGCTTTCTTGGCGTTTTTAGAGTTGTAGGCCCCGGTTCAGGGGGTGATATTGCGTCGTTTACTCAGGTCCTCTGTGGCGAGGGGGCTTGCCCCCGTTCGGCTGCGTAGCAGTCGTGAGTCCGACAGCTGCGGCATATCTGTTGAATCACCGGTTCCGGTTTTGGGACGACTTCGCCGTCCAACGGGGGCAAGCCCCCTCGCCACAGGGTTACGGTTTTTTCATTGCCGGGCCCTGGCCGAACGCCTCATCCACCTTGGCCAGATCCTGTTCGTTCAAGGTGCCGGCGTAGTAGTGCAATTTGGTCCAGGCCATCAGATAGTCGTAGCGTGCCTGCGCCAGATCCCGGCGGGTGGTAAATAGTTGTTGTTCGGCATTCAATGCGTCGAGGTTGACCCGTTCGCCGCCCAGAATGCTTTGTTTGGTCGAGACCACCAGTGCTTCAGCCGACGTCAGTGCTTTCTGATAAGCCCGCAACTTGTTGACCCCCGACAGGCAGGCGCTGAACTGGCGGCGCAGCTGGATCAAGGTTTCCCGGGTCTTGCCGTCCAGTTCGTACTCGGCCTGTTCCATGGTGCGGCTGGCCTGCCGGGTCGAGGCCGAAACCCCGCCACCGGCATACAGCGGCACGTTGACTTCGATGCCGATGGTGTTGGTGTCGTAGCGCTGGTTGTAGGTGTTGCCGCTTTCCGATTCGTTCTGACGCATCGAGGCATAGGCGCTGACTTTCGGCAGGTGCCCGGCGCGGTTGCGTTCGACCTCATAGCGCGCCACTTCCACCGCCTGCCGCTGGGAGGCCAGGTTCGGGTTGTTGGCCACTGCCATCTCATGCCAGGTGTCGTAGTTGGCCGGTTGCAGGGTGAAGGTCTGGAAGTTCTGATCCAGCGGCGTCAAGTCGCCGATATCGATAGCCGGCACGCCAATCAGGGCGCCCAACTCGCGCAGGGCCGCATCCTGTTCGTCACGCGCTTCGATTTCTTCGGCGGTCGCCAGTTCGTAACGGGACTCGGCTTCGAGGATATCGGTACGCGTGCCTTCCCCTTGGCGGAACATCTGCTCGTTCTGTTGAAACTGCTCCTCGAAGGCTTTTTTCTTCGCGCGCGCGATGTCGATCTGGTCCTGGGCGAACAACGCCTTGGTGTAATTCTCCAGCACGCGAACCAGCAGTTCCTGGCTCTTGCCCCGGAAGTTTTCATCGGCGAACAGCGATTGCGCCACGCCTTTGCGGTACGCCGCGTAAGCCTCGTAGTCGAGCAATGGCTGTTGCAGGGTCAAGGTCGAGCCGTAGCTGCTGTAGTTGCGATCTTCACTCTGGCTGTTACCGCGGTCATTCAGTTGTGTGACCTTGGACGAGTTACGCCCCTTGTTGTAGTTGTAACCCAGCCGCGGCAATAGCCCGGCGCGGCCGATGGCGCGGTTTTCAAGGCCGGCATCGCGCTCTTTGATGGCACCGAGGAACACTGGATCATTACGTAACGCTTGCTCATAGATGTCGAACGGCCCCATGGCCATCGCACTGTTGCACGTCAGCAACGCCAGGGTCGCTGCGAGCAGGGAAAGCTTATTCATACAACCGAACATCCTTATTCCTCGGTCAACGCGGAGCCTGCCCGGTCGAGCAGCGGTTTGAACAAATAGTTGAGGAGTGAACGTTCACCGGTGCGCACGAACATTTCCGCCGGCATGCCGGGCTTGATCACCAGGCCGTTGAGTTTTTCCATGGCCTGATCGCTGACGCTGCTGCGCAGCACGTAATACGGCGCACCGGTTTTCTCATCGACCATCTGGTCGGCGGAGATCAGGCTGACTTCGCCCGGCACTCGCGGGGTACGGCTCTGGTTGAACGCGGTGAACAGAATGTCCACCGGCAAGTGCGTGCCGACTTTGTCGATCAGATTGATCGGCAAGTGCCCTTCCACTTCAAGGCTGGTGCCTTGCGGAACGATTTCCAGCAGCGACTCACCCTGACGCACCACCGCGCCTACGGTGTGAACCCCGAGGTTGACCGCGATGCCGTCGGCGGTGGCGATGATTTCGCTGTGTTGCAGGTCGAAGCCGGCGGAAGTCAGTTGCTCTTCCAGGGTCACGCTTTTGAGCTGCGCGTCGGCCAGTTGGCTGCGCACTTCCTTCTGGTATTCCTCGCTGTGCTGTTGCAGCTTCAGCCGGGATTCGAGGATGCCTTGCTCCACCCGGCCGCTTTCGCCGGCGTTCTCTGCCAGTTGTTGCTGTACTTGCGACAGCTGACGCTGGTATTCCATCAAGCGGTTGCGCGGGATGTAGCCGTTGTCCGCCAAAGGCTGAAGATTGCTCAATTGTTGTTGCAGGGAACTGGCCTGGGCGGTCAGGTCGGTGCGCGCGCGGCGCATGCCGGCCAGTTGCGCGCCGGCGCCTTCGATGTTCGCGCGCAACGCGGCTTGTTCACGAGAAAACGCTTCGCGGCGGCTGCTGAACAATTGCCGTTGGCCTTCAAGCACCAGCGCCAGGCGCGGGTCGGGATCGTTGCTCAGTTCAGCGGGGAAATTCACCTGCTTGAGGTTGTCCCGTTCACTCTGCCAGCGCGCCAGGCTGGCCCACGCCATGCGGTATTGCGCCTGCAGCGATTGCACGTCGGCCGCGACCTGGGTCTGGTCGAGGCGGAACAGCGGCTGGCCCTGTTTCACCACTTGACCTTCGCGCACCAGAATCTGGCTGACCACGCCGTTGCTCATCGATTGCACGGCTTTGCGCTTGCCCGAGACCACCACGGTGCCTTGCACCGGAATGCCTTGATCGAGCGGCGCGAGGCTCGCCCAGGTGAAGAAGCTGCCGGCGCCGACGATCGCCAGAATCCAGCCCATGCGGGCGAAGAAACGGGCGTCGCGCTCGGGGCGTTCGGCAATGTAATCGTGTTCCATCGTCGCTTCGCTAGCGTTGTTCATGCGTGTGCTGCTCATACACCGGAATTCCTGGTCGTGGGCTGATACTGCCGGCTCATGCTGAGCCCGCCCGGTGCCTGTGCGGCTTTTTCACGTTGCTGCTCCTGAGCGCCGGACAGCGCCTTGAGCACTTCCTGGCTTGGGCCGAAGGCCTGCAAGCGACCTTCGTTGAGCACCAGCAGTTTGTCGGCCTGGGCCAGGGCCGAAGAGCGATGGGTAACCAGAATCACGCTGGTGCCCCGGGCCTTCATGTGTGCGATGGCGCCGGCCAGTGCCGCTTCACCGACGGTGTCGAGGTTGGAGTTCGGTTCATCCAGCACCACCAGGCTCGGGTGGCCGTACAACGCGCGAGCCAGGGCTACCCTTTGTTTCTGACCGCCGGACAAACCGCTGCCGTCTTCACCGAGCACGGTGTCGTAGCCCTGGGGCATGCGCAGGATCAATTCATGGACGCCAGCCTGCTGCGCGGCCTCGACGACCTTTTGCGGATCCGCCTCACGGAATCGGGCGATGTTTTCCGCGATGCTGCCGCTGAACAATTCGATGTCCTGGGGCAGATAACCGATGTACGGGCCGAGGTCGTCGCGGTTCCAGCGATGAATGTCCGCGCCATCGAGGCGCACCGTGCCGCCCAGCGTCGGCCAGACGCCGACCAGCACCCGGGCCAGGGTCGATTTACCGGAGCCGGAAGCCCCGAGCACGCCCAGCACTTCGCCGGCGCCGAGGTTGAAATTGACCATGTGCAAGGTCGCTGCCCGCTGCCCCGGCGGGCCGGCGCTGACTTGCTCGAACGTGATCTGGCCTTTCGGTGCCGGCAGCGCCATGGCCTCGTCACTCGGAGGAAAGGCTTGCAGCAAGGCGTCGAGGCGGCGGTAAGCGAGTTTGGCGCCGCTCCACTGTTTCCACACAGCGATCAACTGATCGATGGGGCTCAGCACCCGGCCCATCAAAATGGAACCGGCGATCATCATCCCGGCGGTCATGTCGCCCTTGATCACCAGCAAGGCGCCCAATCCCAGGACCAGGGATTGCAGGCACAGGCGCAGGGTTTTGCTCAGGGAGCTGATGACCGCGCCGGTATCGCTGGCCTGATTCTGCAGGCCGAGAAAACGCGAGTGCACCCCAAACCAGCGCTTGCGCAAGGCGCCGAGCATGCCCATGGCCTGAATGGTTTCGGCGTTATGCAGGTGACTGGTGGCCAGTTGGCTGGACTTCTGGGAAAACCCCGCGGCTTCGCCCAAAGGTTTTTTGGTCATGGCCTCGTTGAGGCAGGCCAGCCCGATCAGCAGCACCGCACCGGCGGTGGCCAATACGCCGAGCCAGACATTGAACAGAAAGATCACGAACAGATAGACCGGAAACCACGGCGCATCGAAGAAGGCAAACAGCGCCGGGCCGGTGACGAACTGGCGAATATGGGTCAAATCGCCCAGGGATTGCCCGGCGTTGCCCTCGCCCTTGAACAGGTTGCGCTCAAAAGCGGCCTGATACACCCGCAGGTTGAAACGGCGCTCCAGTTGGCTGCCGATGCGGATGACGATGAAACTGCGCACGGTCTCCAGCAGCCCGATGAAGGCGAAGAATCCGACCACCATCAGCGACAACATCGCCAGTGTGGTTTCGTTTTGCGACGACAGCACCCGGTCATAAACCTGGAGCATATAAATCGACGGGACCAACATCAGCACGTTGATCAATGCGGTAAAACAGCCGACGCTGATCAAGATGCTCTTATAGTCGCCCAGTGCCTTGAATAACGGTGCGGTGGGCGGGCTCTTCGCCATCTTCATTGGTTTTTCCTGAGGTGTCATTCCTCGCCATACCTGGCGAAGTTCCGATTAACTGTCCGCGCACGGGTCGAGACATTCTTTTGCGGTTAGTGCTTACAGACTGATAACAACTCTTTATGGACTTTAAAGAGTTCCGGTTATTGATGTGTTGCTTATAACTGCAATAACGGTCTTTATATTCAGCACCTGCCATCGGCCCGACTTTTCTCGCTTATTTCGCTGCGCGCGTGAGCGTAATAATCAGCCCTGACTTCAACGTACTTTTATAAAGCCCCTCCTGCTGGCGGCTGAAAAACACAATTTTTGAGCCTTCTTCACCGGTCACCGCAATGCCGTCCGGTTCCGGGAACCAGCCAATCGCCGGCGTGTTCAACCAGGCGCTGAGGCAGGCAGCACCTTCGCCCAAGGTCTGGTTCAATTTAAGGTCAATCGTGCAGACATTCGATGGCTTGTCCTGGAGCACCTGGGACTCGGGCGAGTCTTGCGCGGTATTTAAAATGGCTTGCCATTCGCCGGCGAGCTCCGACGGGTCGGCTAGTTTCAGACTGCTTGCCATGGCTAATTCTCCAAGAAACATCATTAGCGTCGCTAACAGCCACGCGGTTGTTTTGCAGGTAAAAGCGTTCTGGGTCATCGGGCGTTTTACTCTGGATCGGGGCAGAGAGCGACGCCTAAAGCGCCGCCCTCCTTTATGCCTTGAATCAGGCCACGATGTCCGAGAACGCCGCCTGGCCAACGGTGCTGACCAGGAAATCAGCCACGCCGTGCCCGGAGAAGTCCACCGACAACAGGCTGTTGCCGCCCGAAGTAGTCAACACTGCATCGCCTGCCGCACCGGTGAACGAGTTCACGAAATGCAGGCCCGCACCTTTGGTGATGCCGGTCAGGTCGATCTTGTCCAGGCCGCTGACAAAATCGAGGATCTGGTCGACCGCGCCTGGCCTGGAATCGCTGCTGGCCGCGAACACAAAGGTGTCCGAACCCGAGCCGCCCCAGAGTTTGTCCGCACCGCCCGCGCCGAAGAGGATGTCGTTGCCGGCACCGCCCTTCAGTTCGTTGGACACGCTGTTGCCGATCAGCAAATCGCTACCCGAACCGCCAATCGCGTTCTCGACGGTGACACCTTTAGCGATGGACACGTTGCCCACCAGGCCGCCAACGTCGGAGAACGAAGCCTCATTGAGGTTGATCTTCTGGTTTTGGGTAAAACCGGAGAAGTCCAGGGTGTCCTTGCCGCCCGCATCCCACACCGAGAACACGACTTTGTCCGACGACGAAGACGCGCTCAGGAAATCGCGACCGGCGTTGGAGTTGAAGCCGTAGGTGGTATCACCGGTACGGGTGGTGGTGTTGGCGCCGTAGAGCTTCTGGATGGCGGCGATATCGTCCATCAGCGGGCCGGAGGAATAGGCTTCCACACCGCCCTTGCTGAAGTTCTGGTCGGTATTGCTTTCACTCCAGTAGCTCATGACGCTGTAGCCGCGGGTGTCTTCCCCGTAAGTCGCGTCATTGTAAGTCGGTGCGCCTTCACCGGCGTTGTAATCGCCAGGGTGCGCCAGGCCCAGGGTGTGACCGATTTCGTGGGTCAGGGTCTGACGGCCGTAGTTGTTCAGGTCCGGCGTCTTGTTCGGCGTGTAGCTGCTGTTGGTCAGGTACCACGAAGTACCGTCATAACCGGCGCCCGTGCCAGGCAGATAGGCGAATGCCGCTGCGCCATCCTGACCACCGCTGTAGTTGCCGAAGGTCATGTGACCGTCACCGCCGGAGGACTTCTCGGTGAAGGTGACATTGGCCACGTCGGCCCAGGATTGCATGGCAAGCACGGCCTGGGCTTTCTGTTGCGTATTGAACTGGCTGAACCCGGTAATGCCGTGCTTGTTCATGGTGCTCGACGACGCCGAGGTCAGGAACGTGTAGGTGAGTTCGATTTTGCCGCTGCCGTCCTTGTCCTGGTAGGCAGCGCCGTCACGCAGCAGCTGGGTGGCGGCCTCGTCGACGGAGAAGGAGGGTTTGCCATTGACCGTGAGATTGCCGCCCCGATCATACTGATGGCTGAAACTATCGATCTGGTTGTAGGCAGAACTGGCGGCAGCCAATGGTGCAAAGGCCTGTTCGGCAAGATCAATAGCGTTGTCTTTTACTTTCGACATAAACACACTTCCTTGTTTAGCAATGGAACAGTTTTTGTCCGATACGACAATCTCTGGCGAGATCGTCCTATCACTCGCCCAATGAAGGCGTATGAAAACTGACACAATTCGAAATCAAACGTCTACATTTTTTTTGACGTCAAATTGAACTGTTTCACAGAACTCCCGCAAACATTGCTTGCGCTGTCGAAAGATTGTTTTTAGTGCAGGGCTTCAGCCGGATTGTCCGACAATTTCGTATTTAAATATTAAATATTGGTAAGTTGTTTTTTGTTGATTGGTTCTCTTTTTTTGGACTTCTTAGTATCAGTGCCAGTGTATTGATATCAACTAAATTAAACGTCCAGTTAGTTGTCGCAGTGGACGACGACAGAGCTCCGACGACCCGTTAATCCCGGCACCGCCCTCAGACCATGCTCGTGATTGCGGCCTGCTAGACTGATTACGCTCTGGCTTGCCAGGCCACCGCATCCGAACGGCCAAAGTCCCTGTCTCCTGATCTGGAGGTATCCCATGAGCAACAGTACCGAACTCACTACTTTTACCGGCTGGGCCGCAACATCGGCAGGCGCGCCGCTGGAGCGCTATAGCTACGACCCCGGTCCATTGGGCGCCGAGGAGGTGGAAGTCGCCGTGGAGTATTGCGGCGTCTGCCACTCCGACCAGTCGATGATCGATAACGAATGGGGTCTGAGCCACTACCCGTTTATCCCTGGCCACGAAGTAGTCGGCAGTATCGTGCGAGTGGGCGCACAGGTACGCGGTCTCGAAGTGGGGCAACGGGTGGGCATCGGTTGGTACAAGGGCAGTTGCATGCATTGCTCCTCGTGTATCGAAGGCTCCCACCAGCTATGCAACACAGTCCAACCCACCATCGTCGGCAGCAACGGCGGCTTCGCCGATCGCCTGCGTTCGCACTGGGCCTGGGCGCTTGCGATACCGGACGGACTTGACCCGGCCATGGCCGGACCGCTGTTCTGCGCAGGCTCGACGGTGTTCAACCCGCTCGTGGAATTCGACGTCAAGCCCACTGACCGGGTCGGTGTCGTGGGAATCGGCGGCCTCGGTCATCTGGCACTACGCTTCCTCAACGCATGGGGTTGCGAAGTCACGGCCTTTACCTCGTCGCTGAGCAAGCAGGACGAAGCCAGGCGCCTGGGGGCACACAACGTGCTCGCCTCTACCGACAGCAACGCGCTGAAATCCATTGCCGGCACCCTGGATTTTCTCCTCGTCACCGCCAACGCCGACCTCGACTGGCCGGCCATGCTCGGCACGCTGCGCGGCAAGGGTCGCCTGCACTTTGTCGGTGTCGTGCCTGGCGCTATTCCAGTGCACGTATTCAACCTGCTGCCCCAACAAAAGAGTGTGTCCGCCTCGCCGGTTGGCTCGCCCAGTAACACAGCAACCATGCTGGAGTTCTGCGCCCGGCATCAGATCTTGCCGCAGGTCGAGCACTTTCCCATGAGCCGGATCAACGACGCCATCGATCACCTACGCAGTGGCAAGGCGCGCTACCGCGTCGTGCTGGACGCCAGCAAATGACAGACTGGCGCGTCGGGCAATACCGCACGCGCCTTTTTGCCATCGCTACGTAAGGCGATCCTGGAAGCAAGCGATGTTGACCTGGTCACTTCTGGGTGCCCCAGTTGCCCCCGGACACCTGTTCGTTTCCAAAAGAGGTACCAACCCTATGAAGGACACGACTGCTGCGCAGCCGAACGCAGCCTTCGGCAGCTGCTACGGGTCCGCGCACGCCACGGCTTTTGTAGCAGCTGGCGCAGCCTGCGTTCGGCTGCGCAGCAGTCGTAAATCATCACAGCCAACACGCATCCCACAGCGGATAATCATGAACACGTATCACCAGTCCCGCCCGAACAGGATTGGCAACGACATATCGGGCAAGACCTTTCACGTCCTCCTCTTTCCGAACCGCTCGATCATGATAGCCCTTCTGCCACAAACGTCCGCTTCGCCCTAGCGCCTGATTAACGGCCAGACTGCTTCGGGATTTGATTCGGCACATCAGCTCGGCCAGTGTTTTATCCCGAAGTTCTACCAAACAGTGCATATGATCTGGCATCACCACCCACGTCAAAAACTCTGCCCAATGCTCCTCCTGAGCCTGATGTAATTGTTGGGCAACCAGCCTACCTAAGCGCCAATCGGTAAAAATTGGCTGCCGATCGTGAACCACAGCTGTTAACAAGTAGATGCGTCCAGGCTCCGAGTACCGCCCAATGCGTAGATGACCAGCTTTCGAACAGACAGGCATTCCATTGCCTCCTACTTACTGAAAGAGGCATGGAATCTAACCCATTGCAGTCAACCCAACCGTCGCCATTGGCTACAAAAGATGACCGATCAGCTACCGGTCCTGATCTTGTTCCACACCCGCGTCCGCACCCGGTCAATGCTCAACGGCATCGCCTCAAGGGCAAACAATTTGCCCATCATCTCCGCGCTCGGATACACCTTGATGTCGCTCTTGATCGCCGGATCGATCAGGCGGTCGGCCTGTTCGTTGCCGTTGGCATAGTGCACGTAGTTGCTAATGCCAGCCATGACGTCGGGACGCAGCAAATAGTTCATGAACGCGTAACCGGCTTTCTCGTCCGGGGCGTCGGCGGGCATGGCGACCATGTCGAACCAGATGGCCGCGCCTTCCTTGGGAATCGAATAGCCGATGTCCACACCATTCCCGGCTTCCTTGGCGCGGTTTTCCGCCTGGAGAATGTCGCCAGAGAAGCCGACAGCCACGCAGATATCGCCGTTGGCCAGGTCGCTGGTGTATTTGGACGAGTGGAAATAACTGACATAGGGCCGGACTTTCATCAGCAGCGCTTCGGCCTTTTTATAGTCCTCGGGATTCTTGCTGTGATGCGGCAGCCCCAGGTAATTCAACGCCGCCGGCAGCAGTTCGGGACCGTTGTCGAGGATCGCCACGCCGCACTTTTGCAGCTTTGCCATGTTCTCGGGCTTGAAGATCAGGTCCCAAGAATCCACCGGCGCGTTGTCGCCCAGCACAGCCTTGACCTTGGCCACGTTGTAGCCGATGCCGGTGCTGCCCCACAAATACGGGAAGCCATGCTCGTTGCCCGGGTCGTTGGCCTGCAACGTTTTGAGCAGCACCGGGTTGAGTTTTTTCCAGTTCGGCAACTGACTCTTGTCGAGTTTCTTCAAGGCCCCGCCCTCAATCTGTCGGGCCATGAAATGGTTGGACGGGAATACCACGTCATACCCGGATGTGCCGGTCATCAACTTGCCATCAAGGGTTTCGTTGCTGTCGAAGACGTCGTAACTGAAGGCGATACCGGTTTCTTTCTGGAAGTTTTTTGTGGTGTCCGGGGCGATGTAGTCCGACCAGTTGTAGATTTTCACAGTCTCGGCGGCCTGACTGAGGGTCGCGACGAGCGCAAGTGAAGCAAGCGTCAGTGTCTTTCGGATCATGGGTCGATTCCTGTATGGGTTGTTTTCTTTTTATTGGAGAACTGGCAGGCAATCAGAGATCAAAAAAATCAAAACGTAAGTCTTGCGCACGGTTTCCTGGATGCCCCGGATGCCGAGACTGTTGGCTGGCAACATCAGTGCATCACCGTTCAATGCATGAAACCTTCCATGAACCCCGCGATACGGCCGGCCAGTTTGCGACGCCAGGGTGCGGTGGATGGGTTGGCCAGAGTCTGGTCTTCGTGAACGAAGCTGCGGATGATTGCGTTGTAGCCCAGCCAGCGGCAGGGCTCCGGCTCCCAGGCCTTGAGTGCGTCGAGGCCGCCCTGAGCAATCACCCACGGCTGGCGCACCAGTTCGGTATCGCGCTGAAGAATCAGATCGGCCAGCGTCCGCCCGCCGAGGTTGCTGGCACCCACGCCCTCCCCGCCATAACCGCCCGACAAGGCGATGCCGCTGGCCTGATCGCAGAGCATGTGCGGCTTGAAGCGCCGGGACATCCCCAGGTTGCCGCCCCAGGCGTGGGTGATTCGCACGCTCTTGAGCTGCGGGAAGAGTTCACCGAACAGATAGCGTCGCAACGCCACTTCGCTCGCGCTCAGGTCGAAGTCATGGCGCAACTTGCCAGCGAACTGATAGCCGCCACGGGCGCCGAACACCAGACGGTTGTCGGCCGTGCGCTGGCCATAGGTGACCTGGCGACTGCTTTCGCTGAACGCCTGACCATGACTGAGGCCGATGTCGTCCCAGGTCGCTGCGGACAGCGGTTCGGTCGCCACCAGTAAACTCTGCACGGGCAATTGATAGCGCCCCAGCGGCGGCAAAGTGACCGCGTAACCTTCTACCGCCGGCACGATCCAGCGGCTGCGAACCTGCGCGCGGGCGGTACGCAAACTGCCCGATTGCCACTGGGTGACCGGGCTGTTTTCGTAGATGTTGACCCCCATGCGCTCCACCGTCCGGGCCAGGCCTCGCACCAACTTTGCCGGGTGAATGGTCGCCACGTGCGGTGCATAGATACCGCCATAAGGTTTGGCGATTCTGATCTGTTGCGCCAATTGCTCGGGGCTGAGCCAGCGGTAATCGGCCTCCGTCAGCCCTTGGCGATAGAGCACGTCCAGATAATCGCGCAGGCTGGCTTCCTGCTCCGGGTAACGCGCCGCACAGTAAAGCGCCCCACCCTTGCGGTAATCGCAGTCAATGCCTTCTCGTTCGAGGACGATCTCTACTTCATCAGGGATGCTGTGCAACAAATCGAAAGAGGCGCGACGTTGTTCCGCCGGTAGTCCGGCGAGCAAGCGGTCTTCACCCAGCAGATTGCCCATCAACCAGCCGCCGTTACGACCCGACGCACCAAACCCCGCGGTTTGCGCTTCGACGATGGCGATGTTCAGCCCCGGCGCCAGGCGCTTGAGGTAGTACGCGGTCCAGAGCCCGGTGTACCCGGCGCCGATAATGGCCACGTCGACGTCCAGATCCTGTTCCAGCGCCGGGCGCGCCAGCAACGGCTCGTCGAGTTGATCCATCCACAAACTGATCGTGCGCCACGCCGCCATGCAAGACTCCACCACTCAACACTTCGATGGCGTCGATCCTAGTGCGTGGGCTCAGGGGCCGTCTTGCGCGCGTGCACGCAAAGAAATTTGTTTGGCGTAAGCCTTGGGCGACAGGCCGGTGTGCTGGCGAAAACAGCTGTAAAACGCCGACAGCGAATTGAAGCCCGCGGCAAAGGCCAGCTCATCGATGCGCAGCGGCGGCGTGGCGCTGTCCAGTGCCACCAGCAAATGCTGCAACCGTGCCCGATTGACGTACCGGTAGAAGCTTTGCCCAAGTACCTGGTTCAGCAGATAGGAAATCTGATTGCGGCTGTACCCGCACTCTTTCGCCACCCGTTGCAGATCGAGTTCGGGATCCAGGTACGGCTGCTGTCCCTGGAAATACTGTTGCAAGTCCTCGGCCATGAAACTCAGCTGCCGCGGTGACAGCCCGAGCCGGCTGACCGCCGGGCGCAGGTTGCGGGTTGCTTTGTCGCAGGTTTGTTCGTGTACGAGGGTCGCGTATTCATTGACCCGCCAGATCAGCCCGTCACGCACGGTAATCGCCTCGCTGGTGCGAAACGATGCCAGCCCTTCACCACCGCGAAGAGTGATGCGGTATTGAATGAACGCCGTGTCGCCGTCCAGTCGAATACGGTCCGAGTGCTCCAGGGCTTCATCCGGATCCCGGGGCATGCTGTCGCGCACGTACTCGCGCAACGCGTCCAGCCCCATCACACGGTTCTGGAAAAAGTCGTTGTACTGAATGTCCGGGTGATAAAGCGCCATCACACCGTCCAGATCCCGGTGCTTCCAGCGCAGATGGTAACGCATGACTGCCTCACCCGTGGCCTGGGTTTGCAACGGACCATCATCATCGGCGTGCATAGAGGACTCGACGAGAAAAAAACGAGCTTGCCGAAGTTCTGTCCGGGCTTCAATGGTCAATGGCATGGCCAGGAAATGCTGGCCTTTGGCCGAAAAGCCGGCGTCTCGTGACCTGCGTCAAAAAAAACCGAACCAATCGCTAAACGGACTGAAAAAATCCACATGATTTTCACATCCGGGTGCTACTTTTAAAGACAGTCACCGGTTGAGCCATTGAAGGCTCTTCCCTCCTAACATGAGCTAAAGGAAGCGCTCGATGAAGAAGGTGGGCAACACATGAATCAAGGCACATTCAGTAAGGTCACTTTTCCAAATGCCTGCCAGCTGATGCGCTGGCATTTTCATCCCATGGGTTTCGAGGCGACCATGGATGCACCGGGCAGCATGGTTGCCCGCCTGTTCGATCGCGCCAGTGGCGAAACCATGATCGCCATTGCCGGCATTCCTTGCGCAACGGTCATGAATGCGGCCGATGTAGAACGGATAATCGAAGCCGTGGAAGATGAACTGGAGGCGTTCATTCCACCAGTGGCGCTCAGGAGTTATGCCTGACCGATAGCGCTCCATAATACCTGTGGGAGCGGGCTTGCCCGCGAAGGCGGTGTATCAGGCAACATTTATGTCGCTGACACGCCCTCTTCGCGAGCAAGCCCGCTCCCACATGCGCTTAACTGATAGACATCAGGGCCTGGGCCAGATCGGCGCGCAGGTCTTCAACATCCTCCACCCCCACAGACAAACGCACCAGCGCATCGCTGATGCCGAGCTGCGCGCGGGTTTCTGCGGGGATGGTGGCGTGGGTCATGATCGCCGGGTGCTCGATCAGGCTTTCCACCCCGCCCAGGCTCTCGGCCAGGGCGAAGATCCGCACACTCTCCAGGAAACGTCTGGCACCCGCCAGGTCGCTGTTCAGCTCGAGGGAAATCATCCCGCCGAATCCGCGCATCTGCCGCCGCGCCAGTTCGTGCTGCGGGTGCGATGCCAGGCCCGGATAATAAACCCGCGCCACCTGCGGCTGACGCTCCAGCCATTGCGCCAGCTCCAGCGCGTTGCTGCAATGGCGCTCCATGCGCAATGCCAAAGTCTTCACGCCACGCAGGGTGAGAAAAGCGTCGAACGGTCCGGCGATCGCCCCTACCGCGTTCTGCAGAAACCCCAGGCGCTCGGCCAGGTCGGCATTCTGCCCGACCACCGCGATGCCGCCGATCACGTCGGAGTGGCCGTTCAGGTACTTGGTGGTCGAGTGCAACACGATGTCGAAGCCCAGCTCCAGCGGCCGCTGGATCCACGGGCTGGCGAAGGTGTTGTCCGCCACGCAGATGATGCCTCGCTCGCGACAGATCCGTGCGACGGCGGTGAGATCGGTGAGGCTTAGCAAAGGATTGCTCGGCGTCTCGACCCAAACCATGCGCGTGTCGTCCTGTAGCGCCGCTTCGAAGGTCGCCAGATCAGTCATATCGACAAAGCTGAAGCGATGCCCGGCGCTGCGCCGGCGTACCCGTTCAAACAGTCGGAAGGTTCCGCCGTACAGATCATTGCCAGAAACGATGTGCGCGCCAGCGTCGAGCAGTTCGAGCACCGTGGCGATCGCCGCCAGCCCGGACGCGAAAGCGAACGCCTGGGTGCCCCCCTCAAGGTCCGCCACGCAACGCTCCAGGGCAAAGCGCGTCGGGTTGTGCGAGCGCCCGTAATCGAAGCCCTTGTGCACACCGGGGCTCTGCTGTGCATAGGTGGAGTTGGCGTAAATCGGCGGCATCAGCGCCCCGGTGGTCGGGTCCGGCGTTTGCCCGGCATGGATCACACGGGTGGCAAAGCCCCGTGGCGCGGCAGTTTCATCGTGCTGACTCATGCCAGGGATCTCCGCAAGTGATTGAGCATGTCGACGCGAGTGATCAGGCCGTGGAAACCCGAGGTGTCGGCGATGATCGCCACCAGCCCACGGTCGAGCACCGCCTCCAGTTCAGCAAGACTGGCGCCGGGAGGCAGGGTTTCGAGCTTGTCGGTCATGGCGCTGGTGACGGTCATGCGAAAGTGCGTAGCGTCTTCGTGCACGCCAAGCAGAATGTCGGACTCGTCGATCACCCCGACCAGCCGCTGTCCATCCACCAGCACCGGCAGTTGCGATACATCCGCCAGACGCATGCGCTGGAACGCCGTGAGCAAGGTGTCGTCCGGCCCCACGCTGACTACCCGGCCATCCTCGAAACGCCGGGCGATCAGGTCACGCAAATCGCCGTAGCGCTTGCGCGCCAGCAAGCCCTGGTCGTTCATCCACTGGTCGTTATAGATCTTCGACAGGTAACGGGTGCCGGTGTCGCAGACGAAACTGACCACCCGCTTCGGCTGGGTTTGTTCGCGGCAGTAACGCAGCGCCGCCGCCAGCAAGGTGCCAGTCGAAGAGCCGCCGAGAATGCCTTCGGCGCGCAGCAGTTGGCGGGCATGATCGAAGCTTTCCTCGTCGCTGATCGAATAGGCCTTGCGCACGCTGGAAAGGTCGGCAATCGACGGAATGAAGTCTTCGCCAATGCCCTCCACCGCCCAGGAACCAGGCGTACCGAGGGTGCCGCTGCGGCTGTATTCGGCCATCACCGAGCCGACCGGATCGGCCAGTACCATTTCCAGATTCGGTTGTACGCGCTGAAAGAAACGGGTCAGCCCGGTCAGCGTGCCGGCCGAACCGACACCGACCACGATGGCATCCACATCATGCTGAGTCTGCGCCCAGATCTCCGGCGCGGTGCTGCACTCGTGGGCCAGAGGATTGGCCGGGTTGTTGAACTGATCGGCGAAGAAGGCGTCGGGAATGTCCTTGGCCAGCCGCGCAGCGACGTCCTGGTAATAATCCGGATGCCCCTTGCCGACGTCGGAGCGGGTGATATGCACCTCGGCGCCCATCGCCTTGAGGTGCAGGACTTTCTCGGTGGACATCTTGTCCGGCACCACCAGCACCACCCGGTAACCCTTGGCGCGACCGACCAGGGCCAGCCCCAGGCCGGTGTTGCCGGCCGTGGCCTCGACGATGGTGCCGCCGGGGCGCAGGCGACCGTCGCGCTCGGCGGCGTCGATCATCGCCAGGCCGATGCGATCCTTGATCGAACCACCGGGGTTCTGCGATTCAAGCTTGAGGAACAGTGTGCACGGGCCGGTATCGAAGCGGCTGATACGCACCAGCGGCGTATTGCCGATCAGTTCGAGCACGGCGGGACGGGAGTTGTTCGGCATGTCGTCACCTCGTTGCGGTAATCCGCCTTTGGATGGACAGCAACCGGCGCCCAGTCAAACGCGCCAGTCGCAAGCAAACCTTCGCTTGGACCATAGGCCGGGATTGCGCCCCTCGCAACTTTTCGCAGCCCATCGGTAGCGTCGTTGCCTGAACGCCACTGCCGAGGGCTTATCGGTTTCAGGCGGAAACTTTTCCCTGACGGTGATCGGCAAAAAACGCCTTGCCCTTGCCGATCCGGTCGGAGGCCTTGGGCATATTCGCCGACTGGGTATCCTGGCCATCGACATACCAGTAGCAATGGCTCACCGCCCGAGTGATGCCCACATAGGCCAGTCGCAGGATCTCGTCCTTCTGTGCGCTGTCGTAGGGCTCGCTGTCACCGGCCTTGCCGAGTCCGGCCATGCGATAGACCTGATTTTTATAAGGCGAACTGGTCAGATGCTGGCAATCGCCCAGCAGAAACACCGCGTCGGCCTGCAGGCCCTTGGCGCTGTGATAGGTCAGTTGCTTGAGCCGCCGTGCGTCGTACGGCAAGCTAGAATCTACATTAACTACTGACTGAATATGTTCTTCAATCAATGACTTATCGCTGCTTTTTCGATAAAGCATCAAGATCGAATCGCCTTTTCTGTAGTGTTCGATCAAACGCTGGGCCATGCCCTGGTCATCCCGATCGAGCACATTCACCGGCAGCAAGGCCTTGGGTTCACCGCTGGCCTTGGCTTTCTTGCCGGCGATCGCCGGTGCCGCACGGACGATATGTTCCGCCGCGTCGATGATGTGCTGATGGCTGCGGTAATTGTCGCTGAGCATCACCTTGGTCGTGCTCGGTGACGGGAACTCCTTGTTGAACTCCATGAAGTAGCTCGGCGAACTGCCACGCCAGCCGTAGATCGATTGCCAGTCGTCCCCCACACACAGCAATGACGAACGTTGCGCCCCGCGCCCTACGTGCATGGCCGGGCCACGACTGCGGATCTCGGCCAGGCTGGCGCGAATCCAGGAAACGATCTGCGGCGACACGTCCTGGAACTCATCGATCATCAAGTGCGACATCGGCCTGAGCAGTTCATCGCTGAGCAACTTGAGATTCTCCGGTGAATGCTCGCTGAACAGGGCAAACATCCGGTTGTAGGTCATCACGGGTGGCGATTGATCCAGCAGATGATCTTCCAGCGCTCGCCAGAACAGACTCAAGGCCTCGAAGAAGAACCGGTCCGGGTCGTCCTTGGCGAAACTCATCTGGCCCACGGCATTGGGTACATCCAGGCCGAGGTTTTCGATGAACCCGGCGGCCGCGACGAAACAGTCCAGCAACGGCGCGGAAGCCAGCTCGCCCTTGACCTTGTAATCGAAACCCGGCCCGGCGCTGGCGTCGCCGGCAAGAGACGCCAAAACACGCCTTGAAGATTCATAACTATCCAGCCATATCAATGGCTTACGACAGAAAGCTTGAAACAAGGTGCGCTTTACAGCCCATTCCGCACGCACGGTCAGCTTGGCATTCGGGCGACTGACCTGCGGGTTTTCCCAAGGGTCGAAACCCAGCACCACCCAGGCATCCAGTGCCGGAATGTAGCCATGGCAATGGAAGGTCGAGCCGTTGATATCGAAAGTCTGGCGATTCGGCTCGATGCCCTTGATTGGCCAGGCGCCGGCGCGAAACCACAGGTCTTCGATGGTGTCGCACAGCTCTTCATCGCGCTTGGCGGCCAGTTCGGTCACCGCCATGCGCTTTTGCACGTCCGGGTGATCGCGTTCCAGTTCCTTGAGTTGCAAGGCGTGACGAGACAACGGCTTGATCAATTCACGGAAACGTTCATCGCGAGTGTGCAAGTTGTGATAGCAGGCGTTGAGCTGCTGGCGCTGGGCGTCGTTGATTCGCAGGTCGAAGGGATTGCTGTCGACCTCCTCATCGGCGCCCTGCACACGCAAACTGAGGTTTTCGAAAGCTTGCAGGCGTTCGAAACCCGGCAGGCTGCGCACCATCGGCAGGATCCGCGAATGGAAGGTGCGTACCAGGTCCCGGGCTTCTTTGAAGCTAAGCGCCCGGCCCCACACACCAAACAGTTCGATCAGCTTATTGATGAAGTCCTTGCGCGACTCGCGGGTGAAGGTCACCACGGTCATCGAGCTCAGCTCAAACCCTAGGTAATGACTGAGCAGCAGGATACGCAACACCAGGGTGGTCGACTTGCCCGCGCCCGCGCCGGCGATCACCGAAGTCGACGGTGTGTCACTGAAAATCATCTTCCACTGGGCAGCGCTCGGCTGGGCATGCGCGGGCAGCAGTCGCGCCACGTCGGCCTTCATGCGCTTTTTCAGCTCGGCGCTCAATGGCAGGCGCCAATCGTCGAACAGGTTGTTATCGACGTTGGGCGGTCGATGCTCGGTGGAGCGCGAGTCACGGATCAGCAGCACTTGTCGGCCTTCTTCCAGGCCCTCGAGCTTTCCTTCCTTATAGCCGTATTCCACGCCAGCGCTGTGACCGCTGCGAAAACCGTCGGCTTGCCCGTGCAGCCAGGACGCACGGTGTTGCGCGCGCAGGCGGGTCAGGCCGTGGCCAAAGAATCGGGCGGCCAGGCGCTTGAGCAAAGGCATCTCGGCCAAGGGACGAAGTTCGGGCGGAAGATCGGGTGTGTGTTGCGGCACGCAGGCGGACTCCAGTGTGTGAGGCTGTCGGGGGCTATGGTGTCTGCATTTGCCGTTGAGTTCTAGTGAAATGCTTACAGGTCATTGGCTTATGCGATGAAGTGAAGGCTGGATGAGAAAAATTCGAGGTTGTTAGATATCAAATAATTCGATTGTATTGAGGCATTTTTTACGCTTTTTATCGATAAGTACCTGATAGATGATGCTCTCCATCAACCACCGGTTCTCGTTTGTGGCTCAGGCGTTCTGCCCCATGACGAACCTTTTTCAGGAGACGATCATGCTTGAACTCAGACCTTTCAACTCCCTGGGCGGCGCGCACCATGGCTGGCTGGATGCCCATCACCACTTTTCGTTCGCCGAGTACTACGACCCCAAACGCATGAACTGGGGCAACCTGCGGGTGTGGAACGATGATGTGATTGCCCCCGGCACCGGGTTCCCGCAACACCCGCACCGGGACATGGAAATCATCACCTACGTTCGTGAAGGCGCGATTACCCACCAGGACAACCTGGGCAACAAGGGCCGTACCGAAGCCGGTGATGTGCAGGTCATGAGCGCGGGCACCGGGATCGCCCATAGCGAATACAACCTGGAAGCGACCGAGACCCGGATCTTTCAGATCTGGATCATCCCCAACGAAACCGGTCTGGCACCGTCGTGGGGCGCCAAGCCCTTCCCCAAAGGCCAGCGCGAAGGCTTCGTGACCCTGGCCAGCGGCAAGGCCGGCGACGATCAAAGCCTGCGGATTCGCGCCGATGCGCGTCTGGTGGCGGCCAACCTGAAAGCCGGGGAAACGGCTGAATATCGTCTGGACAGTGGCCGTCGCGCTTATCTGGTGCCAGCGACGGGAGCGATTGAAGTCAATGGCTTACGTGCACAAGCTCGAGACGGCGTTGCGATTGCCGATGAGCAGGTGTTGCGCGTGACCGCAATCGAGGACAGTGAAATCGTGTTGGTGGATGTGGCTTGAGGCGGTAAATCCGTGTGCAAAAAAAGGGGCGACCGTTGATGGTCGCCCCTTTTTTCTGAAATGTTGGTGACTGTACTGACGCCATCGCGGGCAAGCCCGCTCCCACAGGTTTAGCGCAAATCCTTGGGGGAGCGGGCTTGCCCGCGATGGGCCTTCAATCACTTCGCAGAGATTGCGCCATCCACCAATGTCTGAGCCTCGGCCACCAATTGCTTGAGGTGATCGTCACTGACAAAGCTTTCGGCGTAGATCTTGTAGATATCCTCGGTGCCCGACGGCCGCGCCGCGAACCAGCCGTTCTCGGTCATGACTTTCAGGCCGCCGATGGCCTGGTCATTACCCGGGGCGTGGCTGAGGATGCTCTGGATCGCTTCGCCCGCCAGTTGAGTGGAGGTGACCTGGTCCGGCGACAATTTGCTCAGCAGTGCTTTCTGCTCAGGATTGGCCTTGGCATCAACGCGCACCGAGAACGGCTCACCCAGTTCATCGGTCAACGCGCGATAGGCCTGGCTTGGATCACGGCCCGTGCGAGCGGTCATTTCAGCGGCCAGCAGCGCCGGAATCAAACCGTCCTTGTCGGTACTCCAGACACCGCCGTCCTTGCGCAGGAACGATGCGCCGGCACTTTCCTCACCGCCAAAACCCAGGGAGCCGTCGAACAGACCGTCGGCAAACCATTTGAAGCCGACCGGCACTTCGTACAGACGACGGCCCAGACGTTTGGCCACGCGATCGATCAGGCCACTGCTGACCACGGTTTTACCCACGGCCGCATCGGCGCGCCACAGTGGACGGTTCTGGAACAGGTAGTCGATCGACACCGCGAGGTAGTTGTTCGGCGCCAGCAAACCACCGGACGGCGTCACGATGCCGTGGCGGTCGTGGTCCGGGTCGCAGGCAAACGCCACGTCGAAACGCTCTTTCAGGCCGATCAGGCCTTGCATGGCGTGGCTGGACGATGGGTCCATGCGGATCTGCCCGTCCCAGTCGACGGTCATGAAACGGAACGTCGCATCGACCTGTTTATTCACCACTTCCAGGTCCAGGCGGTAGTGCTCGGCAATCGCCGACCAGTAGCGCACCCCTGCTCCACCCAGCGGATCGACACCCAGGCGCAGCTTCGCATCGCGGATGGCGTCGAAGTCGATCACGTTGACCAGGTCGGCGACATAGGTGTTGAGGTAATCGTGACGATGGGTAGTGCCGGCCTTCAGGGCCTGCTCGTAGCTGATGCGTTTGACGCCGGCGAGTTTGGCCGCCAGCAACTCGTTGGCCTTGGCTTCGATCCACTTGGTGATGTGGGTATCGGCCGGGCCGCCGTTGGTTGGATTGTACTTGTAGCCCCCGCTTTGCGGCGGGTTGTGGGACGGCGTGATGACGATGCCGTCCGCCAGGCCCGAAGTGCGCCCACGGTTGTAGCAAAGAATCGCATGGGAAATGGCCGGCGTCGGTGTGTACTCGTCGCCTTCGGCGATCATCACCGTCACACCGTTCGCCGCCAGCACTTCCAGGGCACTGGCACCGGCCGGCGTGGACAGCGCGTGGGTGTCGATCCCGACGAACAGCGGGCCGTCGATACCCTGGGCTTCACGGTACAGGCAGATCGCCTGGCTGATGGCCAGAACGTGCCATTCGTTGAAACTCAGATCGAACGAGCTACCTCGGTGTCCGGACGTGCCGAAGGCGACGCGCTGGGTAGAAATGGCTGCATCGGGCTGGCCGGTGTAATAGGCCGTCACCAGTCGCGGGATGTCGACCAACAGTTCTGCCGGTGCCGGTTTGCCCGCAAAAGGACTGAGTGTCATGCAAAACCTCTGAAATAGAGTGGTTCGGGATAGGGACGCAGTTTACTGACAGTTTGACCATCGCGCGACGTTATCGATTGTCAGGTTCCGCAGGATGCCTGGCGCCCGGGCTCAATCGATCGATTCCAGACGCAAGGCATCTCCCAGCCGTCCCAGTGCGGCGACGAGCTCGTGGTCGCCGCCGAACGTATGACTCAGGCGCAAGTGCTGGGCGTGCAGCCCCTGCAGGCTGAACAACTCCCCCGGCGCGATGACCACTTGCTGCTTGAGCAGGCGCTGGAACACTCGATGGATGTTGACCTGACGCAACGAGCGAATCCAGACCGTCGCCCCGCCCCGGGGCTCGACGAAATGCAGCGCATCCGGCAAACGCTCTTGAAGCAGTTGGGTCATCAGCACCATGCGTTCCTTGAGCAGCCGACGCAACACCAGCAGGTGTTGATCGATGCGTCCATTGCTGTACAGCCGTGCGATGGCCTTCTGACGAATCAGTGACAAACGGAACGCCCGCAGCAGAAAGTGCCGCTGCAGGTCGGCGCGCAGCTGCCGCGAAAGCAGATAACCATAGGGTGCCTCCGAACCGATGATTTTCTCGAACGTGGAAAACACGATCAGCCGATCGGGGTCCAGCAGATCGCGAAACCGCAGGCCGTTCGGCTCGAATTCGAGCTCGCCGTAACAATCGTTTTCCAATACCCAACAGCCATGCTGCTCCAACAGCTGCGCGGTAGATTTTTTGTTGTGGTCAGGCGCCACACTCCCCCGTGGCATGTTCAACCCCGATGAAAGCATCACCAGCTGCACCGGTTCGGTTTCGAGCAGCGCTCTGAGCTGCTCAAGATCCAGACCACCACAGGCTTGCAGCGGCAGCTCGACAACCTGCACATCGGCATCCTGGAACAAGCGCAGAATGACCCAGTCGCATGGCGATTCGACCACGACCACCGCATCTTTGAGGCCAAGGACGGCGATCAATATTTCCAGTACACCGCGCAGGTCGGCACCGATGTAGACATCGTCGGCATGCCAGCAGCGTGTCGGCGAAGTGGTGTAGCGCGCCGCGAGCGCTGTGCGCAATTCCAGCTCGCCGCAGGGCTGTGAAGACGGCTGTGGCTGGCGCGGGTATTGGCGCAGCAGTTCTCGCTCCAGCAACAACAACGGGCTGTCCAGGGGTTGCAACAACGCTGGCTCATCGGCGCTCAGCACCAGCATGCCAGGACGCCTGGCGTTGACATAGACGGTTTCGAGCAGGTCCTTGCCACTGCCAGGCATACCGATAGAGGACACTGGCAATGCGTAATAACCCGACTTGGCGACTGAATAGACGCGTCCCTCCTTCTCCAACAGCGAATAGGCGTATTGAATGGTCGAGATCGACACATTCAAACGATCCGCCAATTGTCGCAATGAGGGCAGGCGCACTCTCGTGTCATTACCCGGCTCATTGATCAGACTATTGAGGTAACGGTACACCGCCTGGTACGCAAAATCGGAATCTCGTGGTCCTTTCATGGGTGATGACCAAACACACTACGAACGTCGTGACGCATCCTCGATGAATCCGTCAAACCAGGCACGTTCACCGCCCCGTCGACCATTCGCCAGTCACGGCCGTTTCATTTTCGGGGTCCATGACTGCTGCTTGCTCATCCACATCGCCGCTTTCCGTGCCAGGCACCCTGCCCTTATCCCGGACAAACGGCTCCATGCGGTACAGCGTACCGATCAGATTGACCGGCAACCCACTGACATCAACCATCCACTGCAGGACCTGCTCGGGTGCCGGGCCGCCCTGCATCGCCCGATGCAAATCCGGTAGCGCCACCAGCATGCCGGGGTGGCACTGACGGAGAAAGTGCTCAAGCGCCGCGCCGCGATCGACAAAAGGTGCGAACAGCAGACACACCAATTGGGCTTCACTCAAACCGAGGTTCTTTTGCGCCTCGGCCGTTGCCATTGCGCGCTGATCGGCCATCGTCAGCGGATTGCCGAAAGTCTCCATCGCCTGCTCGCAAAAACGCTCGGGCAACTGCTTGCGACGCATCATCACCAACGCCCGCTGCAGGTACTCATTGACCCCTGCCTCGTAGGTGCGACCTAGCACAAAGCATGCTTGCAGACCGCGAAGGTGCGCGGAGATCGACAGACTCACGTAGTCGTTCTCGCTGAGTTGAGCCGTCAATTCATCAGGCTGAAATCCGAGAAAGTCGGTGAGCAGCGGCCAGCGTTCTTCGAGATTGCTGACCAGCATGTCGTGAATGTCGATGAAGGTCGTACGGCGGCAGGCCTCAAAGCAGTCGGCCGGACGCCATTGAGCCTGGGCGGCATCGGGATAAAACGCGCGGTAGCAGTCGCTGCCCAGCTCATCGAGCCGCGCGAACAATCCCTCGTAACCCGCTTCATGAGAGTCCGGCGCTTTTAGCCCGGCCTTGGCTGCGGCACGGTTCAAACCGTCGAGAAACTGCGCCTGTCGACGGGGCGGATCGCTACTGACCAGTACATCGACGCCTGTGTTCCAGCGGGCGATTTGTCCATAAAACTCGCCGGTAGCCAGGTATCCGTCATCCCATAGCTCAAGCGGCCCGTCCCAGGCGCGACGGTGCCCGACCATCAGCTGGTTGCGCCGATTCCACTCGCGACCGGCTTCGGAGATCGGCATCAGGTGATTGAACGGCAGGACTTCACGATGATCAACCATCAACACTTCGACCCGGGGATCGTCGTAGAGAAACAGCGCGCTGCAGCTGCGATGAATGTTTTCCAGGGCCATCGGTGCCGTGCCATTCAGGCGCAAAGTGGCCACTCGCAGCTGAAACGTCGCCGGAGCCCGGCTGGCGATACTCAGTTGCGCGGCACGCAGCAGCGCCAGGGTGTAGCAGCTGTCGCGGGAGCCGGACTGGATCGCCAATACCTTGTAATTACCGATACGCTCCATACCTCCAGCAGACACCACCAGGCGCTGAATCATCAGTTGCAATGCCGTGCGCTCGGCGCGCGAGAAAAAACTCAGCAAGCGCTGCAGTATTTGTTGATAAACATAATTCATTGCCTGTTCATGGGTATGGGTCATCATTGTTTACCTGTTACTTATAAGTTCGACGCCACGCAAACAATTACATGTACCGCGCGACGGATTGCCTGTCATGAATGGAGTGCCGGGAACATTTTTAAATGCTAGCACTTAAGTTTCATGTAATTATTTGAAATGATTCCGCGTCGCGCGCCCTCCAGGCAAGGCAAGACCGCCGCAATGCCCTGCAGGCTGGGCCCCTCGGGCTTTTGTGAAGTTTCCTAGGAAATTTCCGACAGCATCCCACAGACATTTAACACAAGAAATAAAGAAAGAAGTTGCCAATAATTGTATGGCAACCGAACGTCGTCGCCTTATTTGTTGAGCATGTATTGCCAATGCGCGTTGAAAAGTTTCAACCTGATACCCAGCCATGACTCTTTCCTTGAGATGAAATAATCATTCAATTATCAGGGCTTACATAATGATTAGAAGATACAGATCGAGAGCAAAAACCAGTTCAGTTGCTGAACCGACCCACAGAAGGACCCATGGGATGTCTCGTTGAGGAGGTGTCGACCGCAGAAAAGTCCGTGGTTGCACGGACTTTTCCAGAACGGGTTATACAAAGAGGCTCATGCGAGGAGCTCAGGCAGGTTCGACCTTCAGGGCGACCCGTTCGCGACATGGGCATTCATCCATATAGCGATGCGCTTGGACAAACTCGGAAAACGGGAAGACCCGAGTCTTGAGCGGTAGCAGCACACGGTCCGCGGTCAACTGGTTGATGTCGCGCAGGGCGCGTTGCAACGCAGCCTGATCCTGGAGGATGCCCAGTTCCGGCTTGCCGGTGAAGTTGCCGATGCAGTGCACGAAGAACTGAATGTTTTTCTGGAACGCCGCACAGGCCGGGAATGGGGTCTGGTTACCGCCTTGCAGGCCATAGAGCACCAGGCTGCCGCGAGGTGCGAGCACATCGCCGAGCAGTGACATCTGCGGACCACCCAGGCCATCGAACACCACATCCACACCGCGGTTGTCGGTAATTTTGTTGATCCGCATCAGCAGATCTTCTTCTTCAGTGACGATGACTTTCTCGGCACCCAGCGACAGCAGATACTCACGCTCGTCCGCGGTTTTGGTCGCAGCGATCACTCGCACGCCGAGGGCTTTGCCCAACTGCACGAACGACGGCCCGGCGCAGTGACTGGCGTCGGTTACCAGAGCGAATTGCCCGGGCTTGACGCGAGCCAGATCGGCATAAGCAAAATAGGCAATCAACAACGGTGTGTAGTGCACGCTGGCTTCGACCGGACTGAGCACGTCCGGGTAGCGGGTCAGAGCCGAACGCGGCAGAACGATCTGTTCACCGTAGACCGGATAGTCGTTGGGGCTTTCGGCCGGGAAGCTGGCGACCTTGTCACCGATGGCCAGGTCATCGACGCCCTCGCCGAGCGCCGTGACCACGCCGGCCATTTCATGACCCAGGCCTGAAGGCAGGCGAGCATGGGACGAAGCCAGGTTCTGGCGCCAGAGAATGTCGTACCAGCTGATGCCAATCGCCTCGACACGCACCTGCACTTCGCCCGGCGCAGGCAGAGCGGTCGCATGCTCTTCGCATTTGAGCACCTCGGCCGGACCAAACTTGTGAAAACGGATCGTGCGGGACATCGCAAACCTCGTCAAAGTAACCTCTAATGCCCTGAACTCTATCTGGGCTTTCTACCCAAGACCATCAGTGGCTATTAATAGTCGACATGCCTGTCATTGATTCCGCAGCGACGGCGACATCATCAAATGCCGTTAAAACCGAAGCAGCCTTTCAGGAAAAACTGAATTACCCTGTGCAGAGTACCAGTCTTTCCCCGTAAGATTCATGCCGGCCATTGTTCTCATATGGTCGCTCACGTCAAGTTTGCTGAATCTGCCAGGACTCCAGATGAATCGTAATGACCTGCGTCGTGTCGACCTGAACCTGTTGATCGTCTTCGAAACACTGATGCACGAACGCAGCGTGACCCGCGCTGCGGAGAAACTGTTCCTCGGCCAGCCGGCCATCAGCGCGGCGCTCTCGCGCCTGCGCGGGCTGTTCGATGACCCGCTGTTCGTGCGCACCGGCCGCAGCATGGAGCCTTCCGCCCGGGCGGTGGAAATCTTCGCCCTGCTCTCGCCGGCCCTGGATTCGATTTCCACCGCAGTCAGTCGCGCGGCAGAGTTCGACCCGGCGACCAGCACCGCGGTGTTTCGCATCGGCCTGTCGGACGATGTCGAGTTCGCGCTGCTGCCGATGCTGCTCAAGCGGCTGCGCGCCGAGGCACCGGGTATCGTGCTGGTGGTGCGTCGGGCCAACTACATTCTGATGCCGAGCCTGCTGGCCTCGGGCGAAATTTCCATCGGCGTCAGCTACACCGCCGACCTGCCGGCCAACGCCAAGCGCAAGGTATTGCGCCGCAGCATGCCGAAACTGTTGCGCGCCGACACGGTGCCGGGGCCGTTGAGTCTGGATGACTTCTGCGCCCGCCCCCACGCGCTGGTGTCGTTCGCGGGCGACCTGAGCGGCTTTATAGATGAAGAGCTGGAGAAGCTGGGGCGCAAACGGCATGTCGTGCTGGCAGTGCCGCAGTTCAACGGGTTGAGCACACTGATCAGCGGCACCGATATCGTGGCCACCGTCCCGGACTATACCGCCGAAGCGTTGACCGCGGCCGGTGGTGTTCGGGCAGAGGACCCGCCGTTGCCGGTGCGCAGCTTTGAATTGCACATGGCCTGGCGCGGGTCGCAGGACAATGATCCGGGTGAGCGGTGGTTACGGTCGCGGATTCAGATGTTTTTCGGGGATCCGGATAGCCTGGCTTGATCCGGATTTTGTATTGAGGCTGATGACCTCTTCGCGGGCAAGCCCGCTCCCACAGGGATTCGTGGTGTTAATGAAATCTCCCGTGGAGCGAGCCTGCTCGCGATGGCCGCGACACAGCTTCAAGCCAGACCTTTGCACTCCCCGCAACACACAATTGTCATCATTTCATTTGATAGCCCACTAACGGAAGGTGCATGCTAGAGGGCTCGCCTTGAGCTTATATCATTCCGAATGATAGTTACCTTCGCCCCATTCGATTCGTGCGATACCACCCCGCCAAGCATTATCCGCCCATCTCAATACATTGGCGGATGCATCCATGGAACAGTCATTCAAACATTTGCGCTTCCCCTTGGCCCTGTTGGCCGTGATGGTGATGAGCGCCTGCGGCAAGACTCCGGACGCTGCCGCCACCATGCCCGCGGCGAAAGTCAGTGTGGCCAAGGTGCTGGAGCAACCGGTCAACGAGTGGGACGAATTCACCGGGCGCCTTGAAGCGCCGGAAACGGTTGAGATTCGTCCACGGGTCTCCGGCCAGATCGATGACGTAACCTTCACCGAAGGCGCATTGGTCAAGAAAGGCGATCTGTTGTTCCAGATCGACCCGCGTCCGTTCCAGGCTGAGGTCCGCCGCCTCGAAGCCCTGGTTGCGCAAGCTCGCGCCACAGCCACCCGCAGCGAAAACGAAGCCCAACGCGGCGAACGTCTGCGCACCAGCAACGCGATTTCCGCCGAACTCGCCGACTCGCGCACCAGCGCTGCTCAAGAAGCTCGCGCCGCCGTCGGCGCGCTTCAGGCACAACTGGACCTGGCCAAACTGAACCTGAGCTTCACCCGCGTGACTGCGCCTATCAGCGGTCGCGTCAGCCGGGCGGAAATCACCGCCGGCAACCTTGTGACCGCCGATACCACCGCCCTGACCAGCGTGGTGTCCACCGACAAGGTCTACGCCTACTTCGATGCCGACGAGCGCGTGTTCCTCAAGTACAACCAGCTCGCCCGCCAGGGTCAACGCGGCGCCACCACCCCGGTTTACATGGGTCTGTCCAATGAAGACGGCAACCCGCACCAGGGCCAGATGAACTTCGTCGACAACCAGGTCAACCCGAAGACCGGCACCATCCGCGGTCGTGCGGTGTTCGACAACAGCGATGGCAGCTACACCCCGGGCCTTTATGCACGCCTGAAACTGGTGGGCAGCGGCACTTACTCCGCGGTACTGATCAACGACGAAGCAGTGGGTACCGACCTGGGTAAAAAGTTCGTGCTGGTGATGGATGCCGACAACAAAACGGCTTACCGCCCCGTCGAACTGGGTCCGAAGATCGAAGGTTTGCGCATCGTGCGCAGCGGCCTGAACAAGGACGACACCATCATCGTCAAGGGCTTGCAACGGGTTCGTCCTGGCTCACCGGTCACCCCTGAGGTGATTCCGATGGCCAGCAAGGAAACCCTCGCGGCCCTCGCACAACAACGACAAGCGCTGGAAGCCAGCAACCTGCCCCAAGTCGCACCTGCCAAGGTTGCGCCGGGTACGGTTGTGAAAGTGGCTGCTGCGACTCCACGCGGTTAAGGGGCAATTACTCCGATGAATTTCTCCCAATTCTTCATTTCACGGCCGATCTTCGCAGCGGTGCTGTCGCTGCTGATCCTGATCGCCGGCGCGATCTCGCTGTTCCAGTTGCCGATCAGCGAATACCCGGAAGTGGTGCCACCGACTGTGGTGGTCCGCGCCAACTTCCCGGGCGCCAACCCTAAGGTCATCGGTGAAACCGTGGCCGCTCCGCTGGAGCAAGCCATCACCGGCGTCGAGAACATGCTGTACATGTCCTCGCAGTCCACTGCTGACGGCAAGATCACCCTGACCATCACCTTCGCCCTGGGCACCGACCTGGACAACGCGCAGGTACAAGTGCAGAACCGCGTGACCCGGTCCGAGCCGAAACTTCCCGAGGAAGTGACGCGCATCGGTATCACCGTCGACAAGGCATCGCCCGACCTGACCATGGTTGTGCACTTGACCTCGCCGGACAAACGCTACGACATGCTCTACCTGTCCAACTACGCCTTGCTCAACATCAAGGATGAGCTGGCGCGTCTGGGCGGTGTCGGTGATGTGCAGCTGTTCGGCATGGGCGATTACTCGCTGCGGGTGTGGCTCGATCCGAACAAGACCGCTTCGCGCAACCTGACCGCCACCGATGTGGTCACCGCGATTCGTGAACAGAACCGTCAAGTGGCGGCCGGTGCCCTGGGTGCTCCGCCTGCGCCGAATGCCACGGCATTCCAGCTGTCGGTCAATACCCAAGGCCGTCTGGTGTCCGAGGAAGAGTTCGAGAACATCATCATTCGCTCTGGCGAAAATGGTGAAATCACTCGCCTCAAAGACATCGCTCGTGTCGAACTCGGCTCCAGCCAATACGCCCTGCGCTCCTTGCTGAACAACCAACCGGCGGTGGCGATCCCGATCTTCCAGCGCCCGGGCTCCAACGCAATTCAGATCTCCAACGACGTTCGGGCGAAAATGGCCGAACTGAAGAAGAACTTCCCGGAAGGCATGGACTTCAGCATTGTTTATGACCCGACGATCTTCGTGCGCGGCTCCATCGAGGCGGTGGTTCACACCCTCTTCGAAGCACTGATCCTGGTTGTGCTGGTGGTGATCCTGTTCCTGCAAACCTGGCGCGCCTCGATCATCCCGTTGGTGGCGGTGCCGGTTTCGCTGATCGGTACGTTTGCCGTGATGCACCTGTTCGGCTTCTCGCTGAACGCCCTGTCGCTGTTCGGACTGGTACTGGCCATCGGTATCGTGGTCGACGATGCGATTGTGGTGGTGGAGAACGTCGAGCGAAACATCGGGCTCGGGTTAACCCCTGTGGAAGCCACCAAGCGTGCGATGCGTGAAGTGACCGGTCCGATCATCGCGACGGCGCTGGTGCTGTGTGCGGTGTTTATCCCGGCCGCGTTCATCTCCGGCTTGACCGGGCAGTTCTACAAACAGTTTGCCCTGACGATTGCGATTTCGACCGTGATCTCGGCTTTCAACTCGCTGACCTTGTCGCCAGCACTGGCCGCCGTGTTGCTCAAGAGCCATGACGCGCCAAAGGACCGCTTCTCCAAGGTGCTGGACAAGATCTTCGGTGGCTGGCTGTTCCGTCCGTTCAACCGTTTCTTTGACAAGGCCAGCCACGGCTATGTCGGCACCGTGGGCCGGGTTATCCGCAGCAGCGGTATTGCCCTGCTGCTGTACGCAGGCCTGATGGTGTTGACCTTCTTCGGGTTCTCCAACACCCCGACCGGTTTCGTACCCGGCCAGGACAAGCAATACCTGGTGGCCTTCGCGCAACTACCGGATGCCGCGAGCCTGGACCGTACCGAAGACGTGATCAAGCGCATGTCCGACCTGGCCCTGAAACAGCCTGGCGTGGAAAGCGCGGTGGCCTTCCCCGGCCTGTCGATCAACGGTTTCACCAACAGCCCTAACGCCGGCATCGTGTTCGTCACCCTGAAGCCTTTCGACGAGCGTAAGGATCCGAGCATGTCCGCCGGTGCGATTGCCGGTGCGTTGAACGGCCAGTACGCCGGGATTCAGGAAGCCTACATGGCGATCTTCCCGCCACCGCCGGTACAAGGCCTGGGGACCATTGGTGGTTTCCGCCTGCAGATCGAAGACCGGGGCAACCTGGGCTATGACGAGCTGTACAAAGAAACCATGAACATCATCGCCAAGAGCCGCAGCGTGCCGGAACTGGCCGGTCTGTTCACCAGTTACACCGTGAACGTGCCGCAAGTCGATGCCGCCATCGACCGGGAAAAAGCCAAGACCCACGGCGTGGCCGTCAGCGACATCTTCGACACCCTGCAGATCTACCTGGGTTCGTTGTATGCCAACGACTTCAACCGCTTCGGTCGCACCTATCAGGTCAACGTTCAGGCCGAGCAACAGTTCCGCCTCGAATCGGACCAGATCGGTCAACTGAAAGTGCGTAACAACCGCGGCGAGATGATCCCGTTGGCGACCTTCATCAAGGTCAGCGACACCTCCGGGCCAGACCGCGTGATGCACTACAACGGCTTCATCACCGCTGAAATCAACGGTGCGGCAGCCCCAGGCTACAGCTCCGGCCAAGCCCAGAAAGCCATCGAGAAACTGCTCAAGGATGAACTTCCGAACGGCATGACCTACGAGTGGACCGACCTGACCTACCAGCAGATTCTGTCCGGCAACACCGCGCTGTTCGTGTTCCCGCTCTGCGTACTGCTGGCGTTCCTGGTACTCGCGGCTCAATACGAAAGCTGGAGCCTGCCGCTGGCGGTGATCCTGATCGTACCGATGACCCTGCTGTCGGCCATTACCGGGGTGATTGCCTCGGGCGGCGACAACAACATCTTTACCCAGATCGGCTTGATCGTACTGGTGGGACTTGCATGCAAGAACGCGATTCTGATCGTCGAGTTTGCCAAGGATAAACAGCAAGAAGGCCTCGGCCCGCTGGCAGCGGTACTGGAAGCTTGCCGTCTGCGTCTGCGGCCGATCCTGATGACCTCCTTCGCGTTCATCATGGGTGTTGTGCCTCTGGTCTTCTCCAGCGGTGCCGGTGCCGAAATGCGTCATGCCATGGGTGTGGCGGTGTTCTCCGGGATGCTCGGGGTAACCTTCTTCGGTCTGCTGCTGACGCCGGTGTTCTACGTACTGATTCGCAACTTCGTGGAGCGCGGTGAGCAGCGCAAAGCGGCCAAGGCGCTGAAATTGGAAAAGCAACTGGAGGCGCAACAATGAGCCTGAAAGCCTTCCTGCCGAGCCTGCTGGTACTGGCGCTGAGCGCCTGTGCCGTCGGCCCGGACTACAAAACCCCAGCCACCGAGGCGGCCAACATCACGGCCGCCACCGATGGCAGCGCCGGTCAGAAGAACTTCGACCGCGCCCGTTTCGAAGGCATCTGGTGGCAGCAGTTCGACGATCCGACCCTCAATCAGTTGGTGACGAAATCGCTGCAAGGCAACCGTGATTTGCGCGTGGCCTTCGCCCGCTGGAAAGCGGCCCGGGCGATTCGCGATGACGCCAGCAATGACGCCATGCCGACCATCACCAGCCGCGCGAGCAGTGATCTGGCCAAGGGGCAGATTCCCGGCCAGACCACTAAACGGGTCAACAGCGAACGCTATGACCTGGGTCTGGACATGGCCTGGGAACTGGACCTGTTCGGTCGCATCCAGCGCAACCTGGAATCCAGCGACGCTGAACAGCAGGCGGTCGAAGCCGATCTCTACCAACTGCAAGTCACCATGATTGCCGAACTGGTGGACGCTTATGGCCAACTGCGCGGCGCACAACTGCGGGAAAAGATCGCCCTGGCCAACCTGAACAACCAGCAAGAGTCACGCAAGATCACCGAAAGCCTGCGTGATGCAGGTGTCGGCGATCAACTGGACGTGGTGCGAGCCGATGCGCGCCTGGCGTCTGTCGAAGCCAGCGTGCCGCAACTGCAGGCGGAGCAAGTGCGTCAGCGCAACCGCATCGCCACCCTGTTGGGTGAACGTCCGGACAAACTGAGCGTCGACCTCAGTCCAAAAGACTTGCCGGCGATCGCCAAGGCACTGCCCATTGGTGATCCGGGCGAGCTGTTGCAACGGCGTCCGGACATCCGCAGCGCCGAACGCAAATTGGCGGCTGCCACCGCCCGCATCGGCGTGGCCAAGGCTGATTTGTTCCCTCGGGTGAGCCTCAGCGGTTTTCTTGGCTGGACTGCCGGGCGCGGTTCGCAAATCGGCTCGTCGGCAGCCAACGCCTGGGCGCTGGGCCCAAGCATTACCTGGGCGGCGTTCGACCTGGGCAGCGTGCGGGCCCGTTTGCGCGGCGCCGATGCTGAAGCCGAAGGTGCCCTGGCGACCTATGAGCAGCACGTATTGCTGGCCCTGGAAGAGTCGGAGAACGCCTTCAGTGATTACGGCAAACGTCAGCAGCGCCTGATCTCGCTGATACGCCAAAGCGAATCAAGCCGCGCCGCTGCGGACCTGGCCCAAATTCGTTACCGCGAAGGCACCGTGGACTTCCTCGTCCTGCTCGATGCCCAGCGTGAGCGCCTGGCCGCCGAAGACACCCAGGCCCAGGCCGAAGTCGATTTGTATCGCGGCATCGTCGCGATCTACAAAGCCCTCGGCGGCGGCTGGCAGCCAGAGACAGTCGCCAGCAAGTAATGCTGTAAAGAGCCCCTTTGGTTGGCCGCAACCCAACCAATTTTTTGCCCCGCGCCTCGTTCGGTCGCGGGGCTTTTTTTTGTCGGTATTTAATTCAACACATTCCCTGTGGGAGCGGGCCTTTGTGGGGTTAGTGGGTTGCCTGATTATCCCGGTTTTCCATGACGGTCACCGTGGCCGTGGTCCCGGCACGCAGGCGGTTTTTGGCGATAAAGTCGGCGTCGATCTGAATCCGCACCGGCACCCGTTGCGCCAGTTTGACCCAGGTGTAACTGGGGTTGATGTTGGCCAGCAGACGACTGCCCGGTGAGTTCTCGCGGTCGGCGATAGCAAAAGCGATGCTTTGTACGGTGCCACCGAAGGTTTCACCGCTCATCAACTCGACCCTGACCCGATCGCCCTCCGCGATTCGCGGCAGCTTGGTTTCTTCAAAGTAGCCGCTGATATAAAACGAGTCGCTGTCCACCAGAGCCAACAACGCCCCTCCGGCCGTGGCGTAATCCCCCTGACGCGTCAACAGGTTGGTCACATAACCGCTGACAGGCGCTGCGACCCGTGTGCGCTGCAAGTCCAGTTCGGCCTGGGTCAATGCCGCGATCGCCAACTGCACGTTGGCTTGTGCCAGGCCCAGATTGGCCTGATTGCGCAACACCTCCGCCTGCGCCACCGCCACTTCGGTGCTGGATTTTTCCCACTCTTCGCCGGAGATCGCGAAGCGCTGTTTAAGGGTTCGACGGCGCTGCTCTTCGCTTTGGCGCTGCCTGAGCAGCGCTTCGCTGGAGACAATCGTCGCTTGCGACTGGCCCAGCGTGGCTTTTGCGACTTCCACCGCACGCCTGGCATGCTCCACCGCCAGCGTATAGCGGGCCGGGTCGATCTCCAGCAGCAACTGGCCCTTCTCGACATGCTGGTTGTCTTGAACATTCAGGCTGACGATGCGCCCCGAGACATCGGCGGACAACGTCACCACATCGGCGCGCACCCGTGCATCGCGAGTCCAGGGGGCACGGGTGTAATGCTCCCAGGCGAACCAGCCGAGGATGATGGCCAGCAGGACCACCGCCAGGGTCGCGAGTCGGGCAAGGATGGTCTTCAAGGCATCAGGCTCCCATCACCAGGATCAGTGTTGCGCATACGCAGGCATACAACGCGCCTTCGAACAGGGCTTCATGCCAGACAAAACGCAGTACCCCAATGCGGCGCAAGATCCAGTCCAACAGCAGAAAAATCGGCAAGGCCAGCAACAGGGCCTGGGCGATTGGCGGCAGATAGACGCCACCCACTTCCAGATCAATGGGCAAGGGCCGGCACTCCTTCCTTGTCTGCGGGTTGGAAGTATTTGCGATGACGCTCCAGAAACGACACCACGATCAACAATGCCACACGCATCCGGAACACCGACCATAGATGTTCGTGAACGTCCAAATGCAGGTCGTCCATTTCATCGCCCAGCACACGCAAGTTTCCGAGCAACCGCTCAGGGTCGATCCCGGGCCGCCCGGCAATCAATTGTCCTGTCTCACGGACAGCCGCCAGCAAACGGTTTTGTTGTTCGGTACTCAGCAACGTATTGCTTCGCCCCTGTTGCCTGAGCTGGTTCAAAGCCACCCCCAGTGCCATGCACCCGAGGCTGACTTCGAACAGCTCGCGGGAATGTTTTTCGTTGGTCGCCGGCAATAGTCCCAGCATCATGGTCAGGCGATCGACCATGCGGCTTTCAAACGCAAATTGCTGTTCATCGGTGGCCGGCGTCTTCAACAAAGCGTAGACCTGCTCGCAGCTTTCATTGAACAGCCGGCGTATCCGCAAGTCGGGCCTGAACGGGAAGATCAAGGCGTACACGCTGAGCGCCATCGCGGCTGCACTGATATACGCACCGGCAAACTCGAACCATTGAATGGCACTGTTTTGCCCGATTCCGACATTTTGCGGGCCCAGCAACAGCAGGGTGGTCAGTCCCAGGCCAATACCCGTGCCGGTGGTTGGCGGGCTGGCCAGCCCCACCGCGACGGCATACAGCAATGGGGCCAGCAGCAAAGCGAGTAACTCGAAATCACTGATCATCGGCATCAGCATGAACAGATAGAGTGCCGACACCACCAAGGCCAGACCCAACCCCCTAGCAAAGCTTTGACTGGCCAGCAACGGTCGCGGAAAAGTCGCCATCAGCGAACAGAGAATCCCCACCACGATCATCCCGCCACGGGCCCCATCCCAAGCGGTCTCGATCCAGATCAGACCGGCCACCAGCAACGCGGTAAATGCCCGGATTGCGTTCATTGCCGCCAACGTGAAGTCCAGATGCAACGGGTTTTCCTGGCCGCGGAACACGCAACTGGCTTCACGTCCGTCCTGGATCGCGTCACTCAGTTCCAGAATCTGCCCCAGTTGCTCCAACATCCGCGCCTGCTCCCAGCGCAATGCCCAGGCCAGTGAGCGCAGGGTGGCAGGCATCGTCTCAGTGAGTTGTTCGGCCTTGTAGGCCTGGTCATCGAAGCGCTGTTGCAGCGCGCCGAAATGGTGCCGCGCCTCGTTCGACAATGAGCGCCCTTGCACGGCCAATTCATCGAGAAACGCCAGTTCCTCGGCACGCAAATGTTGTATTTCTTCCGGCAACGCGCCTTTCCAGCGCTCGGTGAGCAGTTGCCGCTGGTGACGCAATGCCGTCAGCCGCGAAGTCAGCAGCACCAGTTGATTGCCGAGCAACTGCACCAGGCTATCGGCACTGCGTAACCGTGGCGCATCGAAATACAAATGCCGACGCAGCCCTTCAAGGGCGCTGATCTCACCCAACAATTGCATTTGCCGCTGGTGGAAATCGGCCTCGCTTTCCTCGGTTCGAATGACCGCTGCCGCGTGAGTCGCGAGCAGCTTGATCACTTGATCGATCTTGGCGAAGTAACCCCGGGCCACCGCCTCCGGTCGCGCGGTCAGAAGACTGACGACACACACGCAAGCCACCGCCAATAATGTTTCAGTCACACGGGTGACGGCCAGCAGGAACGTGCCCTCCTGGTCGGGTTGCGCCAGCAATGCCACCACCACCGCCGTGTAACCGCTCAGAACAAACGCCTGGGAGCTGGTGTAGCGCAACAAGGTGCCACCGGCGGTACACAGCGCCAGCCATAAGGCCAGGGTGATAATGAAGGGCAGCGGCGCCTGGGGGAAAATGGCCATGATCAATACCGCGACTGCCGCGCCCAGCGTGGTGCCGATGATCTGGCCGAAACTTCGGGCCAGAGCCATGCCGCCCAATGGCTGGCTGACGATGATCACCGCCATGATCGACCACTTGGGTTGGTCGAGGTCGAACACAAAAGCCAGGTACAGCGTCAGCAATCCGGCCACGATGGTTCTCAGGGCAAACAGCAGCACCTCCCATCCAGGATTGAGAATAGCCTTGAAGTATTGAAGCAACGGTTGCATGGGCGTGCTCATCGAGTCATCTCCTGCAAGCGTAGTCATTGCGTCAGCGCTTCGATGGGTTTCAGTGTCGACAGAACCTGTAGGCCAATTCGCCGATGGGCACTCCTATATTGATAGAGCCTGTCGATCACCCCGTCAGCCATAGCGATTGGACTGGATTCGCCCCAGCCCTTAGGCTGACAACGCCGCGAAAATTTCCTCCCTGGATAAAGCCCTGCCCATGATTGTGCGTCCCAAACCGAATCTGCTCGGCATGCTGTTCTCTCTTAAAGGCTCGATTGCCAAACGCATTGCCTTGCGCAGTTTGTTGGTGACCCTGCTGGCGTCGGTGATCGTGCTGGTGGAGACCTGGCACCCGGCGTATTTCTCCAGGGTCAACGCCACGCCGTTCACCCTGCTGGGTCTGTCGTTGTCGATCTTCATGAGCTTTCGTAACAACGCTTGCTACGACCGCTGGTGGGAGGGCCGCAAGCATCTGGGGCAGTTGATCATCGAAGTCCGCTCGTTGATTCGCCAAACCCAGGGGCTGATGACGGCGGCCGAACGTGAGCTTGTGCTGCGTGAACTCTGCGGTTTCGCCCATGGCCTGATCGCCCGCCTGCGTTTTGAAAACGAGGTGAACGCCATCACACCGTGGACGCAGGACGCCCCGGACGCAGCGCACCCGAATATCACTGACGCGGTTTTGCAGCGGATCGGCATCCGGTGCTCGGCCCTCGCCGAACGCGGTCAGATCAGCGAGTGGCGTTATACCCAACTGGAAACGCGACTGGTCAGTCTCAGTCAGGTCCAGGCCAGTTGCGAACGCATCAAAAGCACGCCACTGCCCTTCCCCTACACCCTGTTGCTGCACCGCACCATTTATCTGTTCTGCATTCTGCTGCCGTTTGCCATGGCCGAACCCCTTGGCTGGTTGACTCCGGTGATCACCGCCATTGTCAGTTACACCTTTTTCGGCCTCGACGAAATCGGTGACGACCTGGAAGACCCGTTCGGCTTCGATGAGAACGATCTGCCGTGCAATGCGATTTTGCGCACACTGGAACGCGAAGTGCTGGCAGCGCTGGGGCAAACCGACTTGCCAGCGGCCCTTGAGCCAGACGACTACGTGCTGAACTGAGCAAGGGTTTGACTCACAGCCCGGCCTGACCGAAGCTGGCAACTTTGCAAAAGCCTGTCAGCTCCCGGATTCCTGCATGCCTCAGTCCCGCCGCTATCTGCTCATCAGCCTCTGCGCACTGCTTGCCCTCGCCCTCGCCTGGTTTTTTTTACGCAGCACGACGCCTGTCGTGCCGGAGACGATCCGACGTGGCTACAGCGAAGCGCTGACCCAGGCACGCGCGGGTCAACCGGGGGCGGCGCGGGTTCTTTACCAGCAATTAGGCCGCCCCGACCTGTCCGCCAAGCGCCGCGTCTGGCTGCATGCCGAACTGCCCAACTACCCCAGCCCGCAAGCTTTGAAACTGGCGAGTGCGGACCTGCAACATCCATCGGCGGATGTACGCATCGCGGCGATCAAGAGCATCAGCGGTTTAGTCCCCAACGGACAGCGCAGCCTGTTGCTCGGGCCCTTGCTCGATGACAGCGACCAAAACGTCCGGTTTGTGGCGGTCAACGCCTTGTTGGGCCTGTCCCCGGATGAGTTGGGGTTGTATTTCGGGCCATTGGAACAAGCCATCGATGCCTGGGAACAGGTCCTCAAGCGTCAGCCGGAAAGTGCCGACACCCAGTACCAACTGGCCCGCCTGCATTTGCACAACGCCGAACTGAAGGACGCGCAACAGGCATTGGAGCGCACGTTGCAACTGGCCCCCGGCAACTTGCCGGCCTTGGTGATGCAGATCGAAGTGCTGGATCGACAGGGCCAGAGCGATGCCGCCCAGCAATTGTTGGCCAGGCAGTTAAAGGCCCAGCCCGATTCGGCCTACCTGCAACATGCGTTGGGGCTCTGGCTGCTGCATCACGGGCAAAGTGAGTTCGCACTGCTCGGGCTGTCGAAAGCCGTGGAACTTGAGCCCGACAACAAGGATTACCGCTACGACCTGGCCACCACGCTGCATGACGAGCAGGAGCTGGAGGCCGCACAGAAACAGCTGCAGGAAATCGTCCAGCGCCACCCTGCCGATCGCAAGGCGCGCGTACTGTTGATCAACTACTGGAAGGAAAGCGGGCAGTTGCAGAACGTGCAGATCCTGCTGGCGCAGCTGGAACAGCTAAACCCCGACGATCCGGCGTTGCAGCAAGGGCTATAAACGATCTCTCGGTAGCCGCGACAAATCAGAGCAAGAAAAGGTTGAACCGCCGACTCGACGAAAGGTCAAGTGATCAGGCAGCCCATTTCAGGCACTTGAAGCCTGCTGCCTCGCTTCCCCTAGTCATGAGAGGGCATTTTTTGACTACATCTAACGAGTTGATCAGCGCAAAAGCCGGCACCGGTATCGAAGGTCTGGATGACATCCTGGCCGGTGGATTGTCCCGCAGCCATCTGTTCTTGCTGGAGGGTGAACCCGGAACCGGCAAAACCACCGTCGCGTTGCATTTTCTGTTGGCCGGCACCCGCGCCGGCGAACGCTCGTTGTACATCACGCTGTCGGAAACCGAGCGCGAGTTGCGCCAGGGCGCGTTGTCTCACGGCTGGGAGCTCGATGAGAACATCCACATCTTCGAGTTGACGCCGCCGGAAAGCCTGCTCAATGCCGAGCATCAGCAGAGCCTGCTGTACTCCTCGGACCTGGAGCTGGGTGAAGCTACCAAACAGATTTTCGAAGTAGTCGAACGGGTCAAGCCGACTCGCGTGGTGCTCGACAGCCTGTCCGAAATCCGTCTGTTGGCCCAGAGTTCTTTGCGTTATCGCCGGCAGATTCTGGCCATCAAGCATTACTTCGTGCGCTACGACGCCACGGTGCTGCTGCTCGATGACCTGACCACCGAATCCCTCGACAAAACCGTGCACAGCGTGGCCCATGGAGTGATTCGTCTCGAAGAGCTGACGCCCAACTACGGTGCCGAACGCCGGCGCATCCGCGTGGTGAAATACCGCGGCCAGAAATACCGTGGAGGTTTCCATGACTTCACCATCATGGGCGACGGCGTGCATGTGTTCCCGCGCCTGGTCGCGGCCGAACACCGCGGGCGTTATACCCGCCAGCAGCTGACCAGTGGCATCACGGAAATGGACGCCCTGCTCGGTGGCGGTATCGAGACGGGCTCCAGCACGTTGATTCTCGGTCCGGCCGGGACCGGCAAATCGCTGATCTCGATGATCTTCGCCGCTGCGGCCGTGGCCCGTGGTGAGAAGGCCGCGCTGTTCATCTTCGATGAAGAGCTGGGACTGCTGTTCGAACGGATGAAAAACATCGGCATCGACCTTCAGGCATTGCAAGACACCGGCAACCTGATGATCGAGCAAGTGGACGCCGCCGAATTGTCCCCCGGCGAGTTCTCCCACCGGGTTCGCCGTTATGTCGATGAGGGTCAGATCAAAACCGTGGTGATCGACAGCATCAACGGCTATCAGGCCGCGATGCCCGAGGAAAATGCGCTGGTGCTGCACATGCACGAGTTGCTGCTGTACCTCAATCGTCAGGGCGCCGCGACGTTCATGACCGTCGCTCAGCATGGGCTGGTCGGGGACATGCAGGCGCCCGTCGACATTACCTATCTGGCCGACACCGTCATTCTGTTGCGCTACTTCGAGGCGCTGGGCAAGGTTCGCCGGGCAATCTCGATCATCAAGAAACGCACCGGCAGCCACGAATCGACCATTCGCGAATACCGCATCAGCAGCCAGGGCATCACCATCGGTGAGCCGCTGGATGCATTCCAGGGTGTGTTGCGCGGCGTGCCGACTTACATGGGCGCGAGTAATCCGTTGCTTCAGGAAGACGCCAAGTGACCGTCATCGAGGCGATGTCCGAACGCGCAATCATTCTTGCGCCGGTGGGACGCGACAGCCAGATCGCGCTGATGATACTCAACGAAGCCGGGTTCGACGGGATCATCACCCCGAATCTTGTTGCGTTGTGCAGTGAACTTGAGCAAGGCGCCGGATTGCTGGTGATTGCGTCCGAGGCCTTGTTGGGCGCAGACCTGGAACCGCTGCTCGGTCTGATCGAGCAGCAACCGGCATGGTCCGACCTGCCGATCGTACTGCTGACCCACCACGGAGGCCCGGAGCAGAACCCGGCATCGCGGCTCGGCCCCCAGTTGGGCAATGTAACGTTTCTCGAGCGGCCGTTTCATCCGGTGACCCTGATCAGCCTGGTCACCACCGCGTTGCGCGGGCGACGACGGCAGTATGAAGCCCGGGACCGACTGATTGATCTGAGCCAAAGCGAACTGCGCCTGCAAAATACGCTGGAAACCCTCGAACAACAGGTCGAAGAACGCACGGCACAATTGCGTCACAACGAAGAAGCCCTCAGACAATCGCAGAAAATGGAAGCGGTCGGTCAACTCACCGGCGGCATTGCCCATGACTTCAACAACATGCTGACCGGCATCATCGGCAGCCTGGAGCTGCTGCGTCGACGCCTGGCCCGAGGGCGCACCGAGGACCTGGACAGCCTGATCGACCTGGGGGTGACGTCCGCCAACCGCGCGGCGGGCCTGACTCACCGACTGCTGGCGTTCTCCCGACGCCAGTCGCTGGATTCAAAACCCGTGGAGATGAACGTCCTGGTGGCATCCATGGATGAACTGTTACAGCGCAGCATCAACGAAAGCATTCACCTGGAAATGCAACTGGACGACCAGCTGTGGGTGGCCGAGGCGGACCCCAACCAACTCGAAAGCGCCCTGCTCAACCTGGTACTCAATGCCCGGGATGCCATGCCCGACGGCGGAAAACTGCTGGTCAAAACCTCCAACCAGCATCTGGATGCGCAATACACCCAAGCCCATAACAATCTCCAACCCGGTGATTACATCGTCCTGAGCGTCACCGATACCGGTTACGGCATGCCGGAAAGCACCATCAACCGGGCCTTTGACCCGTTCTTCACCACCAAACCCATCGGCCAGGGCACGGGCCTGGGGTTATCAATGATTTACGGTTTCAGCAAACAGTCCGGCGGACACGTCACCATCCACAGTGAAGTCGGAAAAGGCACCACGGTCAGTCTGTTTTTACCGCGTTTTCAGGGTGAGCTCGTTCAAGACACACAAGTCGATCTGCAACACGCGCCTTACGCCCGGGAAGGCGAAACCGTGCTGATCGTCGAGGACGATCCCGCGGTACGAGTCCTGGTCAGCGCCGTATTGAGTGAATTGGGCTACGCCTTCGTTGAAGCGGGCGATGCCGACAGCGCGCTGCCGATTCTCGATTCCGGGCAGCGTATCGACCTGTTGATCAGCGATGTGGGATTGCCCGGGATGAACGGCCGACAATTGGCGGAAATCGGCCGCCAATACCGGCCCGACCTCAAAGTGTTGTTCATCACCGGGTATGCCGAACACGCTGCCGTGCGCGGTGGTTTTCTTGACCCCGGCATGCAGATGATCACCAAGCCGTTCACGTTCGACCTGCTGACGGCGAAGGTGCGGGAAATGATCAGAATCTGAAGCACTCTTGCATAGGAGCTGCCACAGCTTCAGGACAGCATGTCCTGCATGATCTGTTGCAACACATCCAGATCGAATGGCTTGGCCAGGATCGGTGCTTTGCGGGTGATCGGGCTGTCGGTCTCGCGGATCTCCTGCGGGTAACCACTGATGAAGATCACCTTGAGCTCCGGTCGCAATTTCACTGCAGGCTCGGCAATCTGCACACCGGAAATCCCGCCAGGCAGGCGGAAGTCGGTGATCATCATGTCCAGGTGCGGTTTACTCGCCAGAATTTCAAAGGCCTGCTCGCCGTTTTCGGCTTGCAGCACCCGGTAACCTTCACCAGACAAATAAGCTGACAACACCATCAGGATCGAAGGGTCATCCTCGACGATCAATACCACGTCTTGTGCATCTTCACTCATGGAAAACCTTTGTTCGGTCAATAGCTGCTGATACGACCGTATGGTCACTCAGAGGTTGCGTTCATTTGGCTGTTTTCCTGCAGCGGCAGACAAACGCGAAATAAGGCGCCTTCGCCAATCCGGCTCTCGACGGTGATGGAGCCACCATGGGCGGCGACAATCTGCTCCGAAATAAACAGCCCCAGGCCCAGCCCCGCCACAACCGCCCTGGCGGAAACTCGCTCGAACTGCTGAAAAATGCGCTGCTGATTCTCATCACTGATCCCGATACCACGATCCTGAACCTCAACCCGCGCTTGCCCGGCATGATTGTACACGCGTACGTCGATCGGGCTCTTGGCGCCATAGCGCAAGGCATTGGTCAGCAGGTTGGAAATCACTTGCTCGATACGGAACTCGTCCCAACTGCCCAACACGGACTGGTCGGCGGTCAGGGTGACCGAGGACTCTGCCGCCTCGACCTGCGGTGCAAAGTTTTGCAAAAGATTGCGTACCAGTTGCACCAGGTCAAACCGACTGGGGCGAATCGACAGCTTGCCGGTGCGGATGCGCGAGACATCCAGCATGTCTTCAATCAGGCGGATCAGGCTTTTGATCTGCCGCTCATCGCGGTCGACCATGGCGTGCATCTTATCGAGGGTGAACGCCGCGGCGTTATCCCGGGCCAGGTGCATTTTGCGCAACTGGGTTTCGAGGATCAGGCCATTGAGCGGCGTACGGACTTCGTGCGCGACGATGGACATGAAGTCATCGCGCATGCGCACCGCTTGCTCAAGCTCATTGCGGGTGTGCTGCAACTGCTCGAACAGGGCCTCCTGCTCCCGGCGACTTTGCTCCAGGGCCTCGACTTGTCGCTTCATCGCCTTGCTCTGACGATACAGGTCGACGAAGACATTGACCTTGCTCTTGACCGCCAGAACATCCAGTGGCTTGTGCAGAAAGTCCACGGCCCCGCTTTCGTAGCCCTTGAACGCGTAATTGAGCTCGCGGCCGGCAGCGCTGACGAACACGATCGGAATGTTTTTGGTTTTTTCCGTGCCGCGCATCAATTCGGCCAGTTCGAAGCCGTTCATGCCGGGCATCTGCACATCGAGAATGGCCATGGCGAATTCGTGCTGCAACAACAACGACAAGGCTTCGTCGGCGGACAAGGCCTTGTAGACGAGGCGGTCTTCACGCCTGATCAGCGCCTCAAGCGCCAGAAGATTCTCCGGCAGGTCGTCGACGATCAGTAATTTGGCCTGGATATTACTTGGCATGCGATACGTTCCAGTTCGACAAGCAGACGGCCGAAGCACCGATGACGATAGCTCCTGTACACGGAAAACCTGCACTGTTCATGATTTTCGGTAGATCCGTTCTTGCTTGACCAACGGTTCGAACTGATTGCCGTAGGCCGAAAAATCCAGGGTTTCCTTACTGCCCAGCGCCAGAAAGCCCCGATGACACAGGGATTCATGAAACAAGCCGAACGTTCGATCCTGAAGATTTTTATTAAAGTAAATCAATACATTACGACACGAAATTAATTGTGTTTCCGAGAATACGCTGTCGGTAGCCAGGCTGTGATCGGCGAAGGTCACGTTGTCGCACAGGCTCTTGTCGAAAATGGCGTAGTCATAGGCTGCCGTGTAGTAATCAGCAAACGAACGCTGACCACCGGCCTGCTGGTAATTGTGAGTGTAGGCCCGAACATTCTGCAGGGAGAAAATCCCTTGCCTGGCTTTATCCAGCGAGCGCGGATTGATATCGGTGGCATAGATGATGGTGCGCTCCAGCAGGCCTTCTTCGCGCAACAGAATCGCCATCGAATAGACCTCTTCACCGGTGCTGCAACCGGCAATCCAGACCTTGATCGACGGATAGGTCTTGAGCAGTGGCACCACTTCCTGACGCAGCGCCAGGAAGTGTGAAGGGTCGCGAAACATTTCGCTGACCGGGATCGTCAGCAGCTGCAGCAGTTGCATGAATGCCGTCGGGTCGTGCAGCACCTTCTCTTGCAGCGCCGAGATGGTATTGCACTCGAATTGGCTCAATGCATGGTTGACCCGACGCTTGATCGACGCGCCGGAGTAATCGCGAAAATCGTAGCTGTATTTGAGGTAGATCGCTTCGATCAGCAACCTCAATTCGATTTCGCTGCGCTCCACTAGATCCGTTCCATCTTCGGCAACCACACTCGAATCAACGAAAACAGGCGATCCAGGTCGATGGGCTTGGCCAGATAGTCGTTGGAACCGGCCTGCAAGCAGCGCTCCTGATCGTCCTTCATCGCCTTGGCCGTCACCGCAATGATCGGCAGCTTGCGCCAGCGCGGGTCTTTACGGATTTCGAGGGTGACTTCAAAACCATCCATTTCCGGCATCATCACGTCCATCAGCACCAGGTCGATGTCCTCGACTTCATTCAATCGCTCGATCGCTTCACGACCGTTACGGCCAATCACCACGACGGCGCCCTTCTGCTCCAGCGCACTGGTCAGGGCGAAAATGTTACGAACATCGTCGTCCACCAGCAGCACTTTACGCCCCTCGAAGATCTTGTCACGGCTACGGGCGGTCTTGAGCATGGTCTGGCGTTCATCGGACAGACGGGATTCGACCTTGTGCAGGAAGAGTGTCACTTCATCCAGCAAACGCTCGGGCGAACGCGCGCCCTTGATGATGATCGAGCGCGAATATTTGCGCAGCTCGGCCTCTTCATCCCGGGTCAGGTTGCGTCCGGTGTAGACGATCACCGGTGGAAACGAGCAGATATCCTCGCGGGACATGCGCTTGAGCAAGTCGTTGCCGAGCATGTCCGGCAGCTTCAGGTCGATGATCATGCAGTCGAATATCGTGGTGCGCAGCAGGTCGAGCGCATCCTGCGCCAGCCCGACGGCCGTGATCTCGATGTCTTCGTCGCCGATCAGTCGGGCAATGCTGTCGCGCTGCACATCGTCGTCTTCGACCAGCAATATGCGTTTGACCTTCTGGGTCAGCTTGGCTTCGAGGCGGGCAAACACATCCTTGAGTTCCTCGCGCGTGGTCGGCTTGAGCGCATAACCGATGGCGCCCATGTGCATCGCCGCCTCAACGCGGTCTTCGACAGAAATCACATGCACGGGAATGTGCCGGGTTTCGGCGTGCTCCTTAAGACGCTGCAATACCGTGAGCCCGGAATGATCCGGCAGGCGCATGTCCAAAAGAATCGCATCAGGCGTGAATTGCCTGGCCAACTCATAGCCTTCGTCGGCACCGTGGGCCACCAGGCACTGATAACCCAGTTCATGCGCCAGATCGTAGAGAATCTGCGCAAAGTTCGGCTCATCTTCCACCACCAGGATGCTGCGGGTGGCGAATGGCGCCTTATTGCGATCATCGTCGAAACGCGGAATCTCGACTTCGGCCATCAGCGGCACAGCTGGGGCTGCGACTGCGGCTTTGGGCATGGCAACCGGCGTGGCTTTCATCGTCTCGACGGGAGTATCGCCCGGTTCGACGTACTGCTGCGGCAAGACCAGGGTGAACACACTGCCCTGCCCCGGCGTGCTGGTCAGGCTGATGGAGCCGCCCAGCAAGGTGGCCAGATCACGGGAAATCGACAGACCCAGGCCAGTGCCGCCGTAACGACGGTTGGTGGCGCCATCGACCTGACGGAAGGCTTCGAAAATGCTTTCCTGTTGATCCGGCGCGATGCCGATCCCGGAATCACGGACGATAAAGGCAATGCCCTCGGCTGGCTGAGCCGCGACGATCAGGCTGACCGTGCCCTTTTCGGTGAACTTCACCGCGTTGGACAGCAGGTTCTTGATCACTTGCTCCAGACGCTGGCGGTCGGTGAATAACGTCTGTGGCGCGTCAGCCCGCACTTCGACTTCAAAATCCAGTTGCTTGTCCGTGGCCAACGGCTGGAACATCCCCTGCAGGCCCTCCACCAGACGCGCAACGCTGGTGTTCTCCGGGCGCACCTCAAGTTTGCCGGCTTCCACCTTGGAAATGTCGAGAATGTCGTTGATCAGGTTGAGCAAGTCATTACCGGCGCAATAGATCGACTCGGCAAACCTGACCTGCTCGGCGCTGAGGTTTTCCTGCGGGTTTTCCGCCAACAGTTTCGCCAGAATCAACGAACTGTTCAGCGGCGTGCGCAGTTCATGGGACATGTTCGCGAGGAATTCGGACTTGTATTTGCTGGAGCGCTGCAATTCTTCAGCACGCGCCTCGAGCTCAACCTGGGCCTGATTCAGCTGGGTGTTCTTCAGGTCCATGGCATCTCGCTGTTCGGCGAGTTGCTCGTTGGTTTGCTCCAGCTCGACTTGCTGGGCTTCCAGGTGAGCCTGAGACTGCTTGAGAATCCGCGACTGCTCTTCCAGTTCTTCGTTGGCGGTCTTGAGTTCTTCTTGCTGAACCTGCAGCTCTTCGTTGAGTTGCTGGGTTTGGGCCAAAACTTCCTGCAAACGCTGGCGATAGCGAGCAGCCTCGATCGAGGTGCCGATGTTGCCGGCGATCAACTCCAGCAACTCGACGTCACGATCTGTCAGCGGCCGCAGGAAACCCAGTTCGATCACCCCATTGACTCGATCATCGTCGCTGGTCGGCACCACCAGTACGCTTTGGGGCAGGCCCTCGCCAAGGCCGGAGCTGACCTTGAAGTAATCGCCCGGAACCAGATCGAGACGGATCAGGCGCGCCTGTTGCGCCACCTGACCGACAATCCCTTCGCCACTGTGAATCTGCTGTTCAAGCGCCTCCTGTTCTCGGGAGAAGCCGTAAGATGCGATGCGTTTCAGGCCACCATGCTCCTCGCGAACATAAATCGCCGCCACGGCAGAGCCCAGATAGTGCGCGCAGAACTGCAGAATGCTGCGCCCCAACAGATTGAGAGATAGCTGCCCCAAGACTTGCTCGGCCAGTTCGGTCTGGCCGTTGCGCAACCAGGCTTGCTGTTCCAGGCGCTGGGCACTGGCCTGTTGCGCGGCGAGGTTGGCGCTGTAGCTCTGGGAAAGGTTGAGCAGATCACGGCGGCCAATGTAGGCCAGCAACCCACTGATGCCGGCCACGAACAGCAGATAAAGGGCGATGCTCCAGATCGTGGTGCGCCGCACCTCTTCGTTGCGCGTGGCACGCAGCTGCTGCTCCATGTCGATCGCGTCTTCGAATTGCTTGCGGATCTCATCGGTCAGTCGCTTGCCCCGCCCGGCCTTGATTGCACTGAGGTAATCACCGTTTGCACGCTGCAAATCGATCATCGATTGCGCGTAATGGGTCCATTCCGTCTGCAGGGCCTGGAGTCGGTGCAGGCGGTCGGTCTGCACCGGGTTGTCGGCGGTCAGTTCGAGCAAGGTGTTGAGAGCGACCGTTATTCTTGGCTTGGCCGTCTCATAAGGCTCAAGGAAATGCTCGTCGCCACTGAGCAGGAAGCCGCGCATTCCGGTTTCCAGATCGACGGTCAGCTTTATCGCTTCATTGGCATTATTGATCACCCGGTCAGCGTGCTGAACCCATTGGATCACCGACAGCAGATAGGTGATCAGCGACACGAAGAACACCGCGCTGATAACGCCGACACCCAACGGCAGACTGACGTTGCGGCTCAGGAGCTTACGAAATCGTTGTTCATCAACCGAGGACGCAGAGGTCATGGGAAGCCTTGTCGGACTGTTGAAAACCATCGAGTCTGCCGCAAAACGGCCGAGCCGATCCATTTTTCTGACATCTTTTGCGGCAAAAAACCGCATTTAGCTGCTCTGGGACAAAGGAGCGGTTACTCTCTGCGGCTCTTGTGCGGCTATTGTTTTTTGTAGCGCGTCGGGAACTTGCCGTGATCCGTCACTTACTGATGCAAGAGCCCGGCGATTTCGATCGACGTAACCGCAATTCAACCTTTGAGTGCCCCCACTATGTCCACCACCCCCTCCACCATACTAGTCGTCGAAGACGATGCCATCGTACGCACGCTGATTGTCGATGTGCTGGAGGAACTGGAATTCCGGGTGCTTGAGGCCGATGGCTGTGAAGAGGCGCTGGAATTCATCAACGATGAGGACCAGCACATCGACTTGCTGATGACGGATGTGGGACTGCCGGTCATGGACGGTCGGGAATTGGCGAAACAGGCACGCATGCTGCGCCCCGAGTTGCCGATTCTGTTCGCCAGCGGTTATGCCGAAAGCATCGAGGTGCCTGATGACATGCATGTGATCGGCAAGCCGTTCTCGATTGATCAGCTGCGGGATAAGGTCAAGGGCATGCTTGCATAACGAACACCTAAACGCTTAATTCGCACCGAGCACCTGCTCCTGAAAAGAGCGGTGTGCTTCTTAGTTGTTCCGCAACGGAACATTCAGCACCCATAACAACTTACAACCACACCTGAAACAGGCACTAATACAATGCCAGTTGCTCAATAACTTAAACTAAAAGAGGATCCCCGCACCTTTAAGCAACAACCCGTAGAAGGAACTACTAATGAATCAACGGCACACAGCTGCGAATTATAATTTGCAACCATCAAGCCCTCAAGACATTACCCCTCGACTTAAACAAGGTATTGAGGGCGATAAAATCGAGCGAGGCAAAATTATCGCACAGCTTAAAAAGGCTATTTCCGGAAAAGAAAACAATGAGCAGATAGACTGGGAAGAGTTATTCATTACAGTGACCGAAGGTTCTTCGTTCGAACAGGCACTGCGCCCCGGCGCTGTCATGTTGCGGAACATGATCGACAAGCCCGCCTTTAAAGAAGTGCTCGCCTACTATGCCGTTCATCCCGATGCTTCGTTCTATGTTGTCGATGCCGGACACATCATCGCGTCCCATAATGGCCGCGAAATACGATTGACCGCAAAAACAAAACTTGATCCGGACCTCAATGATGATCTGGTTGCAATCGCTGATATTGCAGCAACCATCGACAGAGTGGTGTTCTTCGACAATCAACTGGGTGTTGCTCAATGGATCACCTTCCACGAATACGAACTGCCCGAAGATGTAAAACGCATTAAAAATCTGATCAAGCATCTGGAGTTTGACTACCACCCTTCCCCGGCATTGGGTAACTACTGGGAAGCCATCACAGGCAGTGAGGACAAGGCTTTGGTGTTATCGGCGGATGACAGGCAAACAATTCGTACCTTGACCGCTCAACACATCGGGGGACGCGGAAAGCTGCTGGTGGACCTGTGTAGCATTGTATTGGGAAACCGTTCGAAAACAGCAAACCGATTGAATTGCCGCGAACTGCTGCACGAATTGGGTATACACCCCTATTTCAAAAGCTGGTCCGAAAATTATTTAAAAGCGCTTGACTGGTACGGATCCAAATCAGGTGAATCTGTCTCTGAGTTGAACCTCGAACAGGCGCTCATGACTGCAATTATTCTCGACATTTACCCGGACGCGGGAGGCGACGAGCGTCGAAATCACATCGCGGGTTACAACCTTTATGCGCCTGAAAACATAGAAAAATCGGTTCCAGAGGTTTTCACTGAACTGGAACGGCATCTTGAGAATGAGCATGACATTCCTTCTAACACCAGTACTCTCGCCGCCTACTTGTTGCTGGCAGGCAGGGCACCCGAATTTCTGGTAAGAGATCTGCCCGAATCATTGCGACTGGGCACCCCCGAATGGATTACGTTCTGTCGGGGTGTTGCCATAGCAGAAGCCAACGCTTGCGGTTCCGTGCTTTCCATGACCTTTGCAAACGTCATGCAACTTGAAGCGATTGAGCCAGTCAACAAGCAGCTGGAAATTCTGCACAGCGTGCTGTCAGTCGACCCGATTATTGACTGGGCGCTGTTGAACAACGTGATTACTCTTGAGCAAGTGATCAGTGACTATAAAGGTTCTGGTGATCGTGCCATTGAGGCTTATCAGACCTTTGCGGATGTCTATTCGCAAGCAGTCGCCACGTTATCGGCCCCGCTGCCCAGTCGAAAAGCGATTTCCCGGGAGATACTTGAGCAGATCGTGCCGGACTGCGATTTCATCGACGAAAAAATACTGTTCGAGAAACAACGGGGTTGGCACGAGTTCAACAATTTCGAGCCGTTAGCCATGTCCATGGTAGAGCTCAACATGTCCAACCATCTGGGGACACTGAACTGGGACTTGAAAAAAAGCCCTGGTATCTACCAGAAATTTCCGCACCTTGTGCCTAATCTGGTCTCTACAGAGGGGATTTTCAAACGTCGTTTTGACCAGGCTTATGCGCCATTGGAAAAAGCGATGGCCAGTATTGTCAATCTGGCTTTGTCGGCGTTACCACCGACTGACCGAGTTCGTTTGCTGTGCGGTGAAGTCACTTTCTTCACTATCCGCCCCTCGGTTGCCATCATCCAGCCTCCCGATTTGTTTCCTCAGGAAAAACAGAAAGCCAAAGATGAAGCCACGGGTCGCTATGGCGTCGTGATGTGCTCGAGATATGAAGGCCGGCTGTATTGTTATGAACTGTTCACCTTGCACGGTGAATGCAGGGAGAACCCGCAACTGGCAGCACTTGTGCAAAAAGAAGGACTGCTGGCACAACCTGCGAGACTGGACTTTACCGACCACATCAACAGTTTGAGCAAAGCTGCAAAAATCCACAATTTGCCAACTGATATAGAGAGCTATACCCATGGAGTTCCACCAGGCAATACACAGTCCAGTCATGGGGTCATTGAAAAACTGGGATCATTGAACGCATCGGTAAAAACAAGACGCACTGTTAAGCCTGGCTATTATGAGAGCTATCAAAGCGAAGAATTCAGCACCCTGACAAATTTCATTTTGAAGCATCGCCCCCTCTGGACGTACGCCGAATTGATAGAAGATGCACGGGGCCGGACAGCGCTGGAGCAAAGGTACTTAAAAGAAGAACAACAATTCGAGACATTCATTAATATTATTGTGCCTTTTAAATCCTGCATCGAAGACTTCTTCTCCGACGATCCGGACCGTAACAGGGGCAGTACGCTGTCCTGCACGCTTGAACTTGCGATGACCGTTTTGCTGGTCGTTGGCGTCGCTGCAAAAGCCGTTAGCGTCGCGGCAAAGGCGGTTTCCACGGCCTCGAAGGCCAGAGCGCTAGCCAAGTTGGGCCTAGGGTTTCTCCATTCTGTGTTCAACCCGCTGGACGGTACGCCAGAGCTGATCCTGGGCGTCGGAAAGTATTTAAAGAAAGGTGTATCGGGTATCAGTCGGGCTGGCTTGAACTCTTTGGAAAATGCAACCCATCAACTTCGAAGACTGACCGGCAGCGCTGACGCTTATGACTTGATCAAAGCGGCGCAACGAACTGATATCGGACAAGGAATCTGGCGTCCGCTGGGTAGCTCTGGAGATTCTTTCGTCGTGTCGGCGGTCCGCATGCAGGATAACTGGTACGCCCTGAACCGGGTTGGGCAACCGTGGGGGAAGAAACTTATCGACTTCAAACTAAGTTTTAAATCACACTTCCTTCGGAGGTTGATGCCAGACAGCTTCGTCTTTTCTTATGTAAAGAAAAGCCTTCCGATTGCCCAAACAAAAATTGACACTGCGCTGCAGCAACTTCTGACGACCCGCGGCGACTTTGAAGTCAATTCGCTTATCAAGTATGTCTTTGGCAATGATTCCGCTGCAACTTTCGAGCATCTTGCCGAGGCGCTAAGCACGATGAAAAAAGACATCAAGCATGTAACTCTCAACAACGTGATTCTTGAAACGTTTCCCGGCGAACGTTCGTTGGCCTCAATGTACACTGATCGCTTCGAAGCTTGGAAAGCCAGCAATTATCAGCCTGATACATTCAATAGCAAATTCCTGTCGATAAACTCTGATGAGATGACTCAGTACTTTCAAGCCACAAAGTTTGACACAGGACGGGTGGCCGACGGTATTGTGCATGAAATGTCTCACGGTTCACAGCGCACGCTGGATCTGATGTATGCCGATATAGACCCAAAAAATGGTCTGAGCGGCCATATTGATGTGACCCAGTTAATGAACCTGGCCAAAAAACCGAAGGGACTGAGCACGGCCGGAATGTCGGAGGTCGTCGAACAAGGCTTTTCTAAATTCGAGAAAATAAAAGGCAGCTTGCCCAGGATCGTCGCTGAGTCACCTGCACTGCTGAATGCTGATTCTTATGCACTGGCAGTCGCATTATTGAATCAGCGGTCAGCCAATTACCCCCGCTTTCTCGACAATCTCGTCCAGATGAAGAACAAGTACAACGCTGTTGCCAAGGATAAGTACATCAAAGAAGCGGTAATTGTGAATCTGTCTTCATTCGACTAAATGCTCGGGGACTGAAACGTCTGTGAAAATGAATCCTATGATCCCATAGGATTCGAGCAAACGGCCGCAATCTCGCTGGAACCTGTTCCTGTGGTTTAATTGCGGCCTTTTTCTTCGTCCCCTTCGCCTACACCAAGGAACACTGTCATGAGTCAGCCCAACGCAACCAAAGTCCTGGTCATTGGTTACGTCTGGCCCGAGCCCCGTTCTTCAGCGGCCGGTGGGCACGTCATGCAAATCCTTGAGACATTCTTGCAGCAAGGCTGGGACGTCACCTTCAGTAGCCCGGCCGGCACCGGTGAACATCGGGCTGATCTGACGGCGTTGGGCATTCGTGAAATTCCGATTGAATTGAACAACAGCAGTTTCGACGACTTCGTCAGTGAACTTGCTCCGGACATAGTGCTGTTCGATCAGTTCATGATGGAGGAGCAGTTTGGCTGGCGGGTCGAAAAATACTGTCCCGATGCCCTGCGTGTCCTTGAGACATCGGATCTGCAAAGCTTGCGGCACGCCCGGCATCAGCGCCTCAAGGATCGCTTGAAGGCCAGTGACGACAATAATGATTTCAGCGACCTGTTCGCGCCGGCGTTGCGCGAAGAGTTCGAACTGATGGCTGATACCGATCTCGCCAAACGGGAGATTGCTGCGCTGTACCGTTGCGACTTGAACCTGATGATCTCTGAAGTGGAAATCGAATTGCTGGTCGAGCAGTTCAAGCTGCCGCGCAACTTGCTGCATTGGTGTCCGCTGATGGTTGAACCGCCGAGCGTGCCGCCGACAGCCTTTGAAGATCGGGCGCACTTTCTCAGCATCGGCAATTTTCGACATGCACCGAACTGGGATGCGGTGCTCTGGATGAAAACGGCCATCTGGCCATTGATCCGCGAGCAACTGCCCACGGCCCAGTTGCATATCTATGGCGCTTACACGCCCCCCAAAGCCACCGCGCTGCACAACCCGGCCCAGGGTTTTCATGTCATGAACTGGGCAGAAGATGCGTTGCAAGTGATGTCGGCGGCACGCATTTGCCTGGCGCCTCTACGCTTCGGTGCCGGTATCAAAGGCAAGATTGTCGACGCCATGTTATGTGGCACCCCCACGGTGACGACGCCCATCGGCGCCGAAGCCATGCATGGCAATCATCCCTGGCCTGGGGCCGTGGCCCGTACGGCACGGGAAGTGGCTGACTGTGCGGTGCGGCTGTACAAGGATGAAGCGCTTTGGGCGCAGGCCCAATCCCACGGGCAGAGGTTGCTGGCCGATCGATATAAAACGTCGGAACATGGCCCGGCATTGATCAAGAAGTTGTTGCACTGCCAACAGCACTTGCCTCAACTTAGACGCGATAACTTTACCGGTAGCATGTTGCGCCATCACCACCATAAAAGTACGCAATACATGGCACAATGGATTGAGGCGAAAAACCGAAACCCTGCCTAAGTTACGCACAACCAAATACACATATTTTGCATTATCACAACGATTGATTGCCCCGCTCTTCCCCTTTATAAATCATTGACCGAAGTGAGTAACAGCCACTCACTTCGGCCAACCGATAAGACCTATCAAACTATGCAAGGAAGCATTAAATGGACAACATTGTTCAGAACAACTACGCATTTAGAAACTGGATGGGCGCCACACCGGCGATTGATACTTTGTCGCTCGCCGAATTGACACTACCAGGCACCCATAACGCCGGCAGCGACTGGAAGTCGTCCTGGCCGCTGATCCCGGGCGCCCATTGGCTGGCGTGTCAGCACGAATCGTTTTACTCGCAACTGCGCCACGGTTCCCGAGTGCTTGACATCCGTTTGACGTATGACGCCAGTGCGCCGGGGCTCGGCAAGTTCTGCATTCATCACAACGGCTACCGTAACGGCCGCACGTTTGGGCACCTTGTCAAAGATGTAGAAATATTTCTGCAAGAAAACCCCAATGAATTCATCATCCTGGACTTTCATGAGTTGAATGGGGATACCTTTGATTACGCTTACTTCAATAAGATGATGGTCCATTTCCTTGGATACCGCTTGATCCCCACCCAAAATCACTCGTTGAGCATCGGCCAACTCAAACGTCTCAGCGACAGCCAACGCGTTGTGGTTGCTGCGCCTTGGCACTGGGCAATGGACAAGAACGTGTTCATTCAGCAAATCGAGCACAAATGGTCTGGCAACGGCCTCACCAGTGCCTCCGAGTTGGAGCAGCACATTATAAAAGTGCTGAAATTCCCGCCAGGTACATGGGCACCATGGTCCCTGTCCGCGACCAGTTATAGCGCTCTCGGTGGTCCGGTAGATATTCACGATGAGCTTAATTCGTGGTTTGACCCGAATAAAAGCGACTGGGCAACACGGTGCAACATTATCAACGTCGACTTCATTGAAGAAAGCAACATCGTTTCATATTGCCTGACCGCGAACCTGAGTAAAGCGGCCAAGCGCGCCAACTAGCGCTGTGCCATTAAAGGGTTATTTCTTGTGCAAGTATTTCCGTGACTGGCAATGCTGTCGCGCACTTCTATGCTGGGTCATGAAAGCCTTTCTACGCAGGCGAGCAATAGAGGTATGGCACGCAGCCACACCCGAAACATGGACCTCGTCCCCTCCATGGAGGGGACGAGTCTACGACAAGGAACTGTCATGACCCATAACGCAGTAATCACGCTGGATAAACAAAAGTGGATGAGTAATGCCCTCGACATCGATCGTATAAAACTGACTGATGTTATCTGGCCCGGCGCCCATAACGCCGGCATGGATAAACAGGCGCCTAATTATGAGGTGGTCGTCGGCAACTGGACGACGTGTCAAAACGGTTCATTTGCATGGCAACTGTCCAATGGCGCACGGGCATTCGATATCCGCCTGGGCTACACCGAGGGGGCTGATCAGCCGATTTTCTATTTCCATCACAATGGATATCAGTCACATCGAGTTCTCGATGAACTCATCAGCGCAGTTTCATCTTTCCTGGACCGTAATCCGGATGAATTTGTGGTTTTAGACTTTCATCAGCTAGGGGACGGTAACAAACGCTTTGACTATCAGAAACTCAATGAGCTTCTGGTCAGCCAACTCGGACAACGAGTAATACCGCCCGACAACGCCACAAAAACGATCGGCGAACTCAAACGGATCAGTGCTCGCCGCCGGGTGATATTAGCGGCGCCCACACGGCGGGAACTGGATGAGAATTATTTCTGGCCGCCCATTGCACACAAGTGGATCAACCGGCGGTTTACCGACACCGAGGATTTGAAAACCCATATTTCCAACACACTCAAAGATGCGCCTTACGAAACATTTTTATGGTCGTTATCGGCCACCAGCTATGCGTTTCTGGGAGGGCCTCAAGACATCAAAAACCACATCAATGACTGGTTCAATCCCACCCGGGACTGGGTCACGCGCTGCAGCATCATCAATACCGACTTTTTCGATGAGTCAGAGATCGTTCGTTATTGCTGGACGGCCACCAGCATGAAAGCCGTTTACGGCCATGCCTTGCATGATCGGGAGCCGGCTTGACGCCCGGAGTGCTGCACGCTGGCATTACCTGCTCGGAAAGAGGCATGATCAGGGTGCAATGACAATAAAAAGCGCCCTGACATGACCCGAACAGCCAGAGTCACCGATCCTTCCTACGAACTGATGGACGACCACAACGGGTTGTCCATCATCTATCGCCAGCACGGATTCCCCTGCCCCCTGGTGCGCTGGCATTTCCACAAGGAATACGAACTGCACCTGATCGTCGCCAGCTCCGGCAAGGTGTTCATCGGTGACTACATCGGTAACTTCTACCCGGAAACGTTGTTTCTGACCGGCCCCAACCTGCCCCACAACTGGATCAGCCAGGTGGCCGAAGACGAAGTGGTGCCCGAGCGCGACATGCTGGTCAATTTCACTGATGAACTGTTCGAAAGCGGCCATCAGGTGTTCGCCGAACTCAAGACAATTGTTCCCTTGCTGGAGCGCGCGCAGTACGGCATCGAGTTTCGCTGCAAGCGCACCATCCGCCAGGCCATGACCTTGATGCAGCGCATCGCCGACACCCGAGGCATGACCCGGCTCGGGCATTTTTTCATTCTGCTGGAGTTGCTGGCGGCGTCCGATGACTACCAGTTGCTGTCCGGTGCCACGACACCGCAATTGGCCGATGAACACAATATCGACCGTACCAACCGCGCAGTGGATTACATCTTTGCCCATTACGCCCGGGATTTGCCGCTGGAAGAGGTGGCCGAGCATTTGGGCCTCAAACCGACCTACTTCAGCCGAGTGTTCAAACAGGCCACCGGCCGCTGCTTCATCGAGTTCGTCAATCGCCTGCGCATCAGCAAATCCTGCGAGCTGCTGGCCGATGGCGACAAAACGGTGACCGATGTGTGTTTCGAATCGGGCTTCAACAATATTTCCAACTTCAATCGGCGCTTTCAACAGCTCAAGGGCATGACGCCGTCGCGTTATCGGCGGCTGGCGGTGCAGAGGTTGACTGAGCAAAACCTCGGCTGAATTTTAGATCGCCTTCGCGGGCAAGCCTCGCTTCTGCAGGAGCGAGGTTTGCCCGCGAAGAGGCCGATGAAACCTGTACAAATTCAATGACCGCTCGCCTCTGCAAAGCCTGTCCTTGTATCTCCCCCGCCAAAGCCCAGTGCAAAAAAGTATCGATCACAGTGCGATGGATGATTTGTCAGCCCATCAATTGAAGGCTGTAATCGGTACACATTCTTCCCTGCGCTGGAAGACACAAAAACAATAACTGTCCTTCTGTAACCCTCCGGGTGCAGAAAAGGAGTGCACGATGCAACCTTCTGTAAAAGCTCTGCTTGCCCTCACCTGCATGACCCTCAGCAGCGTCAGCCTCGGCGCTCAGACCTTGACCATCGCCACCGTCAACAACAGCGACATGATCCGCATGCAAAAGCTCTCGAAAACCTTCGAGGCCGAGCATCCGGACATCAAACTCAATTGGGTGGTGCTTGAAGAAAACGTCCTGCGCCAACGCCTGACCACCGACATCGCAACCCAGGGCGGACAGTTCGATGTGTTGACCATCGGCATGTACGAAGCTGCACTCTGGGGCGCCAAGGGTTGGCTGGAACCGATGAAGGACTTGCCGGCCAACTACGCCCTCGACGACGTTTTCCCTTCGGTGCGTGAAGGTCTTTCGGTCAAGGGCTCTCTCTATGCCCTGCCGTTCTACGCTGAAAGCTCCATCACCTATTACCGCACCGACCTGTTCAAGGAAGCCGGGCTGACCATGCCGGAACGCCCGACCTGGGAACAGATCGGCGAATTCGCCAGCAAACTCACCCATAAAGATAAAGAACAGTACGGCATCTGCCTGCGCGGCAAGGCTGGCTGGGGCGAAAACATGGCGCTGATCACCACTGTCGCCAACGCCTATGGCGCTCGCTGGTTCGATGAGAAATGGCAGCCGGAATTCACCGGTCCTGAGTGGAAAAATGCGCTGAACTTCTATGTCGACACCATGAAGAAGTCCGGCCCGCCTGGCGCATCGAGCAACGGCTTCAACGAAAACCTGGCGCTGTTCAACAGCGGCAAGTGCGCGATCTGGGTCGATGCCAGTGTGGCCGGCTCGTTCGTGACCGACAAAACCCAAAGCAAGGTCAGCGACCACGTCGGCTTTACTTACGCACCGCATCAGGTCACCGACAAAGGTTCGGCCTGGCTGTATTCCTGGGCGCTGGCCATCCCGACCAGTTCCAAGGCCAAGGAAGCGGCGAAAACCTTCAGCGCCTGGGCCACATCCAGGGAATACGGTGCTCTGGTCGCGGAAAAGGACGGCATCGCCAACGTACCGCCAGGCACACGCGCCTCGACCTACACCGAGGCCTATATGAACGCCGCGCCGTTCGCCAAGGTGACGCTGGAATCGCTGAAAGCCGCGGACCCGAGCAAACCGTCCCTCAAGCCCGTGCCCTACATCGGCATCCAGTTGGTGACGATTCCTGAATTCCAGGCCGTAGGCACCCAGGTCGGCAAGCTGTTCTCGGCCGCGTTGATCGGCCAGACCACGGTCGACCAGGCCCTGACCGCCGCCCAGTCAACCACCGAACGTGAGATGAAGCGCGCCGGTTATCCCAAATAACCCCGCGCCCCCTATGTGGGAGCGGGCTTGCTCGCGAAAGCGGTTCTCCAACCGCCGAAGATGTATCGGATGTACTGGCCCCTTCGCGAGCAAGCCCGCTCCCACATTTGATCTTCATTTGTCTGTTCCCAATCGGTTCTGATCGCCATGAATACTTCAACCACTGTCAAAGCTCACATGGACATCCCCCAGCCGGTGCGTAAAAGCCGGTTGAGCAACCCCGGCTGGTTTCTGGTCAGCCCCTCGGTGGCGTTGCTGCTGCTGTGGATGATCGTGCCGCTGGGCATGACCGTTTACTTTTCGATGATCCGCTACAACCTGCTCTACCCCGGTGAAAACGAATTCGTGGGGCTGGAGAACTTCAGCTATTTCCTGAGCGATTCGGGTTTCCTGCCCGGCGCTACCAACACCCTGTTGCTGGTGGGCAGTGTGTTGCTGGTCAGCGTGGTGTTCGGTGTGTTGATCAGCGCATTGCTGGAGGCCAGTGAGTTTCTCGGTCGCGGCATCGTGCGGGTGATGTTGATCTCGCCGTTCTTCATCATGCCCACCGTCGGTGCGCTGATCTGGAAGAACCTGATCTTTCATCCGGTCTCGGGGATTCTCGCCTCCATCTGGAAGCTGTTCGGCGCGCAGCCGGTGGACTGGCTGGCGCACTACCCGCTGCTGTCGATCATCATCATTGTGTCCTGGCAATGGCTGCCCTTCGCGATCCTGATCCTGATGACCGCCATGCAGTCCCTCGACCAGGAACAGAAAGAAGCCGCGCGCCTGGACGGTGCCGGCCCGATTGCCATCTTCTGGCACCTGACCCTGCCGCACCTGGCCCGGCCGATCGCGGTGGTGGTGATGATCGAAACCATCTTCCTGCTGTCGGTGTTCGCCGAAATCTTCACCACCACCAACGGCGGCCCCGGCTACGCCTCGACCAACCTCGCCTACTTGATCTACAACCAGGCGCTGGTGCAGTTCGACGTCGGCATGGCCTCCGCCGGTGGTTTGATCGCGGTGGTGATTGCCAACATCGCGGCCATCGTGCTGGTGCGCATGATCGGCAAAAACCTGACAGACAAAGCCTGAGGCCCGCGCCATGACTCTTCAACAATCCCGTCGTCTGCAAAGCCTGCTGCTCGGTACCCTGGCCTGGGCCATCGCGATCGTGATTTTCTTCCCGATCTTCTGGATGGTGCTGACCAGTTTCAAGACCGAAATCGACGCGTTCGCCACGCCGCCGCAGTTCATCTTCATGCCGACGCTGGAGAACTACCTGCACATCAACGAGCGTAGCGATTACTTCAGCTTCGCCTGGAACTCGGTGGTGATTTCCTTCAGCGCCACGGCATTGTGCCTGCTGATTGCGGTGCCGGCGGCCTACTCCATGGCGTTCTACGAAACCCAGCGCACCAAAGGCACGCTGCTGTGGATGCTCTCCACCAAGATGCTGCCGCCAGTAGGCGTGCTGATGCCGATCTACCTGTTGGCCAAGAGCTTTGGCCTGCTGGATACGCGAATCGCGCTGATCGTGATCTACACGCTGATCAACCTGCCGATCGTGGTCTGGATGGTTTACACCTACTTCAAAGACATCCCCAAGGACATCCTCGAAGCGGCACGCCTGGACGGTGCCACCCTGTGGCAGGAAATGGTCCGGGTGCTGCTGCCGATCGCCAAGGGCGGCCTGGCTTCCACGGTGTTGCTGTCGCTGATCCTGTGCTGGAACGAGGCGTTCTGGTCGCTGAACCTGACCTCGTCCAAAGCCGCGCCACTGACCGCGTTGATCGCCTCTTATTCAAGCCCCGAAGGTTTGTTCTGGGCCAAGTTGTCGGCGGTGTCGACCCTGGCTTGCGCGCCGATCCTGATCTTCGGCTGGATCAGCCAGAAACAGCTGGTCCGCGGCCTGTCGTTTGGCGCCGTGAAATAGCCCTCAAAGAATAAACATAAAGGAGCGCCATCATGGCCAACCTGAAAATCAAAAATCTGCAAAAAGGCTTCGAAGGTTTTTCCATCATCAAAGGCATCGACCTGGAAGTGAACGACAAGGAATTCGTGGTGTTCGTCGGCCCGTCGGGTTGCGGCAAGTCCACCCTGCTGCGGCTGATCGCCGGCCTTGAGGAAGTCAGCGGCGGCACCATCGAGCTCGATGGCCGCGACATCACCGAAGTCAGCCCGGCCAAGCGCGACCTGGCGATGGTGTTCCAGACCTACGCCCTGTACCCGCACATGAGCGTGCGTAAAAACATGTCGTTCGCCCTCGACCTGGCCGGTGTAGCGAAAGCCGAAGTCGAGAAGAAGGTCGGCGAAGCAGCGCGCATTCTAGAGCTCGGGCCGATGCTCGAACGCAAACCGAAACAGCTGTCCGGCGGTCAGCGTCAGCGCGTGGCCATCGGCCGGGCCATCGTGCGCAACCCGAAAATCTTCCTGTTCGACGAACCGCTGTCCAACCTCGACGCCGCCCTGCGGGTGCAAATGCGCCTGGAACTGTTGCGCCTGCACAAAGAACTGCAAGCCACCATGATCTACGTGACCCACGATCAGGTCGAAGCGATGACCATGGCCGACAAAGTCGTCGTGCTCAATGGCGGCAAGATCGAGCAGGTCGGTTCGCCACTGGACCTGTATCACCAGCCGGCCAACCTGTTTGTCGCAGGTTTTCTCGGCACACCGAAAATGGGCTTCCTCAAAGGCAAAGTCACCCGTGTCGACAGCCGGGGCTGCGAAGTGCTGCTGGACGCCGGCACCCGCATCACTCTGCCGCTGAGCGCTGCCAACCTGAGCGTCGGCGGCGCGGTGACCCTGGGCATTCGCCCGGAACACCTGGAGTTGGCGCAACCTGGCGACTGCACGTTGCAAGTCACCGCCGATGTCAGCGAACGTTTGGGCAGCGACACCTTCTGCCATGTGCTGACGTCTTCCGGTGAAGCGTTGACCATGCGCGTTCGCGGCGATCTGGCCAGCCGTTATGGCGAAACCCTGAGCCTGCACCTGGACGCCGAACACTGCCATTTATTCGATGCCGACGGCGTGGCGCTGACCCGTCCACTGCGCGCCGCAGCCTGATTTCAGAGAACATGCGATGAAACTGAATAAGTCCAACCTCAACCGCCTCGCCCCCGAGGTGGTCCTGCCCGCCTACACCCTGAGCGACACCCGCCAGGGCATCGCGCACATTGGCGTCGGCGGTTTCCACCGCGCCCATCAGGCGTACTACACCGACGCCTTGATGAACACCGGCGAAGCGCTGGACTGGGCCATCTGCGGCGTTGGCCTGCGCGCCGAAGACCGTCGCGCCCGGGACGATCTCAAAGAACAGGATTACCTGTTCACCTTGTTTGAACTGGGCGATACCGACGACACCGAAGTGCGAGTCATCGGCGCCATCCGCGACATGCTGCTGGCCGAAGACGGCGCCGAAGCGCTGATCGATAAACTGGCCAGCCCCGAGATCCGCATCGTCTCGCTGACCATCACCGAGGGCGGCTATTGCATCGACGACAGCAACGGCGAGTTCATGGCGCACTTGCCGCAGATCCAGCACGACCTGAGCAATCCGAACGCGCCGAAAACCGTGTTCGGTTTCCTCTGCGCCGCGCTGGCCAAACGACGTGCAGCCGGCACGCCCGCGTTCACGCTGATGTCCTGCGATAACCTGCCGCACAACGGCGCGGTGACCCGTAAAGCCTTGCTCGCATTCGCCAGCCTGCGCGATGCCGACCTGCGGGACTGGATCGAGCGCAACGTCAGCTTTCCAAACGCCATGGTCGACCGCATCACACCGATGACCAGCATCGAGCATCGTCTGCAACTGCACGACAAGCACAGTATCGACGACGCTTGGCCGGTGGTCTGCGAACCCTTTGTGCAGTGGGTGCTGGAAGACAAATTCGTCAACGGTCGCCCGGCCTGGGAAAAAGTCGGCGTGCAGTTCACCGACGACGTCACGCCTTACGAAGAAATGAAGATCAAACTGCTCAACGGCAGTCACCTGGCCCTGACCTACCTGGGGTTCTTGAAGGGTTACCGCTTCGTTCACGAAACCATGAACGACCCGCTGTTCGTACGCTACATGCGCGCCTACATGGACCTGGACGTGACACCGCAATTGGCGCCGGTGCCGGGCATCGATTTAACCGAATACAAAAACACCCTGGTGGCGCGCTTCTCCAATCAGGCGATTGCCGATCAGCTGGAGCGGGTGTGTTCGGACGGCTCATCGAAGTTTCCGAAATTCACCGTGCCGACCCTCAACCGCTTGATCGCCGACGGCCGCGAGACCAAACGTGCGGCGCTGGTGGTGGCGGCCTGGGCGCTGTACCTCAAAGGCGTGGATGAGAACGGCCAGACCTATGCAATTCCGGATCCGCGGGCGGCGTTCTGTCAGGCGCTGGTGGCCGATGATGCGTTGATCACCCAGCAGCTGCTGGAGGTCGAGGAGATTTTCGGCACGGCGATCCCGCGTTCGCTGGAGTTTGTGGCGGCGTTCGAGTGGTGCTGCAACAGCTTGCGGGAAGTTGGGGTGACTCGGACGTTGGAGCGGGTTTTGGCGTAAGTACGGTGGTGAAGCTACTGCCGTCTTCGCGAGCAAGCCCGCTCCCACATTGGATCGTTGTCGTACACAAAATCTACGTTCGAAGATCTACTGTGGGAGCGGGCTTGCTCGCGAATGGGCTCACCGAGATCGACTGACACACCAAGGATCTTCCATGGCAAACCAACAACTATTCCTGGGCATCGACTGCGGCACCCAAGGCACCAAAGCCGTGATCCTCGACGCGCACAGCGGTCAGGTCCTCGGCCAGGGCGCTGCTGTCCACAGCCTCATCAGCGGCCCCAATGGCCGTCGCGAGCAAGACACCACCCAGTGGCTGGAAGCCTTTACCCAGGCCACCCGTCGTGCGTTGCTCGCCGCGGATGTCGACGGTCAAAACATCCTGGGCATCGGCGTTTCCGGCCAGCAACATGGCCTGGTGCTGCTCGACGATCACGGCCAGGTACTGCGCCCGGCCAAGCTTTGGTGCGACACCGAATCCACCCCGGAGAACGAGCGCTTGCTCGCCCACCTGGGCGGTGAAAAAGGCTCACTGGAACGCCTCGGCATCGTCATTGCGCCCGGCTACACCGTGTCCAAACTGCTCTGGACCAAAGAACAGCACCCGGAAATTTTCGCCCGCATCGCCCGTATCCTGCTGCCCCATGACTACCTCAACTATTGGCTCACCGGCCGTAGTTGCAGCGAGTACGGCGATGCGTCGGGCACCGGTTATTTCAACGTGCGCACGCGTCAGTGGGACTTGCAACTGCTGCGCGACATCGACCCCAGCGGGCGCCTGCAAGCCGCGCTCCCGGAGCTGATCGATGCCCGTCAGCCGGTCGGTACGATCCTGCCAGGCATCGCCGAGCATCTGGGCATCAACCCCAAGGCCCTGGTCTCCAGCGGCGGTGGCGACAATATGATGGGCGCCATCGGCACCGGCAACATACAGCCCGGCGCAATCACCATGAGCCTCGGCTCTTCGGGGACGGTCTACGCCTATGCCGAGCAGGCGCACGTCAGTCCGGACGCCTCGGTGGCAACGTTCTGTTCCTCCAGCGGCGGCTGGTTGCCGCTGATCTGCACCATGAACCTGACCAATGCCACCGGCGCGATTCGCGAGTTGTTCGAACTGGATATCGAGCAGTTCAACGCCTTGGTCGAACACGCGCCGATTGGTGCTGAAGGCGTGTGCATGCTGCCCTTCCTCAACGGTGAACGCGTTCCCGCCCTGCCCCATGCCAGCGGCAGCCTGCTGGGGTTGACCATGACCAATCTGACCCGGGCCAATTTGTGCCGCGCCGTGGTGGAAGGCACCACCTTCGGTTTGCGTTACGGGCTGGACCTGCTGCGCCACAATGGCTTACAAAGCCGCAGCATCTGCCTGATCGGTGGCGGCTCGAAGAGCCCGGTGTGGCGGCAGATCGTCGCCGACATCATGAATACGCCAGTGATTTGTACCGAACAGAGCGAGGCCGCGGCCCTTGGCGCAGCGATTCAGGCGGCGTGGTGCACGTCTTGGACAAACGGCCACGAAGACAGCCTGGCGGATTTGTGCGAGCGCTGTGTGAAGCTCGATCCGGCCAGTGAAACCTTGCCGATTGCAGAAAATGTACTGGCCTGTCAGCAGGCCTATGAACGCTATCAACAGCATGTCGCAACCCTTTAAAGAGCGAGCAACTATGTATCTGGTGTGTGGTGAAGCGCTGTTCGATTTCTTCAGCGAAGACGATGCCAGCGGCCTGGCATCCAAAGTGAATTTCAAGGCAATTGCCGGCGGCTCACCATTCAACGTCGCGGTGGGTTTGCGCCGCTTGGGCGTGGATGCCGCGCTGTTTGCCGGACTGTCGACCGACTACCTCGGCCGCCGCTTGCAGCAAGTGCTGCAGGATGAAGGTGTGCGCCCGGATTACCTCGTGGACTTTGCCGCGCCGACCACGCTGGCGATGGTCGCGGTCGGTGCCAACGGCTCGCCTCACTACAGCTTTCGCGGCGAAGGCTGCGCGGATCGGCAACTGAGCCTGGCGCATTTGCCGCAACTGGGGCCTGAAGTGCGCGGCTTGCACATCGGCTCGTTCTCGCTGGTGGTGCAACCGGTTGCCGATACCTTGCTGGCACTGGTACAGCGTGAAAGCGGCAAACGCCTGATCAGCCTCGACCCGAACGTGCGCCTGAATCCCGAGCCGAACATCGAGTTGTGGCGTTCGCGGATCGCCACGCTGGTGGAGCTGGCGGACCTGATCAAGGTCAGCGATGAAGACTTGAGCCTGTTGTATCCCGAACAGGATCCCCAGCGCGTGATCGAAAGCTGGCTGGAGCATCGCTGTCAGCTGGTGTTCCTGACCCGTGGCGGTCAGGGCGCAACGGTGTTCAGCCGGGCTCATGGCACATGGTCGGTGCCGGCCTGCTCGGTGAAGATTGCCGACACTGTTGGGGCCGGCGATACCTTCCAGGCGGCGCTGATTACCTGGCTGACCGAGCAGCAGCTGGATTCGGTTGCGGGTGTGCAGCGGCTGAGCCGTGAGCAGATTGACGCGATGCTCAGGTTTGCGGTGAGCGCTGCAGCGTTGACCTGCAGCAAGACCGGGCCGGATTTGCCGTATCGGCGGCAGTTGAGCTGAAATACACGCCCTCATACCTCCCCTGCTATGGCAGGTCCTGATTTCAGGGCCTGTCGGCGGACATGAATAAAAGACAGCCTGCATATGTTTTTTTGGGCGTTATATCTTTTCGCCCATTATGTTTTTTAGATATATTCTTATTGCAATTTAAAACTATAAAACCAGGCAAAAGATAAGCGGCTGTTGACAGCCCTATATTTTTATATGCAAAGTAAATTTATAGCATTTTACACTTGCAACTATTCCAAAAAAATAATTACCCACAGCCAATTACAACCAAGTAGTTACTTGACCGCCACATGCCTTCAACTAGTATCTTTTCCACGCACGGCGCAGGTAAGGACAATTGCTGTGCGAATCCTTATACCACCACAACAGGAAAAGGAACTCCAACATGGAAAGTGTCGCTATCTCAGCTGCCCAAATTAACTGGAACGGCGGACAACGTATAACTCTCACCGCAGGAGATACAGCCACCTGTACCGCACTTAGCCCAGGCCAGCTTTATGGCATCTTTATCTACAACTCCGCGCAAAATGACAACAACTCGACTGTCTCCGTGAACTGGAGCAACAGCCAGCCGCCCGTACCGATCACGGTGCCTGGCACCACGGCCAATGCAGGCCTGGCATCGTTGGGTTTTGTCTCGGGCACCGATACTCAAACCGTTTCGGTCTCACTGTCCAGCAACGCCGGTAAATCACAGGTCGAAATCTGGCTGGGAAGTGTCAGCATGCCGACCAATACATCGGGGCTCAGCAACTATCCGCTGCCGGCCGATGGTGAGCAGCATCCGTTCAACAAGTACACCCGCTACTATGCAGTCCCCCCATCGAAGTGGATGAACCTGACGATCACCAGCACCATCACACAGTTCATCTCCTGCCAGTTCCGTGAGGCGCAAGCGACCGTGTTCGTCGTCAATGAGACGTCGAACGGCCTACTCTCGGGCCAGGTCACCACGATTGGGCCTACTGCAAGTGAAGTTGGGGCCGTCAAGATCAGTTACTCGCAGATTCAGAGCATTACCAATAATCTGCAAGGCGACGGTACGCAGTGGGTCTGGATGGATGCTGACAGCCAGCAAGACTCTCAGAGCGCGACCATTTCCTTGCAATCGCTTTGAATTTACTGGCTGAGTAATACGGAAGGCCCCACCCTGTGGGGCCTTCTTTTATTTGGCGTAACGGCCAATCGCCTCAGAAAATGCCTGTATTCATTGCGCAAAACCTCGGCTATAGGGGAAAGCCCGATACCCGTCAGTCCCCGGACATACGGCATTTCAACCTTGAACATGGCACTTTAATGCTGCACCATCCGCCCCTGCTTTTTCAAAGGACGGAATTCAAGGCATGCTGGACGCAAACGCAACCCATATCTCCCTCACCCTCGAAGGCGTTTCCGTCGACCTGCAAGTGCTCAGCTTCGTCGGTCGCGAAGCCCTCAACCAGCCGTTCTGTTTCGACATCGAACTGGTCAGCGCCCGCCCCGACCTGAAACTCGAAGAGCTGCTGCACAAGCCCGGTTGCCTGACCTTCGGCGCCACCGGCCAGGGCAAAATCCATGGCCTGGTGTACCGCATCGAGCAAGGCGATTCCGGCAAGAGCCTGACCCGCTACAGCATCAGCCTGGTGCCGCAACTGGCCTACCTGCGCCACAACCACGACCAGCAGATTTTCCAGCAGCTCAGCGTGCCGAAGATCATCGCCCAGGTCCTCGAGGCCCGCGGCATTCTGGCCGACGCCTACAGCTTCCAGCTCGGTGCGATCTACCCCGAGCGCGTGTACTGCGTGCAGTACGACGAATCCGACCTGCATTTCATCCAGCGCCTGTGCGAAGAAGAAGGCATCCACTTCCACTTCCAGCACTCGGCCAGCGGCCACAAGCTGGTGTTCGGCGATGACCAGACGGTGTTCCGCAAACTGGCGCCGGTGAGCTACCAGCAGGACTCCGGCATGGCCGCCGAAAAACCGGTGATCAAACGCTTCAACCTGCGCCTGGAAACCCGCACCACCCGCGTCAGCCGCCGCGACTACGACTTCGAAAAACCGCGCCTGTTGCCGGAAAGCGCAGCCAAAAGCGCGTTCGCCCCGGACCTCGAAGACTACGACTACCCCGGTCGTTTCACCGACCGCGCGCGCGGCAAGCAACTGGCAACCCGTGCCCTGGAGCGCCATCGCAGCGACTACCAACTGGCCGAAGGCAAAGGCGACGTACCGACCCTGGTCAGCGGCCACTTCCTGGCCCTCAGCGAACACCCGCGCGCCGAGTGGAACGACCTCTGGCTGCTGCTGGAAATCGTCCATGAAGGCAAACAGCCGCAAGTGCTCGGCGAGAACATCACCAGTGACGTCACCGACAGCAAGGACGATTTCCACCAGGGCTACCGCAACCGCTTCCTCGCCACCCCGTGGGACGCCCACTATCGCCCCGCCCTGGAACACCCGAAACCGCAAGTGCTGGGCAGCCAGACCGCCTTCGTCACCGGCCCGCCAGGGGAAGAAATCCACTGCGACGAATACGGCCGGGTCAAGGTGCAATTCCACTGGGACCGCGACGGCCAGGCCGACGACAAGACCAGCTGCTGGCTACGCGTCGCCAGCGGCTGGGCCGGCAATGCCTACGGCGGCATCGCCATCCCGCGGGTCGGCATGGAAGTGCTCGTCACCTTCCTCGAAGGCGACCCCGACCAACCGCTGATCACCGGCTGCCTGTACCACAAGGAAAACGTCGTCCCCTACGACCTGCCGGCGAACAAGACCCGCAGCACCTTCAAAACCCTCAGCTCGCCGGGCGGCAAGGGCTACAACGAGTTTCGCATCGAAGACAAGAAAGGCGCGGAACAGATCTACCTGCACGCCCAGCGCGACTGGGATGAAAACATCGAGCACGACCAGAAGATCCGCGTCGGCAATGAACGGCATGACACGGTCGAGGCCAATGTGTTCAGCGAGTTCAAGGTAGAAGAGCACCGGATTACCCATCTGGACCGCAAGACCGAAGCACGGGCGGATGATCACCTCACCGTGGGCGTGACCCAGCACGTGAAGATCGGCACGGCGCAGTTTGTCGAGGCGGGTCAGGAGATTCACTACCACGCTGGGGAGAAGGTAGTGGTTGAGGGTGGCATGGAGCTGACGGCCAAGGCTGGCGGGAGCTTTGTGAAGATTGATGCCGGAGGTGTGACCATCAGTGGCGCGGAGGTCAAGACCAACTCGGGCGGCTCGCCTGGAGTTGGTACTGGCATTCAGATATTGGGGCCTCTTTTGCCTGGTCTGGCTGATAAAGACAAGTTCGGGAAACTGCTCGAAAATGCACCTCGCAGTCACAAAGCACGGTATCTGCTTCAGGACGAAAAAACAGGCGAACCGTTAGTAGGAAGCCCTTACACATTGAAGCTGGGCGACGGCACACGTATCGCCGGTTACACCAACGAAGAAGGAAAGACCTTTCTGGCCCATAGCACCGACCCGACCGAAGTGGAGCTGTTGACGCCAATTCGTAAACCGGAGCCTGAAGAGCCATTGATCAGGGCAGGTGAAAGTGCGCCAAAGGAAATGACCCTGGATTTCAAAAACGCCAACACGGAGGGCTGATACATGGCAGTCATGCAACCACCTCAAACGCCGCAGGGCTGCACTAATACCAGCATTGAAGGCACGATCAAACAGGCTCCACTGCCCAACCCGGACAACAAGCCTTACTTGATGGAAAAAGCGAATTACGCTTCGCGGTTTCCGAAGTTGTCTATCAAGAAGGCAAAGGACGGTGGTGTCACAGCTCTGGAGCTCAAACAACTTGTCATGAGTGGGTTGATCCGAGCAGACGAATATCGCTGGAATTTTCTCTGGGACTATAAAGCAGAAGTCTGCTTTGACATGGCATCCCTTCCACCCAAACCATTTCTCAGCTCCTCGTGGTTCGGCGAAGATGAGAAACCCGATCCATTGCGACGCCATACTTTATTTCCGTTTCCCAAAGGTTCGGTCAAAGGATTGCTGCGGCGCCCCGATGTCATCATTGTAAAGAGCCGCAGTATCCGTTGGCCGGGACAGGCAGGTGCGGATCATCAGGGCGTTGCTCACCCCGATAATCTGGAACGGTTGGTAGAGGTGAAGTTTCCCGGGGACAAACTTTACCCCGATCAGGAACGGGCTTATTTGCTGATAGCGGGTGGACGCCGTCGATTTTCGGTTCTTGAAATCAACGACTGTCGCGATGATGGTGATCGCGAACGAGACCGGCAATACAACAGAGAGCACAAGCCAACGGGTGAATTCAATCCTCAACAATGGCCGACACTGTTACCTCCCCCTCGAAATCCGGATGAGCCCCCCAGACCTGCACCTGTTCCAGTCCCAGCCTACGGGCCAGCGTCAACACCGAGACCTGCTCATCTGGAAAGCTGGACCCAACAGGTTCAATCCGCGGTTGATAGTCTGTTGGAACAGGGCGCTCGAGGCATCAGGCAACTGTCCCAAGAAGTCCAACAGCATCTGGAAGATGCTGCGACTTGGTTGGGAGTCAAAGGTGAGTGGGTCCGTCGTGAGTCGCAAAAAGCATGGGAATGGATAAGTGAGACCGGTGCGCAGGTAATTCGCTGGACGGATGAGCAGTTACGGGCCATCTGGAAAGAGGTGCAACGATATACAGATATTACCTTGGACGTTCTGCGCGAAATTGACTGGGTACAGGTGTTGATTGACGTGGGTATCGTCGTCGCAACCGTGGTTGTGGCTATTGCAGTGGGTGCGGCAGTTGTCGCCGCAGGCATCCCAGCCAGCATCGTGGCTGGTCTGCTGGTCATTATTCGTTTGGCCCAAGTTTCCTGGGCCTTGCTGGTCACAATTTTGGGTGGCACGGCAGTCACCGCCACGGCCACTGCCGGCTAAATGAGAGAGCGCATGAACGCATTGGAAAAGCTGGACCAACAAGCACCCGACCTTGCTTTCGAACTGCCGGACGGGAAGCCCGTCGTGAGGCTAGGTCTGATCCTCACGCTATATTTCAAACAAGGCTACACAAGCGAGACCAAAGAAAACGTCCTGGAGTGTTTCCGCCGTTTTTACGAGGAGTATCAGTCCAACCTCAAATGCATGGTCTACGGCCGCCATCAAAAGTTGACCCCTGCCCATTTCGAAAAAGCTCAACATGCCATTTCAAAGAGCGGTGGCAACGAAGAGTTCAGCTTTTTTCTGGGCAGTGCCCCAGATGAAACAGAAGCAGACGAATACTCCCTTGCTGCAATGAATTCGTTTGAAATCCACGGCGACAAACTCCGCTCTTACATCAAGCTTGTGATGCCCTGGAGCCTTCTAAAAGAGCCTGGCGGTCGTTTACGGTTTCAGGAATGGGTCGTCTATTTGTGTGACCAGGTCAAGGCGGCGCACGGATACGGCGGTTTATCGAGCATCTTGCCTTATGACTACCACAGCTATATCCCCACCGAGTATCAACTGGCTCAGCAGTATTGTGGGCTAGAAGTCGACTCCATGCCCCATGCCTCGTCAATCGAACTCCTGGATGTCATCAAGGGGGTCAACTGGTTCACCGTTTTAGGCAAGGAGTTTGTGGATCATCTGGGCGGTGAATCGTCGCTTCGCCATGCGTTCAGCGGGCGCGGCGATATTGAGGTATTGACCTACAGCAATGGTCTTATCATTCGAGCGGGTGAGTATCCGGAGCTCGGAAAGCTGGAGGATGGCCCTCCTCCGTCTTACGTAGCAGTGAATAAGGTGATCAAACCGATCCGCATTCAAAACCCTGATCAATTGCATCCATATTCACCCTATGGAGACGGCTTCGAAGAGGACAGTACTGCTCGCTGGTATGCGCGGTTCGACCAGGAAGATACTCAGTCAAACACTTCCGCACGCCTCGAAGCCGGTCAGCCATGCAGTGTGGCGGGTTATTGGTTCAGTCCCGCTCAAGCGAACTCCCGACGCTACTTCAATCAAGGTGAAATCCTACCGAGTTTCAGTGGCTCCAATTGGGGTGATACGCTTTGGTACTGGTCGGGAGAGAAGTAAATTATTCGAGATCGGTCAATGAACGTCTTGGAAAGACTGGGCTCAGGGATACCATTAAGTGAAGAACGCATGGCTGTATTTAATCACTGTCCTGTCAATAGGGACCGCCTATGCAGAGCCGCCCAAGTCAATTCTCGGTTGCCCTTTTTCTGATGGAACACAGGTGTCTTTACTGGTCGAGTCAACTGCAGAGGGTCAGCGCTTATTTCTTGAGCTCGATCAGAAAACACAAACTGTATTTACGGACATGCCTGATACCGACTTTGTCGGGCAGGTGGTCCTGGCGAAGTGTGTTTCCTCCAGTTTTATTTTTGCGCTCAACTACGGCTCGCCGTATTTGAAAGGTGCTGTTTTACGCAAAAACCCCGTCAGTCATTCAATCGAACGAATCGATTTTGCAGAGAAGGCCCTGCCCCGCTGGCTTTATCTTGGACAAGAGCAAATGCGGTTGGTCATTCCAAATATCGGGAACGAGGTCGCTGGAATGTTCCGGGTCTATGACTATTTCGCAGGAAAAGGGCAACCAGAGGAAGCAGGTAGTGTTGATGTTCGGCCAGATACCCATGGGTTCAAGGTTTTACGCCTGGAATAAGCGCTTCATCCCATCGAATACGGACATCTAGCTTCAAAGCCTACCCCACAGGAGGCAGGCTTGTTTTTGAAGGTGCGGTGTCAGACCGGCGCTTTCCACCCCATCATCCGCTGCTGAGCAACCTGCAGCAGATCGCAACCATCCTGCGTCAGCAAATAAAGCGCATGGGTAATGTGCGGAATGTCCTGAACATCGCCGTGCTTGAAGCAAAGGCAGTGAAGCGTTTCAAGTAACTGGCTGGAGGCGCGGATGCGTTGGAGGGCGGATTCGAGGATGTCTTGGGGATTGGCTTCTGTGTCGATCACCAAGGGATTTGAGTCGGTGACGCCGCTTTTGATTGAACGATAACGATCTGGAAACGGGTTAACAGTTTGCATATGGATTACTCGATTGTTTGTAAGTAACCACCAGCACCGTGACCAAACGATGGAGGCGGACTGTGTACAGGCTTGGTCAACCGATAACAACCAACCGGCTCGCCCGAAGGCGTCCCGCACACAGCCGCCATAGCAACGCACTGTGAGGACATAGATGTCCGCAGCGCGAATGATGGCACATATGTGCGTTGTTATCAGGTGACCAAACCTGTTCGCTGATTTTGCAGCGAAGCCAAACAGTAAACGCTGGCAGCCGGCCAGTGAAAGACGACAAAGCAACCACGCCTGTAGGAACACGCCGAAGCTCCCGCAGTTTTTTGCCTACATGAAACCTCTGACAGAAACCTCCTCACGACAGGCGGCATCCAGCCCGGTTAACCATCGCTTAACCCCATGGTCCAAAACTTTACTGGACCGCACTCCCTCAGCACCCTCTGACGCCCAGTGCGGCAGGTTCGACGCTCTTGCATCGAACTGACTTCCCCTCTGCACTGGAGACCCATCATGAACTTGCGTGCATTACTGATCACCACTGCCCTCACCTGCACCGCGTTCGCAGGTTTCGCTCAGGCCAACGACACGTCGTCCTCTCAGGCCGTGCCTTATCACTACGGCATGCCGCTGCATGTGGGCAAGGTCGTTTCCATGACCGAACCGTCGACGCTGGACTGCCAAGTGGTCACGGCGGACATGAAATACATCGATAGCACTTCGGGTAAACCGGAGGAAATTACCTATCGAAAACTTTCTGACGCGTGCAGTTATCAGGGCTGACAGACGATTCCGATTCGGCACTTGGCAGTAGGCCTGCGGGGATTCTGACGCTATGCTTTGGCGCTCTCTCACTGCCGCAAGGATTCGCCATGCAGTTCTCGTTTCGTACGCTGTCGACGTTCACCGCCGCGCTCTGCTTTCTGCTGGCGCTGGTGTGGGGCTTGATGCCGCAATGGTTGCTGGCGATCTGGAGTATCGAGTATTCGCCCGCGGCGGGCTTTGTGGCCAGGCGCAGTGCGGTGCTGTTCGGCGCGCTGGGGGTGATGTTTTATCTCGTGCGGCAGGCACCGCCCTCGGCGGCGAGAAGTGCGATGTGCAGCGGCTTTATGGTCGGGTGTTTCGGCTTGGCAGCGCTAGGCTTCGGCGAATGGCTCAATGGTCATGCCGGGCCGGGTATCCTACTGGCGATCCTGGTGGAGTTGGCACTGGGTCTGGGGTTTATCCAGACCCGGCGCATATCGCTTGAACTGGGTGAAACGGCCGGTTAATGGGCTTTTGACTTTGGGCTGAACATTTGGCTATGGGTTTTGTGCTCAAGGTCGGTGCGTAACCCGGCGATCAGATTATTGATCTCCCGACAACCGTTGAGGTGATGGGCGTCTATGCCAGTGACGCATAGGTCGAGATGATCAGTCTCGTTGTCCGAATACACCTTGACGGTCATCGACAGGTCTGGCGACAGCGTGCATTGGCAGCGTTTCGGGAGAAAACTGCTTTCAACGATATTGCGTAGTTCCAAGGCAGAAAGAAACATGGCCACCCTCTCGGTATTGTGAGATTGCCAAGCAAAAATCGAATGTCGGTCGGAGCTCAGATCGCCCGTTCTTTTCTTCCTTGCGGGCTTCATCGTTCCAACGTCCGACCGTTTTTTTTGTTTCAGCGCTGACTCAACAGGCATCGCGGTCAGCTCAAGACAGCTTCAGCATAAAACATGCCCAGAATTTCGCCCTGCGATTCGTCGGCCAATCAAAGGTTTAGAGAAGATGGCAACACATCGCATCATGCAAAATGCAATAAAGGTCGGTTTTCAATAACTGCATTTTGCAAGCCCATCTGAGGGCGGGTTTGCATTGGGCAAGGACGGCAGTGAGAATGCGGTCCATCTTTTCAGTATCTGCTGACCCCACACACACGCAAGGAGGCATCATGGGTACTTTGTCCTTTAACACGACCGCCGGGCTGATAGTTGTCCTTCTGTCGTCCGCAGCCCAGGCTGCGACACTCGAAGACGTCGCACCGTATCCCAAGCCGGAGAGCGGATTTACCCGCCAGGTCATTCACCTCGCCCCGCAAAAACAGGAAGACGGCTATCAGGTGGAGATCCTGGCCGGCAAGACCCTGACCGTCGACTGCAACCGTCAGCGCCTGGGCGGGATGCTTGAGGAAAAGAACCTCGAAGGCTGGGGCTACCCGTTTTACCGGCTGGAAAAAGTCACCGGCCCGATGAGCACATTGATGGCCTGCCCTGACGGCAAGAGCAAGAAGGACTTCGTGCCGGTGGTCGGTGACGGTTTCCGGCTGCGTTACAACAGCAAACTGCCGATCGTGCTCTATGTGCCCAAAGACGTCGAAGTGCGCTACCGGATCTGGTCGGCGTCGAGCCACGTCGAGAAAGCAGTTCAGGAATAATCCGCCCATCCCTTATGCCGGGGCGCCACTCAACGCGGCGCGCTCGGCCACATGGCGCAAACTGTCGAAGTTGATATTCGCGCCGGAGTCGATGGCCACCAGGGTCTGTCCCCGGGCGCCGGTTTGCGCCACGTACTGCTTGATCCCGGCCACGGCCAAAGCGCCGGAAGGCTCGGTGATCGAGCGGGTATCGTCGTAGATGTTCTTGATCGCGGCGCAGAGCTCGTCGTTGCTGACGGTCAGCACTTCATCGACACAGAACCGACAGACCTCGAAACCGTGCGCGCCAATCTGAGCGACGGCCACACCATCGGCGAAGGTGCCAACGGTTGGCAGCACAACCCGCTCGCCGGCCTGTAAGGCCGCCTGCAAACAGGCGGAATGTTCCGACTCGACGCCGATGATCCGCACTTCCGGGCGCAGGTATTTGACGTAGGCGGCGATACCGGCGATCAAGCCACCGCCGCCCACCGGTACGAAGATCGCATCCAGCGGCCCTTGGTGCTGACGAAGGATCTCCATGGCGACGGTGCCCTGCCCGGCGATCACATCCGGGTCGTCGAAGGGCGAGACAAAGGTGCGGCCGGTTTGCTGCGCCAGGTCCAGCGCATAAGCCAGGGCGAACGGAAAACTTTCGCCGTGCAGCACCGCATCGGCTCCCCGGCTGCGCACGCCCGCTACCTTCAGTTCCGGTGTCGTGCAGGGCATGACGATGGTGGCGGCGATCCCCAATTCGCGTGCCGCCAATGCGACGCCCTGGGCATGATTGCCCGCCGAGGCGGTGATCACGCCTCGGGCCTTCTGTTCATCGCTCAGGTGCACCAGCTTGTTGTAGGCGCCGCGGATCTTGAAGGAAAACGTCGGTTGCAGGTCTTCACGCTTGAGCAGGATCTGATTGCCCAACGCCTCGGACAACGCCGGTGCCGCTTGCAACGGCGTGCGCACCGCCAGTTCGTAGACCGGCGCGGCGAGGATCTTTTTCACGTAATGCTCAAGCAAACTCTGCTGGGCGTGGGTGCTGTTCATGGTCGTCTCCTGACGTTGATCGGAGCCCAAGAGACAGAAACTAAAAACCCGCCTCTAGGGCGGGTTGGGTGCTGCAGTCGTGAGCTAGCCCGCCAAATAAGGAATGGCGGTAATAATGCTTGGCTGGCAGCGCAATACGGTGGAAGTCATGGCTGGAAATTAGCCGGCCGCTGATGGCAAGTCAATGGCCAATTTTCAACGGGCTCTGTAGGCTGAGACCACTCACCAAGCCTGACCACGACGTTTAAGCTCCAGCCGCCGGACGAACTCTTCCAGCACCAACGTGTACAGATCGTCCTGCAGGTACGCGTCTTCGATGCCGGCGTCGATGTTCGGGTTGTCGTTGACTTCGATCACCACCACTTTGTTGCCGGACTGTTTGAGGTCGACGCCATAGAGCCCGTCGCCAATGAGATTCGCGGTTTTCACCGCCAGTTCAACCACCGCTCGCGGCGCTTCGTGAACCGCCAGGGTACGGCATTCGCCGTTGATGTCCTGGCCTTTGGCCTTGTGGTTGTAGATCTGCCAGTGGCCCTTGGACATAAAGTACTGGCAGGCAAAAATTGGTTTGCGGTTGAGCACGCCAATGCGCCAGTCGTACTCGGTGTAGAAGAACTCCTGGGCCAGCAGCAACACCGAGTGTTCGAACAGTTCGGCGGTGGCCTTGAGCAAGGCTTGCTGGCTTTCGACCTTGATGACGCCCCTTGAGAAACAGCCGTCGGGGATTTTCAACACCAAAGGAAACCCGAGTCGCTCGCCTACCCGCTCAAAGTCTTCCGGTCGCTCCTTATAGAGGATTTCAGTGGCCGGCATGCCCAGTTGATGGCTCTTGAGCAAGTCAGTCAGGTAAACCTTGTTGGTGCAGCGCAGGATCGACGCAGGATCGTCCATCACCACCAGGCCTTCACTCTCGGCTTTTTTCGCGAAACGGTAGGTGTGATTGTCGACACTTGTCGTCTCGCGTATCAGCAGCCCGTCGTATTCGGCGATTCGGGCGTAGTCCTTGCGTTCGATCAGCTCAACGTCGATGCCCAGCATCTTGCCGACCCTGACAAAGTTGTCCAGAGCCTTGGGGTTGGAGGGCGGCAATGCTTCTTGCGGGTCGTGCAGAATGGCCAAGTCATAACGGGCCAAGCGCCGAGAGCGTGGCAGGCGCCAGATCTTGCGACTGAAACTATCCAGCGCGTTTGCAAACTGATCTTCCTGATCTTCACGCAACTTATGCAGGGTGCCAAACTTTACACCTTCGATGTGCCAACCGTTAGTTCGGCGAAATTCAACTAACAATATCGGACAAGGGAAAACCTCGAATAACTGTCGAGCCAATTCCTGTAATGGCTCGATGGAGGTCTGGCCGAAGTACAGGGTCAAGGTGAAACCTTCGGTGTCGCTGTAAACATGATGACTTAAGGCTTTTTCCAGGGTTTTATCCAGATCGTCCAAGGCCAGGCCATACAGGGACTTTCGGGTCAGTTCGCTGATGGTCCGCACCGACGGAATCACCTTGTGCCCCCGTGCTTCGGCCAGCAGCGAGCAGTAATAGCCGTGCCCGAGGTACTTGTAACTGCGGCACAGGTTGATCACCTGAACCCGTTTGCCCTGCTCGTTGTTGCGGGTCTGTTCGAGGTATTCCTGGGCGGTGACGATGTCTTCACTGGGAAAGTAGGAGGCCCAGTCTTCCTTGCGTTCGACGATTATCATCAACGGACTGGAAGTTCTGATCGAGGCATTTAAATAGTTTGCAGAAGTTATTGCCGTCGGCAAAGTTTGTTCGGATACTTCGCGCCAATGACCTTGTACCGCTGACATAGTGATTGATCCGTTGGAGAACAAGACCTTTCCTATTAAGCACGAACTTTTTCGAAAGTCCCGTTTCGTTACGCAACTTTTACGGCGGTCATATGAATCCTGTTTTTCGCCTGGCAGTCATTGAAGACCTTCCAGCACTGCTGGCACTCGAACAGCAATGCTTCACCACCGACCGGCTCAACCGGCGCAGTTTTCGATGGATGATCAGCCGGGCTCACGGGCAACTGCTGGTGGCCCAACGTGGCGAGCGATTGGTGGGGTATGCGCTGGTGTTATTTCACCGGGGTACTTCACGGGCACGTCTGTATTCGATTGCGATCGCCGTTGATGCTCGCGGCAGTGGGCTGGGCAAGCAATTGCTCGAACGCGCCGAAGCCTGCGCCCTTGAGCACGATTGCGCCTACCTGCGACTTGAAGTACGCATCGACAACCCGATGGCAATCGCTCTGTACGAGCGCAACGGTTATCGGCGATTCGGGCTGATTCAAGACTATTACCAGGACCATGCCGACGCGCTGCGACTGGAGAAACACGTTCTGTAGCGGCTGCCGAACGCGGGCTACGCCAGCTGCTACAAAGGCTGCTTCAACCCAACCTTATACAACGCACCATCGTCTTCATCGGTCAGTACATACAGATAACCATCCGGCCCCTGTCGCACATCGCGAATCCGTTTGTTCAGCTCACCCAACAGCCGCTCTTCGTGAACAACCTTGTCGCCGTCGAACTGCAGGCGGATCAGCTCCTGGCCCACCAGCGCGCCGATAAACACGTTGTGCTGCCAGGGCTTGAAACGGTCGCTGTCGTAGAAGGCCATGCCGCTGAGGCCAGGGGACTTTTCCCAGACGTGGTGCGGGCCCACAGTGCCCTCGACCGTCTCGCCCTTGGCTTCCGGAATCGGCAGGCCGGAATAGTTGATGCCGTGGGTTGCCAGCGGCCAGCCGTAGTTCTTGCTACGTTCGATGATGTTGACCTCGTCACCGCCCCGGGGGCCGTGCTCGTTTTCCCAGAGTGTGCCGCTCCAGGGATTGAGCGCCGCGCCTTGCGGGTTGCGATGGCCGTAGGACCAAATTTCCGGGCGCACGCCTTTTTGCCCGACGAAGGGGTTGTCCTTCGGCACCTTGCCGTCCGGATAGATCCGCACGATCTTGCCTTGCAGCTTGTCGAGGTCCTGCGCCGTGGGTCGATCGTTGTTCTCACCCAGGGTGATGAACAGATAACCCTCACGGTCGAACACCAGCCGCGAGCCGAAATGATTGCCAACCGAAAGCTTGGGCTCCTGACGGAAGATCACATTGAAGCCCTTGATGGCCGTCAGGTCTTCGGACAACCGCCCGCGACCGACCGCCGTACCGGCCTTGCCGTCTTCACCGCCCCCTTCGGCATAAGACAGATAAACCATGCGGTCTTGCTTGAAGTCGGGCGACAACGCCACATCGAGCAACCCGCCCTGCCCCTTGGCCCAGACCTGAGGCACGCCACTGAGCGGGCTCGAGAGTTTGCCGTCGACACTGACCACCCGCAGGTTGCCGGGCCGTTCGGTCACCAGCATCCCTTGGCGACCGGGCAGAAACGCCAGCGCCCAGGGATGCTCCAGACCTTTAACGATCGGCGTGACCTCAAGGGTGCCCTCCTCACTTTTCAGTTCCTGGGCAGGCGCCGCAAACACGGGCGCGCTGGTGATCAGTACGCCGGCACAGAGTGTTGCCAGGAGGGTTTTACGCAACATGCACGATTCCTTTTGTGGTCAAAATGGCTGGCAAGACCTCTATCCTGCCGTTCAACGGTTGCTGGTGTCTGCGTCCCGATGAGGTGGATTGGGTATGAATGTCGGTGGGCTGGCGGGAGCCTGGCGATCCTGCGGATAACGGTTGCCGATACCGCCGTTCTCCAGGGTCGGCGGTCGCGGCGCGGGCGCCGTACTCGGCCCGCGGATCACCGGGATGCCGGGGCGCGTGCCTTGCATGCTGTTGGGGTTGGCCCGGCGGATCGGGTTGTTGTAAGGATTGTTATTGGTGCTGCCCGGCAGATTCTGGGCCAGCAGCAAGGGCGAGGACGGCATCGCGGTGTCCGCCAGAGCCCAATGGCTCAGCACGCCGTTTAATGCCAGGACGATGATGCCAAGCACACATCGGTTCATGGGGACCTCTCGAAATGAGCGTGCAACGTGATTTGCCTCACGCTACGCCCGGACTTCGGTTTTGTTAACTAAAACCTCCTTCAAAAGGTGTAACACGAGTTGACTGCACCGCTGATCCGCCCGCCGAACCGGGCCGCAGGCGACTGAAACTTTTGCCCTTGCGTGCAGGTCACCTGAACATCAATCGACTGACGAGAACACGGCGATGGCACGGGCAATCTGGAAAGGCGCAATCAGTTTCGGTCTGGTGCATATCCCCGTGGCGCTGGTTTCGGCAACGTCTTCCCACGGGGTGGATTTCGACTGGCTCGACAAACGCAGCATGGAGCCGGTGGGCTACAAGCGCATCAACAAGGTCACCGGCAAGGAAATCACCCAGGAAAATATCGTCAAAGGCGTCCAGTACGAAAAGGGGCGTTACGTGGTGCTCAGCGAAGAAGAAATTCGCTCGGCGCACCCGCTGTCGACCCAAACCATCGACATTTTTGCCTTTGTCGACAGCGAGCAGATCCCCCTGCAAAACATCGACACACCCTATTACCTGGCGCCGGACAAACGCGGAGGCAAGGTCTATGCGCTGTTGCGCGAAACGCTCAACAAAACGGGCAAGGTCGCCCTCGCCCGCGTTGTGCTGCATACCCGTCAGCACCTGGCGGCTCTCATGCCGCTGGAATCAGCCTTGGTTCTGGTGATGCTGCGCTGGCCGGCCGAAGTGCGCAGCCTGGATCAACTGGAGCTTGGTAGTGAAGTGACCAAGCCGGATCTGGCCAAGGGCGAGCTGGAGATGGCGAAACGGCTGGTGGAGGACATGAGCGCCGACTGGACGCCCGAGGAATACCGCGACAGTTTCGAAGACAAGATCATGGCGCTGGTTGAGCAGAAGGCGAATGAAGGCAAGATCGAAATCGTCGAAACCGCTACCGGTGAGGAGGAGCGCAGGACGGCGGATGTCATCGATCTGACCGAACTGCTCAAACGCAGCCTCGGTGCCAGGAGTGCCGGTAAAACGGCAGCAAAGGCCAAAACGGGCACAGACAAAAAAGCCACGAAGCATTCTCGTGGCTGACGGGTTATTGAAGCATTTATAAATTATGCAGTGAACATACTGACCTCTTCGCGGGCAAGCCCGCCCCCACAGGTTCGGCGACGTTCGCAGAATTTACACACTGTGGGAGCGGGCTCGCCCGCGATAGCGTCCTACGCCACAACACAAAACTCAGATCAAAACGAAAATCGCCAGCAACCCGCCAAAAATCGCCCACTTCTCCAGGTAGTAACGGGTGCGGTTACGCTTCTTGAGCGCTTTGCCGCGCAGGCGAACCTTGTAGATCTTGGCGAACAAACGGTTGATACCGCCGATTTTGTCACCCGCATCGTTCGGCGCGCCCGCCGCCGCCATCACCGTGCGGCTGAACCAACGGTTGAACGCCGTCGCCCAGCGATACTTCATCGGCCGTTCGACATCGCAGAACAGGATGATGCGGTTTTGCTGGGTGGTGTTTTCGGCGTAATGAATGAAGGTTTCATCGAACATCACCGCCTCGCCGTCGCGCCAGTGATAACTCTCGCCATCGACATTGATGTAGCAACCGGCATCGTTCGGCGTTTCCAGCCCCAAGTGATAACGGTACGAGCCGGCATAGGGATCGCGGTGCCGGACCAGTTTGGAACCTGGCGGTAGTTCGGCGAACATCGCCGCCTTGATCGAACCGATGCCTTGCACCAGCTCAGTAGTGCGCGGGCAGAGTTTTGCAGCCGAGGGGTGACTGTCGCCGTACCACTTGAGGTAGAAGCGCTTCCAGCCACTTTTGAAAAACGAGTTGAAACCGACGTCGTCGTACTGATCCGAGCGTTTGATCGCCCCGGCCTTGAGCAGGTTCTGGCCTTCAGCACGAATCTCTTCCCAATGAGCCTGCAAGGGACTCAGGTCGGGAAAGTCCGCCGGATTGAGATAGGCCCGGTTGGGGATCTTCGAGAACATATAAAGGAAGCAATTGATCGGCGCCAGAAACGTCGAGTGGTCGCTTAGTTGGCGGCCAAGTTTGTGGCGCACCTTGCCGCGCAAATGCACATACGCGATGGAGATAACATAGATAGCAGCAATAATGAGTTTCACTGAAATCGTCACACGTCAGAAGTGAGCAAACTGCGTCCAATGGCGCGTTCTTGAGCCATGTCGACAATCGACATGGGGGCGAAAGATGTCATTTTAGCCATACTTTGTAACCAATAGTTAACGTTCAACTGTGAAAATGTGTCTACTCATGCCGCCAAAACGCCACGCGGCTTTAACGCCCTATTAGTTCAAAGGATCGTCTAAGCTCAGATGTAAGCATGAGGGCTCAGCCATGTGCGGACGACTTTCGCAGTACCGAGGCATTCACGACTTCGTCGCGGCGCTGAGCATGCCCAACGCCCTGGTCAACAACGCCGGTGATCAGCCATTCGAGCTTTACAACGCCGCGCCGACGACTCAACTCGCCCTCTTCCACCAGGAAGGCGACGTGTTGCACGCCGACAAGGTTCGCTGGGGCTGGCGGCCACACTGGTCTGAGGAGCATCCGATGCCGATCAATGCCAGGGTCGAGAAAGTCAGCCACGGTCCGTTCTTCAAAGCGATATGGCCGCACCGGGCAATTGTCCCCATCGATAACTGGTTTGAATGGGTTTACGAGGGCGGCCCGAAGAAGCAGCCCTACCTCATCCGCCGCAAGGATCGCGCGCCAATTCTGTGCGCGGCGATTGGTCAGTATCCAAGGTACGAACATCAGCCGGACGAACATGACGGCTTCGTGATCATCACCGCTGACAGCAAGGGTGGCATGGTGGATGTTCATGATCGGCAGCCGGTGACGCTGAACCCCGAACTGGCCCGGGAATGGCTGGACCCGGCCACGCCGAAAGAGCGCGCCGAACAGATAGTGCTGTTGCAGGGCGAGCCGACCGAGACATTCGAGTGGTTCAAGGTTGATCAAGCCGTGGGCAATGTGCACAACGATGGCCCTGGACTGATCGAACCTATCTGAACATCGCGCGACACCATTCGTCGCATGGAAAGCGTGGCGCGGAATACGCGTCAATGTCTGGCTTAGGGTTTGCACATGCCGGCGATAGCGGCCCCAGAACGACGTAATTCTGACGCGGTGGCATTCACATTAACGTTTAAGGACTCCAGCGATACGCTTGGTCAGTCACCGGGAGATGTAACGTGTCAACTCTCAACGAAATCGCAGCGAACCACGCGAGAATGGCTAAGGCAAAGGCAGAAGAGTCGACCGGGCTGAGTGAGCGACACCCTCAAATAGTGGGCAGTTTCGAAATCACATGCATTGATGAGCAACAGCACTTGCCACTGCATCTGATCACTGGCGTGCAGGACAACCACCATTATTACAACGGGCAGGTAGCAACAACGTCATAACCACTGTCTGGAGAGGTGATCTGCACAGTCCAGCCTTGCGTAAAAGTCATCTCGTGATACTCGACGATGGCGCTGATTTCCGGGCAAAGCTTTTTGGCTTGCTCTGGAGAGCGGTCTACCGAGATATTGACCGTACGATCCTCGGCCGAGAATTCGGAGGCCTGGGTTAAGGCGTCATTGCCGTCGAGGATTTTGCAGAGTAATGAGGCGTTTTCGACGGACTCGTCCGTTGCGCTGGAATAAGCGCATTGAGCCGTCGCAAGCGTCAGGACACACAACATACCTGCTGCGTATTTGTTTCTCACTTCCATGTTCCTTGGGTGGCGTAAGGGCTGGTGTTCTCGCATTAAACCATTAAGCCCGCCGGTGAGCGGCAAATAGTCACTGGCACCACTGCGACTCACAAGGCACGCCATCGTTATCGCCGTCCATTTTCATTCCCGGACAATTTTGCAGAAAGTTTTTGGCCTCTGCGCACGAGGTCATCTGCGAGCAGTATTTGCGTCCGTCACATTTGAATGGCGCCGAAACAGGCTTCGGTGCAGTCGTGACTGTAGGGGTTACTTTCGGATGCGGTAGCTTGGCTTCAAGCCAGGGTTGTAACTCAGGGGAAAGCTTCCAGGCCAACAACCCCATGATAAGCACGACCAAAATCAGCTTCATTTGATTCATCCATGACTAGAGGATGCTTATATTCTAGTCGCTGAGAACGAATCACCAGGTAAGGGCAACCAATGCCTTGATGCTCTGGAGGGGCTGCCGCCACCGCCACGCGCGGTATGAGGGGCAAGTCTGAATAGGTGCCCACCCTGACCAAGTGCTGGCCATTCAGCAATCCTTCTGAAACACACCTGGCCGGGCAAGCGCTGCCGACTTTACCCAGAGCAGCGCCCAGTGTCCCGAACACAACGCTGAACAAAAATAACATTGAGGTGCGGACAAGGAGCTTCCCTGCGTTTTCTGCGCCACTGAGGATGCCCCCCCTCTGAAGAAGGTGGCGACACGTTATCGCGCGCCGTACAACTGCCGTCACACTTATGCGACAATATGCGGAATGTCTGGCATGAATCCCGCCTTTATTGCCCAACAGCTTGGACAAGCGTCCAGATGCTGCTCTCGACTTATGCGCGCCGGTTGAAGTCTGGCGGTGACTGGGGAGAGATGGAGAAACTCCAAAACGCCCCAGGCATGGCCCACGCGCCAAAAATGCGCAGCTCGCAACCCATTGATAGGTAAAGTAATTGATCTCCACAGCTAACATCACGATGCAGTTCGGCGCCAAGCCGCTATTCGAAAACGTTTCGGTCAAATTCGGCGCTGGCAACCGCTATGGCCTGATCGGCGCCAACGGTTGCGGCAAGTCGACCTTCATGAAAATCCTCGGTGGCGACCTCGAGCCGTCCGGCGGTCAGGTCATGCTTGAGCCGAACGTGCGTCTGGGTAAATTGCGTCAGGATCAGTTCGCCTACGAAGAATTCACCGTGATCGACACCGTGATCATGGGTCACGAAGAGCTGTGGAAGGTCAAGGCTGAGCGCGACCGCATCTACTCGCTGCCGGAAATGACCGAAGAAGACGGCATGGCTGTGGCCGAACTGGAAACCGAGTTCGCCGAAATGGACGGCTACACCGCCGAATCCCGCGCCGGCGAGCTGTTGCTGGGCCTGGGTATCGGCATCGAGCAGCACTTCGGCCCGATGAGCGAAGTATCGCCGGGCTGGAAACTGCGCGTGTTGCTGGCGCAGGCGTTGTTCTCCGATCCTGAAGTGCTGTTGCTCGACGAACCGACCAACCACCTGGACATCAACACCATCCGCTGGCTGGAAAACGTGCTGACCCAGCGCTCCAGCCTGATGATCATCATCTCCCACGACCGTCACTTCCTGAACAGCGTGTGCACCCACATGGCTGACCTGGACTACGGCGAGCTGCGCCTGTTCCCGGGCAACTACGACGAGTACATGACCGTGGCGACCCAGTCCCGCGAGCAACTGCTGTCGGACAATGCCAAGAAGAAAGCGCAGATCTCGGAACTGCAATCGTTCGTCAGCCGCTTCTCGGCCAACGCCTCGAAAGCCAAGCAAGCCACTTCCCGCGCGAAGGCGATCGACAAGATCCAACTGGCCGAAGTCAAGCCTTCGAGCCGTGTGAGCCCGTTCATCCGTTTCGAACAAACCAAGAAGCTGCACCGTCAGGCGGTCATCGTTGAGCGCATGGCCAAAGGCTTCGACGGCAAGACTCTGTTCAAGGACTTCAGCTTCCAGGTTGAAGCTGGGGAGCGCGTGGCGATCATCGGCCCGAACGGTATCGGCAAAACCACCCTGCTGCGCACCCTGGTCAACGAACTGACTCCGGATGCCGGCACCGTGAAGTGGACCGACGCCGCAGAGCTGGGCTACTACGCCCAGGACCACGCGCACGACTTCGAAGAAGATTGCAACCTGTTCGACTGGATGGGCCAATGGACCCAGGGCGGCGAGCAACTGGTTCGCGGCACCCTCGGTCGCATGCTGTTCTCCAACGACGAGATCCTCAAGTCGGTCAAGGTCATCTCCGGTGGTGAGCAAGGTCGCATGCTGTTCGGCAAGCTGATCCTGCAAAAGCCGAACGTGCTGGTGATGGACGAACCGACCAACCACTTGGACATGGAATCCATCGAAGCGCTGAACCTGGCGCTGGAGAACTACCCGGGCACGCTGATTTTCGTCAGCCACGACCGTGAGTTCGTCTCGTCCCTGGCCACCCGTATCATCGAGTTGAGCGCCAATGGCGTGATCGACTTCAGCGGCACCTATGATGACTACCTGCGTAGTCAGGGCGTGTTGATGTAAGGCGGCTTCTGGCTGCAAATGGAAAGCCCCGTCCTGGTGACGGGGCGATCGCCAGCCGTATCGTTAGCCTGCTTTCTTTTATCTCACACCCGCGCCATGATGCAGTTCTCCTACCGCCGCCCGCGAACGAGCTCTCATGTCTGTGCAGCAACTGCCCCCGCAAAGCTCCCTGGCGATCACCCTGCAGATCGTTTCCATCGTTTTCTATAGTTTTATTGCCTTCCTCTGCATCGGCCTGCCAATTGCCGTGTTGCCAGGGTATGTCCATGAACAACTGGGGTTCAGCGCCATCGTCGCGGGGCTGACCATCGGCTCTCAATACCTGGCCACCCTGCTCAGCCGTCCGATGGCCGGGCGCTTGTCAGACAGCGTCGGCACCAAACGGGCGATTGTTTACGGGTTTTCGGGGATTGTGTTGAGCGGCGTGCTGACGCTGCTCTCGACTCTGCTGCAAAGCTTGCCGCTGCTGAGCCTGATCATCCTGATTGGCGGCCGGTTGCTGCTGGGGATCGCTCAAGGACTGATCGGAGTCGGCACCATCAGTTGGTGCATGGGTCAGGTTGGTGCCGAGCACACGGCACGTTCGATTTCCTGGAACGGGATTGCTTCTTACGGCGCCATCGCCATCGGTGCGCCGCTGGGCGTGGTGATGGTCGCTGGGCTGGGGTTCGCCAGCCTCGGGATCACCCTGTCGTTACTGGCCTTTATGGCGCTGCTGCTGATCCGCAACAAACCGTCGGTACCGGTGATTCGTGGCGAGCGCCTGCCGTTCTGGGCGGTGTTCGGGCGCATTGCCCCTTTCGGCGCGAGCCTGAGCCTGGCGTCTATCGGCTACGGCACGCTCACCACTTTTATTACCCTGTATTACGCCAGCCGTGGCTGGACCGGCGCGGCTTACTGTCTGACGGTGTTCGGGGTTTGTTTCATTCTGTCGCGGCTGTTGTTCATTTCCAGCATCAGCCGTTTCGGCGGCTTCACCTCGGCCATCGCCTGCATGAGCATTGAAACCGTGGGGCTGGTTCTGCTGTGGCTGGCACCCTCGACCGGTTATGCCTTGATCGGCGCAGGCCTGACCGGGTTTGGCCTGTCGCTGGTCTATCCGGCGTTGGGGGTGGAAGCGATCAAGCAAGTGCCCAACTCCAGTCGCGGCGCGGGTTTGAGTGCCTATGCGGTGTTTTTCGATCTGGCGCTGGCGATTGCCGGGCCGCTGATGGGCGCGGTGGCGTTGAATCTGGGGTATTCGTGGATTTTCTTTAGTGCGGCGTTGTTGTCGGTCACCGGACTGGCGTTGACCTTGTTTCTGAAGCACCGGGCGACTGTCTAAAGCCTGCTGCAAATCTCCTGTGGGAGCGGGCTTGCTCGCGAATGCGGTGGGTCAGGCAACATTGATGTCGACTGATACGCCCTCTTCGCGAGCAAGCCCGCCCCCACAGGGGTTTCGGGGGCCCTATTGATCGGCGGTTTGCATACCGGCGCGAGTGGGTTTAGCCAGGGCATGGGAGAAGAAACGGCCGGCTTCAGAGATCAGGTTGCGGTGAATATCCTTGCGGTCGACGCCGTCGGCATCGGTGCACAGCGCCGGCATGGCGGCGATCTGTTCTTCGTTGCACGGCGCCAGGAACACGAAGTGCCCTGCCCCGGCTAGCAATTTGAAGTCTGGCGCGGTCGGCAGTTTACGCGCCAGGGCTGCGGCGTTTTTGTCGAATGCCACCAGTTTGTCGCCATCGCCGCTGTACAGCAGCACCGGCACATGTACGTCGGCCAGGGTATGGCGGCCAAATTTCAGACTCAGCGGCGCCATCAACAATAAGGCATGCACCCGCGGATCCGCCACGGGCTGCAGGTCATCGCGGTCGACGACCAATTCACCTTGCGTGTTGCAGGCATCGTGATCGTCCGGGCGCTCATGGCAATAGCGGCGCAAACGGTCCAGATCCGGAGTGGCGCCGGACAGGATCAACGCGGTCTCACCGCCCGCCGAATAGCCGATTACCCCGACCTGATCGGCATTGACGAAGGGCGCAAGCATACGGTCGCCCAAGGTCGCGGTAATGGCTTCGGAAATCTGGATCGGCCGCCCGTAAAGATTGCTCAAGGTGCCGAGACGGCTGTGGTCTTTGGAGTTGTCGCCGGGATGGATCACCGCCACCACCACAAACCCCTTGCGTGCCAGCGAGGTGGCCAGATCGTGCAGCGCCAGCGGGGTTCCGGTGTTGCCATGGGACAGCATCAGCATCGGGAAGCGTCCGATAGCGACTTTGGTGTCTTCACCGGCTTCGACTGTGTAGCCCTCGAGCTTGCTGGAGTGCTCCCTCTCACTGGACGGATAAAAGGCGATGGCGCGCATCGGCTGCAAGTCCAGCGGGTCGAGGAATGTCATCTCATGGAAACCGACGCTCCAGTGAGGAAACAGCACAGGCGCGGCGTGCACTGAATTCAGGCTGCCGAACAGGCAAATCAGTAACGTTGCACAAAGACGCACCATGGGATGCCCCACCTTATTACCTGACCGCAGATATTAACCCTCGACTGCATAACCTGGGCCAGAAACTGATCGCCGCCAGAAACAAAAAACTCTGTACCTGGCCATCACGATGACCAGAATACAGAGTTTCAGGGGTATTGCCCGAGCTGTTTACGACTTTACGCAAGCCTTACGCGGCAGCGAACAGTTGCTCGCTGATGTGCGCCTGAGCGTCGCTCATGGCTTTGCTGCGCACTTCATCACCGTAGGCCAGGCCATGGGCACGAACGAACTCGATGTCGGTGATACCGAGGAAGCCGAACATCACCTTCAAGTACTCTTCGTGAGCAGTGCCGGTCGGTTGGCCAGCGTGCAAACCGCCAGCCGTCGAAACGATCACCACTTTCTTGCCGCCGCACAGGCCTTCAGGGCCGGCTTCGGTGTAGCGGAAAGTCTGGCCGACTACGGCGATGCGGTCGATCCAGGCCTTGAGTTGGGTCGGGATAGTGAAGTTGTACATCGGCGCTGCAATCACGACGGCATCGGCGGCAAGGAATTCGGCCAGGGCCTGCGCGCCCAAATCCGCTTCATGCTGTTGCGCGGCGTTGCGCAGTTCGGCGGCGGTACCGGCGGCGACCAAGGTGGCGGCGGAAAAATGGCTGATGGCATCGGCGGCCAGGTCGCGGTAAGTCACCACAACGCCAGGCTCGGCGGCCTGCCAGGCCTTGACGACTTCGCCGCTCAACTGACGGGAAGCCGAGTTGTCACCCAGAATGCTCGAATCGATATGCAGTAATTTCATGTGGGATCTCCAAGGTGAGGATCGCCACCCGGCGATCTGATGGAAACAATCCTACCAACGAAACCAATAGCTGATTAGCCGGTAATAATGCGATAGTTCGTCCCACTGATAGAACAGTCGGATTTAAATCATGCAAGATCTCAACGACCTCTACTACTTCGCCAAGGTGGTCGACGCCGGCGGCTTCGCGGCGGCCGGGCGATTGCTGGGGATTCCCAAGTCCCGGTTGTCACGACGCATCGCCGAACTGGAAGAGCGCCTGGGCGCACGCCTGCTGCAACGCACCACCCGCCAACTCAACCTGACCGCCGTGGGCGAGCGCTACTTGCGGCACTGTCAGGCGATGCTGCTGGAGGCCGAGATGGCCGACGAAGCGGTGGCCAGCATGTCCAGCGAACCCCGCGGCCGACTGCGGGTTTCCTGCCCGGTGGGATTGGCCCACGACATGTTCCCGTCGGTGATCAGCAGGTTCCTGGAGAAATTCCCGCAGGTTCAGCTGGAGATGCTGCTGCTCAATCGCCGGGTTGATCTGGTGACCGAAGGCGTCGATGTCGCCTTGAGAGTGCGGGAACTGGGTGATGAAGACCCACTGCTGGTCACCCGACGCTTACGTCAGGCGCAGACTGTCATGGTCGCCAGCCCGGCGTTTCTTCGCGAGCGGCAGATCAAGACCCCGGAAGACTTGAAAAACGTGCCGATATTGGGCGCACTGGAAGCCGATCGGTTGGTGCATCTGCGGATGCTCGACCAGCAGGGCAAGGCCTGTGAAATGACATTTGAAGCCCGATTGGGCATCGACGATTTTCTCGTGCGCAAGGCGTGTACCCTGTCCGGGCTGGGTTTCACCGTGCTGCCGATGATGTACTGCGAGCAGGAACTGGAAGACGGCTCGCTGGTGCAATTGCTGCCCGACTGGTCATTGCCGGGCGGCTGGCTGCAAGCGGTCTACCCTCATCGGCGCGGGGTAATGCCGGCAGTACGCGCCTGGATCGACCATTTGATCGAATCATTCAATGCCTGTGGGGACCGACTGTTATGAAGGCAAGACCAATGAGCGAAGAGGATGTTGCGCAATTCTGCCTGGCGCTGCCCGGCGCGCGGGAGGATTACAAGTGGGGTGGCGTGCGGGTGTTTTCGATTGCCGGGAGCAAGATGTTCGCCTTGCAGAACCTGCGGGGCCAGTCCCTGGCCTTCAAGGTCGACAAGGACCTGTTCCTGGGCCATTGCGACCGACCGGGCATTCACCCGGCGCCGTATCTGGCCCGGGCGCAGTGGATCATCATGGACACGCCCTACCCGCTGGGCACCGAAGAGCTGCAAGGCTTGCTGCAACGTTCCCACCAATTGGTGGTGAGCAAGTTGCCCAAGCGCACGCAGGTCGGCTTGCTGCTTTAAAGCCTGCGCTTAGAACAGCGCAAACAGATTAGCCCCAAGAAACAACTGGTCGATCCAGAACACCTGATGCATCAGCACGATGAGCCAGAACACCAGTTGAAACGAAACCTTGCGGGTCTTGTGCCGAAACACTTGCTGGGCCAGCAAGGCACCCGGCCAACCACCCGCCAGTTCCACCGCGTGCAAGACGTTCTCCGGCGTGCGCCAGCTGTCGGCGCGGGCCTTGTGCTTGTCGCTCCAATACAGGAAAAACGCCAGCACGCTGACAAGGCCGTAGGCTGCCAGGGGAATCACCGACACCCCGCGCAGCCACAACGACACCGAGCCAAACAACGGCACCGCACACAGTACCGCGAACACCAGCAGTTTCAGCCGCAGGTTTTGAATGGCTCCCCCGGAGTTGCGACCGGAGTTGTTGCGCGCGCTGGAATCATTCATGGCTTGGCCGCGGTCCAGTCGACCCAACCGAATTGCCAGGTGGCCAGAATCACCAGACCGAACGCAATGCGATACCAGGCGAATGTCGCGTAGCTGTGGCTGGCAATGAACAGAAGCAAGCCACGAACGGCAATCATCGCAAAGATAAAGGCGGTGACGAAACCAATGGCGAACACCGGGAAATCAGCCGGCACAAACAGGTCGCGGTATTTGTAGCCCGAGTACACCGCCGCGCCGACCATGGTTGGCATGGCGAGGAAGAACGAGAACTCGGTGGCCGTCTTGCGCGACAAGCCGAACAGCAAACCGCCAATGATCGTCGAGCCGGAACGCGAGGTCCCCGGGATCATCGCCAGGCACTGGGCGAAGCCGACTTTCAGGGCGTCTTTCCAGGTGATGTCGTCGACACTTTCAGCATGCACCTCATGTTGACGGCGTTCGGCCCACAACATGACGACCCCGCCCACGACCAACGCGGTGGCCACGGTAATCGGGTTGAACAGGTACTTGTGAATCAGATCGGCGAAAATCACCCCCAACACCACCGCCGGCAGGAAGGCAATCAACAGGTTCGCGGTAAAGCGTCGAGCGCTGGGCTGCGTCGGCAAACCGATGACCACGTCGAAGATCTTGCGGCGAAACTCCCAGACCACCGCCAGGATCGCCCCGAGCTGAATGATGATATTGAAGGCCATGGCCCGCTCGCCACCGAAATCGAGCAGGTCCGCCACAATGATCTGGTGCCCGGTACTGGAAATGGGCAAGAACTCCGTCAGCCCTTCTACAACGCCTAAAATCAATGCCTGTAAGGCAGTCCAAAGATCCATCAATCCCCCAAGAAGCCATGCCCCAGGCATGCCCCGTTAATATTTTCTGAGCGTTCACTGCGATCAGCGTAGCTGACATCCCGCGCGCACAAAGATCCCCACAAAACCGTAAAAATTCTGTGAAAAACAAACCGGGACTCAGGTTTTTTCGCGCGGGGCCGAAATCCTATCAGACAAGCCTCATTTACGCTGCCGCGTAATAGGACCTGAGTCGGATAGGCCCGATCGGCAAAGTGTGGTTGGATGCTGGCGATCATTTATGACAAGAACAAGAAACCGGAGTAACAGCGTTATGAACAGCTTGCGCAGTGTATCGATCAGCCGACGCTTGTGGCTCATCTTGATCGTGGCCGTGGTGATGTTACTGACGTTGGGCGTGTTGATGCTCAAGCAGATTCACGACGACCTTTATCATGCCAAGGTCCAAAAGACCCAGCATGTGGTGCAGACCGCCAGTGGCATCCTGACTTATTACCAAGGACTGGAAACCGCCGGCACCCTCACCCGCGCCGTCGCGCAACAGCAGGCACTGACCGCCGTGCGTGGTTTGCGCTACGACCAGAATGACTACTTCTGGATCAACGACCTGACGCCGGTCATGGTCATGCACCCGACCAATCCGAAACTCGAAGGCCAGAACCTCTCGACGATCCGCGACCCGGACGGCTTCGCGCTGTTCAACGAGATGGTTGCCATCGCCAAGGCCAAGGGCGCCGGCATGGTCGACTACCGCTGGCCGAAACCGGGCGCCAGTGCTCCGGTGGAGAAAACCTCCTACGTCAAACTGTTCGAGCCCTGGGGTTGGGTGATCGGCTCCGGCGTGTACATCGACGACATGCAGGCCGAGTTTTACGCCCAGGTCTGGAAGGCGTCTTTCGTCGGCCTGGTGATTGCCCTGATCATGGCGCTGCTGGTGATCATGATTGCCCGCAGCATCGTGCGTCCATTGCAGGAAACCGTGGATGCCATGGCCAATATCGCCAGCGGCGAAAGCGACCTGACCCGCAGCCTCGATACCCACGGCCAGGACGAAGTCACGCAACTGGCCCGACACTTCAATGCCTTTACCGCCAAACTGCGCCGGGTGATCAGTCAGTTGCAGGAATCTGCCAGCGCGCTCGGTCAGTCTTCCAGCGACCTGGGCAACGATGCCGCGCAAGCCCAGCAACGCAGCCAGCAACAATCCCAGCAAATGGAACTGGTGGCGACCGCGATCAACGAAGTGACCTACGGTGTGCAGGACGTAGCCAAAAACGCCGAGCACGCGGCCAGCGAAATGCGCGATGCCGAATCTCAGGCACAGCAGGGGCAGATCAATATCGATGGCAGCCTGCAGCAGATCGACAAGCTGTCTTCGACCATCGATCAAGCGGTTGAAGTGATTCGTACCCTGGCCGACGAAAGTACCCAAATCGGCAGCGTGCTGGAGGTGATTCGCTCCATCGCCGAGCAAACCAACCTGCTGGCCCTCAACGCCGCCATCGAGGCCGCCCGGGCTGGTGAGCAAGGTCGAGGGTTTGCGGTGGTTGCCGATGAAGTGCGTCTGTTGGCCCAGCGCACGCAGAAATCCACGGCGGAAATCCAGTCAATGATCGAGCGTCTGCAAAGCCATTCCGAAGCGGCGGTCAAGGTGATTGGCGACAGCAGCCGTGCGTCGCAAATCACCATCGAGCAGGCCGGCCTGGCCGGCGCCAGCCTGAATGCCATCGGCCAGGCCTTGCGCAACCTCAACGGGTTGAACGCCTCGATTGCCAGTGCGACGTTGCAGCAGGCCCATGTAGTGGAAGACATCAATCAGAACGTCACCCAGGCCGCCGGGTTGTCCCACAGCACGGCACTGGCGGCCGAGCAGTCGAGCGTGGCCAGCGTTCACCTCAAGGAATTGAGCGAACAGTTGAACGGGTTGCTCAAGCAGTTTCGGGTGTAACGGACCCCGGCATGGCCTCCTGTGGGAGCGGAATTGCTCGCGAAGTCGGCAGCACAGTCAACATTGATGTCGCCTGACACACCGCTTTCGCGAGCAAGCCCGTTCCCACAGGGATTGCGCTGACTGACTGATATTGCCTCCCCGCCACCACAAGCCCATTGCCCCACAATCCGGGTACAATTCGCCCCCTCATTTTCTACGACACCAAGGATCCTCCATGTCCGGGCTTGAACTGTTTGCCGCCGCCCTCGGTGTGATTGCCGTCTGGTTGACGGTCAAACAGAACCCCTGGTGCTGGCCGGTCGGCCTGGTCATGGTGCTGTTGTACAGCTGGATTTTTTTCGAGGTGAAGCTGTATTCGGACATGCTGCTGCAGGTGATCTACGCCGCATTGCAGCTCTACGGCTGGTGGCAGTGGACCCATGCAGGTGCGGCGCGTGACGGACGGCAGGTCAGCCTGCTTGAGAGCAAATCCACCGCGCTCGGCCTGGCCATCGGCGCGCTCGGCAGTTTGCTGCTGGGGGCTGCAATGGCTAATTGGACCGATGCCGCCCAGCCCTGGCTCGATGCGGCGCTGACCGGCTTCAGCCTGGTCGCGCAGTTATGGATGGCACAAAAGCGCCTGCAATGCTGGCCGCTGTGGATCGCGCTGGACGTGATCTTCGTCGGTCTGTTCATCTATAAAGAGCTGTACCTGACCGCCGCCCTCTATGGAGTCTTCGCCCTGCTGGCTGTGCAAGGCTGGCGGACGTGGCGTGCCGACCCGGCGTTGCGTACATGAAAGTGCTGGTACTCACGGGGCCCGAATCCAGCGGCAAGAGTTGGCTGGCCGCCGAGCTGCAACAGCAATTCGGCGGCGTTCTGGTGGGCGAATACGTGCGCTGGTTTATCGAGCAGGAGGCACGGGACACCTGCCTGGCCGATATTCCCGAGATCGCCCGCGGTCAGTTGCAATGGGAAGATGACGCCCGCGCCCTTCAGCCACCGTTGCTGATTCTCGACACTCACTTGCTGAGCAACATGCTCTGGAGCCAGACCCTGTTTGGCGATTGCCCGGCCTGGCTGGAACAAGCGCTGCTGGCCCGGCATTACGACTTGCACTTGCTGCTGTCGCCTGAACTTGTCGACTGGACCGATGACGGTCAGCGTTGCCAGCCCGAACTGGATGAGCGCCGGGCTTTTTTCAACGCGACCCTGGCGTGGCTGGAGCAGCATCGACAGCCTGTCCAAGTGATCCAGGGCGACTGGGCAGAACGCCGTGCTCAGGCGTTGCAAGCGGTGACTCTGCAGCTTGGATGCTGACCTTCCTTCCCCCCAATCAAGGTGCAGAACCTGTGGGAGCGGGCTTGCTCGCGAAAGCGGTGTGTCAGGTGACATCAATGTTGACTGTGCCGCCGTCTTCGCGAGCAAGCCCGCTCCCACAGGGATTGGGTGCCGAGCTGACGGGCACTTGCCAGCAGCCCAGCATTTGTTGCGATATTTTTTCAAATGCGTCCGTTTATGAAACATACCTTCACGCTTGAACAGCCCGTTTCAGCGCCATTCATCGTTCTGTCATGGCATGTGTTAAAGCGCTGAAACAGCACAACGCACGCTATGGATCCAGAGCATTGCGCTCCCTTTTCCCCGTCATAACCCCTTGCATTCGTCTCAGGCTTGAAACAACTCAATCAAGGATCCATTCACCTTGATCGATAACTCCTTGAATTAAAATAACAATCAAAAAGCGGCACGACTTTCGCTCTTTCCTTCACAACGCTGATTAGGGCCAGCGCACAACAGAAGGAACACCGTCGTGGGGACTTTTCGTAAAGGCTTTACGCGCTTGATGCTGCTCGGATGTGCCACCGTCTCGCTCCTGAGTCTCGACGTTCAGGCTGAAGGCAATGGCGTCATCGTGCTCACTCGTGATGTACAACCCCATACCGTCGGCAGGCCCCCCTTCCAGAAGGATCCCTACCCGACCACTGTCAACGCCAACCCCTCGGATCGTGTCACCTCGACACTCGGCGATACCGAGTTGAGCGATGGTGAGTTCGCCAGCGTGGCCAGCGGTTCGTCCATCAGCAACAACATCAACCAGAACGGCAACATACCCGGCAGCCTCAATGTCGTGACCAACCCCAATGGCATGCCCGGCATGAGCGCCGGTCATGGCGGCGGCAGCGGTGGCGCGATTTCGGGAACGATCAACCATGCCATGAGTTCCGGCCTCGCGCCGTTGGGCAGACTGGCGGGAGGTCAATGACATGATCCGCTCCCTGATCCTGCTCGCTCTGGTCGTCAGTGCCAGTGTGAGTCCTGGCGCCATGGCCGACTCCAGCGTTCCGGTGCTCAACACCGCCAACATCCTGGATTCCGGAGCCCGGTACAACGGCAACTTCAACGTCAACCAGGCCTCCGGCGGTCAACAGCAACAGGCCAACACCCGCGCCATCGCCATCGGCACCGATGCCTCGGCGACCACCCGGGTGATCCAGAAACTCGACACGCCCGCCAACCCGTCGATGAACGCGACGGCCACCATCGGCGGCACTTCTTTCAGTCATGGCAACGGCGCACTGGGTGTCAACCAGGGTGCCGGGGCCAACAACCAGATGGCCAACGCAATGCGCATCAGCATCAGTGCTGCGCCGCAAAGCGTCGACGATAGCGCCCTTTCTCAACAGAACGTGGCGTTGCTACCAAGCTCAGGGGCAACTGACGCTTCAAAAGGCAGTCGCCAGGTCGTGACAAGCGACCAGGCCTTCACCGGCAGCCGAGGAGTGATTCAGGTGAACCAGAGTGCCGGGGTGGGGAACCGAATGGCTAACACCCTGAGCATACGGGTCGCTGACTGACCCGAACGCAGTGCGATTAGAAAGTAACCAACACTTAACCAACTAATAAGCACGGAGAATCACCATGAAACCCACAATGGCTCTCAAGCCTCTCGTGTTCGCCCTGGCAGCCGTCATGGCGATGGCTGCACAAGCCAACGATAACGACCGTGGTCACGGCCACCATCATCACGGTCCCAAAGGCCCCACCTGGGAACAGCAACTGTCAATCGACTCAGCCGCCAGCGCCTATGTAGGGGATACACAGGACAGCAGCGGCAACTCGGTACTCAACCAAGGCACCAACAACACCGCCGAGGCTGACAACTCGCTCAACGGTTCCAACGGCAACATGGGCGCCAACGTCGCGGGTGGCGATGGCAACCAGCAAGACAACGCCGCCGCGCTGGCTACCGCTGATGAAAGCTTCATATTCGGTTCTGCCGAGGCAACCTCCACCGCGTATCAATACAACACCAATAACTACGTCAAAAACCGCTCTACTCAAAATAACGCCACGCTCAACAATGCGGGCAACAACGGCTCCGGCAACATTGGCATCAACGTGACTGCCGGCAACTTCAACCAACAGAAAAACAACCTGGCGATTGCCGTGTCTGGCGGACGGGTAGCAACAGCCTCGGCTGACGCTTACCAATCCACCACCGGTCTGGATGTCGACAACAAAGCTGACCGGACCCACGTCACCACCACCCTCACCGATACCACCACGTCCTCGGGCACCTTCAAGGCCAAAGGCACCGGGACGATCGACGACAGTGGCTGGGGTCACAGAGGCGATGACAAGTTCAAATTCAGCGCCGTGGGCACCTTCGATCTGGCTGGCGTCACCACCCATCAAGTGCTGACGCCAGACGGCTGGAAAAACCCGGTTGTGAACAACGCCTCCATGACCAACTCGATGAACAGCTTCTCCGGCAACGGCGGTGCCAACGTGTCGGCGGGGGTGGGCAACCAACAAAGCAACTCTCTGTCCATTGCTGCCGGCTGCAGAGCCTGCATGTAATCGCGATCGAAATGAAAGCCCCGGCAACGGGGCTTTCTTTCCACGGTTCACCAAAGGCGTATCGATCATGCGTACGACAGCCTGTTTCGCCCTGCTGTGCCTGTGCGGCTTGACTCAGGCGGCGCAGATGCCGGTGGCCGCCTTGCCTGGCGGCATATTGGTTTACAAGCAGGTGCAAAGCGTGCGTGAGCGCAAGTTCAGCGACATCGTCGAACAGAAAACCGACTTCAGCTGCGGCGCTGCCGCACTGGCCACGGTGCTGCGCCAGGCTTACTGGCTCGATGTCGATGAGGAACACATCATCAAAGGCATGCTGGTCAACGCTGATCAGAACCTTGTCCGTACTCAAGGTTTTTCCATGCTGGACATGAAGCGCTACATCGAAGCGATCGGCATGCGCGCGCGTGGTTACCGGATACCGTCCGAGAAACTCGAAGCGGTGACCATTCCGGTGGTGGTGCTGATGGAAATTCGCGGCTACAAGCATTTCGTGGTGATGCAGCGGGCGGACAAGAACTGGGTCTATATCGGCGACCCGGTGCTGGGGCACAAGCGCTACTCCCATGATGACTTTGTCAAAGGCTGGAACGGCATTGTCTTCGCAATCGTGGGTCCCGGTTACGACAAAACCAATGCATTGCGCAGCCCTCCGGAACCGCTGACGGCGAAGAACAAGCTGGATACGTTCAACCCGGTCAAAGATGCCGAATTGATGGACTTTGGTTTCATACAGAGCGACTTCTTTTAGCCGCCAACTGATGATAGAGAGGGCCGGATTGCCCCGGGAGCAGCAGATGAAAACCTCATACTGGCTGGCCGCCGCTTGCCTGGCAGCAAGCGCATCGGGCTACGCCAATGCAGGATTCAAACCCATCGAACTCAAGGACCAGGAGCTCGCCGAGCTACGCGGTCGTTATGTCATGCCGGGGCGGATTATCAGCTTCGGCATCATCATGAGCAGTACCTGGCGCAATGCCAGTGGCGACCTGATCGGGGTGGAAACGTCCATGCAGATCCAGGCCGCTACCGTAAAACCCCAATTTTACGTGTCGACCATTAAAGAGTCCGGTAACGGCAGTACGCCGTCACCAGGCACCGGGAATGTGATCGGTGGCGCAGGACTGACCACCACCCAGGGTGTCACACAAACCGTGCGCGCCGCCGGTGACGGCAATAGCGCCTACAACAATGTCGCCATCAACGTCCAGGAGGCCAACCAGGCGCCGGTGCCGAATCCCGTCCAGGGGCAGGCGCTGACAAGCGGGCAAACCATTACCGACAGCAATGCCGCCGGTAACGTCGCGGTAGCGGCCACCGGTGGTGGCGTGCAAATGGCCATCCAGGCCAACAACAACCAAGGCACGGCCATGCAACAGGTGGCGCAGGGTGGTCTGGTGCAGAACACCCGGCTTCTGGGCAACAGCAACAGGGTCAATAACCTGACGCAACTTAATGTGGTGCTTAACAACAACGGTCGAAATGCCGGAGCAGTCAACTGCAATCTGAATCAACTCAAAGCACTTCGCAGCCTGGGATATTGAACTACGCTGATGTTCGATCATTGGGCTTCATGGGGGACGACTTATCATGTATCGGTCAGTACCGCTGCGCGCGATCGTTTGTCTGAGTACTTTGTTCCCGTCGACGCTGCTGCAAGCAGCGTCCGATGCGGACGTGGAAGCGTTGAAGCAACAACTCATGGAGCTCAAGCAACGATACGAAGTACAACAAAAAGCCCTGGCGGTACTCGAACAACGAGTCCGCCAGGTAGAGGATCAACCGGCGGCGGCACCGCCTAAACGCCTGGCCAAGTCGCCAGCCGACATGAAAGGCAACCCGCAAGTGGCCACCGGGACGGGGGCGGCCGCAGCTTCAGGAGGCGCCGCAGGCAGCGGCAGTTCCTATGGACAATCACTGGCCGATGACTCTCAACCGGCACAGAGTGTTTCCAACCTGTATGACGAGGCCAGCGGATTCTTCGGCGGCGGCAAGTTCAGCCTCGAAACCGGGCTGACCTATTCGCGTTACGACACCCGCCAGCTGATCCTCAACGGCTTCCTCGCACTGGACTCGATCTTCCTGGGCAACATCAACCTGGACCGGATCAAGGCCGACACCTGGACGCTGGACCTCACCGGTCGCTACAACTTCGACAATCGCTGGCAGTTCGACCTGAACGTGCCGGTGGTGTACCGCGAATCGACGTATCAGTCCGGCGGGGCCAACAACGGTGCTGCGGGGGTGACCAGCGAAGAAACTGTCACCCGCGATCCGACGCTGGGCGATATCAACTTCGGGATCGCCTACAAATTCATGGACGAATCGATCAACACCCCGGATGCGGTGTTCACCTTGCGGGTCAAGGCGCCGACCGGCAAGGACCCGTTCGGAATCAAGCTGCGCCAGAGCGACGCCAATACCAACCTGTTCGTGCCTGACACCCTGCCGACCGGCAACGGCGTCTGGTCGATCAGCCCCGGCATCTCGCTGGTCAAGACCTACGATCCGGCGGTTCTGTTCGGTAGCCTGTCCTACACCCACAACCTGGAAGAGTCCTTCGACGACATCAGCGCCACCGTCAATCAGAAAGTCCCGGGCAAGGTGCGGATCGGCGACAGTTTCCAGATTGGCGCGGGTATCGCGTTTGCACTGAACGAAAAGATGAGTATGTCGTTCTCGATGTCTGACCTGGTGCAACGCAAAAGTAAACTCAAACAGGATGGCGGGGATTGGGAGTCTGTGGTGTCCAGTGACGCCAACGCCGGTTACTTCAACGTCGGCATGACCATCGCGGCCTCCGACAACCTGACGATCGTTCCCAACCTGTCCATCGGCATCACGGACGATGCGCCAGACTTTTCCTTCAGCCTGAAATTCCCGTACTACTTCTAATCCGCGTCCAGCAATAGAAAAGGCCCGCTACGAGAGTTGTCGTAGCGGGCCTTTTTTGTTGCACCGCCCTAGCGGATCTGGTGCTTGTGCAGCAATCGGTAAAAAGTCGGCCGCGACACACCCAGGACTCGGGCGGCAACGCTCAGGTTGTCGCTGTGCCGGTTCAGCACATCGCACAGGGCCTGGCGTTCGGCGCGGGTCTTGTAGTCATCAAGGGTGCCCATCGGGGAGGCAAAAGCGTGCTGGCTGATCAGGCCCAGGTCTCGCGCCTCGATCTGCCGTCCTTCGGCCAGTACCAGCCCACGACGTACCCGATTGGCCAGTTCGCGGACGTTACCGGGCCAGTCATGCTTGCCCATGGCGACCAATGCGTCTTCGCTGAAGCTGCGAGGACGACGGCCGGTTTCACGGCTGTAGAAATGGGAAAAGTGGTTGGCCAGCATCGAGATATCGCCGTGGCGCTCACGCAGCGGTGCGGTGACCACTTGCAGGACGTTCAAGCGGTAGTACAAATCTTCGCGAAAGCGTTTCTTCTCGATGGCTTCCTCAAGATCGACGTGTGTCGCCGCCAATACCCGCACATCCACCGGAATTGGCTGATGACCGCCGACCCGCTCGATGTGTTTTTCCTGCAGGAAGCGCAACAGATTGGCTTGCAGCTCCAGAGGGAGATCGCCTATTTCATCGAGAAACAGGGTTCCGCCATTGGCCGCTTCTATCCGCCCGACCTTGCGCTGATGGGCGCCGGTAAAGGCACCCTTCTCATGACCAAACAATTCGGACTGGATCAAGTGTTCGGGAATCGCACCGCAGTTGATCGCCACGAACGGTTTGTTGTGGCGCTGGGATTGTTGATGCAGGGTGCGGGCGACCAGTTCTTTACCGGTACCGCTTTCGCCGCGGATCAGCACCGGGGATTCGGTAGGTGCCAGTTTGCTCAGCAACTTGCGCAATTCGCGAATCGGTTTGCTGTCGCCGAGCAACTCGTGTTCAGGCTGATCGATATGAACCGTGCCCTGACCGCGCAGGCGCGCCATGCCAAACGCCCGACCCAGCGTGACCTGAACCCGTGAGACATCGAACGGCAAGGTATGGAAGTCAAAAAACCATTCGCAGACGAAATCCCCGACATTCTGCAAGCGCAGGACTTCCTGATTAAGCACGGCGATCCACTCGGTACCGCTGCGGGTGATCAGCTCCTTGACGGCTTCGGGGCGCTCCAGATGAAATGGCTGCAAGCGCAACAGACCCACGTCACAGGTTCGTTCGGTGGCGTTTTCCAGGGCGCAGCTGTCAACATCCCAACCTACAGCGCGTAAACCCGGCAACAAACGGTGGCAGTCGTCGCAAGGATCCACTACTAAAAGACGTCGTAAAGCAGGCGCTTCGATCATGACTGTTCCTTGGCGCCAAATTTTAGGAAATATTATTAAAAACAGTCATTTGGCGGGCTTCGGTGTAACACTAGCAAAATATTGACGCGAGCTTGTATCGATTGCTTATAGGGACGGCGGTTTATTAGTTATAAGAAGCCACATGGTTAGTTGCCTAACGAGTCGAACCTTTCATTCAGCTTTCAGAAACGGCCTGGAAGTCTGAATAAAGAAAGAAAGTTGAAATTTCTTTTGTTTGTGTGTGACCCAACCCCCGGTTGCGGACATCAGTACAAGTAACCAGCCGAACGGTAAGCCCAACCGACGGCACATCACTTGATTGGGCATACAGAGAGAAGATCCCATGAACGCCCCGCTCCGTATCAACGAAGCTCTTTTGATTGCCGACCGCGCATTCCAACCCTTTCAATGCGTGGCCTGGGCGCCACAAGACGGTAATGGCGAGCTCAGCCTGACCATCATCGATCGCACTAACACTCGCATCAGCCGCAAACAGATTCCCAGCAGCGCCTATTCCGATCCGGAACAACTCGAACACGTGCTGGAACAAGCTCGCGCCGAGTTGAGCGAGGAAGGCTACAAACTGCAATCATGGTCCATGCCGCATTGATTTTTTCGCGGATTACCGCCCGGTAATCCGCGTCCCTCGCTCCCCTTAGTTGACGGTTTTCTATAGTCAGCCACTCCTCTTTTTCATCTTCTAACTCGTCAGATTACTTGGCAGGCTTGTCAGTGGTTCGAAAAGACACTGTTCTGGCACAAAACGCCCTGCCTCCCGAGAGTAATGGCAGTTGTGCATCATCGCATTCAGGGATTGAATGTTCTGCTCAGACAGTCCCCCTCCGGGCACCCGGACAAGGACGACTGGCAAGGAGATGCGTGCATGTCATTCCAGACTGCTTTTGCCATACCGGTGACGGTGAATGACGCCGGGCAACTCGATGCCCATTTCGCCGGCAGCGGCAAGACTCAAGTGTATTTCGCCGGCAGCACCTCCAGCAGGGTCAATGGTGTCGCGATTGACCCTGCCGGCCGAATACTGGTGGCAGCCAAGGTCGGCACGCCGGGTGGCAGCCGCTTTGGCCTGGCGCGCCTGCTTGAGGACGGCTCGGCGGATCTGACATTCGGCAAACAAGGCAGCATCATCGGGCAGTTCGCCCACGGCTACGAGGGCATGGCGGGCACGGTGCGGCTGCTGGCCGACGGGCACATTCTGGTGGCTGGCCTGCACTATGAAAATGCTCACAGTACACTGCCCGCCTTGGCCATGTTTGATCAGCGAGGCTGCCTGATCGAGGATTTTGGCGACCATGGCCGCTGCGTAGTGCGCCTGCCGGGGAATCTTTCCCAGGGCGCTCGCGACGCCTGGCTACCCCCCGGTGTATCGGGGACCGAAGCCTGTGATGTCTGCGTGCAGGACGACGGTCGAATCCTGCTGCTGGCCAATCATCACTTCGAACTGGCCGATCACGTCGGCATGTTGATAAGGCTCAATGCCGACGGCTCGCTGGACAACACCTTCAACGGTCGCGGTTTTGTCATGGTCCGGCACTTGCTGATGAACACCTGGCTCAACAGCCTGATGGTGCAACGCGATGGCCGAGTCCTGGTGGGCGGATCGATCAATTTTCCCGAGGAAGGTTTGCTGGCGCGTTATCACTCCGATGGCCGGCTGGATGACGGCTTCGCCGTGGATGGTTTCATGACCTTCAAGGCCTGGGGCCACAGCGCCCAGGTCTGCCAGATCGTCCAGCACGAAAATGGTGATTTACATTGTTTTGGCGGCAGTCGCGAGCCAACGCACTGCCTCGCACTGAACCTTCACAGCAATGGCCGGCCAGACATTCACCGCAATGGCGGCCAGCCCCAACTGTTGGAAATCGGTCATAGCGGCTGCCAGTGGACCGCCGCCCAGGTACAACCGGACGGTCGGGTACTGGCTGTCGGAGCGACGGTCGGGGGGCTCGAAGGCGATTTCATTCTCGCCCGGTATTTACCCAGCGGGGCACTGGATTGCAGCTTCGCCAATGGCCAGGGCTGGGTCCGCACACGCCTGAGTCGTGGTCCGGACACCGCCACTTCTTTGGCCGTGCAGGCCGATGGTTGTATCGTCGTCGGCGGCTATTCACTGGACGGAAACTACCGCGCTGTCGTCGCGCGCTATCAACACTAGACCGACATCTTTTTCCTGCACTTGATCTTCCCTTTCGCTTACGGCAAGTTGCGCGCTTCTTAATACAAGGAGTAGCCGATGTCCGGCTCAATGGCCCAGGCCTTCGCACACAACTTTCTCGGGCACTCACCCCGCTGGTACAAAGCGAGCATCGTCGGTTTTCTGCTTCTCAACGCCCTGGTGTTGTGGACGATCGGTCCGGTGGCGGCCGGCTGGTTGTTGGTGCTGGAGTTCATATTCACCCTGGCCATGGCGCTCAAGTGTTACCCGTTGATGCCCGGCGGGTTGCTGCTGATCGAAGCACTGCTGCTGAAAATGACCACGCCCCAGGCGCTCTATGACGAACTGGTGCACAATTTTCCGGTGATCCTGCTGCTGATGTTCATGGTGGCGGGCATCTACTTCATGAAAGACCTGCTGCTGTTTCTGTTCTCGCGCCTGCTGCTGGGGGTTCGCTCCAAGGCGCTGCTGGCATTGATGTTCTGTTTCCTGTCAGCGTTTCTCTCGGCGTTTCTCGATGCGTTGACCGTGACGGCGGTGATCATCAGCGCGGCCGTGGGGTTTTATTCGGTGTACCACCGCGTCGCCTCGGGCAACGATCCGCGTCAAGACAGCGAGTTCGCCGATGACCAGCATTTGCCCACCCTCCACCATGCCGACCTCGAACAATTCCGCGCCTTCCTGCGCAGCCTGCTGATGCACGGCGCGGTCGGCACTGCACTGGGTGGTGTTTGCACGCTGGTTGGCGAGCCGCAAAACCTGCTGATCGGCCATGAGATGGGCTGGCACTTCGCCGAGTTCTTTCTGAAGGTCGCCCCGGTGTCGTTGCCGGTGCTGGCAGCCGGCCTTGTGACCTGTGTGCTGCTGGAGAAACTGCGCTGGTTCGGTTATGGCACGCTGCTGCCGGACAACGTGCGCGTGGTGCTGGCCAACTACGCCGCCGAAGACAACGCCGAGCGTACGTCGCGTCAGCGTGCGGCATTGCTGGTTCAAGGGGCGGCGGCCCTGATACTGATTGCCGGGCTGGCGTTTCACGTCGCCGAAGTCGGCTTGATCGGTTTGATGGTCATCGTGCTGATTACCGCGTTCACCGGCATCACCGACGAGCACCGCCTGGGCAACGCCTTCAAGGACGCCATGCCGTTCACCTCGCTGCTGGTGGTATTTTTCGCAGTGGTGGCGGTGATTCACGATCAGCAACTGTTCGCGCCGCTGATCCAGTGGGTATTGGCCCTGCCGGCGGATCAACAGCCGGGCATGTTGTTTATTGCCAATGGCCTGCTGTCGGCCATCAGCGACAACGTGTTCGTGGCGACCATTTACATCACCGAAGTGAAACAGGCATTCATCTCCGGCCACATGAGCCGCGAACACTTTGAAACCCTGGCCATTGCGATCAATACCGGCACGAACCTGCCGAGCGTGGCGACGCCCAATGGTCAGGCGGCGTTCCTGTTCCTGCTGACCTCGGCGATTGCACCGCTGATTCGCCTGTCGTACGGACGAATGGTGTGGATGGCATTGCCTTACACCGTGGTGATGGGGGTTCTTGGCTGGTACGCCGTAAGCTACTGGCTGTAACCCTGAACAAAATGTGGGAGCGGGTTTGCTCGTGAAAGTGGTGTGTCATCCAACATCAATGTTGACTGACTGGCCCCCTTCACGAGCAAGCCCGCTCCCACATTGGTTTTGCGTGTTTATCGAGGCAGGATGTATCGCTCGATCGCCTGGGCCGCGCCGTCTTCGGTATTGGCCCCGGTCACCACGTCAGCCTGGCGCTTCACGGCCTCTTCCGCCTGCCCCATGGCGATCGACAACCCGGCCTGATGAAACATCGCCGGGTCATTGCCGCCGTCGCCCATGGCGGCGGTCTGATCCAGCGACACCCCGAGAAACCCGGCCAGCGTCGCCAGCGCTGCGCCCTTGTTTGCCTGCATCGCGGTCACGTCCAGATAGACCGGCTGCGAGCGCGAAACCTGCGCCTGCCCTTCGACCATGGACAGCAACCGCGCTTCCAGCTCGATCAACAGTTCGGTGTTATTGCTGGCAGCGACGATCTTGTCGATACGCGCCAGGCAAGGCTCGAAAGTCTCGACCACCACCGGCGGATAACCCAGGCCATGTTGCTCTCGCGGGACCATCGGGCCATACGGGTCCTTCAACAGCCAGTCGCCACCACTGAACACCCATACTTCAATGTCCGGCTGATCGGCAAATAGCGCCAAAGCTTTCAGCGCCGCCGTTGCCGGCAAATAATGCGCAACCAGCAAACTGCCGTCAGGGTTGACGATGGTGCCGCCATTGAACGCCGCCGTCGGCAGATCGACGCCCAGGGCTTCGATCTGCTGCAACATGGCTTTGGGCGGACGCCCGGTGGCCAGACTGAACAGCACACCGGCTTCACGCAAGGCACAGACCGCCTCGATCGTGCGCTGACTGAGGCTGTGATCGGGCAGCAACAACGTGCCGTCCATGTCGCTGAGCAGAAAACGGATGGGTTGTCGCGTGACGTCACTCATCCGACGCTATGCCATACGCGACCATCGCGGGCCAGCAGCTCGTCAGCGGCCTGTGGCCCGTCTTCACCGGCCGCATAGTCCTGCACCGTCGCGTCCTGCTCCCAGGCGTCGAGGAACGGCTGCACGGCGCGCCAGCCGTTCTCGATGTTGTCGGCACGCTGGAACAGCGTCTGATCGCCGGTCAGGCAATCGTAGATCAAGGTTTCGTAGCCGGTGGACGGCTGCATTTCAAAGAAATCCCTGTAGGCAAAACCCAGTTCGATATTGGCCATGTTCAACGCCGGTCCCGGCCGTTTGGCCAGCAGGTCGAACCACATGCCTTCGTTGGGCTGGATCTGGATCCGCAGATAGGTCGGCTGCAACTCTTCGACTTCGGTATCGCGGAACTGCGCGTACGGCGCCGGTTTGAAGCAAATGACGATCTCGGTATCGCGCACGCTCATGCGCTTGCCGGTACGCAGGTAAAACGGCACGCCGACCCAGCGCCAGTTGTCGATCATCACTTTGAGCGCGACATAGGTTTCAGTGGTGCTGTCGGGCGCTACGTTGGCTTCCTCACGATAACCGCGCAGTGAATGGCCATCGATCTCGCCGGCGGTGTATTGGCCCCGCACCGAGTTGGCTCGCGCTTCCTCGGTCGACCAGGGGCGAATCGCGCCGATGACTTTGGCCTTCTCGCCGCGTACCGCGTCGGCGCCGAAAGCGGCCGGTGGTTCCATGGCCACCATCGCCAATAATTGGAACAGGTGATTAGGCACCATGTCCCGCAGGGCGCCGGTGACCTCATAAAAACTGCCACGGGTTTCCACGCCGACGGTTTCAGCGGCGGTGATTTGTACGTGGTCGATGTAATGGTTGTTCCAGAAGGCTTCGAACAGGCTGTTGGAGAACCGGCTGACCAGGATGTTCTGCACGGTTTCCTTGCCCAGATAGTGATCGATGCGGAATATCTGCTTTTCCGTCATCACCTTGAGCAAGCAGGCGTTCAAGGCTTCGGCGGTGTACAGGTCGGAACCGAAAGGTTTTTCGATCACCACCCTTCTGAACGCTTCAGGGGCTTCTTGCAACAATCCGGCAGCACCGAGACGCCGCACCACTTCGCTGAAAAAGCGCGGGGCGGTGGCCAGGTAGAAGATGGCGTTACCGGTGCCGCTGGCGTCGATTTTCGCCGCCAGGGCGTCATAGGTGCGTTCATCCAGGAAATCGCCCTGGACGTAGCTGATGTGTTTGGCCAATTTGGCCCACAACGCCGGATCAAGGGCTTGATCGCCCTTGCCGACCTTGGCCGCCACTTCCGCCCGAATGAAATCTTCGAGTTTTTTGGCAAAGGCTTCGTCACTGATGGCGTTGTGATCAACGCCAACGATCCGCAGTCCATTCCCCAGCAAACCATCGCGACTCAGGTTGTACAGCGCCGGCATCAGCAGGCGCTTGACCAGATCACCATGGGCACCGAACAGAAACAGCGTGGTGGGCGGTGCGGGTTCTGCCTTGGATTTCCTGCGGATCACGTGGGTCATTTTTTCGCAGTCTCCACATGACCGCCGAAACCGAAGCGCTGGGCCGAGAGAATTTTGTCGCCAAAGTTGCCTTGCCCGCGCGAACGGTAGCGAGAGAACAGCGAGTTCGACAGCACCGGTACCGGCACCGCTTGTTCCATGGCGGCTTCGATGGTCCAGCGCCCTTCACCGCTGTCGGCCACTTCACCCGAGTAGCCGTCGAGTTTCGGATCGGACGCCAGCGCATCGGCGGTCAGGTCGAGCAGCCAGGACGAGACCACGCTGCCACGACGCCAGACTTCAGCGATGTCCGCCACGTTGAGGTCGAAACGCTGATCTTCCGGCAGGTGGGTGCTGGCCTTGGTCTTGAGGATGTCGAAGCCTTCGGCGAAGGCCTGCATCATTCCGTACTCGATACCGTTATGGATCATCTTGACGAAGTGCCCGGCACCGGCGGGGCCCGCGTGGATATAACCGCGCTCGGCGCGATCGTCATCGGAACGGCGATCCTTGGTGCGCGGGATGTCGCCCAGGCCCGGGGCCAGAGACTCGAACAACGGGTCAAGACGCTTAACCGTCTCGGCATCGCCGCCGATCATCATGCAGTAGCCACGCTCCAGGCCCCAGACGCCGCCGGAGGTGCCGACGTCGATATAGTGCAAGCCTTTTTCCGACAGGGTTTTGGCCCGGCGGATGTCATCTTTATAAAAAGTGTTGCCGCCGTCGATGATGGTATCGCCCGCTTCAAGCAAGGTGCTCAAGGTGTCGATGGTGTCTTCGGTCGGCGCGCCGGCGGGCAACATCACCCATACCGCGCGAGGCTTGGCCAGGCCAGCGACCAGGGCTGGCAAGTCGGCCACCCCGGTGGCGCCTTCTTCAACCAGGGTGTCGACAAAGGCGGTATTGCGGTCGTAAACAACGGTGGTGTGCCCGTTGAGCATCAGGCGCCGTGCAATATTACCGCCCATGCGGCCCAGTCCAATAATCCCGAGTTGCATGTACTGATGCTCCCTACTACAAATAAAGTGTGTCAAAGGTTATAGCCCAACGCGACTAGTGAAGGTTAGTCCAGAGCGGCGGGATGAAGTTTCCGGGCATTGTGCCCGATCCAGATTGATAACGCCGGGAATCGTGCCGAAGACACAACGACCATGAAAAATAAAAAAGTTCCCTTCAGGGGCAAAAGAAATCAAAATTGGCGCCGATAGTAAGTGAGCACCCGATTTCGGGAGCCGACTTACAGTTGAGACAGCCATTTGCGAGGTGAGCAATGGGCACCGTACACACTGCACTGCCAGCACAAACCCTTTACGTCACGATCCGCCGCGATGAACTGCGTCAGTTGAAAGACGAGCGTGATCAGTTGAAGCGGGAAGTCGCGCAGTTGCGCATGCTGACCCAAGGCAATCAGGTTCAGCCCTTACCCGTCACCCAACGTGCTCCCCACGCCTGACCTCCTCTCTTGAGTCGGAAACAGCCACTGCTGTTTCTGACTCGCTGCGATCCTGTCCGCCGCGACAACTCACAAATTTTTCACATTTGCCTGGCGATAATCCGGCGCATTATGGCCGCTCGATTTGCGTGCGGCATCCGTTCGTCTGTGACAAGGAGAGTGCCGACGGCCGATCATCAGGCTGGAGTGTTGAATGGCTTTGCGTAAACGCAGCAATACGTCTGCGAATGGTTTTGATTGGGCAGGATTTCTCTGGTTATTTCTGTTCTTCTGGTATTTCTCCGGTATCACCCAACTTCTGATTCAACTGACGGGCACCTCCGGTTTTACCGGGTTCCGCCAGGCTTTTGTGATGAGCGCCATCTGGCTCGCGCCGATGCTGTTGTTCCCCAGACAAACTCGTATGATGGCCGCGCTGATCGGCGTGGTGCTGTGGGCTTGTTCGATGGCCAGCCTGGGGTATTTCTTCATCTATCAGCAGGAGTTTTCCCAGAGCGTCATCTTCATCATGTTCGAATCGAACGTGTCTGAGGCCGGCGAGTACATGACGCAATATTTTGCCTGGTGGATGGTGCTGGCGTTCCTCGCCCACACCGCGTTCGCGTATTTCCTTTGGACCCGCTTGCGCCCGGTGTACCTGCCACGCGCTCAAGCGCTGATTGCAGCGACAGCGATTCTGCTGGCCGTGGTCGGCTACCCATTGATCAAGCAGACCGCGCACACCGGCAGCCTGGCCGGCGGCTTCGAGAAATTCGAAACCCGTATCGAGCCCGCGGTGCCGTGGCAGATGGCCGTGGCCTATCACCGCTACCTCGATACCCTTGCCAACATGCAAGGCATGCTCGACAGCACCAGCAAGATCCCACCGCTCAAGAACTTCACCGATTCGATGGCCAATCAGCCCGCGACCCTGGTGCTGGTGATCGGCGAATCCACCAACCGTCAGCGCATGAGCCTGTACGGCTACCCGCGGGAAACCACCCCGGAACTGGACAAGCTCAAGGACCAACTGGCGGTGTTCGATAACGTCATCACGCCACGTCCCTACACCATCGAAGCGTTGCAGCAGGTGCTGACGTTCGCCGACGAAGAAAATCCGGACCTCTACCTGACGACGCCGTCATTGGTCAGCATGATGAAGCAGGCGGGCTACAAGACCTTCTGGATCACCAACCAGCAGACCATGACCAAGCGCAACACCATGCTCACGACTTTCTCCGAGCAGACCGACGAGCAGGTGTACCTGAACAACAACCGCAACCAGAACGCCGCCCAGTACGATGGCGATGTGATCGAGCCGTTCAACAAGGCGTTGGCCGATGCAGCGCCACGCAAGCTGATCGTCGTGCATTTGCTCGGTACGCACATGAGCTACCAGTACCGTTACCCGCCGACCTTCAACAAGTTCACCGATCGCAAAGGTGTGCCGGACGGCGTGCGCGACGATCAGTTGCCGACGTACAACAGCTATGACAACGCAGTGCTGTACAACGACTTCGTGGTGTCGAGCCTGATCAAGGACTACGCCAAGACCGATCCGAACGGCTTCCTGCTGTACCTCTCCGACCATGGCGAAGACGTCTTCGACTCCGCTGGCCACAACACCCTGGGCCGCAACGAGAACAAGCCGACCGCGCCGATGTACACCATTCCGTTCATGGCCTGGGCTTCGCCGAAATGGCGCGAAACCCATGACTGGAGTTTTGCCGCCGACCTCGGACGGCCGTACAGCAGTTCTCAGCTGATTCACACCTGGGCGGATCTGGCCGGCCTGAATTTCGATGAGCTGGACCACAGCAAAAGCCTGGTCAGCGACAGCTTCAAGCCTCGGCCACTGATGATCGGCAATCCTTACGAGCGTGAGCAGCGGCCATTGATCGACTTCAGCCTGATGAAACCCAAGGGTGCGCCTGTCACTCCGGCGGTCGTTCAGCAGTAGTTTTGGCGCGGAACCTGTGGGAGCGGGCTTGCCCGCGAAGGCGTCGGCACAGTCAACATTGATGTTGCCTGACATACCGCTTTCGCGAGCAAGCCCGCCCCCACAGAGATTGCGGATTACGACTTAGAGCGCTTTGGTCCAGAACAGCATCCGGCCGTGTGCGGGGTCGAACATACCCGGCGAAAAACCGAACTTTCCATAAGACGCCTGGGCCACCGGGTTGCCTTCCAGTACTTCCAGGGTGATTTTGCAGCAGCCGCGCTGACGTGCGATGTCCTCGACTTTGTGCAGCATCCTCTGGCTCAACCCCAACCCGCGAAACTTCGACACCACGACCACATCGTGCACGTTGACCAATGGCCGACAGGCAAAGGTCGAAAAGCCTTCGAAGCAATTGACCAATCCCGCCGGCTCGCCGCCGACAAATGCCAGTACGCTGAAGGCATGGGGCCGTTTGGCCAATTCCCCCGGCAATTGCTGCAATACATTGACGGGCAACGGCTGACCGCTGCCCATCGGGTCTTCGGCGTAGTGATTCAATAGAAGACAAATCGCCTCGGCATGCACCGGGTTGGTGTAACTGGCCTGAAGCACAAGAATTTCTGCGGATTCCATTTCCACCCTCAATCACACTGAAGTTGCCCCAGCTCGCCTCTTGCGCACTGAAAGGTCCAGCGACCTTATCGCGAGCGCCGGGGTGCCGACAACTGGATCCTGTTGTGATCGCTCTCTTTCAATCGCCCCAGATCAGGGCCTCGGTCCATCCCAGCTCAGCAAAATCCTCGGCCCTCAATTGCGACTCGCCGGCACAGAAAAACTCGTCCAGTTGCGGCGGCTTGACCGACGTGCCGCTGAGCATCGCGTGAATCTGCCCGCGATGATGAATCTGGTGCTCGAACAGATGGGACAGCAGGCGTAGGCGGCTGTCATGTTGCGGGGTGTCGCGCGCGATGGTCACGATTCGCCCGAGCTCTGTGTCACGCAATTGCTCGCAGTAGGCGATCAGTCGACGATCGACCAGGGCTTGCTCGCGCTTGAGGTCGGCGCCGTTGGTGATCGGCTCGTCTTCGTTGAAAAACACGTAGCAATCAGGATGCGGCGCTTCACCGCGCAACTCCCGCTCCAGGGCGTCCACATAGAACCAGTCGCACGTCAGAATGTGGTTGAGGGTCGCGCGCAGGCTGGGGAAAAAACTGACTCGCGGCGCCACCAGCTCGGCCGGGCTCAGCTGAAGCCAGGCCTTGGCCAATCGGTGATTGGCCCAGGCATTCTGATAGGCCATGGTCAGCAAATGGTGGGACAAGGGCTGATTCATGTTCACATCCCCCGGGCATCAAGCCTCGGCAAAACGTTTTAGCTGCATCTCCTGCAAGCGGCTGAGGGTGCGGCGAAACGGGAATTGCAGATAACCCTCGGTGTACAACGCCTCCATCGGCACCTGCGCTTCGAGGTACAGCGGCACCTTGCGGTCATAGCATTCGTCCACCAGGGCGATAAACCGTCGTACGCCGTCGTCATGCATCGACAACTGCGGCAACTCGCGATCCCCCGCCACCACCCGTTCGACACCGTCTTCAGTGCCGCGAGCGATGCGCCCTTCACGTTTCCGCGCACTGAGATTGGGCACGTCGCTCAACAGAATAGCGCTGAAGGTGTCGCACAGGGCCATGAAGTCCATCGCGGCAAAAGGTTGTTCGCAGAGTTCGGAGTACCGGCACCAGAGCACGGTTTGACTGGCCTGTATGACATTGACCGAACGGTAGCCGATCTTCACCGGATCGCTTGACAGCGACTGGCCGACGGTCAAGGCCTTGAACACGTCGCCTAGGGCACCGGGCTGACCCGGAACGTTCACCCAGTAACGTTGCAGAGCGGCGCCAGGGTGCAGACGATGATCTTCCCCACCGTCCACCGCAATGACCTGCATGTGCTGCTTGATCGCGGTAATCGCCGGCACGAAGCGGTCACGGTTGAAGCCATCGGCGTACAACTGGTCCGGCGGCTGATTGGAGGTGCAGACCACCACCACGCCCTGCTCGAACATCACCTGAAATAAACGCCCGAGAATGATCGCGTCACCAATGTCGTTGACGAACAGTTCATCGAAACACAGTACCCGCACTTCCTGGCTCAGCTCGCGGGCCAGGGCCTTCAGCGGGTCGGCGGTGCCGGTCAATTGGAAGGAACGCTGATGCACCCAGCCCATGAAATGGTGAAAGTGCTGCCGCCGAGCCGGGACGCGCAGGTTTTGATAGAACTGATCCATCAACCAGGTCTTGCCCCGCCCGACCGGGCCCCAGAGGTACACGCCGCTGATGGACGCGCGGCCTTCATGCAAGGCTTCGTGGCACTTTTGCAGCGCCCACACGGCGTGTTCCTGGGCCTCGTCCTGGACGAAGCCCTTCTGTTCGATGGCGTGTTGCCAGGCGCTTAAGGGAGAGTCGACATTCATGCGCGGCAGTATACGTCTCTGTGACGGCTGGTGAAGCCTGATACCAGCAGGTCAAGCACAATCCCTGTGGGAGCGGGCTTGCCCACGATGAGGCCGTGTCAGTCACCATGCATGTTGGTTGACACACCGCTTTCGCGGGCAAGCCCGCTCCCACAGGTTCCGTTTTCGGCAGCTGCCGGGTTACAGCGAGATGTCCAGCCGGGCGATCTTGCCTTGCTCATTGAGGCGGAACATATAGCGCAGTTCCAGCGGGCTGCCGGGAAAGGTACCGGAGATCAGGTTGTGCACCAGCACTTTGCCGGTGCGCAGTTGAACGTCGAGCACCTCGACCCGGGGCTGGTAACGTTGTGCGGTGTCTTGCATCCATTGGGCGATGGCTTGCGTGCCGACCTGATGCTGCCCCTCATCGAACACGTTGGCATCCTCAGCGAAAAAACTGGCGACCCTGGAGGTGTCACGGGCATTGGCGGCGTCAATGTAGGCGGCGATGGCGGGGGCCAGTGAAGAGGCGGGACTGGACATGTTTACGGCTCCTTGTGAGTTGATTCTGGAGCCATGCTAAATCAAGCCATTGTCAGTTCTTGTCAGGAGTGAAACGCCCTGCTTCGTCCAGTTGCATCTGTTTGCGCCAGGTGCGCAACAGGTCGCTACGCCGCCCCGGATAGCGTTCACCCTGTTCACTGGCGGCCGAGATCCGGTCGGTGCGGAACGTGCGATAAGCACTGCGCAACTCACACCAGGCGACGATGATCCGCACCTCATTGAGAAACCCCAGGGCCAGGGGCCAGATCAACCGCTGGCTGGGCACCTGGTTGGCGTCCGCATAATCGATATGCAGCTTGGTCTGGTTGCGAATGGCCTGGCGAAACACATTCAAAGGCACGGCATTTTGCGGATAGCCATAACCCGGTGGGCCCGGCAACACCGTCGGATTGCGCAAGGCGTCCTGAGCCGTGGGGTCAAGCACCGCGGCGATTTTTGCCAGGGCATCGGCCGCGGCTTTGCTCAACACCTCATCACCGCGCTGGTCCACGTAGCGCAAACCGAGCACGATGGCTTCGGTCTCATCGGCATTGAGCATCAAGGGCGGCAGAAACAGACCGCTGCGCAACACATAGCCGATCCCCGCCTCGCCAAAGATCGGCGCGCCGAGTGCAGTGAGTTCAGCGATGTCGCGGTACAGCGTGCGCTCGGAAATCTCCAGCTCGCTGGCCAATGTCGCGGCAGTCACCGGACGACTTTTGCCCCGCAGCACTTGTAACAAGGTCAGTAAACGGGTGGTTCGGGACACGGTCGGCAGACTCCTTTCTGGAAGTTGCCGGAGCTTAGCAGAGGCTGCTGTCAGAAAATGGCAGGAGGGATGGCCGACTTTGAAAATTTCCCACTCTGTGGCGAGGGAGCTTGCTCGCCGAGGCCGGCCTGCATCGGCGCAACATGCTGATCGTGGCGATTTCCCTCGGCATGGGCCTGGGCGTCGCGGCGGTGCCAGAAGCCTTGCGCGAGCTGCCGAAGGCGCTGCACAACATCTTCGAATCGCCGATCACTGTCGGTGCGTTGTGCGCTATCGTGCTTAATATCTTCCTGCCCGAAGAATTCATCGAGCTGGAAGAAGACGAGTTCGGCCCGGAAGCCTCGGTGCTTCAAGTGATGCAGAACCCGGATGTTGCGGCCAAGGGTGAACCCGCATCGCCTGTGGCTGTCGCACAGATGAACCGTCCGTAATGCTCAAGGGCCGAGCCGCGAGCGGTTCGGCCTTTTTCTTTACGAGAATATGTCCATGCGCAGACTGTTAGCCCTGTCCCTATCCCTGCTATTGCTCTCCCTGAGCGGCTGCGCCCTGTTCCCCAGTCGCGACCCGCTGCACATCAATGTGGTGGGTATCGAGCCGCTGCAAAGCCAGGAGCTGGAGGTGCGTTTCGCGGTAAAACTGCGCGTGCAAAACCCTAATGAAACGGCGATCGCCTACAACGGCGTGGCGCTGGACCTGGAGGTTAATGGCCAGCCGCTAGCTTCCGGCGTCAGCGATCAGTCGGGCTCGATCCCGCGCTTCTCCGAAGCAGTGATCGTGGTGCCGGTGAGCGTTTCGGCCTTTTCGATGCTGCGTCAGACCCTCGGGCTGAGTCAGACGCAGACACTGGACAATCTGCCGTACGTACTGCGCGGCAAACTGGCCGGAGGGGCGTTCGGCACCATGCGTTTTGTCGACAGCGGCAAGCTCAGCCTGCCGGGCTCGATCTCCGGCACCTGGTAACGCACTAGTAACGTAATTCTGTTCACTTACGCCGTAATGCGATCTGTAGCAGCTGTCGAGCCTGCGAGGCTGCGTTCGGCTGCGAAGCAGTCGTGAGTCCGGCTGCCGTGGTGTATCTGATGCACCGCATTGTCTTATTTGACGACTGCTTCGCAGCCGAACGCAGCCTCGCGAGCTCGGCAGCTGCTACAAGGAATGCGTCGCGGCTGAAATCGCTTAAGTGAACCGCAGAACGCTAGGTAACGGGGTCGATCACCTGCGTCACACTATGCTTCAGACCTTCTACGTGCCAGTTGGCCCACAGCCGGGTTTTACCGTTGCTGCCTTCATCCGGCTCGATCGCCAGCCAGTTTCGAGCGGCGATCAGGTAACGGCCCCTTGCGCTGACGGGCAGCATGGTTCCGGTGATGGCGTAATCGATCTGTTCCTGATTCGCACCGATGGACTCCAGAAAGTGCACCGCCAACACTGGCGGCGCAGGATGCACGACGCCGGTGGAAATCAATTGGTAGATTTTCCCCGCGCCGTCGCTGCCATGCCGGGGCAGCTTCGACTCGATCACGCAGACCCCGGCCACATGAACGTCGCCAGACACCAGCGTGACCTTGCATGATTGGGCTTTGGCGAAATCCAGCAGCCGCATGATCAAGCGCTTGCGTTCACTGCGGTGCGGCAGGCTTCGCCAGTGGTCGCGTAAATCGTCCTCGAGCTCCTGTTGCCCCACCATTACGTCCAGCGCCTTTTCGGCCGCCTGCAAATCAAGGTAGCCCACCGGAATACTCGACATCAGCAACAGGTGCTTGTGCGCCGGGACCTTGTCCAGCCAGGCATAAATCGCATCCCAACTGACCGGGGAAATGACCCGGGTTTGTTGGGCCTGCGGGATGGTCAAGTCCGGTGCACGCTCGCTGCGTAGATCGGGAACCAGCAAGGCCAACTCGCCCAGACCGGTGAAGCCCAGGTGAAAGCCGTCGGCGGTTCCGGGAATCGCGCAGGGATGGGTATCAGCGGACGGTTTGAGGTGAGGATGCGTCTGGATCAGTTGCTGCTGGAAAATCCTGAAATAACGTTTGGCCGTGGCAAACAGCCCCTGGAACACTGGGCTGGAATGCAATATCTCATCGTAGGAACCCCAGCCATCGATGATGTCATGGTCATCCCACATCATTACCGTTGGAATGGCGCCGAACACCCTGGCAATCTCGGGCTGTTTCCAGCATTCCAGGTAGAGCCGGGTGAAAAACTTGTCCAGATCGGCTTCGATCACCTTGCTGTAAGCGGCCTTTTGCCGGTCGGCGAAGGGTTTGGCGAACCATGCTTTCATCGACGGCACACTGCTACGCATGTCATCGCTGTAAACCTGATCGCCGCCCATCAACAGCAGATGATAGGGCTCGCCCTGGTGGGCGCCCCACATGTGCTCCCAACGCTCGTTGTTCCGGTCTACCTTCTCCATCTCCTTGGGGTCGGAGAAACCGTTGCACGACACATACGCAATGCGCGGCGACTGGCCCTTGGCCGGAACGACGAAGTTGGCCTGCGCACCGTCTACGGTAACCGTGTAACTGGTGGCAACGGCCTGATCCTGCGCCGCCTTGAAATCGATGCGCCAGACCCGGGAATTAGGGTTGAGCAGCGGGATATCGGCGATGGCCAAGGGTGTGTCGGCAGTCACACCCTTGGGCACTTTTACCGTGGGTGATGGCTCGCCCAAAGGTGAAACCACCAGGGCAGACACGTTGTAGACATTATTATTGATGCCACGAAACTGCAGTATCGGGCCTAGTAACAAACTCATGGCGAGTCCATCCGTTGACGGGGTGTGAACGCCTGGAGACTAGACGACAATCACACCCCCCGACTGATTATGCGTTGAACCGCACGCCCGGTCTGGCTCGCTCATCCACGGTCAACTCAAACACGTCCGGGCGCGCATAGTGCCCGACCACGTCGTAGTCATAACGGGCGCGGATCAGATCATCGGTGTCGATTTCCGCAGTCAGCAAACCAGCCTCACCACGCAGCGGCCCGGCAAGAATGTCGCCCATTGGCCCGACAATCACACTACCGCCGGCAATCAACGGACGCTCCGCCGGCCAATTGGCGATGGTCAGGCCCAAGGCTTGTGGCGAGTCCTGAACCTGACAGGCACTGACCACAAAGCAGCGTCCTTCATGGGCGATGTGGCGCATGCTGACCTGCCACATTTCCCGCTCATCCACGGTCGGCGCGCACCAGACCTCCACGCCCTTGGCGTACATCGCGGTGCGCAGCAACGGCATCATGTTTTCCCAGCACACCACCGCGCCGATTCGCCCGACCTGGCTGTCGAGCACCGGCAAGGTCGAGCCGTCGCCCTTGCCCCAGATCAGTCGCTCGGTGCCGGTGGGCATCAGTTTGCGGTGCTTGCCCACCAGCCCGGCCTGCGGATCGAAATACAACGCGGTGCAGTACAAGGTGCTGCCGGCGCGTTCGATCACACCGATCACCAGATTGGCGCCGGTGCGCGAGGACAATCCGGCCAAGGCGTCAGTCTCGGCGCCGGGCACGTCGATGGCGTTGGCGAAATACCGGGCAAAGGCTTCTCGACCTTCCGGCAGCCGGTAACCGAGTTGCGTGCCGAAGCCTTCACCCTTGGGATAGCCACCGAGCAACGCCTCGGGCATGACCACCAACTTCGCGCCGGATTCGATAATGGCGGTTTCCCAGGAAAGAATTTGATCGAGAGTATCGGCCTTGCCGCCGGGCAAGGCGCCGATTTGCAGGGCAGCGACAATGGACTTGGGCATCGCGGTGGCTCCGTCGTTAATGAAGTGTTGCTCATTCTCCGGCGCCACCGGATCATGAATAAAGCCCGACTCACTGCTGAATGATATGAACCATATGAATATCGCCACCGTCGATCTCAACTTGCTCAAAGTCTTCGAAGCCTTGCATGAGGAATCCAGCGCCAGCCGCGCCGCCCTGCGTCTTGGCGTGACGCAATCGGCGGTCAGCGCGGCGTTGCGTCGGTTGCGCGAGGTGTATGGTGATCAGTTGTTCGTGCGCACCGGCCGAGGTCTGGCGCCGACGCTCAAGGCCGACCAGTTGAAACCGGTGGTCAGTGATGCACTGAGCAAATGCCGGCAGAGCCTGGCCATGGTCGATCCTGCGGCCCATCACTACGACGGACGCTCGGTCACGGTGGGCTTGTCGGATGATTTCGAAATCGCCTACGGGCGACGATTGATCGAGGAAATCGCTCACCGTGCGCCGAAGCTGCGGCTGATCTTTCGCCAGACCCATAGCCAGATCGTCGCCCGGGCCTTGATGGAACGCAGCATCGATCTGGCGATCACGGCAGGCGGGTTTGCCGAGCGTTTGCTCAGCCGTCAGGTGCTGGGTGAAGGGGGTTATCTATGCCTGGTGGATCCCCTCAGCCTGGCCGAGGGACAACAGAGTCTCAGCCTTGAGGAATTCGTCACCCGCGAACACATTCTGGTGTCCTCGGGCGGTTTTATCGGGATTACCGATGAAGGCCTCGCCGCGTTGGGATTGAGTCGGCGGGTATGCGCGTCGACTACCCACTTTGCCGCGTTGCCACATCTGCTCAAGGGCAGTCAGGCGGTGGCGACCATTCCGGCTCATGCGGCGCAAAGTATTGCGGCACTGTGCGGATTGGCGTTGCTGCCCTGCCCTCTGGCACTGCCGCGCTACCCGATCGAGCTGGGCTGGCGCACCAGTGCTCAGCTCGATCCGGTGGTGTTGAAAGTGCGCGAAGCGATTGCCGCGATCTTTTCCGGGGCGTTTATTTAGCGGCCATCAGCCGATTGACTTCACTGCGTACCATGTTCGCGAATTCCGGCGGCGACATGCCGTCGAGTTCGGCGCGTACCCACTCGGCCCATTTGCCTTTGCGCTTGGCGCGCTCACCGAACAACCGTGCGGCTTCGCCCTTGGCTTTGCCCAGGTTGTTTTGCCAGAGTTCGAACAGACGGGATTTTTCATCTTCAAGCGCGGCGCGCTCGGCAAGGGGTTTGTCGGCCAGATTGAAGCTCATGGGGAGTTACCTGCTGCGTAAAATAGGCGACATCTTACACTGTAGGAAGAAATGTCCGGCTCTGGATTTTTCTTCAGGGGTGAGCCACCGCGCAAAATGGCTGCAACTTTTGCCACGGCGGCAGACTCCATTGTTCACTGTCCATTCACCTGCAAGGAGTACTCCAATGGCGCGCAAAATCATCGATCAAGTCGCCGAAGATCAAATCAAGGATCAGGTCTTCAGCGAACTTCAGTCCCTGATCGAAGAGTCTGAAAAACTGCTCAAGAGCAGTGCTTCACTGGTCGGTGAGGAAGCGGACACCCTTCGTGGACAAATCGCCCAGAAACTCCAGCAGGCCCGGGACTCGGTAACCAGTGTTCGTGAGCGGACCAGACCCGCGGTCGACGCCACCGAAACCTACATCGGCGGTCATCCATGGCAAACCGTGGCGATCTCCGCCGGTTTCGGCCTGGTGGTCGGTCTGTTGTTGGGTCGACGTTAAGTCATTGAACGTCAGTACGGAATCTGTGGGGGCGGGCTTGCTCGCGAAAGCGATGTGTCAGCTGACATCAATGTTGACTGTACCGCCGCCTTCGCGAGCAAGCCCGCCCCCACATCAGGGATTGCGTTTGAGCTCAGAGCCCCGCCAGTTCCCGCAGTTCCGCCAGGGTCTGAGCATCGAGCGCAATGCCTTCGACATTGGCTTTGGCACGCTGCTGGTGACGCCGATCCCCCGGTAAACGCTTGAGCCCGACACTGTGCATCTGCCGGACCAGTTCCTGACTGCGTTCGGCAAAGTTCTGCCCCGCCGCTTTGCTTGGGTCAATCACGATCAGCAGTTGACCGGTCCAGGGGGTTTTGGCCCCCGGATGGTTCGACCAGTCGAACTCGAAAGAGAAATTGCCGCCGGTCAACGCCGCCGCCAACAACTCCACCATCATCGACAGCGCCGAGCCCTTGTGCCCGCCAAACGGCAACAAGGCGCCGCCTTCAAGAATCGCTTTCGGGTCCTGGGTCGGCTGGCCGAGGCTGTCCACCCCCATGCCCGGTGGCAAGCGTTCACCCTTGCGGGCCGCGATCTGCACATCGCCATGGGCAATGGCACTGGTGGCAAGATCAAAAACAATCGGTGCACCGTCGGCCCTGGGCGCGGCGAAGGCAATCGGATTGGTCCCGAACAGCGGACGATCGGCGCCGTGCGGCACCACGCAGGTCATGCTGTTGACCACGCTCAGTGCCACCAGCCCTTCATCGGCAAACGGCTCGACATCCGGCCACAAGGCTGCGAAGTGATGGGAATTGCGGATGGCCAACACCGCAATGCCGGCACTGCGGGCTTTTTCCACCAGCAAGGGCCGCGCCGCCGCGAGGGCCGGTTGGGCAAATCCATTGCCGGCGTCCACCCGGACAAAACCCGAGGCAACATCCTCGACCACCGGCACGGCCTGACCATTGACCCAGCCGCTGCGCAGCGTCGACACATAACCGGGAATGCGGAAAACACCGTGACTGTGCGCCCCGTCGCGCTCGGCGCCGGCGCAGTTGAGGGCAAGCGTTCTGGCGACATCGGCCGAGGTGCCATGGCGCAGGAAAATCTGTTCGAGCAATTGAACGAGCGCGTCGAAATCGAGGGTTTGGGTGTTCGAGTTGACGGCCATTTCAGGCGATGCGGTCATCTGAAGCTCCGGTTTTATTATTGGGTGTGGGCAACAGGTCAAGCGAGGTTGCAGGGCAACCGAAAAAAGTCGTCGATTAAGCGCTGTTTTACCGGCGTCCTGTCAAGCCTGCGACAAAGGATCAGCTCAAGCAATATGTACCGCACCCGGACTTTCCATTGGTCCTACTGTTTTCCCTCGACCCAACGACCTGCGATCGCCATCGATCGCAGCCCATCGAGGAAAACTCATGACTGCTCCACCACTGCCGTATTTTTTCGACGAAGCAGAACGTGCATCCAGTGCCAGGCGACTCGGCGAGCGCGAGAAAGCGCTGCATCTCACTCTTGACGATTTGAAATGGTTGAAGGGTGGTGTTTATCTCGCCACCCACGAGATTCGCGCAGCTCAAAAGACTCCGATGCAAATAGATCGGTTGATGTTGAAGATGCCCGATGGGACCGACATTCCATTGGCCGGTGCGTTTTGCATGAGTCACCCCAAAGTCGAAGACGACGTCAAAAACGAACACAAGGCCAACGGCGAAGTCATCCTCTACACACCGTGGAAAGGTCTCGTCAAATACGCGGACATGACCGACCTCATCGAGAAACTCGAGGAACTGCTGAGCCAGGACGACGGCAAGCAGGCGCTGTTGCGTTATCTCTCCATCGAACAGCGGGCGACTGCATTGGCCGCCACGGGTTTGACAGTGGCGACGCAAAAAATCGAGGGGGCGGGGTTTCAGGACCAGGAGCAGATCCTTGATCGCAACCAGACGCAAAACATCCAGACGATGCTGGCAGAACTGGTGAAAATTCCGTCGCTGCAATCGATGTTGGACGAGCTGCTCAACATCGCCCTGGCCAAGCATTTTCCCAAACTGGACCAGCGCCATACGCAACTGGATAGTTTTATCGACAGCGCGTCTCCCTCCTCCAATACCGACAACCCGGAAAACCGGCGCAAGCTTTCTTCGCTGTCTTTGAGCGATGCCCTGCTGCACTTCTACCTGACCAATCAATGGCCGGATGGCGACATCAGGACCTTCTCCAACCCCGGCCACGGTGTGAGCAGCGACGCTGATAACCAGGCCTGGGAACTCGAGGTAAAAGAGATCGCGCAAAGCTTCACGCCCCATCTGCAAAGTCTGCTCGAGACCTTCTGGAATTCTCCCATGAGCAGCGGGCAGTCCCGTTCCGACTTTTTCGCCGAGGGCATGCGGGATGCCTATCATGTGGATCTGCTGCGAAAACGTCAGCAAGGTATTTTGAACACCACTGAATATCTGGAGTTGATGAGCGTCAGCGGCGCCGCGCCTGCGCCAGCCCTGCCGTTACGGGTCGAGACCGTACGTGTCAGCGCCCTCTACAAACATTACGTGGAGCTCGCTTCCACCTTTATGTGCGGTAACTCGGACACCTTGGGCTACCTGTACACCCACTCCTCAGGCATCCAGGCCAGTACCGATCTTGCAGCGATAAAAGACACGATACTGACCATGCTCAAAAGCGAGGGTCACGAGGACAATCTGCTTAATTTCATGTCCCTCGAGGAACGCGGCACCTTCCTGTCGCTTGAGCCACAGGAGCGCCTGATCATTGCAGAACCGATTAGCGGCCAGGTGTTTGAGCGACTCATTGAAGATGTCCGGGCCAAGCAATGGCAGAACCTGACCTACGCCCTGAGCCGGTACCGGGAAAGCGAGGGCACGCTCAATGTACATGCGTTGCTCGACAATGCGCTGGATGTACGCGGCTTGATCGACAATCGCCTGTTGACCGGCGACGCAAACGGCCGCTGGAGCACCCGGGCCGATCAGCGATGGAGTGCCCGACCGGCCACCGTGCGTGCTGAATCGGCAAAAGAACAACTGGAAAGCCTCTCCACCGTCAAGCAGGCACTCGAGCAACAGCTTGATAAACACCCGTCCATTTCGGTTAAAACGTTAGCGGCGGCACAAACCCTCACCCGTTCGTCCCTTGAGCAACTGCAACCCAAGTTTGTGCATACCCTGACTACCGCATTGCGTAGCGAGTACAAGCTGCTGGGTGTCATCCGCGCGCTTGGGACGACGGAACTGGCGATGATCAAGACGGTGCTAGAGACGCCGGTCCGGCTGCAACGCGCAGCTCTGAACGGGTTTCTGCCGGATGTCTTTTCCCTTGCGCTCAAGGCCGGCGACTCCGGTGACTTGCTCGATCTCGCCAGTTGTTTTGTACTCACCGAACGCGGCGGCCTGGACCCGACCCACTCCGGCAAGGCGATTTTATGGACCCCCGCCTCGGGATTCGAAGCCTTTTCCGCCCTCACACCGCTGCTGACAGCGTTCAATAAACGTTTGCAGAGCGAGGACGATCGCCCGGCGATTCTGGAGAATCTCCAAAGAAGCCAGCGAACATCAGGGCGCACCTTTACCCTCGCGCCATTACAGCTGATACATGAGAATTTTCTGGATCACGTACAAAAACCATTTGTTCGGCTGGATCAACTGTCCGTCGAACGCGCATTGGCCTCCCCACTGACCGAACCGGTCCTGAAGAATCTACTGAGCCTGGTGGCATTGCATAAACCGATGACAGGACTGCGTCGGGCAACAGACCTCGCGCGCTCTCTGACGACGCAACAAAAGCTTCCGGCATGGTTGGCCAAAGCGTCCATACAGGATCAGAGACTGCATGCAGAACTGCTTCAGCAATACCTGAACAATGCCCGGGACGATAAGGATTACCTGAGCGGCGTGCGCTCTCTTGAACGCACGGCACAGTTCGAGTTGAAAGAGTTACTCAAGGTCGATCAATTGGCCATTGATCCGGACAACGTCCAGGTGCAGGTTGCCTCGCGCCTGATGTCCACGGTAAAGACGTTAACGTTGTCGGCTTTTGCATTGACTCACTTTGATGAACTGGACAGTGCCGACTTCAAGTTGAAGTCACTCACCTCTGCCGCCATCCCTGCCAAAATGGACAAGCCTTACATCAAAAACCTGATACGAAAACTGAATGTCGGTCAGTTCCACAAAAAATTTGTGGAGGCGGCGCTTGCCGAAACCGGCACCGCTGCGAAATCCTCCAGACAGCTGTTCGCCGCCCAATTGCCCTGGCAACTGCTGCACTACGCGCATTCGCTAAAACTGCAGGAACGCCTGAGCGAAACCGGGTTCGACCTTGTTCGGCAAGTCATGGACATGCCCGATGCAATCGCCCGCGAGGCCGTCAGCGGTACAAATGCGATAATCCGTCCACTTGAGCTTCTCTTCGGTAAAGACCAGTCGATCAAAGTCCCGGGAATGTATTTGATCGGCCCCAAACAGAACACCCCGGGACCCGAGGTGCTGATCGCGCCCTATAGCCCTGAGCATGGCGTGAAGGAATATGAAAACGAAAAGCTGTTGCTGACCGAGCTCAAGTCACAAGGTCCATTACAAAGTTGGGTGCGCAACAGTCTGTCAGATACTGGCCGCACACATTACGACACCCATGTGACGGGTACGAACGCGTCCGGCAAGATCAGCCTGGCCTTCAAGCCCATCAAGGGCCATCTGTTCAGGCACCTGTTCAACGAAAATTTCAAACTCCTCGCACGACTGTTGGGCACCCAGTCCAACAAAGACGCTCAAGGCGAGTGGGAAACCGTAAAACGTGTATTGGGCGACGATCTGGAACAGGCCTATACGTTCCTGATGGGCAAACTGGCCTACCCGATTGTCGTGTGGCGCAGCTATCGTGAGGTCAAGCAGTCTGCGGAGGAGCTTCAACAACACAAATGGGGCCCGGCGATCACATCCTTTATCAGCGGCATCACGCAACTGGCGATGTTGCGCCAGTCAATGGAAGGCCAGGCAGAGCCCTCTGCAGCGGCCAGCGAGCCTTCTTCCTCCGCAACCAGTGCCAGCCTTAAATGGCAGGACATCGCCACTACCGATCCCGCACGCACCGGCTTGCAGAACCACGAGCACGTTGATGCCGACCTTGGCTCAATGACCCGGGACACCGCCCTTGGGCTCTACACGCACCCGACCACACAGAAAAAATACGGTGCGGTTGAAGGGAAGGTCTATCAACTCGAAAAACGTGGCCTGCGCTGGCGCATCAGCGGTCTGGACGGAAGCGGCCCCCATGTTGCTCGGAACGCTTCCAAACAGTGGGTGCGGGAGCCGGACGAGCTGGTTCGGCAGTACAGCTTGATCAAGAGGTTGAAAACGTGGAACGCCGTCCGTGGGGGGATGAACGTCGAAGCCAGTGGAATGGCCGAAATACGCCGGCTCTTCCCTGTGCGGGCACGGCTGATCGATGAAGGCCTTGACCACGCAACCACCTATGCGTGGAACGGTTTTCGTAACTTGCAACTGTTGAAAAAAACAGGCAACACAAAGACACCGGTTCATCAGCTCGTCAGGAGGTTTCTTGATGTGGCGGAGATATCGCCCGAGCATGTGACGATGATCCAGAAGGTCGTAGAGGACATCCTCGGTGCCTTGTTGGATCCGACCCTCAGGAACGAGCAGTCGGAACGCTTCGTCACCGGGAGAGCTCACCCCGGAAACCGGGACCATATGTTTGCCTTCACGATCCCCACCGATCAGCAGAAAAAAATCTACCTGGCAGAGAAATATTTTATGCCTTACATGGATCACTACCGTAATTACATGACCGATGCCGCGTTCCCGATCCGTGCCCACGCCCGCGCAACGACGTTGATCCACGAGCTGTCGCATGTGATTTGTGACACGGAGGATATTGCTTATATGGATGCAAGCAGACCGTTTGTCGACCTGATTGATACCACTACGACTCGTGGCAACCATTTGAGCAAGGCGCTGACACAGCTTCAGAAGGAAGCACTTTCAATCCATACCCCCTTATCCGAACTGTTCGCCGTTTTGAATGACGATACAAATGTATGGGAAGATTTTGGTCAAACCTTCTACGAGGAAACCAACCGTACACGTGACCGGATTTTGAGCTTGACCGGCAAAAAAAACCTGGCCGAAGCACGCACGCATTTCAAAAAGGATGCGACGACAAGACTGGCTGTCCAGCTGGCCAATGCTGACTCTGTCGCTTGGCTGATCTCTCATTTGGGACGTCAACTTCACGTCGACACCCCCTGAAACGCGGTCAGCAGGCACTGGCGCAATGTCAGTGCCCTGAAAATAACTTCGACTTGGACGGGGAAATGCCATGACGGTTGTTCTCGCCGACTTCCCCTCAAGGTTAGAATGCAGGAAATCAGGAAGAGTCAATGACCGACCACTCTCTCTCGCAAGCCCAATACGACGCCATCACCGATGCCGCTGCACACTGGTGCATGCGCCTGCACGCCATCGATTGCACGGCCGAAGAACGCCTGGCGTTCGAGCAATGGCGTGATGCTCATCCTCTGCATGCCTTCGAGTACGAAGCCATGCTGGAGATCTGGGATGTGGCGGGGGATTTGCCTCGTCCCGAATCCGCTGCGCCGGTTGTTCGGGTCAAACCGACAACCCCCTGGCGCGCTTTCGGCATCGCCGCCGCGGTCTGCGCCCTGGCGCTGCCGCTGGCGGCATATACCGGATGGAACCTTGGATGGCTGCCCAATGCCTACCAGCATTTCGAGGCGACCGATAATGTTCGTCAGGTCACGCTGAGCGACGGCAGCCAGGTTGAGCTGAACCTGGGCAGTGAACTGACTTTCAGCAATTACAAGGATCAGCGTCGGGTCACGCTGAAAAAAGGCGAGGCCTTCTTCAGGGTCAGCCACGACATGCAACACCCCTTCATCGTCAAGGCGGCCGACGGCAGAATCCGCGTCACCGGAACCCAATTCAACGTCTGGATGTATGAAGACCAGGTACGCGTGAACCTGATCGAGGGCTCCGTGCTGGTGAGCAGCAATGATGCCCTGCCCGGCGAAGGTTTACGTCTCGAACCCGCCATGCAGGCTCGTTACAGACACGGCGACTTCACGCCTCAAATCAGCCAGACCTACGCCAACGACCAATCGCTGGCCTGGCGCAGCGGCAAACTGGTGCTCGATGATCTGGCGCTGACCGACGCCCTGCCCTTGATCAATCGTTATCTGAACAAGCCGGTGATGCTCGCGGACCACAGCGCCGGCTCGATCCGCCTCGGCGGCATCTACAGCATCAAAGAGCTCGACAACCTGGTGGCTTCGCTGCCCAAGGTGCTGCCGGTCTACCTGACCCGCAACAAGGACGGCAATCCAGTTCTCAATTCGATGCCGCAACAAGCCCCAAAAAGCTGAAGGCCGCGACCTTTGCGGGGGGCGACCTTCATTTTTCATTTAAACGCTATCGCTGTTACTGCGCGGCGATCTTCCCTGCTTTTTCATCCTGCTCGCGGATCGTCTGAGCCTGGTACTGCGGATCGGCCTTGATCTGCTGCTCGGTGAACGGCAACACACTCAACTGTTTCTTCGAAAAAGCCAGTGTCTGGTCCCTGGAATACTTCGACGCCGGATCACTGGACAATGAGAATGCCAGCAGGCCCTGAGCCTGCGGCCCGTTGTCATCGAACGTCACCACCTGCAAATAGCTGGTGCCACTGACGACTTCGCGTTTGCCGTCGGTTCTCGGCACGCTTTGAATGGCGTTGTACACCCCCAGCGTGCCGAGACCACCATGGATCGGCGTTTGCCGCCCGCCACTGCTGGCCACCTGAATGTCGCCCCAACGGCTATCAGCCTTCAGGCCAAGGGTTTTCACCTTTTCTACCGAGGCCAGCATCGCCGCCCGAAGCGCTTTGGCGATTTCCGGCCGTTCTATGGCCAGGCCACTCGGCGTGTGTTGCGCGTCCTTCGGATCGAACGCCACACGCCAGAGGTCAGGGACTTGCTGCAACGCCAGCATGACATTCTGAAAATGCACAAAGCCCAGCCCACTGTCCAGATTCACTCGGCGATCCCAAGTCTTGAGACTGGCACACAGCGGCGCCAGTGTCGGCGCATCGGGGCCGAGGGCCGCGGCGCAGAATTGCAGGAGGTCCGGCATGACCAGGGCCGCCTGATACACCTGATCGTCCATCACCATGTGCTGCAGATCCGCCGCAGTGATAGGCCCCGCCTTGCTCAAGATGCCCAGACGCTCCAATGCGAAGCGCGAACGCAGCCCCAATGGCAGATTGTCCTGACTGATCAACGGCGAAAAACCAGTGAGCGGCTGTGCCGGATTGGCCATCCACGCCGAATCGTTGGAGTGCTGCACAAAGTCTTTGCGCAGCAGCTGCGGCAGTTTGTCTGCCGCATAAATACCTTTTTGTGCAGCATTCGGGTCGATATCCCAGGCGCAGGCGCTTTTGGAGCCGTCGAGCAGGATCATCTGCAGTCCGGCCCGTGGATCGCTGCACTTGGCCAGCTTGTCGGCACTGACGTTCGGCACCACCGACAGGTTCATGTAAAGCGTCTGCCCTCGATCGTCCACCGCCAGGGTATTGACCCACGGAATTCCCTGAATCTTGTGCACCGAAGCCTGCAACTCCTTGAGGCTGACCGCACGGTTCATCGCGTACCACTGCTGCAAGACCCGGTCGTTATCCAGGTTGGCATCGCGCAGGCTGTAGGCGAATTGGTTGTTCCAGTCCAGCTTTCCCGGCCATTGCACAATCGGGCCGAATGGCGAGCTGTAGACCACATGGGAAATCTGCCGGGTCTGACCATCGGCTTGCTTCGCGTTGACGGTCAGCGTCTGCTTTGTCATCGGCAAGGACTGGCCATCGAGCAGGTAACGGGTCGGATCCTTTGGATCGAGTTGCAAGCGATACAGCGTGAAGTGCCTGGACGAATCCACGGTGTGGGTCCATGCCAGATGTCGGCTGAAACCGATATTGATCATCGGCAAACCGGGCAACGCCGCGCCCATGACGTCCAGTTTGCCGGGAATGGTCAGGTGCATCTGATAGAAACGCATCCCGCCCGCCCAGGGGAAATGCGGGTTGGCCAGCAGCATTCCGCGACCGTTGAACGAGCGCTCGCTGCCGACCGCCACGGCATTGCTGCCGCGATCCAGAGCGAATCGTTGCATGCGCGAGGCCGCCAGTTGGAACGATGCCGGTTCACCTGCCACATGAGCGACGGATTCAGGCGGGGCCGCGCCAGCCAGGGCTTCGGCAAACTGCCCCACTCCGCCTTCGACCAACAGACGACGGGTCAACTTGACCAGGTCCTGGGCGGTAATCGCGCGCACCCACTCTCCCTGGCATTGCTGCGGCAGCCCCTGCGCCCGACGCTCTGTCAGCGAACGGTTGTAGCCCGCCACATAACCTTCGATGAGTTCCCGCACTTCAGGCGTTTGCGCCTGCCAGAAAGCGGCGACGGCCTGGGGAGTATTCAGCCAGTTGAAAAACACATCGCTGGCCAGGTTGCCACGCTCCTCGAGCGTCAACTGGTCCGGGCCGAAATACCGTGAACGTTCGCCATTGACCGTCACGATCTCATTGGCCAGCAAGCACACGTTGTCTTGAGCGTAGGCATAGCCAATGCCATAGCCGAGCCCGCGCTCGTTTTCGGCACGGATATGCGGTACGCCGAAACTGGTTCGACGAATGTCGGCGGTCGCCTGTTCTGGCTGGGTACGCGCGTTTGCCGCAAGGCTCACCCCCAGAATTACACCCGCAAGGCTCAACCCGGTTAATTGCCTGGAAATAATCACGCTCGCTCCTGATCGAAAAGACGTATGACAGCCAATGCGCCTTCCATTAAAACGAAGCGAACCACAAAAAATTAGGCCTTTGCGGGCTTCCCCACGCCCATCTCACAGAGCGCTGACGTAACAGCGACAAATTTTCTACATACGGGCATTCATTATTTCCTCGCTCGTACGTCTTATTGCTTGAGAGCACCCATCACTTTTCCTGATCAGGCTCTGAAAAGGAGTTTTTGCATGTACAACCCGCAACTGCCAACGGATGGTAGCCATGCACCAAAGGGCCCTGGCATGGGCACCGGCGTTTTCAATCAACAGACCGAACGTCAAGGCAACGAACGGATCAGGTTTCTGCTCAAATCCTTTGGCCTGCGCACCAGCCTGATTCGCCTGAAAGTCATCGACGCCTTGCTGACCGCCGCCGAGAGCGAGCGCAGCCTGGGCGTGCGTGGCGTGCATAGCCACTTGCTGGAGTTGGACATTCCCCTGTCCTTTCTCAGTGTCCGCGAAGTGTTGAAACGCCTATGCGGTGAGGGTGTGATTACGCTCAATCCGGACAAAAGCTACAGCCTGCATCCACAGGCTGTCGCTGTCCTTCATGGTGAGCATTCAGGCCGGCAGGCATCGCTCAAGGCTTGACCTTGCGACGCATCACGCCATTGATGACCACCACGACCACCGCCACGCCAATGGCGATGTACTGGAATAATTTCTCGCTGATGAACCCTGCGTTCTGCAGCCAGGAAAGGCCGAACATGATCCCCAGTACCACCAGGGAAATCAGAATCGAGTACTTCAAACGTTGCGACTGGGTCATTACGGGTTCCTGAGCAAAAATATGTATCCGGTTTGTATCCGATTGCTTACCAAGCCCCTACAGTTCAGCACGAATGCGGGGCTGCAAACGGGGTCTCATGTTACAGCCGATGAAGAGTTTTGACTTCATTGCGGCGATAACCATGAGGATTTTGAAATGCTCCGTCGAATCACACTGCTGATTCCACTGCTCGCGCTCCTGACCCTGAGTGGCTGCATCATTTTTCCCAATAACGGCTGGCATGGCGGCCACCATTATGACCGTGGCGGACCGGGCTATTATCACCGTCGATAGTTTGAAATGGCTGACATTAACGATTATTCAGCCGATCCTTCGTAAGAAAAAAATCATTCTTTTGCCCACTGAACAAATGCCCGCACCCTGGCGGGCATTTTTCGTACACGATTGTTCCAGTCGGGCTGTCAGCTGAATCCATCATTTTTTGCATGTTCCCAAACCTGGAAATATTGCGAAAACCGTTGAAGCTTTAAGTCTCAATCGTGCATTTGAGCTGTTCGTAGTCGATCTCTATTCTCGAGACATCAGAGAAGAATCAACTCTCTAACTTCGAGTAATACAGGGATTTCATGCTCAAGCCTTTAATACATATCAGCCCCCATCATGTGCTTGGCTTTTGCCTTGCAATCACTCTTTTTGAACTACTGACTTATATGGGCAGCGACATGATCATGCCCGCCATGTTGACTGTAACGCGTCAACTGAATGCCAGTTCGAGTCACGTTCCCTATGCCTTTAATCTTTACTTGATTGGCGGCATTCTTTTGCAATGGCTTATAGGGCCGTTGTCCGATCACTTCGGCCGCCGCAGATTATTGCTTATCGGGTGTGCGGTGTTCGCGCTGGCCTGTGCCGCGGCGTTCCATGTGCAAAGTATCATTGCCTTCAATGGCTTGCGCCTGATTCAGGGCATAGGATTGGGATTCGTCATCGCCGTCAGCTATCCAGCCCTGCAAGAAGTCTTCTGCGAAGCCGATGCGGTAAAAATCATGGCGTTGCTGGGGAACGTCGCACTGCTCTCCCCCCTGCTTGGTCCCCTGCTCGGTAGCCTGGCGCTGGAATGGCTCTCCTGGCGGGAGCTGTTTTTACTATTGGGCGTTGGCGGCGTGATGGTCTGGTTCGGGCTTTACCTGTTCATGCCGGAAACCGTGGGCACCTTGCGCCAGGATGGTCAACGACTGGCCGCGGTGCCTTTTGAATGGGGCGGTACGGTGCGCCGCTACGCCGCTTTGCTCACCAACCCGCAATTTCTGAGCGCTACCGTCGCCTTGGGTCTGATGGGCCTGCCGTTGATTGCCTGGATCGGGTTGGCGCCACTCCTGCTGATCCAGAACCAGGGACTCTCCCCCTTGCACTACGGCCTGTGGCAGATCCCGGTATTTGCGGCCGTCATTCTCGGAAATCTGATACTCAACCGACTGATTGCCAGCACTGAACTGGCCCAATTGATTAGGTATGCGCTCTGGCCGTTTTGCGGCGGGCTCATCGCATTAGTCATGGTCATGCTCATCGGCGCTTCAACAGTTCTGGTGGTCAGTTGCCTGTCGCTTTACGCCATCGGTCTTGGCATGAGCAACGCGGCGCTATACCGGCTCGCACTGTTTTCCAGCGACGACGGCAAAGGCCTGGTCTCGGCCATGATCGGCATGATCTCCATCGCCGTCATGGGGGGCGGCGGCTCGATTATCGCCGCGCTGGGTGCCGGTGACAGCCTTGAAGCCTTCGCCCTGATGGCCGGTCTCACGGGGCTCTTGTGCCTGGTTCCTCTGCAACTGTTTCTGCGCCGCTCTCACATCGAACTTTCGGTCTGATCCCACACCATAGGTCCTTTGATGATCCATCTACCCCACACCGATGCGCTTTGCGCGCTGACGCAACCCTATTGCCTGGATTCCATGCCGGAAGGCCTGTTCGATCAGGCCATGGGTGAAATCAGTCTGTTTCATTACCATCACACGCCCGGATACGAACGCTGGCTGAACGCCAATGGCCTTGATGCCAACGCCCTGGAGACGCTGGATGACTGGTCAAGGCTGCCGCCGATTTTCGCCAATTACTTCAAGCGTCATCTGGTGTTCGGTCCAACAGGCGAAGGCGCGCTGGAGCTGACATCGTCCGGCACCAGCGGCCAGAAGAGTCGCATGCGCTATGACCAGCGCAGCATGGCCGCGGCACAAGGCATGGTGAGCCACATTTTCCGGCATTACGGTTGGGACACCCCGGACAGCCCCTGCAATTATCTGCTCCTGAGCTATGAGCCCGAGGCTGACATCACCCTGGGCACTGCCTACACCGATCATTTTCTGTGCAGCTATGCCCCCGTCAACCGAGTGGTTTACGGCTTGCGCCTGACCGGAAAAGGCCACGAATTCGATCTTTTTGGAGTGATTCGTGCCTTGCAGGCGTTTGCCGAGGAAGGATTGCCCGTTCGAATTCTCGGATTTCCCGCACTCCTTTCTCATGCACTTCAGTGCATGGAAGACACCGGCGTGGCCGATTTGCAGTTGCCTGACCAGTCACTGGTATTTCTGGGGGGCGGCTGGAAAACCCAGACAGCGCAGGAAATCCCCCTGAGTCAGTTGTATGCACGAATCAACCGGCAATTGGGTATCGACCTGTCTCGCTGTCGGGACGGATATGGGGCCGTAGAGCATGCCGTGCCCTATATCCAGTGTACCCATCATCATTTTCATGTACCGATTTACTCGAAGGTTTTCGTGCGCAACCCATCCGATTTCACTGTCCAGTCCTACGGCCGACGCGGCTTGCTGGAATTCGTCTCACCGTACATTTCATCCAGCCCTGCTCATGCCGTGGTAATGGGCGATCTGGCGACATTGCACCCCGCCGCCAGTTGTGGATGCGGCCTGATGACAGACTGGTTCGAGCTGCATGGGCGTGCCGGTACCAGCGCCAGCCGCAGCTGTGCCATGGCCGCTTCTGAATTGATCGGGAGGGCTTGATATGTACCTGATCAATGGCCAACTACGTGACGACGTTACCCCACAAAGCGCACTCGACCTTCTTGAAAAACAATTGCCCCGGCTGCTGGCCGCGCCGATCGATAGCGATACCGTCATCGAGTCCGCCGTTCGCTTTGCCACGCAGTTGCAGGCTCACCATCCCGATCTGCCCCTCGATGACGATCAACGTCAGGGATTGATCGTCTTTTGCCAGCACAGCAACCTGAGCAGCAAACTCGATCGGGAACTGGGCCAGCAACCGCGTTCGCTGCGCCGCATCGACTATCGGCAACCCTGCTTCGAAAGCTGGCACCCGTTGGGGCTGGTGGTGCATATCACCCCAGGCAATGCGCCCATGCTGGCGTTCTGCGCGGTGCTCGAAAGCCTGTTGGCCGGCAACATCAACTGGCTTCGCCCCAGCTCCAGCGATCGCGGTTTGACTGCCCGGTTGCTCGCAGCCCTTGTGCAGTGCGACATCAGCGGCAGGCTGGCGGAATTCGTAGCGGTTCTGCCGGTGAACACCTCTTGCATCACGCAACTCTGCGCCAGGGCTGATGGAGTATCGGCCTGGGGCGGGGAAATGGCGCTCAAAGCAATCCGTCAACAAATCCCCGCCGGATGTCGATGGATCGATTGGGGACACAAAATCAGCTTCGCCTATCTGTCACCTGACGCGGCGAATCCTTCAGCGCTCGATGCGTTGGTGGATGAGGTCTGCCACCTGGATCAGCAAGCGTGCTCCAGCCCTCAATGGGTGCTGGTGGACAGTAACGATCCGGCGGTCCTGCACGACCTGGGAGATCGTCTGGCCGAAGCATTCAAACAGCGCGCCCCACATTGGCCGGCGCTGGTACCGACAGACCAGGAAGCTTGCGAAATCACCACTCGCATTGCCTTGGCGCAGCTCGATCAATGCTTTGCCGATCAGACCGGTCATGTGTGGACCGGCCCCGGATGGCGCGTCATCTGGGAGCATCATCAGACGCTCGCGCCGTCGCCGCTGTTTCGTACGATTGTGCTCAAACCCGTACCACGACACCTGCTCATCGAGACACTGCTGCCCTGGCGCGCCGTCCTGCAAAGTTGCGCATTGATGTGCCCCCGGGCAGAAACCCCCGAGCTCGTTCGAACGTTGCTCAACGCCGGTGTCAGCCGCATTGCGCCTTGCCAGTCGATTCATGACGGCTACGCCGGTGAACCCCACGATGGTGTCTACGCGCTGACTCGCCTGAGTCGCCGCCTGTCGGTGAGCCTGCCAGCGGATGTCTCGACGGGCCGTGCAACGCTCGACCCGGTTCCGTGCGCACCCGACACCTGCGATGACCCGATCATGGACAAGGAGACCTTCACGACCCAACCGATCGGCCCCCAAGCGCAATTGTATTTCCGCTCTGGCGGCAGCAGCGGGATCCCGGCCCTCGCCGGCTTCAGCTATCGCGACTTTCAGCAACAGATGCGCGCCGCCGCTGACGGGCTGTTCTGCGTCGGGCTCGACCCATCAACGGACCGGGTGATGAACCTGTTCTATGGCGGCAACCTTTATGGTGGATTTTTCAGCTTTTCGAAGATTCTTGAACAGATGGGCGTCGCGCATTTACCCATGGGGGCTCCCCAGGATGATGATTTCAGCGAAGTCGCCCGACTGATCGTGGAGCAGCGTGTCACCGTGCTGATCGGCATGCCCAGTACGCTGCATCGCCTGTTTCTCAAAGAGCAGGATCGACTGCGCGCCTATGCCGGTGTCGGCAAGGTGTTGCTTGGTGGCGAGCATCCGGGAGAGACCAGTAGACGGCTGATGGAAAGCTGCGGGGTGTCGACGATTCGCTCTGCCATCTATGGCTCCGTCGATGCAGGCCCCTTGGGGCATGCCTGCCCGGCGACGGCGGACGGCGTGTTTCACTTGATATGCGAAACCCAGCATCTGGAAATCGTTCAGCTCGAGCAGGATGTGCCGGTGCAAGGCAGTGAAATCGGTCGCCTGCTATTTACGTCCCGCGCCCGGCAAGGTCAGCGCGTGCGCCGGTATGACGTCGGCGACACCGGCCGCTGGATCCCCGGAGCCTGCCCTTGCGGACTCGAAACGCCGCGATTCGAACTGTTGCAGCGGCACGGCAAGCTGGTGCGGATTGGCACCGAATTCATTTCCCCTTCAGCGCTGGCGCATAGCTTGGAAGTCCCCATTCAAGTTGTACTGGGTCACACCGCCGACGGGATCGAACGAATGCACGTTCTCGCGGATGCGAACCCCACCTGGGTCCACGAAAAACTGCTGACCCACGAAGCCTTGGCCAATGCGGTCAGTGCCGGGCTTTTAATTGTGGAAGTTACAGCGTGCGTCGAACAGGAATTCATCCGAAATAAACACAGCGGCAAAATCCCATTGATTATCGATCGAAGAATATAAAGACAGAACGTTCAACGACCGTAATCTTTAACCAAGACGCCTGATTCAAAAGAGGGGACCCCGTGAAATCTACTTATTCACTCGAACAACTTTTGCCTTTTGTACGACAACACTCAAACTACTACTGCGAGCATCTGAAACACCTACCCACAACAGGGATTACTTTAGAGAACTTACCGTTAACCAACGTGATCGACTATTGGGCCGGCAGTAACGATTTGAGTCACTGGCCGGTCCTCACCGGAAACGTCGATAATGCGCTGGTATTTAAATCGGGAGGTTCAACCGGCCAGGGTAAACTTGCGGTGTATTCCTACGAGGAATGGCACGCATTGGTCAGTACTTTCGGAGCCAGCATCTCATCTCAACTGAATAACGGAGACCGAGTCGCCAATCTGTTCTTTTCAGGGGATCTTTACGCCAGCTTTTTGTTTATTCACGACTCCCTGGCCCATGTCGGGCGATCCATCAGCGAATTTCCGTTTACCGGAAACGTCGAGCTGGACGTACTGGCGGATGCCATCGCGCGATACCGGATCAACGTTCTGGCCGGAGTACCGGCACAGCTACTGCGATTTGCGGCCTACCTGGCGCAGCATCGGCGTGTGTTGTGTGGGGTCGATACGTTGCTGTATGGCGGAGAAAGCCTGTTTGCCCCACAGCTGGCCATCCTTGGCGAAGTCTTCCCTAACGCCCGCTTCGCCTCCATTGGCTATGCCAGCGTAGACGCCGGACTCATAGGCGCCAGCAGTCGCGACTGTGCATTGGGCGAGCATCGGGTGTTCGAACAACAAACCCTGCTGGAAATCATCGATGAACACACTGGTGAAGTCATTGAGGAATGCGATCGCATCGGAATGCTCGTGTTGACCAATCTGACTCGTCGGCTCATGCCGCTGCTGCGCTACCCGGTAGGAGACCGTGCCTGTTGGTGTGAACCGATTGGGTCTCCAACACGTAAATTTGCGCTCAAAGGGCGCTGCGCCCATAGCCGGCGGGTACGAGTGGGTGTGCTGTCGCTGCTTACCGAAGAAGTACACGAGGTCGTTCAGCGTGTAGCACACAGCGAGCAATGGCAATTGCTGATCGAACAGGCCGGCCACAAGGATCTGTTGAGCCTGAAGTGGGTGCCCGGCTCTGTGTTACAAACTGTCGAAGCGATAGGCCAGGCACTGCTTGAAGCACTGGTTGCCCGTTACCCGGTCATTGACGACCTGAGCCACGAAGGTCTGCTCGAGTTTCGGGTCCTGCCGTGTGCAACGACTGATCTGAGACTTCACCCGCGCTCGGGCAAACAACTCAGGGTGCTGGATTTGCGCGTGTATGACGCTCCCGCACTGGAGTCGGTGCGATGACCCGATTGGTTTTTCGCCCCTACCGCCCCTCCGACGCCGGAGCCGTGAGCCGGCTATTTCGAGAGGTCTACGGCGATCATTACGTTCAGCCGGATGTCTACCTGCCGAACATGATCAATCAGCACAACGCCGAGGGTCACTGGCAATCGATGTTGGCGGTGGATGACGTGCGGGTTCTGGGGCACGCTGCCCTGTGTCGCACCGCGCATTCGAATACCGCTGAGCTGGCGCTGAGCGTGGTTCATCCTGCCGCACAGGGGCAGAGCATCGCGACCCGTCTGGGCCGGGCGTTACTGATGCAATCAGGTTGCCTGGGGCTGGAGAGCGTTTCGATCAAGCAAGTCACCCATCACCCCTACACACAACGCATGGCCCAGAAAATCGGCTTCCACAGCACGGGTCTGATGCCCGATTATGTCCCTTCGCCATTCGCTGATCCGCTCCCGGAAACCATCGTGATGGGCTATCACATGATCGATGGACACAGGCGCCCACTCCCTGACATTCCCTGGCCCGAAAGCTGCCGTACGTTAATGCAGCACCTTTGCTCGGTGTTCGGAACCCACCAGCACAAGACGTCACCCGCCGCGATGCCCTTGCAAATCAAGCAACACCAGCGTCGGTTCGACATTGTGATTCAGTATTTGAACAAAGATTTACTTGAGCAACTCTGGCAACTGCCCAGGCACTGGCTGATCTCGGTACGACTCGAACTGTCCCGGCACTTCGCCCGGAACTTGCGTAGCTTTTCGGCATTGGGTTTCGCCTTTACCGGCCTGATGCCCACACCAGGGGACACTGGCTGGTTCGCACTGTTTCATCGAGGCGTTCAGGCTCGATCCCTCAACCTGAACTGCGCGCACATGCAACAGTTGCATGACGATTTACAGCAGAACGCCAACGCAACGAGAACCTTGCACGGCCCCCATTCCCCTGGCGGTGCCCGCTCAGCCGCGTGAATCCTTTCTATACAAACCATTAGTCGACTGTGCACAGAGCTCCACCATCCAGTCGACGAACACTCGCACCCGCCGGGACAACTGGCGGTGAGGAGGATAGAGCGCCGTCAGCGGCATACCCGGTGGCGGCACGTCCCTCAGGATCTCGACCAAGCGTCCCTCCTTCAACTGGTGGGCAACGTGATAATACGGGGTCTGAACCAAGCCATATCCCGCCTCACACGCTGCCAGATAACCATCGGAACTGTTGACCGAAACGTGCTTGGGCAAGTCGATCAATAGCAACTGGTCCTCGACTTCAAATTCCAGTCCGTAGCGTTTGCCTGTGCTACTGGAAAAGTATTCCACCATCTGATGCCCCTGCAGATCCTCCAGACACTGCGGAGTCCCGCAACGCTGCAAGTATTCGGGACTGGCACACGTGACCTGCTCCAGTGTGACCAATGGCCGTGCCACCAGTGAATCGTCCAGGGCCGAGCCTCCCCTCAACACGCAATCGACCCCTTCGCGGATCAGATCCACAGGCCGGTCATTCAAACCGATTTCCAGCTCGATCAAGGGATATCGGGCAGTGAATTGCGGCAATGCCGGGATCACGATCAAACGCCCCACTCCCGCCGGCATGTCCACTCGCAGCAACCCCTTGGGGTTTTGGCGAGCCGCGGAAAACACCGCTTCGGTCTCTTCCAGATCCGCCAGCAACCGCACGCAACGGGGGTAATAGGCAGCGCCGTCGAGCGTCAGGCTGATCTGCCGAGTAGTGCGTTGCAGCAGTTGCACGCCCAGATGTGCCTCAAGCTGCTTGATCAGGATGGTCACCGAAGCCCTGGGCAACTGCAGGCTGTCCGCTGCCTTGGCAAAGCCGCCCAGTTCGACGATTCGGGTGAACACGCGCATGGCGTTGAAACGGTCCATTGCTTTGGTTACCGATTATTTAGATTTTACAAATAGTGATAGCAGTTTTAGCCGGTTTATCTTGTTTTTGTCGAGAGCAACAATGGGGCTTCAATTCAAAGGGAGCTGATTTCATGCAAACACGTCAATTGGGCAAGAACGGACCACAGGTGTCTGCCATCGGGCTGGGCTGCATGGGCATGACCGATTTCTACACCACGGGCGTAGACACCCGAGAAGCCACCGCCACCCTGCATCGTGCGCTGGAGCTGGGGATCAACCTGCTCGACACGGCAGACATGTACGGTCCGCACACCAACGAAGAGCTGATCGGCAAAGCCATTGCCGGCAAGCGTGACCAAGTGTTTCTGGCCAGCAAGTTCGGCATTGTCCGGGACCCGTCCAACCCTGGGGCACGGGGGGTCAACGGTCGGCCGGAATACATTCGCGAAGCGATCGACGGCACCCTCAAACGCCTGGGCGTGGAAACCCTGGATTTGTATTACCAACACCGCATCGATCCACAGGTGGCCATCGAGGAAACCGTCGGCGCCATGGCAGAACTGGTGAAGGCTGGCAAGGTGCGTTACCTGGGGTTGAGTGAGGCTTCGGTTGCCACGCTGGAGCGAGCGAACAAGGTTCATCCGATCAGCGCATTGCAAAGTGAATATTCGCTGTGGAGCCGCGATCAGGAAGAAAACGGTTGCCTTGCCGCGTGCCGGCGCCTGGGTGTTGCCTTCGTGCCTTACAGCCCGTTGGGCCGGGGCTTTTTGACCGGGTCACTGAAAAGCCCGGATGACTTCGCCGCCGACGACTACCGTCGCTTCAGCCCGCGCTTTCAAGGGGAAAACTTCGCGAAAAACCTGCTACTGGTGCAGCAGGTACAAACGCTGGCCGCTGACAAGGGCGTGACAGCCGGCCAACTGGCCTTAGCCTGGGTCCTGGCCCAAGGGGATTACCTGATCCCGATTCCAGGTACCAAACAGCGTAAATACCTGGAAGAAAATGTGGCCGCGCTGGACGTGAAACTGAGCCGCGAAGAGTTGCAGGCCCTGGAAGCGATATTCCCGGCCAATGCCACCGCTGGCTTGCGCTACCCGGAAGAGGTCATGAAGTTGCTCGACCGGTAGCAGCTGCCTGGCCCGCTCGACAGTTCGAGCGGGCCAGCGCTGCCAATGTCAGGCCCTGGCCTTGACCCCCTTGTCATTGGGGACCGTTGTCCCGTTGCCCTTGCCATAGGCTTGCAAGTTTTGCAGTACGTAAATCGCCGTCTTGTATTCCGGGATCAAGCCAACGGCGTACTTGTCACCCTTGATGCTGTTGTTCTGGATGGCGTCCAGTTGTGTAGCGAAATACTCCAGTGCATTGAATTTCGCGTCCGGGTCTTTCTGTACGCCAAAGCGGTCGAACTTGTCACCGGCATTGAGCAAGGTCATCGAAGTAATATCGGAAATCAGGCCTTTGCTTCTCAAGAAGGCACTGAGATTGCCCAGTTGTTTGGCAGAGACATTTTCCGGGTCGAAGCCCTTGATATTGCGGTGCAGTTTCTGTTCATCCATTTTCGCGGTATTCAGCGCATTGGGATTGCTGCCCACCATTGCTAGCATCTGCTTGACCCTGGCGCTATGGGTGACAGGCTTGCTGCTGCCCGCGTCCCTGACCAGTAATCCTGCCTTGCTCGTCCAGCTACCTGTGTAACCGATTGTCATGACCGGGCTCCCGACTGCGTGGCCGGATGCCCATCATCCAAAACACGCAGACGTCCTTGTGAGGCGACCATAAAAAGTTCCTTGTTTAACCGAGTTAAGTGCGGGCGAGTATCGACGCGCGCACTAGTGCCACCAACAAATATTTCTGTTTTTTACAATTCTTGTACATTTACGATACATAGCAAAAAGCACCTTGTTTCATTGGCCTGCACGGGTCTTTTCGATAGAAGTGCAGGCGACAAAAAACATCTTTATGTACGTGTTGGTTAGTTCGTTTGTATCAAGACCGATACTTCCCGCCTCACACCGCTCGTTCCTCCAACGAAGTCACTCAGGCGACCGGAGCGATGGCATCGAACTCCCGTTTTCCGACGTTCAGGGGGGCAAACCTGACAATTTTGTCATTCCTCGCTCATTCAGCTGACAGCATTGATCTGCGATGATCTGGCTGGCCGACCTTGTATAACTTCGAAACACTCCCGCAATGCCCTGTCGGATAAAAGAGTCAAAATGCATCCTTTTGGCCGCAACCCGAGACGAAATGCCTATGCGAACCCACCTGCGTCTGGTCGCCCTGAGCGCCCTCTTCATTTCCTCCCTGGCCCAGGCCGCCGACCTGATCCCGATCGAAGTTCACCGCGACGCCAACTGTGGCTGCTGCAAAAAATGGGTCAGCCATCTTGAAGCCAATGGTTTCAAGGTCGAAGACCATGTCGAAGCCGACATGAGCCAGTTCAAGCAACAACACGGCGTGCCGCCTCGCCTGGCGTCGTGTCACACCGCGTTGATCAACGGCAAATTCGTCGAAGGCCATGTGCCTGCCGATCAAGTGCTGGCCTTGAGCAAGCGTGACGATCTGTTGGGAGTTGCCGCCCCGGGCATGCCGATGGGCTCACCCGGCATGGAAATGGACGGCATGAGCGACGCCTATCAGGTAATCGGCCTGCAAAAGGACGGCACTGACGTGGTGGTGGCGGACTACTCCGCCCATTGATGTTCGGTGCCTACATCGGGCTGTTTCTCGCGGCGTTCGGCGCCGCAAGTCTGCTGCCCTTGCAGTCCGAAGCGGTGCTGGTGGGACTGTTGCTCAGCGACCAGTACTGGCTGTGGTCGCTGCTGGCGGTCGCAACGCTGGGCAATGTGCTGGGGTCGCTGCTGAATTGGTGGTTGGGGCGCGGCATCGAACGGTTTCGCGAACGGCGCTGGTTTCCGGTCAGCCCTCGTCATCTTCAACAAGCCCAAAAACACTATCAGCGCTATGGTCATTGGTCCTTGCTGCTGAGCTGGGTACCGATCATCGGCGACCCGCTGACGCTGATGGCCGGAGTCATGCGCGAACCGCTGGGGCGTTTCCTGATGATCGTAACCCTGGCCAAAGGCGCCCGTTATGGTGTGCTGGCATTGGCCACGTTGGGCTGGATGGGTTGAACGATCATGGCCTGTGGTTAATGTCACCCTAATCACGCCAATCCAGCATCGGTGGATTTCCTGTGGAGGTCTCCCATGTCGCCCATTCTTTCCCGCTGGTTACCCGGCCTGCTGCTGACGGCGGCACTGCCCGTTCTCGCCCACGCGCAGAACCAGACCGAAACACCGGAATATGGCCCCGAACTTCAGGGCTTTGAGTATCCCTACACGGTCAAGCATTTCGCCTTTGAGTCCCAAGGCAAATCCCTGCAAATGGGCTACATGGATGTCGCCGCCCAAGGCAAGGCCAATGGCCGCAGTGTGGTGCTGATGCACGGCAAGAATTTCTGCGGCGCCACCTGGGACAACTCGATCAAGGCGCTGAGCGAGGCCGGTTACCGGGTTATCGCCCCGGACCAGATCGGCTTCTGCACCTCCAGCAAACCGGACCACTATCAGTACAGTTTCCAGCAACTGGCGAGCAACACTGCGCAACTGCTCAAAGCCCTCGGCATCCAGAAGACGACCCTCCTGGGCCACTCCACCGGCGGCATGCTCGCCACCCGCTATGCGCTGCAATACCCCGATCAAGTCGAACAACTGGCGCTGGTCAATCCCATCGGCCTGGAAGACTGGAAAGCCCTTGGCGTGCCCTATCGCACGGTTGACCAGTGGTATGAACGCGAGCTGAAAGTGACGGCGCAAGGCATTCACGATTACCAACGCAGCACCTATTACGATGGCCGCTGGAAGCCCGAGTTTGACCGTTGGGTGGACATGTACGCAGGCCTGGCCAAAGGCCCGGGCAAAACAGCGGTGGCGTGGAATTCGGCGCTGATCTACGACATGATCTTCACTCAACCGGTGTACTACGAGTTCAAGGACCTGAAAGTGCCGACCCTGCTGCTGATCGGCACCTCCGACACCACGGCCATCAACAAGGACATCGCACCGCCCGAGATCAAGGCGAAAATCGGTCGCTACGAGGTGCTCGGCAAGCAAGTGGCGAAGCTGATTCCACAGTCGACACTGATTGAGTTCCCGGGCCTGGGCCACGCGCCGCAGATGGAGGAACCGGCGAAGTTCCATCAGGCATTGCTCGACTGGCTGAACAAAACCAATCCCGTTCGTTGATGAGGTGAAGCTGATGGCGGTGCAGATTGCAGTGATCGATGACTGGCAGGACGTGGCGCGCGATGTGGTGGACTGGTCGGTGCTGGACAGCATCGGCCAGGTGAGTTTTATCCATGACTACCCGGCCGACAACGAAACCCTGGCCGAACGTCTGGGCGCCTTCGAGGTGATCTGCGTGATGCGCGAGCGCACCCGGTTCGACGAAGACCTGCTGCGTCGCTTGCCCGCGCTTAAACTGCTGGTCACCGGCGGCATGCGCAACGCCGCCCTGGATCTGCAAGCGGCCGCCGCGCTGGGCATCCAGGTCTGCGGCACCGACAGCTACAAACACGCGGCTCCCGAATTGACCTGGGCACTGATCATGGCCGCGACCCGCAACCTGGTGGCCGAAGCCAACGCCTTGCGCGCGGGCCAATGGCAGCAAGGCCTGGGCGGCGACTTGCAGGGCAAGACGCTGGGGATCCTCGGCCTGGGCAGCATCGGTCAACGGGTCGCCCGGTTCGGCCAGGTGTTCGGCATGCGCGTCATCGCCTGGAGCGAAAACCTTACCGCCGAACGAGCGGCCGAAGTCGACGTGACCTATGTCAGCAAGCAGGAACTGTTCGAGCAGGCCGATGTGCTGTCGGTCCATCTGGTGCTCAGCGAGCGCAGTCGCGGTCTGGTGGACGCCCAGGCGCTGGACTGGATGAAGCCCACGGCATGGCTGGTCAATACTGCGCGCGGGCCGATTGTCGATGAGTCGGCGCTGATCAAGGCGCTGCAGAAACAGCGCCTGGCGGGCGCGGCGCTGGACGTGTTCGAGCACGAGCCGCTGCCCCGCCATCATCCCTTCAGAACGCTGGACAATGTATTGGCCACGCCCCATGTCGGGTACGTCAGCCGACAGAACTACCAGCTGTTCTTTTCGCAGATGATCGAGGACATTCAGGCTTGGGCGGCCGGGGCGCCGATTCGGCTGCTGGGATGAGACCGCGTTATCGTTCATCACGGGCAAGCCCGCTCCCACAGTGATCTCGGGTGTTCACAAAATATGTGACCACAACCAATCCCTTGTGGGAGCGGGCTTGCCCGCGAAGAGGCCCTCAAACCCACCCCAAATCCTGCGCACCGCAATGGTGCAATCCACACTCCGTCGCGCCCAACTATCGTGACCTCCAGGTCCCGATTTGACCCATCCCCAAAAACAAAACTGCCCTTCGTCGGTGCGTTGCCCCATGAAGCCCGCGTGTTTTGTACCTTCTCCCAACCGATTGTCGAACAATCTGTCCGGTGGACCGTCCCCCCTCCAAGTTCTGGCCTAGACTGTTTTCGGGGATAAAACCGACTGGTCATTCGGTGAAAAAAATCGAAACTTTTGGTGCTGGCTTCGGGTCAGGTGAAAGGTAGGGCCACAGCGACTGGTGCATTCCTTGCAACAGCCACTTCACCCATTGAGCTTCAGCGCATGGGCAGCACTTGCTCACCGATGCGTAGCGCGTTTGCGCCCGGCCACAGGATTTGGCCAACCGTTTGTGCCAGGCCTGGAATCAGATCAACAACACGGGGAGATGCATATGATCAGTACGGCGTTAGATATTAAGGGAGAACGTGCTCATCAGCAGGTCGGCGAAACCAGTACCGTGGGAACCCTCACAGCCAAAGCGGTCAGTGTGCCGGTCACCAAGATGCTGGCACCGGTAGTCCGTCAGAATCCCAACAAGAAACGAGTGCTGTTTGTCACCTCGGAGATTGCCGACCTGGTGAAGACCGGCGGCCTGGGCGACGTTTCCGCCGCCCTGCCGCGTGCCATGGCGCATCTGCACGATGTGCGTGTGCTGATCCCCGGTTATCCGCAAGTGATGAACAGCGAGAACCCGATTCATATCATTGGTGAACTGGGCGGGCACGCGGCGTTGCCGCCCTGCAAGATCGGGCGCATGGACATGCCCGACGGCCTGGTCATTTACGTGTTGATCTGCCCTGAACTGTACGAGCGCGAAGGTTCACCCTACGGCGCCAACAACGGCCGCGACTGGCCGGACAACCATATTCGTTTCGCCCGCCTGGGCCTCGCGGCCGCCGATATCGCGGCCAACCTCGCTCAAATTCACTGGTGCCCGGATCTGGTGCACGCCCACGACTGGCCCGCCGGCCTGGCCCCTGCCTATATGCACTGGCGCGGCCAACGCACCCCGACCCTGTTCACCATCCACAACCTGGCCTACCAGGGCGTCACCAGCCTCGGCTCGTGCCCGGAACTCGGTATTCCCATGCATGCCTTGCAACAGGAAGGCATGGAGTTTTACGGCAAGATGTCGTTCCTCAAGGCCGGCATGGCCTATTCGAGCCACATCACCACGGTCAGCGCCACCTATGCCCAGGAAATCACCACGCCGGCCTTCGGCTGCGGTCTCGACGGTTTTCTCGCCGCCAAGACCCAGCAAGGCCTGCTCAGCGGGATTCCCAATGGCATCGATGAAAGCTGGGATGCGGCCACCGATCCGCACCTGTTCCACCCGTTCGGCATCGGCGACTGGGACGGTAAAGCCGTCAACGCGATGCACGTTCGCAGGCTGTTCGATCTCGAAGACTCCAAAGGTCCGCTGTTCGCCGTGGTCTCGCGACTGGTCTACCAGAAAGGCCTGGACCTGACCGAAGCGGTGGCTGAATACATCGTCGCCAACGGCGGGCAGATCGCAATCATCGGCCGTGGCGAACCGGAAGAAGAACAAGCCATGCGTGAACTGGCATTGCGCTTCCCCGGACAAGTCGGGGTGCACATCGGTTTCAATGAAACCGACGCCCGCCGGATGTTCGCCGGCAGCGATTTCCTGCTGATGCCTTCACGTTACGAACCCTGCGGCCTGAGCCAGATGTACGCCCAGCGTTTCGGTTCATTGCCGGTGGCGCGCAATACCGGCGGCCTGGCCGACACCATCGAAAACGGCGTGACCGGTTTCCTGTTCGACGAATCCACCGTGGAAAGCTATCGCGAAGCCCTGAGCCGCGCGTTCAAGGTGTTCGCCTTCCCCGGCCTGCTCAACGCCATGCGTTGCCGGGCCATGGCGGCGCCCTTCAACTGGTGCAAGGCAGTCGAACCCTACGCCGAACTCTACGAACAACTGGTGGCTAAAGCGCTGGGTAAATCGGCCAAACAGTAAGAGGCTTTAAACGATGCCGTTACGGACCCTCGAGACCTGGCCCCACGGCGCAATCATGCTGGACGCAGAACACACGCGTTTTGCCTTGTGGGCGCCAGATGCGTTTTACGTCAGTCTTGAACTGGAAGATGGACAATCCCTGCCGCTACTGCCTCAGGCCGATGGCTGGTTTGTGATCAAGACCCGCTGCCCCGCGGGCACCCGTTACCGCTACAACATCGATGGCGAGCTGGAGGTGCCGGACCCGGCCTCCCGCGCCCAGGCGGGGGATATCGGCAGCCCCAGCGTGGTGGTCGATCCCCTCGCCTATCGCTGGCAACACCGCGCCTGGCAGGGTCGGCCATGGAACGAGGCGGTGATCTACGAACTGCATGTCGGTGCTCTCGGCGGTTTCAGCGAGGTCGAGCAGCATCTGGCGCGACTGGTCGAACTGGGGATTACCGCCATCGAACTGATGCCGTTGGCGCAATTTCCCGGCGAGCGCAATTGGGGCTATGACGGGGTTCTGCCATATGCGCCTCAGGCCTCCTACGGTTCGCCCGAACAACTCAAGCACCTGATCGACACGGCCCACGGCCATGGCCTGGCGGTGATTCTCGACGTGGTCTACAACCACTTCGGCCCGGACGGCAATTACTTGCACCGCTATGCCAAAGGCTTTTTCCGCGAAGACAAACACACCCCGTGGGGCGCAGCCATCGATTTTCGTCGGCGCGAGGTGCGCGACTTCTTTATCGACAATGCGTTGATGTGGTTGCTGGAATATCGCTTCGACGGTCTGCGCCTGGATGCGGTGCACGCCATCGAAGACCCGGATTTCCTTCAAGAGCTGGCGCAACGGATCCGCCGGCAAATCGACCCGGCGCGGCATGTGTGGCTGATGGCGGAAAACGAGCACAACCAGGCCAGCCTGCTGGAGCAAGGTTTCGACGCACAGTGGAACGACGACGGCCATAACGCCCTGCACGTTTTGCTCACCGGTGAAACCGATGCCTATTACGCCGACTACGCCCAGAACCCCACCGAACAACTCGCCCGCTGCTTAAGCCAGGGCTTTGTGTTTCAAGGCCATATCACCCACCACGGTACGCCGCGCGGTGAGCCGAGCGGTCACTTGCCGCCCACGGCCTTCGTGCTTTTCCTGCAGAACCACGACCAGATCGGCAACCGCGCCTTTGGCGAGCGGCTGCATCAACTGGCCCGCTCCGAAGCCCTCAACGCCGCCACCGTGTTACTGCTGTTGTCGCCGATGATTCCGCTGATGTTCATGGGCGATGAGTTCGCCGCCGAGCAACCGTTCCTGTTCTTCACCAGCCATCACGGTGAACTGGCGGAGTTGGTGCGCGAAGGTCGACGCAACGAATTCGCAGCCTTCAGCGCCTTTGCCGACCCGCACAAACGTGAGCAGATTCCCGACCCGAACGCGACGCAGACCTTCGAGGCATCGCGGCCGACACTGACCGCCAGCCAGGAACCGGCCACTTATGAGTTGTATCGCCAACTGCTGCAAATCCGCCACCGACATATCATCCCGCACCTGCCCGGCGCCCACGCGCTGGGGGCGCAGGTACTGGCCGAGGGCGCGGTGTCGGCACGCTGGCGGCTGGGCAATGGCAGTCAGTTGCGCATTGACCTGAACCTCCGCGACGCACCCGTGGTCCACTCCCCACAGGCCGACGCGACACTGCTGTTCGAATACCCGCCGCATTCGGCCGGCCTGTTGAATCAGGGCATGCTTGCCCCGTATTGCGCGCTAGTCAGCCTCACGGCCGCAGCCCCTTTGCTACCCCCGGATGGAGAGCGCCCATGAGCGATACGCAACTGGAAATACTGGCCAGCCAAGCCGGCCTGGCCGTCGACTGGATCGACGCCAATGGCCGCCCACAGAAAGTGACCCCGGCAGTGCTGCGTTCAGTGCTGGCCGGGCTTGGCCATCCTGCCAGTACCGCCCAGGAGATCAACGCCAGCCTGGCGCAACTGCAGGAGGTGCGACAAACCCGGCACCTGCCGCCGCTGCTGACGTGTGACGTTGGCGTCGGGCTTGATCTGGCCCACTACTTCGCACCGCAAACCCCCTGTGAGATCCATCTCGAAGACGGCTCACGGCTCAACCTGAAGCTCGATGACAACGCTGTTTTACCCGGTTTGGTGCCGGTGGGTTATCAGCACGTCATCATCGACGATCAGTCGTTCACCCTGGCGGTGGCCCCCGAGCGCTGCTACAGCGTCGGCGACGCCGTTGACAGTCAAAACCCGCGTGTCTGGGGCCTGAGCGTGCAGTTGTATTCGCTGCGCCGGCCCGGCGATGGCGGTTTCGGCGACACCCAGGCGCTTGAGGACCTGGCCCGGGTGGCCGGCGAACGGGGCGCCGAAGCGTTGGCGATCAGCCCGCTGCATGCGATGTTCAGCGGCGACACCCAGCGCTACAGCCCCTACTCACCGTCCAGCCGTTTGTTTCTCAATAGCCTGTACGCGGCGCCCGGTGCGATTCTCGGCGAGCGTGCCCTGCGCACCGCGATCGACGCCACGGGGCTGGCCGCCGAACTCAAGCACCTCGAAGCCCTGCCGCTGATCGACTGGCCCACCGCCGCCGAGGCCAAACACCGTTTACTGGAAGCCTTGTACGAAGGGTTCACCCACGGCGCCCACCCCTTGCATGCCGACTTCAGCAGCTTCCGTCACGCCGGTGGCGAAGCGCTGGAAAATCATTGCCGCTTCGAAGCGATCCAGGAAGCCCGTGCCAGGCGCGGTGAAAACCTCGACTGGCGCGAGTGGCCCGAACAATGGCGTAACCCGCGCAGCGCTGCCCTGGCGCAATTTGCCGAGGAGAACAGTTCGCGCATCGGCTACTACGCGTTCTGCCAATGGCTGATCGCCCGCAGCCTGGAACGCGCCCAGACCGCCGCTCGCGGTGCCGGCATGGGGATCGGCCTGATCGCCGACCTGGCCGTGGGCGCCGACGGCGGTGGCAGCCAGGCCTGGAGTCGCCAGGACGAACTGCTCGCCTCGCTGACCGTGGGAGCGCCACCGGACATCCTCAACCGCACCGGCCAGGGCTGGGGTATTTCCGCGTTCTCGCCTGAAGGTCTGGTGCGCAACGGATTTCGTGCGTTCATCGAAATGCTGCGGGCCAACTTCGCCCATGCCGGCGGCCTGCGCATCGATCACGTCATGGGCCTGCAACGCCTGTGGGTGATCCCCAAGGACGCGCCGCCCAGCGACGGCGCCTACCTCTATTACCCGGTGGACGACCTGCTGCGCCTGCTGACCCTCGAATCCCATCGGCACCAGGCTATCGTTCTCGGCGAAGACCTCGGCACCGTGCCCGATGGCCTGCGCGAGAAACTCATCGCACGCTCGATCCTCGGGATGCGCGTGCTGCTGTTCGAACAGGACAACGCCCACTTCAAGCCGATTCTCGACTGGCCCGACAATGCGCTGGCAACCACCAGCACCCATGACCTGCCGACGCTCAATGGCTGGTGGCATGGCCGCGATATCGATTGGAGCGCGCGCCTGGACCTGGTCGACGCCACGGGTGAAATCCAATGGCGCCAACATCGCGAACGCGAGCGCGAAGGCTTGCGCCGGGTGCTGAGCCAGGACCCGCAAAATTTCCGTGAAGAGTCCCATGAAACCGATCAGGTGCTCGACGCCGCCGTCCGGTTCCTCGGTCATACCCGCGCGCCACTGGTGTTGCTGCCACTGGAGGATGCCCTGGGCATCGAACAACAGGCCAACCTGCCCGGCACCACCGATACCCATCCCAACTGGTCCCGTCGGTTGCCCGGCGACAGCGAAACCCTGCTTGATGATCCGGATGCCGCCCGACGCCTGGAACTGCTCGCCTGTGCGCGACTTCAGGCGGCCGAGCGTGACCAATGAATCAACCGCTCATCCCACCGCTGCGGGCAACCCTGCGGCTGCAATTTCATAAGGACTTCACCCTGGATCAGGCGGTGCCGCTGGTGCCGTATTTCGCCAGCCTGGGCATCAGCCACCTCTACGCCTCACCACTGCTCGCCGCCCGCGCGGGCTCCATGCATGGCTATGACGTGGTGGACCCGACCACGGTCAACCCTGAACTGGGTGGCGAAGCGGCATTGCGCCGCTTGGTCAGTGCATTGCGCAAACAGAACATGGGGCTGATCCTCGACATCGTTTCCAACCACATGGCCGTTGGCGGTGGCGACAACCCCTGGTGGCTCGACTTGCTGGAATGGGGGCGGCTGAGCCCTTACGGCGAATTCTTCGACATTCAATGGCACTCACCCGACCCGTTGATGGAAGGCCAGTTACTGTTGCCCTTTCTGGGCAGCGATTACGGCATCGCTTTGCAGGACGGCACCCTGCCCTTGCGTTTCGATGCCCGGCGCGGCGCCTTCTATGTCGAGCACTATGAGCATCATTTCCCGATCAGCCCCACGGACTACGGAGAACTGCTCAAGCCCGATGATCGATTGAATGCCGAGCAGACCGAGCAGCTCAAATCCCTGGCCGACCGCTTCAGTACCTTGAGTTACCAGACCGACGCCCACAGCCTGGCGATTCCGCTAAAGGCCGAGCTGCATGAACTCGCCAGCGATCCGGCCATTCTTCACGCCATCGCGCGCACCCTCGGCACGTACGACTCGCTCACTCCCGAGGGTTTCCAGCGCCTGCATAACCTGCTGGAGCGCCAGAGTTATCGCCTGGCCAGTTGGCGCACCGCGGCGGATGACATCAACTGGCGGCGTTTTTTCGATATCAATGAACTCGGTGGCTTGCGCGTCGAACGGCCGGCGGTATTCGAAGCGACCCATGCAAAGATTTTCGAGCTGGTGGCCGAAGGACTGGTCGACGGCCTGCGCATCGACCACATCGACGGCCTCGCCGATCCGCGTGGCTACTGCCGCAAACTGCGGCGCAGGATCGATCGCCTGGCACCCGGCCGACACCTGCCGATCTACGTCGAGAAGATCCTCGGCGAAGGCGAAACCCTGCACCGCGACTGGTGCGTCGATGGCAGTACCGGTTACGAATTCATGAACCAGCTGTCGTTGCTGCAACATGATCCCGAAGGTGCCCAGACCTTGGGCGAACTCTGGAGCCGGCATAGCGAACGCCCCGCCGACTTTCGCCAGGAAGCGCAACTGGCACGCCAGCAGATTCTCAACGGCTCCCTCGCCGGAGACTTCGAAAGCGTCGCCCACGCCCTGTTGCAAGTGGCCCGCAACGACCTGATGACACGGGACCTGACCCTCGGCGCGATCCGTCGGGCCTTGCAGGAACTGATTGTGCACTTCCCGGTGTACCGCACTTACATCAGCCCATTGGGTCGCTCAGCCCAGGACGAGGTGTTTTTCCAACAGGCCATGGACGGTGCCCGGCAGACCCTTGGCGAGGCCGATTGGCCGGTGCTCGATTGCCTGGCCGGCTGGCTCGGCGGCCAACCCTGGCGCAAGCGCCCGGTGGGCCGCCCGCGCAAACTGCTCAAGCATGCCTGCGTGCGCTTCCAGCAACTGACCTCTCCGGCGGCGGCCAAGGCCGTGGAAGACACCGCGCTATATCGCTCGGCAGTGCTGCTGTCGCGCAACGATGTCGGCTACAACACCGAGCAGTTCAGCGCCCCGGTTATCGACTTCCACGCCGTGTGCGCCAATCGCCTGGCCGAATTCCCCGACAACCTGCTGGCCACCGCAACCCACGACCACAAACGCGGTGAAGACACCCGCGCGCGGCTGGCGGTGTTGAGCGAGCGCAGCACCTGGTACGCCGAGCAGGTCGAACAGTGGCGAATACTGGCCGACGCACTGCGCATTGACCCAGGCGCCCCCTCGGCGGGCGACGAGCTGATTCTCTATCAAGCGATTCTCGGCAGTTGGCCGCTGGACCTGCGCAGCGATGATCAGCCAGCGCTCGAGGACTACGCCAAACGCCTCTGGCAGTGGCAACAGAAAGCCCTGCGCGAAGCCAAGTTGCAAAGCAGCTGGAGCGCGCCACACGAGGGGTATGAACAGGCGACCCAGGGGTTTCTCGAACGCCTGCTGCTCAGCCCCGAAGGCCAGCCGCTGCGCACGGCCATCGGTGCGGCGGCGCAACGCATTGCCGCCCCGGGCGCGCTCAATGGATTGGCGCAAACCTTGCTGCGCATGACCGTGCCGGGGGTGCCGGACCTCTATCAGGGTAACGAGTTCTGGGACTTCACACTGGTCGATCCGGACAACCGCCGGCCGGTGGATTACACCCTTCGTCAGCAGGCCCTGCAAAGACCGTTGGACCTGCCCGATCTGTTGGCGAACTGGCATGACGGGCGCATCAAGCAAACCCTGATCGTCCGGGCATTACACGTGCGCGCCGAGCATGCCGAGGTGTTTCAACAGGGGACTTACCAGGCCCTTGAAGTCATTGGCAGCCAAGCCCACCGGGTGTTGGCGTTTGCTCGAGAATGGCAGGGAAAACGGGCTATCGTGGTAGTACCGATACGCTGTGCCGAACTGCTGGAAAACAGTGCCGAACCACGGGTTGACGCGCCGCTGTGGGGCGATACCCGAGTCAAATTGCCGTTCGCCGTCACTGAAGAAAATCTGAAGGGACTTTTTGCAAGCGTCGCAGTCACAAAACACAGGGAATTGCTGGTCAACACCGCGCTGGGGGACTTCCCGGTCAATCTCTTTATCCAAACTACCCAAGCTTGAGTTCAGTTCAGGAGCATTGCGATGAGTACCGACGAAAAACGCATCCGCGAATTTGCCTATCAAATCTGGGAATCCGAAGGCAAACCCGAGGGCCAGGAAGAGCGCCATTGGAAGATGGCCTGCAAACTGGCCGAGGCCGAAGCGCTGGCGCCCGGCAAATCAGCCAAGGCCAGCGGCAGCAAAACCGCCGCCACCAAACCTGTCGGCAAGCCCGACGGCAAGCTGGTCAATGCCAAGGGCATCGAAGCCAAACCCCGAGCCAAGCCCAAAGCCAAACCCGCCGCTGCTTCGGCAGTGATCCCGCCAGGCGAAAAAGCCACCGTGAAAAAGCCTCGCGCAGCGCGTAAACCGCCAACGACCTGACGCTTCACGGCCTTGTCCTGATTAACTTCGTGGCGAGTTCTCTCGCCACCGAGAGCGCATTCGCCCTCGAAAAATACCGTTGCAGGAGCAGCTATGACCAGTCCAAAGAAAACCGCGCCCGAACCTCACGAGGCCTCGCGAATCCGTGAAGGCTTGCCCTTCCCGCTTGGTGCGACCTGGGATGGCCTGGGAGTCAATTTCGCGCTGTTTTCGGCTAACGCGACCAAGGTCGAACTGTGCATCTTTGACGATGCCGGCGAGGTGGAAATCGAACGTATCGAGCTGCCCGAATACACCGACGAGATCTACCACGGCTACTTGCCCGATGCCCATCCGGGATTGATCTACGGCTATCGCGTCCATGGGGCGTACGACCCGGCCAACGGTCATCGCTTCAATCCCAACAAACTGCTGATCGATCCCTATGCCAAACAATTGGTCGGCCAGCTGAAATGGTCCGAAGCGTTGTTCGGCTACACCATCGGCCACCCTGACGCCGACCTCAGTTTCGATGAACGGGACAGCGCGCCCTTCGTGCCCAAATGCAAAGTGATCGACCCGGCCCACACCTGGGGCCACGACCATCGGGTCAGCGTGCCGTGGGACAAGACGATCATTTACGAGACTCATGTACGCGGTTTCAGCATGCGTCACCCCTCCGTCCCCGAGAACCTGCGCGGCACCTTTGCCGGGTTGATGGTCGATGACGTGCTGGAACACATCCGCAAGCTCGGTGTGTCGACCGTGGAATTGCTGCCGATCCATGCCTTCGTCAATGACCAGCATCTGCTGCACAAAGGCATGACCAATTACTGGGGTTACAACAGCATCGCGTTCTTTGCCCCGGACCCGCGCTACCTGGCCAGCGGCAAGATCGCCGAGTTCAAGGAGATGGTCGCGCACCTGCACGACGCCAATCTGGAAGTGATCCTCGACGTGGTCTACAACCACACCGCCGAGGGCAACGAACAAGGCCCGACCCTCTCGATGCGCGGCATCGACAACGCCTCTTACTACCGCTTGATGCCCGACGACAAACGCTACTACATCAATGATTCCGGCACCGGCAACACCCTGGACCTGAGCCACCCGTGCGTGCTGCAAATGGTCACCGACTCCCTGCGCTACTGGGCCACGGAAATGCACGTGGACGGGTTCCGTTTCGACCTGGCGACCATTCTCGGCCGCTACCATGAGGGCTTCGACGAGCGGCACAGCTTCCTCGTGGCCTGCCGGCAGGACCCGGTGCTGCGCCAGGTGAAGATGATCGCCGAACCCTGGGACTGCGGCCCCGGCGGTTATCAGGTCGGCAACTTTCCGCCGGGCTGGGTCGAATGGAACGACAAATTCCGCGACACCGTGCGCGCGTTCTGGAAAGGCGACGACGGCCAGCTCGCCGACTTCGCCAGCCGCATGACCGCGTCCGGTGAAATGTTCAACCAGCGTGGGCGCCGGCCATATGTTTCGTTGAACTTCATCACCGCCCATGACGGTTTCACCCTCAATGATCTGGTGTCGTACAACGACAAACACAACGAAGCCAACGACGAGAACAATCAGGACGGCAGCAACAACAACCTGTCCTGGAACCACGGCGTCGAAGGCCCCACCGACGACCCCGAAATCAATGCCCTGCGCCAGCGGCAGATGCGCAACTTCTTTGCCACGTTGCTGCTGTCCCAGGGCACGCCGATGCTGGTGGCCGGCGACGAGTTCGCCCGCACTCAGGAAGGCAACAACAATGCCTATTGCCAGGACAGCGAAATCGGTTGGGTCAATTGGGACCTGAGCGAAGACGGCAAGGCCCTGCTCAAGTTCGTCAAACGCCTGATCAAGTTGCGCCTGGCCTATCCGATCCTGCGCCGTGGACGCTTTCTCGTGGGCAATTACAACGAAGACATCGGCGTCAAGGACGTGACCTGGCTTTCCCCGGACGGCAGCGAAATGTCCACCGAACAATGGGAGGAAGGCCACGGTCGTTGCCTCGGCATGCTGCTCGACGGTCGCGCCCAGGAAACCGGCATACGCCGCAAAGGCGCTGACGCGACCCTGCTGCTGGTGGTCAACGCCCACCATGACATCGTTAACTTCCTGCTGCCGGAAGTGCCTGACGGCGGTTTCTGGACCTGCATGATCGATACCAATCAACCGTCGATACGTGGCCAGGAACGCTTTGAGTTCGGTCGCGAATATTCGGTCACCGGCCGTTCGCTGCTGCTGTTCGAATTGCAGCATGAGGAAGAAGAGTGAGTGGATCTCAGGGGTAAAGCACAACTCATGTGGGAGCGGGCTTGCTCGCGAAGGCGGTGTGCCAGGCAACATTAATGTCGACTGACACGCCCTCTTCGCGAGCAAGCCCGCTCCCACACCAATTGTGTTGCCTCGAAGGTTCCGGTGATTTTTTGCGAACCCCGACACAGCCAGGGTTAAAAAAACCGCATCAGACCAAAGGCTGAGGCGACGAATAGCGTTTCATGAGCAATACTCTGCCGGCGGCAATCCAGGGTTCGGAGCGCTGCACATTGCTATCTACCCGCCTTCACGGGTCTGCCAGGCTTGCGCCCTTGCAAGCATCGCGCACGACTGAGGGCAAGACAGAACAAGGACGTAGCGCCTATGAAACCGGTTTCCATCAGCGAAAACAGCTTGCCCGCGCAGATCTGGAACAGCGCCCCGCAACTGGACAACATCCCCGTCATCAACACCGAAACACTCGTCCCGTCCGGGGCTCGCGCAGTGGTCATCGCCCCGCATCCCGGTGATGAAGTGGTGACCTGCGGTGGCCTGCTGCAACTGTTGTGCGCCCTCGGGCATCCCCTGCAATTGATCTCGATCACCGACGGTAGCGCCAGTCATCCGGGGTCGCGACAGTGGTCGGAAAAACGCCTGAGCGTGTTCCGCCCCCAGGAAAGTGTCGAAGCCTTGCGCCGGCTCGGGTTGCCGATGCACAGCCTGAAGTGGATTCGCGGCGGCTTCACCGACAACGCTCTGGCCGAGCGGGAGTCCGAGTTGACCCAATTCATCGTCCGCTACCTGCGCCCCGGCGATGTGGTATTCACCACCTGGCGCGAAGATGGCAACGTCGATCACGACGCCGTCGGCCGTGCCAGTGCCAGGGCTGCCGCCCTGGTCGGAGCGACGCTCAACGAAATACCGGTCTGGGCCTGGCATTGGCCGATGCGCGATCACGGTCTGATCCCCTGGCATCGCGCGCGCAAGCTACGCCTCGACACCTGGACCGTCGCGCGCAAAAGCCACGCCACTTACGCCTATGCCAGCCAACTCGACGGTGAACCGGCGATCGGCATCGCCCCGATGCTGCCCCGGGTGATTCTGGAGCGTATGCGCTTGCCATATGAACTTGTGTTTGTCTGAATCATTCGAGGAATGCCTTTTGTGGCAAAGGCGCTTTTGTGGCGAGGGGGCTTGCCCCCGTTGGGTCGCGAAGCGGCCCCAAAAGCTTTGCGACTGCTTCGCAGCCGAACGGGGGCAAGCCCCCTCGCCACAGTAGCCCGCTCCCGCATTGGATTGGCTGCGCTCAAACTGAACTGCTCGCCAATGCATCAGTCGCATGCATACAGCAACCCTGATTCAGAGGAGTGAACGTGACCCGCGATTCCGAACGCCAAGCCGTCGAATCAATGACACTGAACACGCCCCCGGCGATTCATCGACTCAGAGTGCTGACGGTCAATACTCACAAGGGGTTCACTGCCCTCAACCGACGTTTCATCCTCCCGGAACTGCGCGAGGCGGTACGCAGTACGTCGGCGGACCTGGTGTTTCTTCAGGAAGTGGTCGGTGAGCACGACCGCCATTCTTCCCGTTACAACGACTGGCCACCGACCTCGCAATACGAATTCCTGGCCGACAGCATGTGGAGCGATTTCGCTTACGGTCGCAACGCGGTCTACCCCGACGGCCATCACGGCAATGCCCTGCTGTCGAAATACCCGATACGCGAATTTCGTAACCTCGATGTCTCGATCACCGGCCCCGAGCGGCGCGGCTTGTTGCACTGTGTGCTGGATGTACCGGGCCATGCCGAAGTGCATGCCATTTGCGTGCACCTGAGCCTGTTGGAAAGCCATCGACAACTCCAGCTGCAGTTGCTCTGCCTGTTGCTTGAATCGCTGCCCGACGATGCCCCGGTGATCATTGCCGGCGACTTCAACGACTGGCAATTGCAAGGCAACGCCGCCCTCTCCCGACGCAATTACCTGCATGAAGCGTTCGAACGCCACCACGGTCGACCGGCGAAGACGTACCCGGCGCGGTTTCCCCTGCTGCGCCTGGACCGTATCTACCTGCGCAATGCCAGCAGTCATGAACCACGCATCCTGGGCCACAAGCCCTGGACGCACCTGTCGGACCATTTGCCCCTGGCGGTGGAAGTGCACCTGTAATACCGTCAAACGACAGGCGCCAAAGGCTACCGGCTTTAGCAGAAAAAATGACAGCAATGACGTTCCAACTCGCTCAATATCTTTTCACTGATCATCCATCGCTCGACCGATAGCCCACTACCAAACACGTCTGGATCGCACCTTCAAGAATGATTTTTCGCACAAACAACAACTTAGATCTGCGACAAAAATCAGTCACTTATAAAGCATAAATTATCAATACCACTTATCGGCCATTTTCTTGACGCAAAGCCATCGGTCTTCTTAGCTAGTCCTTACTACCCCCGGAAATCCATCCGGGGCAAGTCTCCAGACACCCTCGAAACGGGCGGGTCGGACCTTGCCTCAATCCATTCGGTCGCCCCTCATTCGGGGTAGGAGAGACGCCACAGCGAGATACACATGCGATTGCAAGGTAGACCTCCATGAGAACTTCATTCACCCCACAAGAGATAAGATTCACTTTTTGCGTTGTCTCCGGTTCACTCCTGCTGTGCTCATCCATGGAGGTGCGAGCGTCGTCTGCCGAGGACGAAACATCGCCCTGGTACAGCCAGCAACCGCCGACACTTACCTTGCCCTTCGGCTTGGCCACGTATCCCGACCGTTTACGCGTCAACTCCGACTTACCCAGCTCGCGCCTGACAATCGAAGACGCCGCGCCCCTGGCCTGGGAACACGCCTATGGCCCGACGTCGCGGCAGGCCCAAACCGATTATCTGGCCCAGGGCACGATCCCCGGAGCCAGCGAATTCAAAGGCCCGGCGCTCCTGACCGTGCAAAGCAACAGCGGTCATACCCAACGGGTCGGACTGATCGGCGGCAACGCGCAATTCCAGGGCAATGACAACGGCCTGCTGACCAGCCGCGCCCTCGCCGCCCCCAGCCATGACACGCTCAACCTTCAAGGCCAAAGCCTTGGTGCCTACTGGAGCCTGACCGGGCCGCAAGGCTGGCACGTCGACTTGACGGCCAGCGGTGGCCGGGTCAACGGTTACAGCCGCAATGAACAGGGCGTACGGCAAGCCACCGAAGGCAGCGCGGTGACGCTGTCGGTGGAAGGTGGTTTCCCGATCGGCCTGAGCGAAAACTGGGTGGTTGAACCCCAGGCGCAGTTGATCAATCAACGCATCACGCTGGATACGCCGTATGCCGGCTCCGGCAACGCCTCATCCAGCGACCTGACGTCCTGGAGCGGTCGGGTCGGTGCACGTTTGAAAGGCAGTTACGATATCAACGGCCTGCCGGTCGAACCCTATGTGCGGACCAATTTGTGGCACACGGTGTACACGGGCAATACCGTGAGCCTGGATCAGGTCGACAAAATCAGTAGCAGTCGCAATTCATCGACGGTGGATGTGGGTCTGGGGTTGGTGGCCAGGGTGACGCCTTTGGTCAGCCTGTATGTCAGCGCCGATTACAGCAGCGATGTGGATGACAATGATTTGAACGGGTTGATTGGCAGCCTTGGGGTGCGGATGCGTTGGTGAGGGTATGACTTGATCGTTCCCACGCTCTGCGTGGGAACGATCAAGTCAGGAGGATCAGGATTCTAACCCTCCGGCCGCAGAATCAACACCGCCAACGGCGGCAAATTCAACACCAGTGAAAGTGCCTGCCCATGGCTCGGTTCTTCCTCGGTGAACACCCCGCCACCGTTACCGTAATTGGACCCGGCATAGGTGTCGGCATCGCTGTTGATCAACTCGACCCAGCGCCCGGCAAACGGCACGCCGATACGGTAGGACTGACGCGGCACCGGGGTGAAGTTGGCCACCACCAACACCGGCCTGCCCTCCTTGCTCCAGCGCAGCCAGGCATAGACGCTGTTGATCGCGTCGTCGCCGATCAACCACTGGAAGCCTTGCGGGACATCGTCCTGATCGTGCAGCGCCGGCTCTTCGCGATACAACCGATTCAAGTCGCCGACCAGCTTGCGCACCCCTTGGTGTTCCGGGTATTGCAGCAGATACCAGTCCAGTTGCTGATCGTGATTCCATTCGCGCCACTGGCCGAATTCGCAGCCCATGAACAACAGCTTCTTGCCGGGATGGGTCCACATGAAGCTCAGGTAAGCCCGCAGGTTGGCGAATTTCTGCCAGCGATCGCCAGGCATCTTGTCGATCAGCGAATGCTTGCCGTGCACCACTTCATCGTGGGAGATCGGCAGGATGAAACGCTCGGACCAGGCATATACCAGGCCGAAACTCAGTTCGTTGTGATGATGGGCGCGGTACACCGGATCCTGCTGAATGTAATGCAGCGAATCGTGCATCCAGCCCATGTTCCACTTATAGGCAAAACCCAGCCCGCCCTGTTGCGTGCTCTGGCTGACACCCGGCCACGCCGTGGATTCTTCGGCAATCACCAGTGCACCCGGTGCTTCCAGCGCCACTACGTCATTGAGATGGCGCAGAAAATCGATGGCTTCCAGGTTTTCCCGACCGCCGTGACGGTTGGGCACCCACTCGCCGGCCTTGCGCGAGTAATCGCGATACAGCATCGACGCCACCGCATCGACCCGCAGGCCATCGACGTGGAAATGCTTGAGCCAGTGCAGCGCCGACGCCAACATGTAGCCGTGCACCTCGGTGCGGCCCAGGTTGTAGATCAGCGTGTCCCAGTCCTGGTGAAAACCCTCCATCGGGTTGCCGTATTCGTACAATGCCGTGCCGTCGAATTGCGCCAGGCCATGGGTGTCGGTGGGGAAATGCGCCGGCACCCAATCGAGGATCACGCCGATTTCGGCCTGGTGGCAGGCGTTGATGAAAGCAGCGAAGTCATCCGGCGAGCCGTAACGGGCGCTCGGGGCGAATTGCGACAGCAGTTGATAACCCCACGAACCACCGAACGGATGCTCCATGATCGGCATCAGTTCGATATGGGTAAAACCCAGCTCCTTCACATAAGGAATCAGCCGCTCGGCCAGTTCGGGCCAGGTGTACTGACGGGCGACTTCGCCCAGGTCATCCAGCTCGCATTGCCAGGAACCGGCGTGCAACTCGTAGATCGACAGCGGTGCGCTGGTTCGCTGACGCTCGCTGCGGGACTGCATCCAGTCCTGGTCCTGCCAGTCGACTTTCAGCGGCGAGGCGACTTTTGATGCGGTGTCCGGCGGCAGCGCGGTGGCCAGGGCCATCGGGTCGGCCTTGAGCGGCAGAATGCCGTGGGCGCCGAGGATTTCGTATTTGTAGGCCTCCCCCGCTTGCAGGCGCGGGATGAACAACTCCCAGACCCCTGAAGGGTGCCGCAGGCGCATCGGATGCCGCCGTCCGTCCCAGACGTTGAAATCACCGACCACCGAGACCCTTCTGGCATTCGGCGCCCACACGGCGAAACGCACGCCATCCACACCATCGACTGTCTTCAGTTGCGCGCCGAGGCAACTGCTCAGATCCCGGTGATTGCCCTCGGCGAACAGGTACAAATCCATCTCGCCAAGTAACGGACCAAAGCTGTAAGGGTCCTCGGCGAGTTGTTCACCGCCGGCCCAACGGGTTCGCAATAAATAAGGCCGGGCCTGCTCGAAGTGCCCGACGAACAGTCCCGGAGTCTGGGTCGTCTCAAGGCTGCCGAGTTCTTCCCCGGACGCCTTGTCTACCACCTGCACGCTCAAGGCGTCCGGCAGATAGGCCCGAATGAATTGCCCGCCGGCGCCATCGCCGTGCGGGCCGAGAATTGCAAAGGGATCCTGATGTTCGGCGCGTACCAACGCGTCGATATCCCGCGCCCTGGGCAGCAGCGCCTCTTTAACGTGCCCCTGTTCCTTGTTCGAGATACTCATGACTACTCTCCACCAAGATCGGAAAAGGGTTTAAGCCCACTCAATAATCCGTATAAACCTTGCAACGGCACCGGTAGCCAAGTGGGGCGGTTTTCAGCCTCATAGGCCACTTCGTAAGCCGCCTTCTCCAGACCGAACAACGCCAGCGCAGCATCCTCGCCTTCAGGATCTTGCCATGCATGAGCAAGACTAGCTGCCGCCAGCCGATAAGCGTCGACAAATGATTGTCGCGCCTCTCTTAAATAACGCTCGGCGACCCTTTGACGCGCCGCCCGAGCATCCGCCGTGTTATCGACGTTGTGCACGTTGATCGCCATCGCCGCGGCGTAATCGAAGGAACGCAACACGCCGCTGACGTCTTTATAGGGGCTGTGTTTGCCTCGGCGCTCATGCAGCGGCCGCGCGGGTTCACCCTCAAAATCGATCAGATAAGCATCGCCCTTGATCACCAGCACTTGCCCCAGGTGCAAGTCGCCATGGACGCGGATACGCAAGCCGCCAGCGGCCTTTTTGCCCAACTCCTGGATATGTCCGAGGATCGCTTTCTTGTTGTCCAGCAAGCGGCTGACCAACGTCTGGTCCGTCGCGCTCAGTTCGGTTTGATGCTGCTTGAGCAACTTCAAGGCATGCTCCAGCTGCGCCGCCACGTCCTTGGCCGAAGCCAGGGCATCTTTCTGGCTCATGATTTGTGGGGCGAAGTCCGGGTTGGCGCTCGGGGTCGCCAGTACCTGATGCATCTCCCCCAGGCGCTGGCCGAGCATGCCGGCAAAATCCTTCAGCTCGCCGAGGGCGTTGTAGTGCTGTTCCTGCTCGGACACGGCATCGGCGAGCTCGTCACGAAGCGCCCGTTCGAGGTTGTTCTGGGTCCATTCCCACGCATCGCCCTGATTGCTCAGATAGCCTTGGGCGATCATCAACAGCGTGTCCTCGCCCGCCGCATCGCGACGAATCACCGCCCCCAACAGCGGCGAAATATTTTTGAAACCGGCGTGGGTCAGGTACGCGCTCATTTCCAGTTCCGGATGCACCCCAGACGCGACCTTGCGGATCAGCTTCAACACCAGGCTGGCGCCGATCACCACCGAACTGTTGGATTGCTCGGCGGACAGGTAACGCACCTGCGACTCGGCGCTCAGCCCCAATTTGGTCAATTCATCAGTAGGCTCGAAACGGATCTCGCCGCCGTCCGAGGGCAACACCGTACTGGCCTGCATGCCCTGCAACACTGCATGAACAAAGCTGTCGAGGCTGAAGGCGTCGGTGATCAGGCCGACCTGCCGACCGCGCCGAACCCTGGCCAGCGCCAATTGCTGGGGCAAGGCCGCGCCAACCTGCTCCTCGGAAATAAAGCCGAATGGCAACTGATAGCGGCTGGTCTGGCCAGCGCTGGTGACGTCGATTTCACTCAACAGCACCGGATGCTGTGGGTCGCCGAAGCGCACGCCGTAGGCGAGGTTGACGCTGTCGATGGTGCCGTCCTTACCGGCATACCAGCGACGATTCTGCAGCCAGCTCGGCAGAATGGCCTGCTCCAGCGTGGCGCGGGACGGTGCTTCAAGCAGCTCTTCCATGCGATTCTTCAGCACCAGGGTGGTGAAGTCCGGCAGGCTTTGCGCCGGCTCCACATGCCAACTCGGCATCTGATTTTCCGCCGCCAGGCCGAACCAGTAGAAACCGTAAGGGGCCAGCGTCAGCAGGAAATTCAACTGGCCAATGGGCGGGAACGCGTTGCCGCCGAGCATCTCCACCGGAACCATGCCCACGTAAGCCGACAGATCCAGCTCCGCCGCTTGCGCGCTGCGGGACACGTTGGCCACGCACAGAATGATCTCGTGCTTGCCGTCCGCGCCGGTGAATTCACGGGTGTAAGCCAGGATCCGGCGATTGCTCGGCGAGAGCATCTTCAGCGTCCCGCGACCGAAAGCCTTGGACTGCTTGCGCACCGCGAGCATGCGCCGGTTCCAGTTCAACAAGGAATGAGGGTCGCCGGCCTGGGTTTCGACGTTGACCGACAAGTAGCCGTATTGCGGGTCCATGATCGGCGGCAACACCAGGCTGGCCGGGTCGGCGCGGGAGAAACCGCCGTTGCGGTCGATCGACCACTGCATCGGCGTGCGCACACCGTCGCGATCGCCGAGGTAGATGTTGTCGCCCATGCCGATTTCATCGCCGTAATACAGGGTCGGCGTGCCGGGCATCGACAGCAACAGACTGTTCAGCAGTTCCACACGACGACGGTCGCGCTCCATCAATGGCGCCAGACGCCGGCGAATCCCCAGGTTGATCCGCGCCCGACGGTCGGCCGCGTAGTAATTCCACAGGTAATCGCGCTCCCTGTCGGTGACCATTTCCAGGGTCAGTTCATCGTGGTTGCGCAGAAAAATCGCCCACTGGCAGTTGGCGGGAATTTCCGGGGTCTGGCGCAGAATGTCGGTAATCGGGAAACGATCTTCCTGGGCCAGCGCCATGTACATGCGCGGCATCAACGGGAAGTGAAACGCCATGTGGCATTCGTCGCCGTTCTGGCCGCTGGCGTCGGTATTGCCGAAGTACAGCTGTGTGTCTTCCGGCCACTGATTGGCCTCGGCCAGCAGCATGCGATCGGGGTAATTGGCGTCGATCTCGGCACGAATCTGCTTGAGGACGTCGTGGGTCTCGGGGAGGTTTTCGTTGTTGGTACCGTCGCGCTCGATCAGGTACGGGATCGCGTCCAGCCGCAAGCCGTCGATGCCCATGTCGAGCCAGTAGCGCATCACCGACAGCACGGCTTTCATGACTTGCGGGTTGTCGAAATTCAGGTCCGGCTGGTGGGAATAGAAGCGGTGCCAGAAGTACTGACCGGCTACCGGGTCCCAAGTCCAGTTGGACTTTTCGGTGTCGAGAAAGATGATGCGGGTGCCGTCGTATTTCTGATCGTTATCGGACCAGACATAGAAGTCCCGGGCCGCCGAGCCGGGTTTGGCCTTGCGCGCACGCTGGAACCAGGCGTGCTGGTCCGAGGTGTGGTTGATGACCAGTTCGGTGATCACCCGCAGACCGCGTTTATGGGCTTCGGAAATGAAGCGTTTGGCATCGGCCAGGGTGCCGTAGTCGGGGTGCACGCCACGGTACTCGGCGATGTCGTAGCCATCGTCGCGTCGCGGCGAAGGATAGAACGGCAACAGCCAGATGGTGTTGACACCCAGATCGGCAATGTAATCGAGTTTGGCGATAAGGCCGGGAAAGTCGCCGATCCCGTCATTGTTGGAGTCGAAAAAAGACTTAACGTGAACCTGATAGATCACTGCATCCTTGTACCAGAGCGGATCCTTGATAAAGGTGGCTGACCTGGGTTTCTTCGCCATTTGTAACTCCTGAAAAATTCTGGAAAAACAGTATCCGCCTGAAGAAATGCGGTCAGTGTGGGAGCGGGCTTGCTCGCGAAGGGGCCTTAACAGTCAGCGTTGATGTCGCCTGACACACCGCTTTCGCGAGCAAGCCCGCTCCCACATTTGATCTTCGCCAGACTCAGGAACGAGTGATCCGCCAAATCCCGAACGGCTGATGCCACGGTTCTATCCGCATGAACTGGTACTTGCCGTGCCAGGTCCAGCGGTGGCCGTTCATCAAGTCTTCGCCCTGGGTGCTGGCATCGTCGGGCAAGCCCATTTCCCACAGCGGCAATTCAAAATTCGCTTCCTGGGCGTTATGCGGATCGAGGCTGACGGCCACCAGAATGAAATTGCTGCCATCCTCACTGCGCTTGCCGAAATACAGGATGTTGTCGTTCCAGGCGTTGTAGATCTTCAGGCCCAGATGGGTCTGCAGCGCCGGGTTCTGTCGGCGGATGCGGTTGAGCTGGGCGATTTCGGCAATGATGTTGCCCGGCGCGGTGAAGTCCCGTGGGCGGATCTCGTACTTCTCGGAATTGAGGTACTCCTCCTTGCCCGGCACCGGTGCCGCTTCACACAGTTCAAAACCCGAATACATGCCCCACAGGCCAGAGCCCATGGTCGCCAGCGCGGCCCGGATCAGAAAACCCGCGCGCCCGGATTCATGCAGGAACGCCGGGTTGATGTCCGGCGTATTGACGAAAAAATTCGGCCGGTAGCATTCACGCCACGGCGATTCGTTGAGTTCGGTGAAATAAGTCGCCAGCTCGGTCTTGGTGTTGCGCCAGGTGAAATAGGTATAGCTCTGGGAGTAACCGACCTTGCCCAGGCGCGCCATCATCGCCGGCGTGGTAAAGGCTTCCGCCAGAAAAATCACCTCGGGGTACAGCGCCCGCACATCGGCGATCAGCCACTGCCAGAACGGCAGCGGTTTGGTGTGCGGGTTATCGACACGAAACAGCTTCACGCCCTCTTCGACCCAGCCCACCACGATGTCCCGCAATTCAACCCACAGGCTGGGAATCGCATCCACGGCATAGAAGTCGACGTTGACGATGTCCTGATATTTCTTCGGTGGGTTCTCGGCGTATTTGATCGTGCCGTCCGGGCGCCAGTTGAACCAGCCCGGATGCTCTTTGAGCCACGGATGATCCTGGGAGCACTGAATCGCAAAGTCGAGGGCGACTTCCAAACCATGCTCGGCGGCGGCGGCGACAAGCCGGCGAAAGTCCTCGCGGGAGCCCAACTCCGAATGAATCGCCTCATGCCCGCCTTCGTCGCTGCCAATGGCGTAAGGGCTGCCCGGATCGTCGGGGCCGGCGGTCAATGAGTTGTTCGGGCCTTTGCGGTAGCTGCGGCCTATCGGGTGGATCGGCGTGAAGTACAGCACGTCGAAGCCCATGTCCTGGATCATCGCCAGCCGCGTGTGCACGTCATTGAAAGTGCCGTGGCGGGCCGGGTCATCGGTGATCGAGCGCGGAAACAATTCATACCAACTGGCGAACTGCGCCAGCTCTCGTTCCACGTCCACCGGGTATTCAGGGCTCAGGCTGAGGAAGGGACGATGGTCGGCCTGGGCCATCAAGTCCGCGCTGCGCTGGTGCAGAAACAAGGCAACCTGCTCGGTTTCGAGCAGACCGGACAGCTCGTGGTGCAACGCCGCCAGCTGCTCGCTGAGGAGGCCTTCGCTGCGTTCCGCTGCCTGCTGGACGTGCATGCGCCCTTCCTGCAATTCCAGGCTGACCGACATGCAGGCCCCGTGCTTTTTTTTCAGTTCATAACAAAAACTGGCGTACTGATCGATCCAGGCTTCGATACAGAACGCATAGCGGCCCTGCTTCTTGACACGGAACTGGCCCTGCCAGCCGTTATTGCCCAGCGCATCCATCACCTCGCTCTGCCAGGCGTCGTCGCCTTCGGCACGCCAGCGGATGCGCACGGCCAGTTGGTCGTGACCGTCGGCAAACACTTTGCTGGTCACCACCACGTCCTGATCGACCACGGCTTTAACGGCGAATTGCCCGCCATCGAGGGTCGGCATGGTGTTTTCAATTACGATCCGCGGCAGCAACAATGCCTGGGACAGGGGTATATGCGGGTTGTAGCTCAGTTCTGTGGGTTTCTCTGCAGTCATCGAGCATCTCTCCTTTACGCCCCAAGGACGCTCTTGTGCCTGGTCATCATTCACACGAAGCAGTCTGCCCCGACATGAACGCACCGGCATGAACTCACATAAGTTCCGAGCCACAGGCGTCGGCAAAGTTCACAGGGATTTGCCAAGTCTTTCGGGGAATCAAATCCGCCAGGCACGGGTCAACCAACTTAAGCACGACTCACGCCATCTGCCACTGGAGCCTTATCCATGAGCATTCCAATCCCGGCCGAGACACCCGATCCGAACATTGATGAGCCGACAATCCCGCCCACCGAGCCAGGCCCGGTACCCGAGCAAGAGCCGCCCGGAACCACTCCGCCGCCCCGCGAGGAACCGCAGACTCCGCAATCACCAGTGATTGTGAATCCGTGAGCGCGCCCCTACGGGTTTCGATCTTTTTCCAGCTGACGCACGATGACCGGCATCACACCGAGGATCACCAACGCCAGCAATGTACTGAGCACCGCCGTCGCCTCGCGGCCCAGCCCGGCCGAAACGCCGATGGCGGCTGTCATCCACAACCCGGCGGCGGTGGTCAGGCCTTTGACGTGGCCCTCATTGCCATCGGTGTTCTTCAGGATAGTCCCGGCGCCGAGAAAACCGATGCCGGCGATTACCCCCTGTACCACCCGGCTCATGGCATCGGCCTGAGCCCCGACATCTGCGGCACCAGCACAAACAGCGCCGCGCCCAACGCGACCAGCATATGAGTACGAACCCCGGCAGCCTTGCCCTTTTGCTCACGCTCGAAACCGAGAAGGCCGCCCAGCAAGGCGGCCATCAGCAATCGCACCGTAATGCGCGTCAGTTGCGAGGCGTCGCCGACATCGGCGAATTCCGCTTGCAGCGTCACCCAAACCTCGTGCCACCAAGCGTCCATCGTGCGCTCCCTATCATTTGAACGGAAAAACGGCCCCCTCTAGACGATGGACCCCACCCACCATTAATCGGTTGCGCAGAACGATGACCGGCGAATGCGCCCTAACCCTTAAGAACCCGCAGAAAAAGGATTGCTCCATGACCGTGCGCATCGAAAATCACACCTGCTTCTTCATCACCGAAAACGGCGAAGAAATTCGTCTTTGCCCCGATGTCACCATCATCACCGACGAGGAGAAATCCATGTCGGCAGTGGACCTCGACGGCCAGCGCTTCTACATCACCGAAGCAGAAGCCGACGGATTGACCGTAGCAGGCGCCGTGGACGGTCGCCGGCATTTGAAGGCCACGGACAGTGATTCGGTGATTTGACTGACCCGCATCAACCCACCCCACCCGCGCTTGGCATAGGCGCTTGCGGCCCGCCGCCACGGGTGCATCAAGTTGTCGCAGGCGGGTGTCGGCACCTCATCTGATCCGCTTTTTATTGCGTTAGCTGAGTCTGTTATGCAAACAGATCGCCGGTCATAGTGCTCAGGCCTGATGGAGGCTGATGAGCGAAAGACCATGAGCGATAGAATCCCCGTCCGAACCGTTGAACCTGCCTCATTTATAAAAAGCAATGAGCCTTCGCGTCCAAAGATGAAGGCCAAGTCCAGCGACAACCTGATCCACACACGCAGCTTCACCGGCCTGTTCCGCACCCTTCGCATGAGTGGCGCGGGGTTTCTGTTTCTGCTGTTCTTCGGCACGGTGTGGCTGAATTGGGGCGGCCGCCAGGCGGTGCTCTGGGACCTGTCCGAAAGCAAATTCCATATCTTCGGCGCGACCTTCTGGCCCCAGGATTTCATCCTGCTGTCGGCGCTGCTGATCATCGCCGCGTTCGGCCTGTTTGCGATCACCGTTTTTGCCGGCCGGGTCTGGTGCGGTTACACCTGCCCGCAGAGCTCCTGGACCTGGATCTTCATGTGGTGCGAGAAGATCACCGAAGGCGAGCGCAACCAGCGGATCAAGCTGCAAGCCGCGCCCTGGGGCCTGAACAAACTGCTCCGCCGCTCGGCCAAACATACCTTGTGGCTGGCGATCAGCCTGCTCACCGGCCTGACCTTTGTCGGCTACTTCACACCGATCCGGCCCCTGGCCGAAGAACTGCTGACCTTGCAAATCGGCGGTGTCAGCCTGTTCTGGGTGCTTTTTTTCACCGGTGCCACTTACATCAATGCCGGCTGGCTGCGTGAAGCCGTGTGCATGCACATGTGCCCGTATGCGCGGTTCCAGAGCGTGATGTTCGACAAGGACACCCTGACCATTTCCTACGACGTGGCCCGTGGCGAAAACCGTGGCCCGCGCAAGCGTGAGGTGAAACCCGCCGAGGTCGGACTGGGTGATTGCATCGACTGTCAGGTGTGTGTGCAGGTCTGCCCGACCGGCATCGACATCCGCGACGGCTTGCAGATGGAATGCATCGGTTGCGCCGCGTGCATCGACGCCTGCGATTCGATCATGGACAAAATGGGCTACGCCCGTGGGCTGATCAGCTACACCTCGGAGCATCAATTGCAGGGAGGCAAGACCCACCTGCTGCGCCCGCGCCTGATCGGTTACACCGCAGTGCTGCTGGTGATGATCGGCGCCCTCGCCCTGGCGCTGGTGGAGCGGCCGATGGTATCGCTGGACGTGAGCAAGGACCGTGGCCTGTTCCGCGAGAACAGTGAAGGCCAGATCGAAAACATCTACAGCCTGAAGGTCATCAACAAGACCCAGCAACGTCAGGATTACCGTCTGACGCTGGTCGATGGCGACGGCTTCCAGCTGCAAGGCAAGACCGAACTGAGCCTGGCCCCCGGCGAGATCGTCGATGTACCGGTATCGGTGGCGATGACCATGGAACGACCGAACAGCAGCTCACAGGCGATCGCTTTCAAGATTGTCGACAGCGATGAACCGGGCATCTATAGCGTGGCCAAGAGCCGGTTTGTTGCGCCGATGAACCGTTGAGCCTTTAAACTGCAATCCTTTGTCCTGTGGCGAGGGGGCTTGCCCCCGTTGGGTCGCGAAGCGGCCCCCTACATTATTCAGATATATCGAGCAGTCTGGTTTTACGACTGCTGCGCAGCCGAACGGGCGATGCGGCGTTCCGACAAGCCCCCTCGCCACAAAATGCACAATTCACTAACCGGGCACTCGATGAAACGCTACGAAAAATTCGCCGACGACATCGCTGAACTGATCCGCTCCGGCGTCCTGGGCCCCGGTCATCGGGTGCCGTCGGTGCGCTACGCCAGCCAGACTTACGGCGTCAGTCCGTCCACGGTGTTCCAGGCCTATTACCTGCTCGAACGCCGCGGTCTGATCCGCGCCCGGCCGCGTTCCGGCTACTTCGTCAATACGCATGCGCCAAGCCCGTTCTCGGAGCCGGTGATCAGCAGCCAGGTCAACGAGTCCACCGAAGTCGATGTCAGCGAACTGGTGTTCTCGGTGCTGGACTCGATCAAGGACCCGACCACCGTGCCCTTCGGCTCGGCCTTCCCCAGCCCCACGCTGTTCCCGCTGCAGCGCTTGTCCCGCTCGCTGGCCAGTGCCGCCCGGGAGATGGACCCGCGCATGGTGGTCACCGACATGTCGCCGGGCAACCCGCAACTGCGTCGACAAATCGCCCTGCGCTACATGGTTGGCGGGCTGATGCTGCCGATGGAAGAACTGCTGATCACCAACGGCGCGCTGGAAGCGCTGAACCTGTGCCTGCAAGCCGTCACCGAACCTGGCGACCTGGTGGCCATCGAAGCCCCGGCGTTTTACGCCAGCCTGCAAGTGCTGGAACGGCTGAAGCTCAAAGCCGTGGAAATCCCCGTCCACCCGCGAGACGGTATCGACCTCGGCGTGCTCGCCCAAACCCTGGAACGGCACCCGATCAAGGCCTGCTGGTGCATGACCAGTTTCCAGAACCCCATGGGCGCGACCATGCCCGAGGCGAAGAAGCAGGAGTTGGTGGAGCTGTTGCGCAGCCATCAGGTGCCGCTGATCGAAGACGACGTCTACGCCGAGCTCTATTACGGCCAACAGGCGCCGAAACCGGCCAAGGCCTTCGACACCGAAGGGTTGGTGATGCACTGCGGTTCGTTCGCCAAGAGCCTGGCCCCCGGCTACCGCATCGGCTGGGTCGCCGCCGGGCGCTATGCGCAGAAAATCGAACGGCTGAAACTCATGACCTCGTTGTGCGCCTCGATGCCTGCCCAGGCGGCGATCGCCGATTATCTGCAACACGGCGGCTACGACCGGCACCTGCGCAAACTGCGCTACGCCCTGGAAGAACAGCAAAGTGCCATGCTCGCCGCCATCGCCCGCTACTTCCCGGCCCAGACCCGCGTCAGTCAACCGGCCGGCGGTTACTTCCTGTGGCTGGAACTGCCGCCGCAGATGGATTCATTGAAATTGTTCCAGATGGCATTGGCGCAAGGGATCAGCATCGCCCCGGGGCCGATTTTTTCACCGACCCAGCGGTTCAGAAATTGTATTCGGTTGAATTACGGCAGCCCGTGGACCGAGGATTCGGAGAAGGCGATGGAGACGTTGGGGCGGATTGTGCGGTCGTTCTGAGGGTTTGATGTTGCCGGTACCGGCCTCTTCGCGGGCAAGCCCGCTCCCACAATGAACGGTGTTGGTCACATGGCTTGCCCGCGAAGAGGCCAGAACAGACAAAGCAAATCCAAGGGTTAACGCCCACCACCCAGGTCGACGAAAGTCCCTGTCGCATAAGAAGCCTTATCCGACAACAACCACACAATCGCCTCCGCCACTTCATCCGGCCGCCCACCACGGGCCATCGGAATCGCCGACTCAAGTTTGCTGACCCGATCCGGATCGCCGCTCAATGCATGGAAATCGGTGTAGATGTAACCCGGACGCACGGCATTGACGCGAATCCCCTCGCCCGCCACTTCCTTGGACAGACCGATGGTGAAGCTGTCCAGCGCCCCTTTGGACGCTGCGTAATCCACGTACTCGTTGGGTGAGCCCAAACGCGAGGCGACCGAGGAGACGTTGACGATGCTGCCGCCCTGCCCGCCGTGTTTGGGCGACATGCGCAAAATCGCGTGTTTGGCGCAGAGAATCGGCGCCAGGACGTTGGTCTTGAGGATTTTCAGAATGCGGAATTCCGACATTTCGTCGATCCGCGACTTTTGCCCGACGGTGCCGGCGTTGTTCACCAGCGCGGTAACCCGACCCAATTCGGTGTCCACGCGGTGAAACAGTGCGATCACTTCGTCTTCGATGCTGACGTCGGCGCGCACGGCGATGGCTTGGGCGCCGAGTGCGCGGACTTGCTCCAGCACACTGTGCGCCGCCTGCTCGTCAGACTGATAGTTGATACAGATCCGATAACCCTGCTCGGCGGCCAACAGGGCCGTGGCGGCACCGATTCCGCGGCTGCCGCCGGTGATGACGATGACTTTATCCATGCTGGCGTTCCCCCGTTCCAAGCGTAAGCAGTCGGGGCCAAGAATAACCGCCATTGCGCGGTTTTGCATGGGTCCACATCAAGGGGCATGGTACATCTTGTAGCAGCTGCCGAGCCTGCGAGGCTGCGTTCGGCGGCGAAGCCGTCGTGAAATGGGCTATCGCGGTGTGTCGGTACAACCTTGCATGTAGGGTTTACGACGGCTTCGCCGCCGAACGCAGCCTCGCGGGCTCGGCAGCTGCTACAGGTACGACGTCCCCAACCTGTTCCGCTCGGTGTATGTCGACCATGAAGCGATCGGCCGGCAGCGGATGCCCGAGCAGGTAACCCTGCAGCGAGTCGCAGCCCAGCTGGGTCAGGAAGTCCTGCTGGACACCGGTCTCCACCCCTTCGGCCACGATCCGCAAACCCAGCGCCTGGCCGAGGGCGACGATGGCCGAGACAATCGCCGCGTCATCGCTGTCGTGCTCCAGATCGCGGACGAACCCCCGGTCGATCTTCAGCTCATTGGCCGGCAGGCGCTTGAGGTACATCAAGCTCGAATAGCCGGTGCCAAAGTCATCGATAGACAGGTCGACACCCATTTCCGACAGTTCCTGCAGCACTGTCATGCTCGCATCGGCGTCGCTCATGGCGGTGGTTTCGGTGATTTCGAGGGTCAGGCTGTTGGCCGGCAGATGATGGGCGGCCAGGGCCTTGGCAACGCTCTGCACCAGCCCCGCGTGGCAGAACTGCAAGGCCGAGAGGTTCACCGCGATGCGCCAGTCGGTATAACCGAGCACATACCACTCGCGCATCTGACGGCAGGCTTCGTTGAGCACCCACTCGCCAATCGGAATGATCAGCCCGGTTTTTTCCGCCAGATCGATGAAACTGTCCGGCAGCAACATGCCCTGGGTCGGGTGCTCCCAGCGCAACAACGCCTCGGCACCCACCGGACGGCCATGACCGGCGTCGAATTTTGGCTGGTAATAAAGCCTGAACTGCTGCTGATCGACGGCATTGCGCAGGTCTTGCAGCAATTGCAGCTGTTTACGCGCGTTGCTGTTCATCGAGGCGTCGAAGAAGCGATGGCCGTTTTTCCCCGCGCCTTTGGCGTGGTACATCGCGGCGTCGGCATTCATCAGCAATTCTTCGGCGGTCTGGCCGTTGCCCGGATAGAGTGCAATGCCGACGCTCGCGGAAATGTGCAGGTCATGCTCGGCGACCCGGAACGAGCGTGCGATCTGCCTGACCTGACGCTCCGCCAGGTTCAGCGCGTCGTTCGGCTCGCCCAGTTGCACCAGCAACACAAACTCATCTCCGCCGATCCGCGCCAGGGTGTCCTGGCTGCGCAGATCCTCGCGCAGTCGCAGGCCGACTTCACGCAGCAACTGGTCGCCCATGTGGTGCCCGAAAGCATCGTTGACCGGTTTGAAGCCGTCCAGATCAATGAACATCAACGCGAAAAAGCCGCCCTGCTCCTGCACCCTCGACATCGCCTGATCGATGCGATCGGCCAGCAACACCCGGTTCGGCAAACCGGTCAGGGTGTCGTGCAGCGCCAGTTGGGTGAGTTCGCGATTGGCCTCGGTCAGCGAGTGGGCCAAATCCGCGGTGCGAGCCTCCAGGCGTGCATCGAGGATCGAGGTCAGCAAGGCAATGCTCAACACCGCCAGGGTGGTGATCAGCACCAGATTGTCCAGGCCATCGCCCTTCAACCCACTGCCGGCCGCGCCACAGAAACTGCCGTCGGCAAAACGCGCCGCAGCCATGCCGGTGTAGTGCATGCCGACGATGGCAATGCCCATGATGACGGCTGCACCGCCACGGAACAGGCGAACATACGGCGTGTGCTGACGCAGGCGGAACGCGATCCATAATGCCGCGCCCGACGCGCCGACAGCGATCAGCAGCGACGCGCCGAACAGAGTCGGATCGTAATCGATGCCCGGCTGCATGCGCATGGCGGCCATGCCGGTGTAATGCATGGCACTGATGCCGGCCCCCATGATCAGCGCACCGAACCCCAGTTGCCAGACCGGCAAACGTGGCTGGCTGACCAGCCACAGGGCAAAACCGCAAGACAGGACCGCGATCAACAGCGACAGCGCCGTGAGGGTGGCATCGTAGCCAAGGTCGATTGGCAATTTGAAAGCGAGCATGCCGATGAAATGCATCGACCACACGCCAATGCCCATCGCAAAAGCGCCGCCCGCTGTCCATAAATGCACCGCTCGGCCCTTGGCCGTGGCGATGCGCCCGGTGAGATCAAGCGCGGTATAAGAAGCCAGTATCGCCACACAGAGCGATATGAAAACCAGCGTAAGGGAATAACTGCCGATGAGCATGAAATTTCTCGCAACAGCCCCCGCTGTACTGTATTTGTTCTCGGGGAGCAAAGCCGGCGATTGTACTGATTCCGCAGACGAACGCACTCACAAAGTAATCAAAAGGCCACCAAGATGATGAAACGTTTGTGTGACCCTGTGGCGAGGGGGCTTGCCCCCGTTCGGCTGCGCAGCAGTCGTAAAATAAGGCGGTTCGGTATATCTGAAGAATGCAGGGGGCCGCTTCGCGCCCCAACGGGGGCAAGCCCCCTCGCCACAGGGTGGTGCTATTGCTTGTCGCTGACCTGAAGCTGCCCGTCCCACCCGCCGCCCAGCGCGGCAATCAACTGCACGCTGGCAATCAGCCGGCTCTGCAACAAGCTCAACACGTTGCGCTCGTTACTCAGCGCCGTGGCCTGAACCACCACCACATCCAGATAGGCAATCAACCCGGCCTTGTACTGATTCCGGGTCAAGCGAAGGGACTCGCGCGCCGCATCCAGCGCTTCCTGGCGCACCTTGGCCTCGTCTTCCAGCACCTTGAGCTGCACCAGATAGTTTTCCACTTCGCGAAAGCCATCGAGCACGGTCTGGCGGTATTTGGCGACAGTCTCGTCGTAGGCCGCTTCACTGCGGTCGACTTCCGCCGAGCGCTGGCCACCGTCGAACAGGGTCATGGCCAGTTGTGGGCCGACCGACCAGAAACGGTTCGGCAGGCTGATCCAGTTGGCATACGTGCTGCTGCTATAGCCGCCGTTCATGCTCAGGGTCAGGTCCGGGTAGTAGGCCGCCTTCGCCACGCCGATGTTGGCGTTGGCGGCCATCACCGAGCGTTCGGCGGAGGCGATGTCCGGGCGCCGTTCCAGCAGCTGCGAAGGCAAGCTCAGCGGCACCTGGGGCAGCGCCGGGATGTCTGGGGTTTCGGCCAGGCTGAATTCGGCCGGCGGCAGGCCGATCAGCACGGCGATGGCATTCTCGAACTGCGCGCGCTGCCAGATCAGGTCGACCATTTCCGCCTGGGTGGTTTTGAGCTGAGTGGTGGCCTGGGCCACCGCATCCTTGCCGGAAACTCCGGCGCGGTACTGGTTTTCGGTCATTTTCAACGAGCGCTGATAGGCCTCGACTGTCGCTTCCAGCAGGCGTTTCTGCTCATCGATCACCCGAAGTTGCAGGTAGTTCTGCACCAATTCCGATTGCTGGCTCAGGCGCATCGCCGCCAGATCGGCAAAACTCGCCTGGGCGTTGGCCGTGTCGGCTTCCAGGCCTCGACGTAATTTGCCCCAGATGTCGGCTTCCCAACTGACCCCGGCCTGTGCCGAGTAAGTGTCACGGATGCCGCTGGACGAACTGCTCAGGCTCGAACTGCTGCTGCCGGTACCCTGGCTGGAGCGGTTCTTGCTGACGGTCAGGTCCACCGTCGGGAAAAATGCCCCCCGGGCACTGCGCACCAAAGCCTGGGCCTGACGGTACTGGGCCTCGGACTGGGCAACGGTCTGGTTGGCGCTGTTGAGCTTTTCGATCAGGCCGTTGAGCTGCTGATCGCCATACAGCTCCCACCAGGCACCACGCGCCAACGAATCGCTGGGGTTGGCCTGACGCCAGCCGGCCGCCTCTTTGTACTGCGCCGGTGTGGCGGCTGGCGGGCGCTGGTAATCCGGGCCGATGGCGCAGGCGCTGAGCATCGCCACGCACAGCGACAGGCTCAGCAAACGCGAGCCTCGGGCCGTGATCAGCGGTGCAGCCAGGTTGAGAAGCGAACGGTCAGTCATAGCGGAGTTTCCAGAGCAGCATCGGTACGCACCCCACGCCAGCGGTTGAAACGATGGCGCAGTTTGTCGAGATAGAGGTAAACCACCGGGGTGGTGTAAAGGGTCAGCACCTGGCTGAAGACCAGCCCGCCGATGATGGTCAGGCCCAGCGGCTGACGCATTTCCGCCCCTTCGGCACGGCTCAGCAGCAACGGCAAGGCCCCGAGGATCGCCGCCAGAGTCGTCATCAGAATCGGCCGCAGCCGTTGCAGGCAAGCGCTGCGGATCGATTCCAGCGGCTCCAGGCCTTGGTGCCGTTCCAGTTGCAGCGCCAGGTCGATCATCAGAATGGCGTTTTTCTTCACCACGCCAATCAACAGGAACAGTCCCAACAAGGAGATCAGGCTGAACTCACCGCCCAGCACATAGATCGACAGCAGTGCGCCGACCCCGGCCGACGGCAAGGTCGAAAGAATGGTCAGCGGATGAATGTAGCTTTCATACAGCACCCCCAGTACCAGATACACCGCCACCAGCGCGCCGAGAATCATCCACGGCTGGCTCTTCTGGGCGGCGGCGAAGGCATCGGCGGTGCCGGCCATTTTCGAGATCACGTCTTCCGGCAGGCCAACCTTGGCAATCGCCCGTTCGATGGCCGCCGAGCCCTGCTCCACCGTCACTCCGTCGGCCATGTCGAAGGCAATGCTTTCCGAAGCGAACTGGCCTTCGTGGCTGACCCGGTCGTTTTCCAGACTGCTTTCGTAATGGGCAATGGTCGACAACGGAATCCGCGCGCCGTCGGCGGTGATCACTTTGACCTGATTCAGGGTGACCGGGTCCTGGGCGTATTTCGGATTGACCTCCATCACCACCTGATACTGGTTGAGGCTGTCATAGATCGTCGAAATCTGCCTCTGGCTATAGGCGTTGTTCAGCACTGCCGTGACCATATTCATGTCCACGCCCAGCCGCTTAGCCTGATCGCGATCGACAATCAGCGTCACTTGCTGGGCGCCACGGCCTTCGCGGGCGTCAATTGCCGTCAACTCCGGCAGGGCCTTGAAGGCGGCAACGACTTTCGGATACCACTCGCGCAACGCGCCGAGATCGCCACTTTGCAGGATGTAGGAATACTGCGAGGTGGTCTGCTCGCGACCGCCGCCAAATTGCAGGTCCTGGTCGGCCATCAGCATCAGTTGCGCACCGGGCACCTTGGGCATTTCCTTGCGCAAACGCTCGATGACTTTCTGCGCGGACAGGTTGCGCTCCTTGATCGGCTTGAGCCGCACCAGCATGAATGCGTTATTGGTGCCGTTGTTGCCACCGATGAACCCTGCAACGCTTTGCACCGCGTCGTCCTTGAGCACGGCGCGGCGGAAGGTTTCCATCTTCGGCTGCATCACGCTGAACGACAGGCCATTATCGCCACGTACGAAACCGATCAGCTGGCCGGTATCCTGCTGCGGCATAAATGTTTTAGGAACAACAACATACAGCGCAATGTTCACGCCAATCGTCACGAATAGACTGAGCAAGGTCAGTCGGCGATGACGCAGCACCCAGTCGAGGCTGGTGGCGTATTTGCCAACCATCCAGTCGTTGGCCCGCTGGCTCCAGCGTTGCAGACGGTTTTCCTGCCCCGGCGTATGTGGCTTGAGCCAGCGGGCGCAGAGCATCGGCGTCAGCGTCAGCGACACCAGCAACGACACCACGATGGCCGCCGCCAGGGTGATGGAAAACTCGCGGAACAGGCTTTCGATGATCCCGCCCATGAACAGGATCGACAGGAACACCGCCACCAGCGAAACGTTCATCGACAGCAGCGTGAAGCCGACTTCCTGCGCCCCGAGGTAGGCGGCCTTCATCGGTGGCACGCCTTTGTCGATGTGCCGGGAAATGTTCTCCAGCACCACGATGGCGTCGTCCACCACCAGCCCGGTGGCCAGAATCAGCGCCATCAGCGACAGGTTGTTCAGGGAGAAGCCGTAGAGGTACATCACCGCGAACGTGCCCACCAGTGACACCGGCACCGCCAGGGTTGGAATCAGCGAGGCGCGAAAGTTACCGAGGAACAGGAACACCACCAGAATCACCAGCGCCACGGCGATCAACAGGGTCATTTCCGCTTCGTGCAGGGTGGCCTTGATCACCGGTGAGCGGTCCATCGCCAGGTTCAGCTTGACGCTGGCCGGCAGCACCGCCTGCAACGCCGGCAATTGCGCCTTGATCTCGTTGACCGTCTCGATGATGTTGGCGCCGGCCTGGCGGTTGATCACCAGCAACACCGCTGCGTCGTCATTGAAGAACCCGCTGTTGTAGCGGTCTTCGACGCTGTCGCTGACCTTGGCCACATCCTTCAGGCGCAGGGCCGCGCCGTCCGCGTAGTGAATGATCAGCGACTCGTAATCCTTGGCTTTTTCCAGCTGGTCGTTGGCCTGCACCTGCCACAGCCGCTGGCTGTCTTCGACCGAGCCCTTGGGCCGGCGCACGTTGGCGTTGGCGACGGTGGTGCGCACATCGTCCAGTGCCACGCCGTACTGGTTGAGCGCCTGGGGTTCGAGCTCGATGCGCACCGCCGGCAACGAACTGCCGCCGATCTGCACTTCACCCACGCCCTGCACCTGGGACAGGCTCTGGGACAGAATGGTCGAGGCCAAGTCGTAGAGCTGGCCTTTTTCCAGCACATCCGAGGTCAGCGACAGCACCATGATCGGCGCTTGCGATGGGTTGACCTTCTTGTAGGTCGGCATGCTGCGCATCCCGCTCGGCAGCAGGTTGCGCGAGGCGTTGATCGCCGCCTGCACTTCCCGCGCCGCGCCGTTGATGTCGCGGTCCAGGTCGAACTGCAGAATCACCCGGGTCGAGCCCTGGCTGGAACGGCTGCTCATGGTGTTGACCCCGGCGATCGCGCCGAAGGAACGCTCCAGCGGCGTCGCCACGGTGGAAGCCATGACCTCCGGGCTCGCACCGGGCAGGCTCGCCTGGACCACGATCACCGGGAAATCCATCTGCGGCAACGGCGATACCGGCAACAGGCCGAAGCTCACGCCGCCCAGCAACATGATCGCCAGGCTCAGCAACATCGTCGCGACCGGGCGCCTGATGAAAGGTCCGGACAGGTTCATGGCTGTTCTACCGGGTCCACGGACTGGGCCTTACGGCCCCAGCGCCGCCCGAGGCGGTCGAAGTACAAGTAGATGACAGGCGTGGTGAACAGCGTCAGCACCTGACTCACCAGCAAGCCACCGACCATCACCAGACCCAAAGGCTGGCGCAACTCCGCGCCGGAACCGGTGGCGAGCATCAGTGGCACCGCGCCGAACAATGCCGCCAGGGTGGTCATCAGAATCGGCCGGAAACGCAACAGCGCCGCCTGATAGATCGCAGCCTGCGGGTCCATGCCTTGATTACGTTCAGCCTCGAGGGCGAAGTCGATCATCATGATCGCGTTCTTTTTCACGATACCAATCAGCAAGATGATGCCGATGATCGCGATCATCCCCAGGTCATTACCGCTCAACAGCAGCGCCAGCAAGGCGCCGACCGCCGCCGAGGGCAAGGTCGAGAGGATGGTGATCGGATGGATATAGCTCTCGTAGAGCACGCCGAGCACGATGTACATGGTCACCACCGCCGCCAGGATCAGCAGCAAGGTGCTCGACAGCGATGCCTGGAACGCTTCGGCCGCGCCCTGGAACTGGGTCTGCACGCCAATCGGCATGCCGATGTCTTTCTGCACCTGATCGATGATCTGCACCGCATGCCCCAACGCCACGCCGGGCGCCAGGTTGAACGACATCATCACCGCCGGAAACTGGCCGATGTGGGTGATCGCCAGTTGCGCCTGACGCTCCTCGACATGCGCCAGGCTGGACAGACGCACTTGTCCGCCATCGGTGGTCTTGACGTGAATCTGGTTCAGCGCATCGGGGCCGATCTTCTCGCCGGACTGCGATTGCAGCACCACGCGGTACTGGCTGGCCTGGGTGTAAATGGTGGAAATCTGCCGCTGGCCGAAGGCGTCATACAGCGCGTCGGTGATGTTCGCCACCGACACGCCGACCCGCGACGCCGCATCGCGGTCGATCACCAGATAAACCTGCAAGCCCTTGTCCTGCAAATCGCTGGCGACATCGGTCAGTTCCGGCCGTTGCGCCAGGGCTTCGACCAGACGCTCGCTCCACAGGCTAAGCAACTCGGCATCCGGCGACGACATGCTGAACTGGTACTGCGTACGGCTGACCCGATCTTCGATGGTCAGGTCCTGCACCGGCTGCATGAACAGGCGAATGCCGACCAGCTTGTCCAGCTCCGGTTGCAGGCGGGCAATGACTTGGGTCGCGCTCAGGTCGCGGTGGCTGTGGGACTTGAGGTTGATCAGCAGGCGACCGCTGTTGAGCGTCGAGTTATCACCGTCGACCCCGATGTAGGACGACAGGCTCTCGACCGCGGGGTCAGCCAGAATCACCTTGGCCAGTTGCTGCTGACGCTCGCTCATCGCCGCGAAGGAAATCGACTGCGGCGCCTCGGAAATACCCTGGATCACCCCGGTGTCCTGCACCGGGAAGAAACCCTTGGGCACCACCATGTACAGGAACACGGTCAATGCCAGCGTGCCGATGGCCACCAGCAAGGTCAGCGGCTGATGCTTGAGCACCCACTGCAACTTGCGCCCGTAGGCGGCGATCATCCAGTCGATGGTCGCTCCACTGGAGCGGTAGAACCAGCCCTGATCTTTTTCCTTGGGCTCACGCTTGAGCAACCGCGCGCACATCATCGGCGTTAGGGTCAGGGACACCACCAGGGAAATCAGAATCGCCACCGCCAACGTGATCGCGAACTCGCGGAACAAGCGCCCCACCACGTCGGCCATGAACAGCAGCGGAATCAGCACCGCGATCAACGACAGGGTCAGGGAAATCAGGGTGAAGCCGATCTGCTTGGCACCCTTGAGCGCCGCTTGCAGCGGGCTGTCGCCCTCTTCGATGAAGCGGGAAATGTTCTCCAGCATGACGATCGCATCGTCCACCACAAAACCGGTGGCGATGGTCAGCGCCATCAGGGTCAGGTTGTTGACCGAAAACCCGGCGAGGTACATCACGCCGAAGGTGCCGATCAACGACAGCGGCACCGCCACCGACGGAATGATCGTGGCACTGGCCCGCCGCAGGAACAGGAACGTGACCATCACCACCAGGGCGATGGCGATCAGCAGTTCGTGTTGCACGTCGGTGACCGAGGCGCGGATGGTCTGGGTGCGATCGGTGAGCACCGTGACGTCGAGGCCGGCCGGCAGGTTGTCGGTGATGCTCGGCAGCAAGGCCTTGATCCGGTCGACCACTTCGATGACGTTGGCGCCGGGTTGACGCTGGATGTTCAGCAGCACGGCCTGGTTTTCATTGGCCCACGCCGCCAGGCGTTCGTTCTCGGCGCCATCGACAATTTCCGCCACGTCCTTGAGCCGCAACGGCGCGCCGTTTTTGTAAGCGAGGATCAGGTTGGCGTAGTCCTTGGGGGAAGTCAGCTGGTCGTTGGCGTCGAGCATCGACACCCGGGTCGGGCCGTCGAAGTTGCCCTTGGGCTGGTTGACGTTGGAGGCGCCGATCAAGGTGCGCACGTCCGACAGGTTCAGGCCGTTGGCCGCCAGGGCCTCGGGGTTGACCTTGATCCGCACCGCCTGACGCTGACCACCGGCAATGCTGACCATGCCGACGCCGCTGATCTGGGCGATTTTCTGCGCCATGCGGGTATCGACCAAGTCATTGAGCTTGGGCAACAGCATGGTTTTGGAGGTGATGGCCAGGGTCAGCACCGGGGTATCCGCCGGGTTGACCTTGTTGTACACCGGCGGCGCCGGCAAATCCTTGGGCAGCAAATTGGTCGCGGCGTTGATCGCGGCCTGCACCTGCTGCTCGGCGACGTCCATGTTGATGTCGAGGCTGAACCGCAGGGTCAGCACCGAGGCGCCACCGGAACTGGTCGAGGCCATCTGGGTCAGGCCGGGCATCTGGCCGAATTGACGCTCCAGCGGCGCAGTCACGGCGCTGGTCATGACATCCGGGCTGGCGCCGGGATAGAGCGTCATGACGCGGATGGTCGGGTAATCGACCTGGGGCAATGCCGACACCGGCAGCAGCCGATAAGCGATCACACCGGCCAGAATAATGGCCAGCATGCTCAGGGTCGTGGCGACCGGGCGAAGGATGAACAGCCGCGAGATGTTCATGCGCCGCCCTTTTTCGCCTTGTCGGTGGCCGCCGGCTCAACCGGAGTCGCCGCCGATTTGCCTTGCAGGTGTTCGGTCGGGGTGGTCGGTACATCCTTGCTGTCGTTGACCACTTCCACTTCACTGCCGTCCTTCAGGCGGTCGGTGCCCTCCAGCACCACTCGATCGCCGACGGCCAGGCCTTCGGTAATCACCGTGTTTTCCCCGTCACTGGCGCCGACTTTCAGCTGACGGATGGTGACCTTCTTGTCGCCGTCCAGGGCATAGACGAATGTGCCGTTGGTGCCGAACTGGATCGCCGCCGAGGGTGCAAGCACCACATCTTTAAGGGTATCGGCCAGCAGGTGCACGTTGACGAACTGATTCGGGAACAGCGCTTGATCGCGGTTCTCGTAGCGGGCCTTGAATTTCAGGGTGCCGGTGGTGACGTCGATCTGGTTATCGAGGCTCTGCAGTACGCCGGTGGCCTGCAATTGGGTGTCGCCACGGTCCCAGGCTTCGGCGGGCAGCTTGGCACCGGTGCGATAGCGGGTCAGCACGGTGTCCAGGCTGTTTTCCGGCAAGGTAAAGGCCACGCTGATCGGTTGGGTCTGGGTGATGATCACCAGCGCCGTGGTGTCGTTGGCCGCCACGAGGTTGCCGACGTCCAGCTGCCGCAGGCCCACACGCCCGGTGATCGGAGCGCGGATCTTGGTGAATTCCAGATTGAGCTTGGCGTCGTTGACCGCCGCCTGATTGGTCTTGACCGTACCCTGATACTGGGCGACCAGCGCTTCGGCGGTGTCCAGGGTTTGCTTGGCGATACTGTCTTCGCGGTACAGGCCACGATAGCGCTCGACGTCGACCTGGGCGTTTTTCAATTGCGCCTGATTCTGCAGCAAGGTGCCTTCGGCCTGGAGCAAGGCATTCTGATAAGGACGCGGGTCGATCTCGGCCAGCAGGTCACCCGCCTTGACCATCTGCCCTTCTTCGAAATAGACCTTGACCAGTTCGCCACCGACGCGGCTGCGCACATTGATGGTGTTCAGCGCCGTGACCGTGCCCAGCGCCTTGTAATACAGCGGAAAATCGCCTTTGACCACCGGCGCCACGCGCACCGGAACCGGTCCCGTCGCCCCGCCGAATCCCGGACGCATCCCCCCCGACCGACCGGTATGCCCGGCAACGGCTTTCTGCCCCACACCCTCCTTCGGGCTGCTGCCAGCGGGCCAGAACTTCCAGCACAGGCCGGCGATGACCAACAGGACCAGCAGGCCGAACAGCCAGCGACGAGGATTGCGGGAAGCGGAGGATTGCATGGAATGATCAACCATTGGGCGCGTGCGCTTTTTTTCTACGGGAGGCTGAACGATAAGCACTGGCGGGTATTAAGCAAAGCGCCTTTACCGGCAATTTACCTTTGGCTTACGGAACAGGAGGTATAGCTAAAACACTGAAGCACAAATGAAAACGGCCTGGACAGGGCCAGGCCGTTAACAATTGTAACGACTTCTCTTACTTCAGAACGGCGAGCGCTGCGTCGTAGTTCGGTTCTTCAGCGATTTCCTTGACCAGTTCGCTATGCAGGACCTTGTCGTTTTCGTCCAGAACCACAACGGCACGGGCGGTCAGGCCTTTGAGTGGACCATCGGCAATGGCTACGCCGTAGTTTTCCTTGAACTCGGCACCGCGCAGGGTCGACAGGTTCTGCACGTTTTCCAGGCCTTCGGCGCCGCAGAAGCGGGCTTGAGCGAACGGCAGGTCGGCGGAGATGCACAGCACCACGGTGTTGGCCACGTCATTGGCCTGGGCGTTGAACTTGCGCACCGAGGTGGCGCAGGTCGGGGTGTCGATGCTTGGGAAGATGTTCAGCACTTTGCGCTTGCCGGCGAAGCTCGCCAGGGTCACGTCGGACAGATTGCCGGCGACCAGGGAAAAGGCTGGCGCCTGGGAACCGGCTTGTGGCAATTGGCCGTTGACTTGAACCGGGTTGCCTTTAAGAGTGACTTGAGCCATGAACGGAGTCCTTCTGAACGTTGATGTGGAGAATTTTGACGAGGTCGAAGTTAACCACGAAATTGACTGACGACCTATGCAAAAACACAAATTGTCATGAGCCCGAGAGAGACCAGCCCGGCAACTGCAACCTATCGCGCGAAGGCTTCGATTTATTGATCTTCAGCGTCCCCCAAGAGGTCAATAGAAAGAGATCACAGCCATGGGCAACGCCTGCTGGGGGTATCAGAAGGTTTGCGGCGATCTTTCTTTGGCCGCGCTGTCGATTTAGCGCATGGCCATTCGACTAGACAGTGAGTCACTCAAAACCAGCGGAGACAAGACCATGCGATTCATGATCATTGTAAAAGCCAGCCCCGATTCCGAGGCCGGCGTGATGCCCAGCGAAGAACTGATGACCGCAATGGGCAATTACAACGAGGAACTGGCCAAGGCCGGCATCCTCATCGATTGCGATGGCCTGCAGCCCAGCAGTAAAGGTGCCCGTGTGCGCTTCTCGGGAGATAAACGCACAGTGATCGACGGCCCGTTCGCCGAAACCAAAGAGCTGATCGCCGGCTACTGGCTGTGGCAGGTGAAGTCAAAAGAGGAAGCGATCGAGTGGGTCAAGCGTTGCCCGAATCCAATGCCGGGTACAGAGGCCGAGATCGAGATTCGCCAGGTGTTCGAGGCCGAAGATTTCGGTGCCGAGTTCACCCCGGAACTGCGTGAACAGGAAGAGCGCGTGCGGGCGCAGGCGAAGAAGCACTGAAGCACACCTGACACACCCCTTACACCGTAGGAGCAGCCTCCGGCAGCTCCTACGCGCAGTTCTACATTCAACAATGATGTTTGTCTTCGCGAGCCAAGCCCGCTTTCACAACACCGCATATGGGCGGCTTAACCGAGCAAGCGCAACATATTGCGGTGGCGCGCCGAAAAAATTCTGCGCAGGTAGCCATTAACCAGCAACCACTCCACAGGTGCGCCGCCAATCGCCTTGTAAGTGACCAGGTCGGTGTAAAGCGTACCGCCGTCTGCTGCCTCGACCCGATGCTCATGACGAAAGACAGCCATCGGGCCTTCAAGCATTTCATCGATGAAATGGTGATGGCCAACCTCACGGATCACCACCGTCCAACTCAAAGGTATGACGTTAAACATCCAGTGCCGAAAGTGGAATTGATGGCCGGCTTCGATGCGCAGATTACTTAGGTCGACGTCGCTCAACAGTGTGACTCGCTCCACAAAGATCTTCGGAGCGTTGAGACCTTCCAGGCAAAACTCGAGGACCAGCTCGGGCGTGCGGTTGGGGATCAGGGTGGTAAGTTCCAGAACAGGCATAGACGGTAAACATTCCTTTGTTTGGCGGATACTTATTAGTCGCTGCGTTAGCGCAAAGTCACGCTAGGGTTTTGCTTGACCCATGGTCATTTCGGGATATTCGCGCCGGTCTCTGAACATGAGGTAAAGCGGGTCCAGGCCAGACGCAGGCGGGAAGACGACGATATAGTCATCGAAACGAATCGCCGCCATGTCGCTGAAGGACTCAAGCAAGGGCACAGGCGAAGACCGCAGGAACCCCAGCCGATACTCGGCGGCCGGCGCCAGGGTCGACGTGCTTGCAAAGGGAGCCGGAGCGCTCCAGCTCACGGTCTCCGGGACTGGCCCGTCAGCGGTGAAACAGTAGGTCTTCAGCGGCTCGCTCCAGACGGCGGCCCGTACCCTTACTCCGGGCGACAACGTGCTGCCATTAGTGGGCGTGAGAGCCACCTGGCACAATGTCTTTATTTCTCTCAGACCTCGAGACATCGTTCCTGGCGCAACAGTGTACATACCGCTGCTCAACCGGAACGGAAGATCGACCTCAGCGCCAGACGCAGCCAGGCTTTGCCAATCCTGGCCCTCGGTCGGAAGCAACTCGGACAGAGGAACGCTGATCCCATACTTCCCCACTTCGGCCCGACTGGAAAAATCGAATTGCAGAACGGCTGCGTATTGACCTTGATGCTCATCGGTTCCCGAGGTGATCTGCCAGGTAAACTCCGCCACCGCCGAACGCATGGCTTTTTGCAGCGCAACCCGATGGGTCTCCAAGGGTTGCGAAAGGCCGCCATCGAGGAAAATACCCGGTCGCGCATTGGCAAAGGCGAGCGGTGCAAAAAGCAGCCCGGACGTCTGAGTCGGCCCTGTTCCCTGCTGATAACGCTGATCGACGAGTTGTGTTTGCGCCGTCACCAGCAACGTTTCAGCGTCCACTTGAAAGCCGCGGAGGCGTTGATTGATCTCATTCAATTTCGTCAGATAACGGTCGTAAGTGGCGTTGATCTGCTGGGCGATGCTCTGCCACTGCGCGTGTTCGGATCCGGCGTAGGGCAGTTCACGGTGGGCGCTGTCTCGTTTGAACTCGATGCGCATTTTCCAGAATTCGTACCGGTGGGCTGCCAGACGCGCTTCAAGTTCAGAAGCCTCCAGGGCACGGATGTCCGCTTCACGCTCACGGATGTCCACGTGTGCGCTCTGTCGTTGACGCAGGTGCTTTATTCGTTGCTCGAACACAGTAAGTGCCGCTTCTGCCGCTCGCTCGGAGACCGTCAGATCTACAGCGACTTTTTGTACGTCAGCCAGGTTGTGTGCAATACGCCGCTGCGTCATCTGCGCCAGGGTCAACGGCGCTTTGGGCCCTGTCGCAACAGGTTTGGGGACGGGAATACTTTCCCCCTTGAACGCAGCACTGCCCTGTTTGTGGTGCCAGCCTTTGACGTAATACACGACCGAGCCGGATGAGTAGGCGTTGTAGCTAGCCTCTGGCGGATAAAACAGCAGGTCCGCACCTTTGGGGTGACCGGCGATGCGGTCGAAATGATTGATCAATTGATCGTGGTCCGTTTTCGGTAAATCGACAGCCCAGATCCTGTCGACCAGAGCCTGGAATTCCGGTTCGGTGTAATACTTGAGTGTTGTTTTTAGTTCCATCTTTATTGCTTCCTTGTTTCTGGCGCACAACTGCCCAGGTAACGACATCTGCTCATATTGTGATGAGCAGATGCGTGTGAATTGTTTGCGTTTAGATCAGTGCAGTTACTCTGGTTTGAAGCCGGGCTTGTTATTACGTGCACGCCATTCTTTGACTTCTTTCAGGATGCCCTCAGGACTGTCTTCCTGGCCTTCTTTGGGGTAGAAGATGACGTCTGAACGGCCTGGATGCTCAGTGACACGTTCAAAATGCGTGAGGAGTCTGTCCCTGTAATCCTCCAACGCCTGCCCTTTCAAACCACTTGATTGATTGGAAAACTCCTCCAAAAAAGATAAAAACTCCGCTTCTGTGTAGTCCTCCAGCCTCTCTTTAAAAATCATGATTGCCATTCCCTTTGTGCAGTTGAATATGACGTTTTGGAGTCATTACCGATATGTTGTCCAAGCCGTAGACCTCCCCACCTTTTGAAACTTCAACATCATGATGAAGTTCGAACGTTTTGCGTCCGCCGCTTTGGTCAGCTAACGGCGGGTACGGAGAGAGCCCCTCGCGCATTCTGTTCAAATTGTGAGCACTAAACTGGTGATTCAATGTCGTATCCGCCGCAACAGTCCTCCAAAACGCCCGCCTGAACCGATGAAAATTGGCAAACTCCCTCCCCCTTAGCTGATCCGCAATCTGGACAGGAACCGCCGCACCCTCTGCTCTTGCAGCCTCCCCCAACCAAATCCCTGTAACCGTCTGCCCAACCCCCGTAGCAACCCCCGGATCATCCCGCCGATCCAGAAACAACACATCCGACGAGGGCAACTCCATATCCGCCGGATACCCAGGAATACTGGCACCGATCTGCCCTTCGTCAACAGCCGGAAAGGTCTCGTTTTGCGGTAGGACCGGGATGACCGGGGTGCCGGGATAAACCGCTGGAATCGACGGTGTAACCGGTGAGGTTGTAGGATCGAGGTGTTCGATACCCGGCGGAACGAGAGGTGTCCAGGTTCCGACGCCAACGGGGTTAATCGGCCAAGGCAGAACCGCAGGGGTGATCCCCAACTGTCCGTGGGTGCTTTGCGGCGTGGTGATGCTGATTTTGTCGAGGTTGAAGGGGGTTTCACCCAACTCCGCAAGCTCTTGATAACGCAGCTCGAATTCACGCCGTTCACCAACCCAAGTGCTTTTTGGCGCATAGGGTGCAAAACCTTGTTCGATGCGTTTTTTATTGACCTCATCGAACTGGGCCGTGAGCGCCGGATGCTCGCCCAACGTTCGCCACAGCGTCTCGTCAAAAGCGCCGAACGAGTTGATTTCGCGACCTCTAAACTGATCGCCGATCTGTGTCGGAATGGCGGCGCCTGTCACCTTGCGTGCCGTTTTCCACCAGTCAGCCGTGGCCGGTTGACCGCTCCCAGTGACGACACCCGAACCCATGGGTGGCTGATTGAAGGACAGGTAAGTCGGTGGTAAGCCTGGTACGCAAACAATGCAGTCCTGAATGCGCAGGTCGACACCTACCGGGATGTGCTGGATCTGCGGCGTCAACTTCGCCAGCCCCGCCTGGCTCGTCGTGGCAGCCTGAGCGGCAGCGCCCGGCGCGAATTGAAGGTGCCTGGTCGGGAATCCGGGGATCTTTGCGTTGTAGAACCCGGTCAGCGGGTCGAGTACCGCATTGATGACCGGCACATCAGCATCAATCTCATCGCCGGTAGCGACAGCAATGATGGCGGTGCCCTCTGACACGGCTTCGGGTTTGAGCCGGTATGCCGCCTCCACCGAGCCACCGGAATCAGCAATCGATTGCAGTGCTCGACCATCGGAAAGCCCCAGCGCTTGCGCGGGAATGGCGACAGCCTGGAACAAACGCCGACGTTGCTCGACGCTCAACTCACTGTTGCCGAGGGTGGGCGAGTACACCATCGCGGTGACGAACACCGGCCCCGTTTTTGCGGCAATGCGTCCGAAATCGATGAGGGTGCTGACGGCAGACTGTACCGCCGCCTCAAGCACTGCCGCCGCTTGCCGCGCCACGAATGCGCCGTCACGCGTCAAAACCATCCCGCCAGCGGCAACCGAGGTAACGGGAATAGTCAGCGTGTTAGCCTGCCTGACCCGTTCAACCCGTACATCTTCATCGGCTTGCTGCTTGAAGCGAACCCGTGCTTCACGCTGCTCGGCGTACTGACGCTGGGCCTCCCACACGGCTTCCCTTTCGCGCCAGACGACTGTCTGCTCGGCATGATGCCTTGCCAGCGCATTGGATTTGTCCGTGAGCGCATTGATTTGCGATGTCAGCAATCGGACTTCATGGGCCGCGTTATAGGCGTTTTCCCATATCTGATGGCCGTCATTGAGTGCCTGACCAAACTGCCCCAGTCGCGTCAGGTAATCGTTCGAGGTGCGGGCGAATGGATCGTGTCCATCGAAGGACCGAGCAACCGCGTTTTTTGCATTGAGCTCGGCAGTTTTACGGGTGGTAAGCCCGTCGATCTCGTTTTTTTCCTTGGTTATCAGATAAAGCTGCCAGCGTTCGCTCGAGTCGCTATTGGGTGGCCGTCGCGCAGCCGATATTTCGTGTTCGAGAGATGACGCGAGTTGACCGGCCTTGTCGGCAAAGCGACGATCCACCTCGGCTCTGATGGCGTCATGACGCTGCGCCAGCCCCGCAAGAAACTGGTGAAGGGCCTGAACACGGGCCTGTTCCTGAGCCTGGGCTTGAGCCGCCTCGGCCTGCTCGCGCTCTTTTTGCTTTTTCTGACGATCCGCTTCTATGGCCCGCCTTCGGGCCTTTTGCTTGTTCTTGCTGGTTTTACCGAACCCGCCTGAAACCCCTCCGCCACCGCCAAAACCACCGCCAGAACCACCACTCGAAGCGGGCGGTCCCGACCTGATGACGACACTTCCTGACGATCCATCGTTATGTATTTGTTGTGCCATACAGTCACTCCTTGTCTGTAGGGCACAGCATGTCGATGGAGCAGTGGTCAGGTGCGGTACATAGTTATCGGATGGGATTTATATCGAAGGATCGGCCACCAAGCCGACACATCAAAAGGATGAGTTCGATAAAAGAGCAGCACGATCAGACGGTTGACGCGACAACCAGCTGCTAGAGTAAAAAAGGGCCTTCACTTGAGAAACGACCACTGCATCCCCTGGTTTTGGCGGCAATGACCAGCCACCGTTCACGCTATTGGCCAGACCGAATGTCATCTTCGGAAAATGAGGAAACATCTATGAAAGGTTTGCTTCGCGTCGCGGGATTCAGCCTGATGGCGCTTTTCGCCAGTTGTGGCGTCGGTGCCCAGACAATGCAAAGTCATGCGACGCCGATTGCGCTCACCGTCGCACCGGCCGATATCCAGGGGGGATAGCCAAAGAGATAGATCGTTCCCATGTATGGGAACGATCTTGCGCGAACAATAATCCCGCGTTACTTGGACTTGAACTTTACAAACGACTGATTCATGTCCGAAGCCCAACCATCGATCACGTTTTTCACGTCATCGACCTTCATCACCTGAGCTTCGTTTTCCAACGGTTTGCCGGTGCCCTTGCGCACCACCTGGGCGATGACTTTGTTGGTGCTGCCATCAAGAAACACCGCTTCGGTGGCCAGGTCGGTTTGCTGATCGCGAGCGCCGCTGGCGGTGGTGACGGCCGCCGCCACCAGAGCGATCGGGATCACTTCATACGGCTTGAGGCTTTCGGTCTTGCTGCTGACAGCGGTGATCGCCGCACGTACCACAATCACGCCTGGGCCTGGGCCGCTGGCCAGTGGCAGGGATTTACCCAGTTCGCGCTTGAGCGCCTGATCGTAGTAGCTGGTGATGCCGTTCAGCGTGGTCTGAGGGATTTTCACTGTCGGTTGCGGTTTGGGATAGAGCTGAGTCGGTTCGATGTAGGCACTGGTGTATTTGTTGACGTCGAGCTTGGGATCGACCCAGCGCATCACCACGGCGCCCGATGGCGACTTGGCTTCCTTGAGCTGACTGTAGTCCTTGAGAAAGCCAGAGTACTGGCCTGGCTCGACGACTTTGCTGGCGCAACCCACCACCCCGATCGAGGCGATGCACAGTGTGCTCATCATTAACGCAAGCTTCATGCTTTAACTCCTGTCAGAAGGACGGCAACGGTATTGCCTACGAGAGTTACAGGTATAGCTAATGCCCGGCGTTTTTGTATCGAAAATCACAATTTTCAGCTCTCGCCACGGTCGCGGCAATCACCACGAAGACCCGCTTTTCGCTGCCAACTCCCGTCGACTATTGGCCCGCATTGCCTTGATCAACGACACCGTACCCACCAGGATAATCACCGCACCGAACAGGAAGTCGATGGTGTACAGCTGAAAGTCGTTCAACGGCCCCACCAGGAACACCCGGATCGCCCCGATACTCACCAGCGTGGCGAGAAAATCGATGCCCGGCTCGTCGCGATAGAACACATGCAGCAGCGGCAGGCACATCACCAGCAGCAACAGCAACACAATCACCTTGAACGAGCCCTTGCGCTCGACGCTGAACGCGCATTCGTTGGCGCCGTAGGGCTTGTAGTCCTGCTCACTGATCAGCGAATTTTTCTCGTTGATGTACTCGACACGGTTGTACTTCTGGATCGGCGTAAAGGTGTTGGACATCTGCATGCTGGTGGTGACGTTTTTGAAGCGCAGGTCGACGCGCTCGTTCCCCTTGAGGTAGTACAACACCGGTTTGTAACCGTAGCGGTAGGTGTCGAACGGAAAGTCGGTCGCACGCCCCTGGACGTCGATGGGCCGGGACTCAAGTTCGGCGTAGGCACTTTTGTTGACCGAAGACAGGTTACGGCTCAGGGGTTTGATCTTGACCTGTTCCATGAAAATCGGCGCAACGCCGTAGGACCACTGCAGCGGCTCCATGCGCAGCCGCAGTTCGTTGCGGCCCAGGTCGTAGCGATCAAAGGTGCGCTCGGAAACGACAACCGCCCCCGAGAGCATGAACTCGCCGCGAACGTTGTTGGTGATGCGCAGCGACAGTTGATCCTTGCCCAACCCGCCGCTATCGCTGGCCGGCGGCGTGCCGCACCAGGCGTAGCTGTCGAACGCATCCCCGAGCTGGCCGTTACGGTTCTCTTTGAACACGTAAAAATAACTACCCCACAGGGCTGCCATCAGCAACAACGCGATCAGCCCTAAAATTTTCTTGCCCGCGCCCAAAACAGACTCCTTTCTTGACCGACTCCTTAATGAGGCGCGGACTCTACCAAAATGCCATCAGTGGCCCAAGCAAAAATACCCGGACAAAAAAAGATCCTTGTGGCAAAGAGGGCTAACGCCAAGCCGGTAAATTAAAACGCAGGACCTGTGGGAGCGGGCTTGCTCGCGAAAGCGGCGTGTCAAGCGACATCAATGTTGATTCTGCCGCCGTCTTCGCGAGCAAGCCCGCTCCCACAAGGATTGCGCTTAACTGAAGGGCTCGGGCAAATTCGCCGGGAAAACTTCAACGCCGCCGAAACAACGGCCTGGGCTCGATCACCGAACGCCCATACAACACGCTCATCCCCGCCAGGCCCTTGAGCGCATCTTCGGCAGACTTGTCTTCGCGCACGGCAAAGCTGTCGAAGCCGCATTGACGCATATGGCTGAGTTGATCACGCAGCACATCCCCAATCGCACGCAATTCCCCTTCCCAACCGAAACGCGTACGCAACAGATAGGCCTGGCTGTAGGCGCGTCCGTCGCGAAAACTCGGGAAGTCCAGAGCAATCAGCGGCAAGTCGGGGAACCACGGAATCAGGTTTGTCACTTCGTCGTCCGGTCCCAGCCAGACACCCTCGAGCGCGGTTGTGGTGTCGGCGTTAAGGGCCAGCCACTGGGGTAACGGCAGGATCAGCGGTCCGGCCGGCAGTTCACCGGTCGTTTCACGAATCAACTGCCACGGGTCATCGCGCACCCACTCGGCACCGCCCTCTCGCAAACGCAGCAGATTGTTCATGCCGACACCTCCAGCACCTTCGGATAAACCCGCTCCTTGAATGGCTCCAGACCGATGCGTGCCAGGGTATCGACGAACAGTTCTTCGCTCTCGCGGTAGCGCACGAACGTGCCGATGATCCGCTCAATCACATCGGGCACTTCGGCGGCACTGAAGGACGGGCCGATGACCTTGCCCAACGCGCTGTCCTTGCCCTGGGCGCCGCCGAGGGTGATCTGGTACCACTCGCTGCCGTTCTTGTCGACGCCAAGGATGCCGATGTTGCCGATGTGGTGGTGGCCGCAGGCGTTCATGCAGCCGGAGATGTTCAGGCTGATGTCACCCAGGTCATGCAGGTAATCCAGATCGTCGAAACGCGCCTGAATCGCTTGCGCGATGGGGATCGACTTGGCGTTGGCCAGGGCGCAGAAGTCGCCGCCGGGGCAAGCGATGATGTCAGTCAGCAAACCGATATTGGCACTCCCCAGGCCTTGCTCGCAGGCCAGGCACCATAGCGCGTAAAGGTCGGCCTTGGGCACGTCGGGCAGGACGATGTTCTGTTCATGGGCGATGCGGATTTCGCCGAAACCAAACTGCTCGGACCATTGCGCCACCGCGTCCATTTGCTCGGCCGTGACATCCCCCGGCGGCGAGGCGATGCCCGGTTTGGTCGACAGCGCCACGCTGGCGTAACCCGGCACCTTGTGCGGCTGAACGCTGCGCGTCACCCAACGGGCGAACGCCGGGTGCTCGGCCAGGCGCGTGCCGAAGTCCAGGTCGGTGCCGGCCAGTGAACGGTAATCGGGTGGCACGAAGGCACTGGCGACGCGCTCATACTCGACGTCGGTCAACTGCGCCGGACCGTCCTTGAGGTGCTGCCACTCCTCCTCCACTTCTTTGGCGAACGCTTCGATACCCAGCGCCTTGACCAGAATCTTGATCCGCGCCTTGTACTTGTTATCGCGCCGCCCGTGACGGTTATAGACCCGCAACACCGCTTCGACGTAGGACAGCAGGTGCTGCCACGGCAAGCCTTCGCGGATCTGCAAACCGAGGATCGGCGTACGCCCCAAGCCGCCGCCAACGATCACCCGCAAGAGCATTTGCCCACTGTCGTCGCGATAAAGATAAAGGCCGATGTCATGCATCATGATGGCCGCGCGGTCCTGCTTCGCCGAGCAGATGGCGATCTTGAACTTGCGCGGCAGAAACAGGAATTCCGGGTTGATGGTCGACCATTGCCGCAGGATCTCCGCCAGCGGACGCGGGTCCATCAGTTCGTCCGCCGCGACCCCGGCGAAGGCTTCGGTGGTGATGTTGCGCACGCAGTTGCCGGAGGTCTGGATCGCATGCATTTCCACTTGGGCCAGGCGTTCGAGGATGTCCGGCACCTGGGCCAGTTCAATCCAGTTGAACTGCATGTTCTGCCGGGTGGTGAAGTGGCCGTAACCACGATCGTAGTCCCGGGCAATGCTCGCCAGCGTGCGCATTTGCCTGGCGCTCAGCGTGCCGTAGGGAATCGCCACGCGCAGCATGTAGGCATGCTTTTGCAGGTACAGGCCGTTCTGCAAACGCAAAGGCAGGAACTCTTCTTCGCTTAACTCACCGGCCATGAAACGTTCGACCTGATCGCGAAACTGCGCAACACGCTCGAACACCAGGGCCCGGTCATAGTCGTCGTACTGATACATGTAGCTGCCACCTCATCAGGAATGTTGCGCAGAACCTGTGGAAGCTCCTGTGGCGAGGGGGCTTGCCCCCGTTTGAGTGCGTAGCACTCACAAGATCTTCGGTGTATCAGAGATTTTGGGGCTGCTTCGCAACCCAACGGGGACAAGCCCCCTCGCCACAGGCCGCTCCCACAGGAGTTGCGGTGGATCGAACTCTGCGGCTCGTTCTTGGGGTGCAACTATGCGGCAGCAGCGCAGCGTGTTACAGATTCAGCTAAACACTAAAAAACCGTATCAGGACGCGACTGATGGCCGCAGGCGTGCCCCGCATCTGATCCGTATAAATGAAAGTTTCCTGAGACTGTTTTGTTTCCGGCAGGGTTCCTACAGTTCATGGCATGCCAGACCGGGTGGCCTGGCAAGTCTTTGCAACCGTGGAAGAACTGACCATGAGCACAGCAACAATCGGACAGGCCTATAACTACAAGGTGGTCCGCCAATTCGTCGTGGCAACCGTGGTATGGGGTGTCGTCGGGATGGCGATGGGGGTATGGATCGCCTCGCAACTGGTATGGCCCGAGATGAACCTCGACCTGCCATGGACCACCTTTGGCCGCTTGCGCCCGCTGCACACCAGCCTGGTGATTTTCGGCTTCGCCGGCAGCGCGCAATTCGCCGCCAGCTATTACGCGGTACAGCGTACCTGCCAGGTACGGCTGTACTCCGACAAGCTCGCCGCGTTCACCTTCTGGGGCTGGCAATCGGTGATCGTGGTGATGCTGATCAGCCTGCCGCTGGGCTACACCACCACCAAGGAATACGCCGAGATCGAGTTCTCCGGCGCGGTATGGATGACGGTGGTGTGGGTCGCTTATGCCATCGTGTTCTTCACCACCGTGGTGCAACGCAAGACCAGACACATCTACGTCGGCAACTGGTTTTTTGGTGCGTTCATCGTGGTGATCGCCATGTTGCACGTGGTTAATCACCTATCGATTCCGGTGGACTGGTTCAAGTCGTACCCGGTGTATTCCGGGGCCACCGACGCCATGGTGCAGTGGTGGTACGGGCACAACGCAGTGGGTTTTTTCCTGACCACAGGCTTCCTGGGGATGATGTACTACTTCGTGCCGAAACAGGCCGAGCGTCCGATCTACTCCTATCGCCTGTCGATCGTGCACTTCTGGGCGCTGATCACCCTGTACATCTGGGCAGGTCCCCACCACTTGCACTACACCGCGCTGCCGGACTGGGCGCAGTCGCTGGGCATGGCGATGTCGCTGATTTTGCTGGCGCCCAGTTGGGGCGGGATGATCAACGGCATGATGACGCTGTCGGGTGCCTGGCATAAGTTGCGCACCGACCCGATCCTGCGGTTTCTGGTGCTGTCATTGGCCTTCTACGGTATGTCGACGTTCGAAGGGCCGATGATGGCGATCAAAACGGTGAATGCCCTCTCCCACTACACCGACTGGACCATCGGCCACGTGCACGCCGGAGCCCTCGGCTGGGTGGCGATGATCACCTTCGGCGCCATCTACCACATGGTCCCGAAAGTCTTCGGCCGCACGCAGATGCACAGCGTGCCGCTGATCAACCTGCACTTCTGGCTGGCGACCATCGGCACCGTGCTGTACATCGCCTCGATGTGGGTCAACGGCATCACCCAGGGCCTGATGTGGCGCGCGATCAACGACGATGGCACGCTGACCTACTCCTTCGTCGAAGCCTTGCAGGCCAGCCATCCGGGGTTCGTGGTGCGTTTCGCCGGGGGGGTGTGTTTCCTCAGCGGCATGCTGCTGATGGCCTACAACGTGTGGCGCACGGTACGGGTGTCGGATGTGAAGGTGGCCGACCTTGAAGCGCAGTTTGCCTGAGGCAAGGAGCCTGACATGATCGAGATGGCGTTGAATCTATTGGGTGTGCTGGGGCTTTGGCTGGCGGTCGAATACTGCCTCATGCACCAGACAACCGAGAGCCTGGACGATGCCAGCCTGATCCCGTTCGCCGATGACCCCGAGGTGGCGCGGCGGGTGGAATTGGCTACTGGCAAGAAAGTGAACGCCGTCGCGCCGGAGGAGTTAAAAACGGGTTGGGGCAAGCTCGAAATCTGATACACCACAATCAATGTGGGAGCGGGCTTGCTCGCGAAGGCGGTGTGTCAGGCAACAATGATGCCTACTGACACTCCCTCTTCGCGAGCAAGCCCGCTCCCACAGTGGTTATGTGTTGGTCACAAATAACACGCTTCAGTTGCGCTCGCGGGGAATCAGGCTCTGCAGCTGTTGCGCCAGGAAATTCGCATCAAAAGCAAAGACGTCCGGGTCTTTCAAGCCATTGGTCTTGCGCCATTGCCAAGCGCTTGACGGTGGCAGGCATACCAGCGAAATGCTGCCATACCGCGCGGCGGTCAATCCCATCACGGCCAGGGAAATCTGCCCACCCGCACCCATCACATCCGGTACAAACTCCACCGGTTTCCCGGCGATGACGATGGTCAGTTTCTCGGTCTTGAACGTCGAAATCTCGACCGGCACGCTCGGCCCGGACGCAACATACGCCTCGCGGCCGACTTCCAGCAGGTTCGGTGCCAGGACCGGTGCCAGCCACTGCTGGATCTGATCGAACAACTCACCAATGCGCGTCGCCCACACGGCCGATTGCGCTTCAAACAGTTGCTTCTTGTGCGCTTCGCTTTCTGCGTAGTGACGAAGCATCTCGCCCAGTTGCTGTACGTCGTCCATTGCGGTGTTCCTTTGGTTGAAGCGGTGCTGCGGATTTTGAGCATGGCAGATGTCGGGCGCGGGCGTATGACAAAGGTGCGAACGGCTACAGAGCCTCGGCAAAAAAAATGCGATGAACGGTCATTATTTGCCTGTTTTTCAGGGGTTCACCTGTCAGATCTGACAGTAGCCACACACAGTTCCATAGGGTTTGATAACTACGCCTGTTGCAGTTCAAGAGAAAATCTTACGGATAGCCGGAGCGTGAAATGAACAGCCCACTTGACATTAACAAAGTCTTCATTCCCGGATGGGTGACGCCGGTTATCCATCCCGGAAATCCCGAAGGTGGCGTACCGCTCTCACTCATCGTCAATCAGCTACTTTCGATTCTTGTCGACCCCTGGTTGAACATGAGCTCATTTGACTCAGCAGATCTGCTAGTCAACGGCTCGACAACCGCAACGGCCAACAAAATCATTCAGCCGGGTGAAGAAAACAAGCGGTTCACGATGAAGTTGCCTGAGGCATCGCTGCGCAACGGTATTAACGAACTGAAGTTACGAGTGACTCGGGTCAGCCAGGATCCCGAAACCTCGTTGTCACTGGTCGTACTCTTCAATACGCCGGGGCCGGGGGGTGTGGTACCCGGCTCCGGGGACAACCTTAACCTGTTCATGACGCTGCCCGCCGATGTCATCGCCAAGGGCGTGGATGCCGCGCGCGCCGCGCAAGGGGTGGACGTCACCTTGAGCTACGTCTATATGCGTGAACGTGATGTCATCAGACTTGATTGTGACGGCCAGGATGTTTTGCACACCGTAACCGCGGCAGAGGCTGTCGCTGGCCGCGTGGTGCTGACACTCTTCGCCAGGGATTTTTGGCAGGACAATCCCCGGTTCGCCCTGCGTTTCCAAGTAAAAGACCTACTTGGCAACCCCTCAGGCCCGCAAGCAGTCTGGTCACAAACCACCTACATCGATGTGCATGTACAAAAACCCCTGCTGGATCTCATCAAACCAGAGGTGCTGGAAGCCAAGGTTTCCAACGGTACCGTTATCGATTTTGAGAGGGACTTTTATGAAGCCAAACACGCGACGGTGAAGGTGGCATACACAGGTTCAAACCGGGGCCAAACCGTCAAAGCCTATTGGGTCGGGCGCGCCACGACCTATGGCAGTGAAATTCAAACCGTCTCGTATGCGGGGGAGAAGTTGACGTTTCTGATTCCCAGACATGAAGTGCTTGACTGTATCGGCACCAAGGCAGAGGTCAGGTACACCGTCAGGCTACCGGGTGACACTCTGGACCAACCGTCCAAAGACCTGAACCTCACGGTCACCTCACAGAAACATCACCTGCCGGCACCTACTTTGAATGCGGGCAAAGACAATCTCAGGGTCTACTACCCGACTCTCGAAGCCCCCTACAAGGTGCGAATTTCGCTGCTGGTTGGCAGTACCCGATACGACAGCGTCGAATACAACATCACGCAGCCCACATACACCAACGTTCCAGTGCCGCCTGCCTGGGTGAGCAACAACAAAGGAAAGGAAGGTCTGTTCAACTACACCCTGCATCGAACAGGCACAGCTGAACCCATTATTTTTTCATGGATTCTGCGAGTGATCCTCTAAGGGCTTCCCTTCAAAAAGCTGATCACTGCACACAACCCACTGACAAGGCGTCGTTAGAGACGAGGGATAAGTCATGCGCAAAATAATAGGTTCACTGTTAATCGCGTTGATGGTCGGCTGCACTCAAGTCGCTATACAACCGCCGAGTGAAGTAGGCACGCTCAACAATGTCCAGACGCTGAATGGCCCCGCCATCGCCACCCAGTTGAACACGCTTTACAGTCGAAAATGGCCTAACTGCAACAAATCGGACTCGCAGCCCGCATTCCTGTGTTCGGGTGTGACCCTCAGGGTCACGGTAAAAGACCCCGCCAACACCTATAAAGTCTGGGACCCCAGCCCCATTTCGGTAGAAAGTGGCGGGGTATCCTATTCCTATCTGCGGGCGGATGCCAATTTCGGGCGGCTGGCGTGGGGTTACGGTAATGGCTATATCCTGTATCCCATTTTTGAGGCACCGGCCGACAAGATCGATCTGGATTATCTGTGCTCGTACCCAATGGACGCATGGGGTTGGCACCGGAGCACGACGGAAGTTTGCGGTCCTTCCAAAGACTATCCCACTCAAAGTCAACTGTGCCAGAACGCTGGCGTGACCACTGCGCAACAATGGCTAGCCGTATGGAATATCGCGGGGGGCAACCCGAATTTGCGTCAATGTGGATTCGACATCAGAGATGAGCGCAATGCCGCAGCCGGTCCCGCGTTCTACCAATCCCTGGTAGCGAAACCCATGTTAGGTGCCACAGGGTTTAACGGACACAATGAAATCATCATTAAAGTCTGGACACCTGGTCAGCCCAACACATTCCCGATCATGGCGTTCTTTTACATTGCTGGTGGTACCGATCCAAAGCCACTAGCCGATGCGCAATACAACCAACGGGATTTCTACAACTCGACAAATCCGAAGATCGTGGTCCCGATTATTCGCTTGACGCCTGCCACTAGCGCCACGGGCACAGCCACTTTTACTTACGTCGCCGCAGATCAAGTGGTGACTCAATGAACACCCTGCTGTGGCGCACGCTCGGCAAAGCCCTGAGCATTCTCTCTCATGCGCTGATCGGCTTCGGTTTGATGGCTGGCATCAGCTCCCCCCCTTATGCGCAAACGGCAACACAAGCCCCTGACAGCTATATCCTTACCGTAGAACGCTGTGTGAAATACGTCGCAAGTGCGCAATGGGTTTACCGGGACTATCAGTGGTCGTTCTCCATCACGCCGACCCCGTGTGCGAGGAAGACACCGCCGGAGGGGACACCTTTCCTGTGGGACGAACTCTCCCGTGACTATTCCAACAGCCGCTACTGGAAAAACACCCATGGCATGCGTCACCAATTGATCTGTCATCTGGCGATTGCAAGAGATAAACCTCAGTGGAACCTGGAACCGTGGCGGCCTGATGTAGGGTATTCAAAAACCCTGGAAGCTGGTTGCAACCATGTGATCCCCTTGCCTGAACAGGCACCATGACACTTTCCCGAAAGAAGAGCATTACAGTTGGTTTTCACTGGTATTCGTCATTGAACAATTGGAAACTCCCAGGCTTTGCCTATCGACACACGCCATAGCCTGAGGAAATCCAATGCGCACCATCGGCCTTATCGGCGGCATGAGCTGGGAGTCCAGCGCCGAGTATTACCGCCTCATCAACCAGCAGGTACGCGATCGCCTGGGGCCATTGCGTTCGGCGAAATTGCTAATGTACAGCGTCGACTTCGGCCCTGTCGAACAGGCCCAGCATGCCGGGCGCTGGGACGATGCGGCGGCGATTCTGGTGGATGCAGCCCAGCGCCTGGAGGCTGGCGGAGCTGACTGCGTGGTGCTGTGTACCAACACCATGCACAAGGTGGCCGGGCAGATTCAGTCGGCGATCGATATTCCGTTCCTGCACATCGCCGACCCTGCCGCTCAGGCGGCACTGGATGCCGGTGCGCTGCGGGTGGGTCTGCTCGGTACTGCGTTCACCATGGAACAGGATTTTCTCAAGGCGCGTCTGATGACCAAGGGTTTGACGGTACTGGTGCCGGAGGCTGATGAACGCCAGGCCGTGCACCGGATCATCTATGACGAATTGTGCGGCGGGGTGATCAGTGAGGCGTCGCGCCAGGTCTATCAACGGGTGATCGAATCGCTGACCGCACGCGGCGCCCAGGCGATCATCCTCGGCTGCACCGAAATCGGCCTGCTGATCAAACCCGAGCACAGCGCCCTGCCCTTGTTCGACACCACCGAACTGCATGCGCAGGCGGCGGTGGCATTCGCGTTGGGCGACTGAGTCAGTCTGCCTTGAGCGTGCGACGCAGGCGAGCCATGCTCAGGGTATCGACCAACCGACCGTCACGCACGGCATAGTCGCGGAACAGGCCTTCGGTCTCGAAGCCGAACTTCCGATACAGGCCGATGGCCGCTTCGTTGTCGGCGTACACCGAGAGTTCGACCCGTTGCAGGTTCATCCAGTTATCGGCGACATCGAGCGCCGCCGCCAGCAGCTTCGAACCGACACCCTTGCCTTGCCAAGCCACGGCGACACCCATGCCAAAGCTGCCGGCGTGGCTGCGGCGAACTCGCGAAAACTGTTCCAGACCGATGTTGCCGATGACCGATCCCTGGTGCAGCGCCACCAGTTTCACCGCCCGTTCGTTGTCCGCCATCAGGCGTTGGCGCCAGACCTCGGCGGACTGAAACGGCATTTGCAGCACCTGACGGGCCACAGCCGGGTCGTTGTAGAGGGCGGTGACGCCCTCGACGTGGGATTCGTTGAAGCGTTCGAGGGTAATGACGGAATCGGCGGGCATGAGTGTTTCGTCCTTGATGCGTACATGGCCGCTTACTCTATAACGGTGCAAACCTCTGTGGCGAGGGGGCTTGCCCCCTCGCCACAGAGGTGTTCTTGCCAGAAGATCAGTCGAGCTGCTCGAACCACTCCCGCCGCTCATTGAAGGTGTTGCGGATCAGCTCGACGATGCCCTGCACCTCAGGCTCATTTCGGGAATCGGCATTGACCGCCATCCACACCTGGCGCTGCATCGGTTGGTTGAACAGCCCGGGCAACGCCAACAGCCCTCGATCGAATCGGCTCATGTAGTGCGGCAGCAAACCGATGCAGGCGCTGCAACGGATCATCTCCAGCATCAACTCATAGGAATGCAACTGCACCACCCCCGCCAGGCGCTGCTCCACCAGACGGTTCCATGGCCCAAAGGTCTCGACCTGACGGTCGTGCTGCCATTGCACCAGCATGAAGTCGGCCAGGTCACCCAGGCTGTCCGGGCGGGCCGCGACCCGCGAGTAACGTTTGGCAATGTGCGGCAGGTAGTCCAGCCGTGCCAGACGCTGGGGCTCGGTGATGGCAAAACTGGGGCCTGGCAGCGGCGAATCAGTGCCCGTCAGCCACACCACCACATCGGCGCTGATCGCCCGCAGGGACAGTTCACTGTCGAGGGAAATGATGTCCAGGCGCACACTGGCGTTGCGCCGCAGCAGCGCGACCAGGTCGCGACCGAGGATGTCGTGCAGGATCGACTCGGCTACGGCCAGGCGAATCAACGGCTGTTCGATCACCGGCAACTTGCGTTCGTGCACCAGCGCGATCAACCGTGCCTGCAACTGCTGGCCGTCACGACTCAAGGTCAGCGAACTGCCCTGGAACTTGAACAGTGAACGCTGCAGCTGATCTTCCAGCTGCGCCAGATGCTTGCGCAACAATGTTGCCCGCACATTGAGGCTGCGCGCGGCCTGCATGAAACAGCCGCAACGGGCGCTGACCATGAAATATTGCGCCACCTCGGCATCGATCCCGGCAGCCAGGGCCAGCCAGGATTCGGATGGCTCGCGCGAGGATCGGTATTCGACAACACCCTGACGTCCTGTGGGTTCTATGAATGACATCGATGACTCCCTGTCGATCTTTGTTTTAGGTACTCCACACATCCCCTGTGGGAGCGGGCTTGCTCGCGAAGGCGTCGGCACATTCAATGGAAATGTTGCCTGTGAAGGCCTCTTCGCGAGCAAGCCCGCTCCCACACTGGATCGCTGCGAACGGGGAAACTAACGTTTTTCCTCCAGCACTTTGTTGAGCTCGGCCCCGTCGATACTCAGCGTCGCGGTATTGAGCATGCCTTCCAGGTAGGCCTTGGCGATCTGTTCCTGACGCTGGGCACGCAAGGCCTGGGTCAGGCGTTCGCGCAGTTCGTCCAGGGTCGCGGTGCGGGCCGGTTGCTGCTCGGTGAGTTTGATCACATGGAAACCGGCCGCGCTCTGCACCGGTTCGGACACGGCCCCGACTTTCAGCCGCGCCACCGCGCCACGCACTTCCGGCACCAGTTGCTGCAACGGTTGCAGGCCGGTGTCGCCGCCTCGCTCAGCGCTGGCTCGATCCTGCGAATACTGACTCGCCAACGCCGCGAATTCCGTCGGCGCGGCCTGGGCTTTTTTGCTCAGCTCCGCAGCTTGTTTGCGCACGGCATCGAGATTTTGCGGATCGCTCACCCCAAGGAAAATCTGGCTGACCCGGTACATCGGCGGTGTCACCCAACCGGCCTTGCCGGCCTCATAGGCCTGCTGCAATTCGGCGGCGTTGGGATAATCGGCCGGTACCTGACTGACCGACTGCAAATAATCGCGAAAGACGATCTGCTCAGTCGCGGCGCGGGTTTGCCGTTCGACCTCCGGACGCTGGCGCCAGCCTTGGGCGTCGGCCTGTTCGAGTACGGCTTTCTCGGCCAGGCGCGAACGAATCCAGCTCTCCAGCGCCCCGCGATTGGCCCGCAGTTGTTCGCGGGACTCCGGCGCCAAGGTGGCGAGCAGTGCCTTGAGTTCTTCAGGGGCGACTTGCTGATTGCCGAGGCGCGCGACCGCCGGCGCACTCGTTGCCAAGACTGCCGATGGCGCCGGCTGCTGGGCCGCGACCGGGTCATTGCCCGGTCGCAGCCCCAGCGCAACAGCAATTACCAACACGGCCAGCGCCCCTGCGCCGGCCACTACCGTACGCTTTTTCACAGGGCTGGAACCTCTTGCGCGGGCGCCTCGGCGGTTTTAGCCTGGGCTTGCAACTGCGCAGCGTTCTGGCTGTATTCGCGCAAGTAAACGATGAATTCCTGAAGCAAGCGATCCCAGAGTTCAAGGTTGCCGCGCAAGTGCTCGTCGCTCACCCCGGCGGCCACCACCACGTCCATTTCCATCACTAGAAACTCGCCCTGCACCGACATCCGGGCAAACCGGCGCGAGGCATTCCACAGCTCCGCCAGCCCGGCCGGCAACTCGCCCTGCACGCGCAAGGCGCAACTGAAGGTGAAGTCGACGTAGCTGCCCGGCTCGGCTGCCGGGTTGCCGAAACGCACGGCGTAGCCGATGCCCTGGCTAGCGCTGAGCAACTGCACGATGCCGTTCTGCTCCGTTTGATTGACCCGGTAACCGGCGGCTTGCAGCACGTCGGTGAGGGATTGTGGCGATACGTGGCTGATCAATTGAGTCATGTGAAAGGCGTCCCTGTCATTCAATGGGCAATCGCGGCCTGGGGCGCGTCGAATTGCGTTTTATAGAGTTCGTCGCCAAACCCTTGGGCCAGCTCTTCGAACTTGACCCGGGCGCTGCCCGCGAACGGTTGGCGGATCTTCATCACCTCGGCGACGTCGATCTTTTCGTAGGCCGCGAGGATCTCCTTGGCCACGCCGTACATCTGTTGATTCTTGACCGAACATTGCTGCATTTGTGTGTCACGCTCGGCCAATTGTGTCGCAAGCCTTGCGCGTTCGGCTTCTTTGCCCCGGGCCATCACCAACAGCTCTTCATACGCTTTCTTGAATTTGCCGATCTGCTCGCTGCTGGCCGCCGCTTGCGCCTGGGCCTGGCTTCGCAGGCTGTCATGCTGACCGGCCAGTTGTTCGGCCACGCCCTTGACCTTGGCCAATTCCGCCGTCAGTTGCTTGATTTGCGTTTGTGCAGCCTTGGTCTGGCTCTCGGCCGCCACTTGCGCGGCGCTGGCCTGGGCCTGCTGACTTTGCAGGGCCTGCAACTGCTGGGTGGTGCTGCGCAATTGGGTGCGCAAGCGTTCCTCCATGCCTTCGGCGCTCGCCCCTTGAGTCAGCAACACCCCGAGGGCAAACAGCAGGATTTTTGTGTTCATGACGCTCTCCCTGCGCCTTAGAAGCGCGTGTTGATTTCCAGCTGCAAGACGTCGATATCGAACGGCGCGCCGTACACCGCTTCGGAACTCAGCCAGCGACCGGTGGCGAAGACGTTCTTGGCCAGGCCGTAGTTGCCGCCCAGGAAGTAGCCCTTGGCATTGGTGCCGCCGAGGTGAAACGACGAGTCGTTGAAGCCGTCCGGCAAGGCGTCCGGCTGGATGTACTTGTAGCCGGCGAAGAAGTTCCAGTCGCCCTGCTTCTTCAAGTCCAGCGAGTTGCCGAGGGTGAACTGCACCATCCAGGCATTGGCGCCACTTTCCACTTCGCCATTGCTGTCGAGGTTGTTGACGATCTGCCCCGCCGAGCGTTTGCGCATCTCCCCTTCGTCATAACCCAGGTTGTGGATGTAGTTGGCCTGGCTGCGCAGTTTGAAGTCTTCAGGCAGGTCGGTGTCCCACACGAGGTTGAGGTCCAGCAGGTTGAATTCCGAAGCCAGGCCGACGAATTGCGGTTGCGCCGTGGTGGCCGGGTTGAGCGGGTTGGGGGTGATGTCACGCAGCAGGAACACGCTGTTGCCCTTCTGCATGAACGCCGAGCGGCTGCCATCGCTGTCGCATCCCGGTGCGCCGGCCCAGGGTTCACAAGGACTGGAACGCTGGCCTTCGATGTCGTCGAAACGGTAGTAGGCCAAGGCGCCCTTCAGACGGTTGTTGCTGTTGATCGCCCAGTTGGCGCCGATCTGCGCGCCGTACAGCCACTTGTTGTCGCTTTCTTCCTTGTCGAAACCGTTGCTGGTGCTGGTGTCGTTGGTGTATTCCACCGGGAATGCGCCGACGGTGCCGAACAGGCCCCAGTCGCGGTTGAGCTTGTGGTCGAAGATCGCCGCCACGCCATCGAAGTTCAGGTCGGTGGAATAAAGCATGTCGGTGGAGAAGAACGGATTGGCGATCCGCCCACCGGTCAGGGTCAGTTGATCGGACGGTTTCCAGGTCAGGTAACCCTGATCGAGCCAGATGTCTTTTTTGCCGAAGCCGCCGCCGAGGGTCTGGGTGGTGGACACCGGGTTGTTGTCTGAACCGGTGCCGATGCGAATGCCGGCGGTCCATTCGGGTGAGATCAGCGCTTTCATGCCCAGGCGCGCCCGCAGGCGGAACAGGTTTTCACGGTCTTCGCGGCTGTTGAGCAATGGCGGCAGGTTGGTGCTGCTGTTGGGGTTCACGTCGTACGGGCCGTTATTGTTGAGCCTGGCGAAGTCGACGATTTCGTTGCTGTTGGTGCCCGAGTAGTAACGCGACTCGTCCCGCAGGCGAATGTCGCCGTCGAAGCTGATGCGCGAGACCCAGTCCGGGAAGGTGTTGGGCTGGGCCCAGTTTTCCTGTTTGGCGGTGGCCATGACCTCGGCCTTGACCTGGTCGCGGATCTGATCGCGTACCGCCGCCGGTACATATTGCACCCGTACATCGCCAGGCGCGGCAGCCGGGCCGGCCGCCACCGCAGTACTGGCGCTAGCCGCCTTCTGGGCCTGCACGGCTTCGTTCTGGGCCTGGGCAATCAGCGCCTCGGCCTTGTCCTGTTTCAATACGCCTTGCTCCACCAGCAAGCGGATCAGATTGATCGTGGCGTTTTCCGAGGGCGCAGGGGCTGCCGCTGCGTGCCCGACCAGGGTCGCAATGACCATGCCGACCGCCAGGGACAATCGATTCACGTTGGAAATCATCTGCACACAACTCCTTTTGGCAAAACCTGAAAATGTTCGGTTAACCCGGACGCCGCCCTTGCAGGGACAAGCGCACAGGCAAAGTCATGGAGGCCGGTGGCCGTTCGGTTAAATGCGGTGCGCCACGCAATGCAGCGAGCACCTGAGCGTCGACGTCCGGGTTGCCGCTGGACTTCACCAGCTCGACCCGGGTGATCTCGCCCACGCCGCTCAGCCAGACATCGGTCTGCAGCGAAAAAGCCAGGTTGCGCAGGTCCGGGTTTTCCCGCAGCAAGCGCTGGAAGGTGAACGCCAAAAACTGGCTGTACGTGCCGTTGCCCACACGCCCGCCTCCGGCACCGGCCATGCCGCCACCCTTGCCGGCGCCAATGTTGAAGGCGTCTTTGCCGGACTGGGCGTCGCCGTCCATTTGCATCGGGTTGGCGAGGTCATCGACGGGCGATGGCGGCGCCTCTTCTTCGGGCTTGACCTCCTGCGGTTCCGGCGCCGGTTCAGGCTCGACCATTTTTTCTTCCACGGGGGGTTGCGGCTCCGGTGGTTTTTCCGGCGGCGGAGGTGGCGGTGGCGGCAACGGAATAATCGTCGGCACTTTCGGTGCTTCCCGACGCACGCCGCTCATGTCGTTGGCCCACTGCCAGAGAAACCACGCGGCCACACCGGCCAGCAGCAGCCCCGCGCCCCACTTCGCAAAGCGCACGGGTGACGGCTTGACCGGCAACGGCTTGAAGGGTTGTTGTGCGGTCATGGTCAGCCCTGGGTCGGTTTGCCGGTGACGAGACCGACCTGGGACAGTTCGAGCCGGCGCAACAGGTCCAGCACCTCGATGACTTTCTGGTACTGCACCGTGGCGTCACCGCGCACGATCACCGGGAAGTCAGGGTTCTGCGCCTTCTCGATGCGCAAGCGGTCTTCGAGTTCCGCCAGGGTCACCGGGTAGGCATCGAGGAACACCTGGCCGCCGTCGTTGACCGAAATCGCCTTGGTCTTGGCTTCGGACAGCGACACCGAGGCACTGGCCTTGGGCAGGTTGATCTGGATGCCGGAAACCTGCGCGGTGGCGGTGAGGATGAACATCACCAGCACCACCATCAGCACGTCCACCAGGGGCGTGATGTTGATGCTGTCCACCGCTGCATCTTCGTCATCGTCGTGGGAGGCATTTACGGAAGCCATGTCGGTGCTCCTCAGGCCGGTACAGACGAATGGGGGTGATGGTCGCGGCGATGGGCCGATTCGCTGAACTGGCTTTCGCCATGCATCTCCGCCAGACGGGTGATGAATTCATCGACGAACACCCGCATGTCGGCGCTGACTTCCTTGTTGCGGGTGATCAGCCGGTTGTAGCCAAACAGCGCCGGGATCGCGACGAACAGGCCCATGGCGGTGGCCAGCAAGGCGGCGGCCATGCCCGGGGCGATGGCGTTGATGTTGACGTCACCGGCCATGGCCGTGCCGAGGAACACCACCATGATCCCCAGCACCGTGCCGAGCAGACCGATGTACGGGCCGCCGGCGATGGCGTTGGACAGCGTTGAGAGTTTTGAACTGAGCGCCTGGTTTTCGCGGGTGCGCACGCCATCCATCGAGCAGCGAATCGCTTCGATGGTCGCGGCCGAGACTGACGAGGTGTCGGCGCCCTGCTCGCGGCGGGTGCGAATTTCCTTCACCGCCACCTGATACAAGCGCCACAGCGACGAGTGCTGCAAACGCTGGGCGAGGTCCTGATCGTCGGCGAACATCTCCAGACGCGTACCGACCTTGGCGAACTGTTCGCGGAACGCTTCGTTGGCGGCGCTGACGCGGCTGACCATGCGGTTCTTGCGGATCATGATGACCCACGACTGGAACATCATCAGCACCAGCACCGCGATGATCACCCAGGCGTCCGCCGGCACGGCGTTGAGCAGGAAGCCGAGGCTGCCGAAGCCATAGCCCGACTGTTCTTCATCGACGCCGTAAGCCACCAGTTTCGACTCGGCGCCCTGGGAGTTGGCGTCTGCCAGCAACTGCGCGGCAGGTCGGGCAACCTTGGACAGGCGCAGCTCATCAATGGCGCCGGTGAACGGCTGATAAGTGGCGGGTGTTGTGCTCGGCAGATCGGCACCGATGGCCATGACGGAATTGAACGCCGGCATCGCTACGGCAAGGCTCGCGGTTTCACGCCCGTTGACATACAGCGAGACTTTACCGCCCTCGGCGGTCAGCGCCAGATGCTGCCATTGGCCTGGGTTCAACGGCTGGGTAGACGCGGCGCGCTGGCCGTCGATCTCCACGAATGGCATGCCCTGGTTCAGCCCCAGCAACAGGCTGTTCACCCCTTCGCGCCTTGCCAGCAGCAACTGCTCGCCATTGGCCTGATCCACACGCAACCAGGCGCTGAAGGTGAACGCGCTGCCGGCGTTGTGTTGCAGCGACGGGCTGGCCGGCAGCAGCAACGGCTGGCCACTGAACTGCAACGCTCGCCCCATCACGCCGTCGATGCTCGCGCCGGTCGCGCTTTGCGCGGTGTTGCCGTAGGCGGTGGTGTCCTTGGCCGGCGTACCGTTGGCGCCGTCGAAGTGATAGAGCGCGGTGAAGTTCGGGTCGAAGGTCAACTGACCGTTACCAGTGGCCGGGGCTTTCGGGTTGCCGTAATACATCCAGATGTCCTGGCGCTGACCACCCGAAATAACAGGTACATCGACCCAGATCAGCGCCATGCCCATCAGCGGGTCGAAGCTTTCGATCTGGTGGTTGAGCACGGTTTTGTCATCGGCGGCGACGAAGCGCAGGTCCGAACCGTCCTCCTTGACGCCATCGAAGGTGAAATTGCCGGTGTGCAGGCGCACCAGCAATGCCGTGCGGCCCAACGTCTCGTTGATCGCCGCGCCCTGGGGCGTGGTGTCCACCGAAATCTGTTTGCGGTAATGCCAGTCGTCCTGCCACCAGGCCTGGGCGGTGGCCGGGAGCACGAAGCCCAGGCAGATCAGGAAAGCGATGAATAAGCGCTGCATGAAAAATTACTCCGTAGGTTCAGAACGTCGCTTGCAGGTTGAAGTGCAGGCGCGATTCCTGTTTCGAGGTGTTCGGCCCTTCGAGCAGCGGATAGCCCCAATCCAGGCTGCCGGACAGCCATTTGCTCAAGCTCGCGCGGGTGCCCAGGCCGACACTGGCCAGGGCGTAATCGGCGTCCTGGTCGGGGAGCTCGTCACGCAGGTACAACTGGGCGCCTTCGGCGAAGGCGTAGAAGCGCCATTCCTGGACGTAAGTGCCCAGGTGCTTGGCCAGGGATGGCGTGCGCAGCTCCTGGGACAACAGGAAACCGTCGTCACCGGTGCGCTCGGCGGCCAGATAACCGCGCACCGAAGTCGCGCCGCCGGCCGAGAATTGCTCGTTGGAAACCAGCGGCCCGGACGCCAGCTGGAACGCGGCTTTGGTCGCGGTCTGCCAGTCATTGCCGAAGGTAAAGGTGTAGTTGCTGTCGCCCTTGAGCACGGCGAAGCTGGGGCTGGCGCGGTAGCGTTTGTAGTCGAAGTCTTCGTCGGAGCTGCCGTAACCGAACAGGCTGCGAGTACCGGCCACCAGACTCAGGCCGAGGCCCAGTTGTGAGTTTTCGGTGTAACGAAAGCCGTTGTAGGCGAAGGTGAACGGTGCGTATTGCAGCGGCACCTTGTCGCTCTCGCCGGCCAGGGTCAGGCGCTCGTCGAAGTCCTTGAAGTCGATGCCGGCCGACAACGAGTTGGACCAGTTGCCGCTGGACGGCAGCGTGTAAATCGCCGAGATCCCGTAGGAGTGGCCCTTGCCCAACACGTTGCTGCCACCGATGGTCGCGACGTTACTGTCGGATTGATAACCGGACAGTTGCACACTCCAGCGCTCGTTCAACGGCGCGGTGTAGGAACCGGACCAGACCTTGGCGTTGTCGGTGTCCTGGGGCGCGGTGAAATAGGTCAGGGAAATGCTGTGACCCAGTTGCCACAGGTTGTTGTAACCCAGGCTGGTGACGGCGCGCAGTTTCTCGGTGTCGGCGCTGTAATCGTTGTTCAGCCCGACGCTGGCCTGCCACGGATTCTGGTCCTCGACCTGCAAGTCCACGTCCATGGTGCCGGGGCGCTGCCCTTCACGCACCAGCGGCATCACCTGCCGGCCCGGGGTCTTGTTGAGTTGCGCCAGCTCGCCCTGGACCTTGCTGAAGTCCGGCACCTCGCCTTCTTTCAGGGCCGGCACGTCTTCGCGGATGTCCACGGGCGAATAGTGCTTGGCGCCGACTACCCGCACCCGGCCGACTTTGGTTTCGCTGACCTGCAGATAAACAATGCCGTCCTCGACCTTCTGCTCCGGCAACTCGACGAACACCGATTGATAACCACGGGCCTGATAAACCTTCTGCAGGGCTTCGCGGGCGCCTTCGATATCGTTCAGGGTCTTTTGCGGACCGAGGAACGGGTACACCGCTTCCTCGATCGCCCGAGCGTCGAGCACGGTGTTGCCGCGCACGAAGTATTCATTCACATCGACCAACTTTGCCGGCGCCGCACTGGCGGCCTCTTCGGCTGATACCGGCTGCACGCCGGCCGCCACCAGCAGCCAGCCCCACAGCGCCAGCCGTGACTTGAAAAGATGCTCCACACCACCCCCTGAATTCGTAATGACCGTCGCTGTTTGCCCAGCGCTCGGCCCACTCAATTGCTTGCTGTCGATGTCGCGGCGTGTTTGCCCAGCCAGGTGTGCAGCAGCGCGAAGTTCAAGGAGAACTCGGGCATTTGCAGCAAGGCACCGCAGAACACTTCGCCAATGATTTTCTGGATCAACTGCACCGCCCGCGGGTTGTTCAGCAGCGTGGCGATGTCGCGGCTCAAGACGTTGAAGCTCCAGACCTTCTGGTTCAGGTCCAGGCCGACGAACCAGCGGAACAGCAGGTTGTAATTGAGCTGTTCGTAGAGCTGCTGCTCGCTGGGCACCGAATAGAGCAACTGCAGCAGCAGGATGTGCATGACCGTTTGCGGGGCGATGAGCATGCCGGGCTCGGCATTGAGGCCGTGCAGGATGTCGCGGTGCTCTTCGAGCAGGTCGTCGATTTGTGGGCGCAGCAACACCAGTGAATGGCCTGGAGGGATGTAGCTGGACACTTCTTTCAAGGCGCCCTGCCAGTCATCCTGGGACACGATCCAGACCCACGGCGCGCCGTAGCGATAGACCGAAACCGGCTTCTTGCGCGCGGCTTCGACGATCTTCGACAGGCGCTGATCGAGTTCTTGCATGCCCACTTTCGAGTAGCGTTCCATAGTCCCCATTGCCTCACTCCCGGCTCCCGCCCTCGGCTGGAAAAGTGGTCTTTCGACCCCCTCAAGCACGTCACATAGGCATGACCGGAATGGCGATGTGCTACCGAACTTTTGTCACAAAAGCTTCATTCCGCAGATGGGAATTGCGCGGGATTTTCTGTGTACACCCATAAAATGTGGGAGCGGGCTTGCTTGCGAAAGCGGAGTGTCAGCCAAGTACTTATCTGCTGACAGGACGCCTTCGCGAGCAAGCCCGCTCCCACAGTTGGACTGTGTACATCCACCAGATTTGCAAAAAAAAGGCGACCCAAAGGTCGCCCAAACTTGCAACGAGAGTTCTATAACGTGAGGCTGCCCCGCTCCTCTTCGGTCAGGCGCTGCCGGGCCGATTCATCCAGGGTTCCGGCCCCCAGCACCTGCACCGGACTGTTCGGGTTGTACCCGGCCTCCGGCGCCCGACTCGCGCCATCGCGGGTCGGTGCCAATTGCTCGGAGCCGAAGCTCAACACCTGCACGGTGAACACCGACGCCTGATTCTGCCGTGCCGCCGCCTGCTGCTGACGCGCCACATCCTCCGCCGCCTGCGTGGCCGACGACGCCGCGGAACTGGCCGACGTAATCGCCCCGGTGTTCACCGAAGCGGTCATCGGCACTCCGGTCGACTTGCCTTGGGTCTGGATGTTCGCCGCGTTCACCACGGTCAACGCCGCGATGTTGACGTTGCCCGACACCCGAATCCCCGCCTCGCCGGCATCGATGGTGCCCAGGGGCGCGATCAGGTCGATGTCACCCGGCGCCACCTCGGGAATCGGGTTCAACGTGGCGATCCCCGCACCGGTACTCGGCACCGATGGCGACAGGGTCACGTTGCCCCAGGTGTCGTACAGACGTTTGGGTGGCGTGTAGACCACGGTGGTTTTCGAACCGCGACCGGCGTTGATGTCACCTTCAGCGGACCAGCCCATGATCGAGCCACCAAACGTAGTCATGATCCGGCTCTGGCCGAGCAAGATGCTGCCTTTGGCGTACAGCTCGATATCGCCCTTCCCTTGGGTAATGACGCCCGCCGTGGAGGGCGGCGCCGTGCCTTCGATGCCGAAGATCTGGCCACCGCCCGGCGTCAGCATCTGGATGCCACCACCAAAATCGGTGTGCACACCGGCGCCGCCGTACATCGTGATATCGCCCTTGTAGTTGATCGAATTCCCTGCCACGTCTTTGTCGGGGAACAACGCCGCAATCGTCTCGCGACCACGCACATAGCTGCCCTGACGCAAGCCACCCTCTTCGTTGTACTCGCGGCCGGCGGCCTTGAGTTCGGCGAAGTACACCTCACGGGCGAACACCCGGCGCTGCTCGGCCGGCAAGGCGGCATAGAAGCTGCGCGCCTGTTCCGCAGTTCCGCTGAAGCCATAACGAGCGGCCAGCCAGCCGGCCAGTTCGGTTTCGTAGGTCTTGGCGACTTTACCGTTCTGACTGGCCAGCCCAAGGCCGGTTTGAGCCAGGTTCGCGGCCGACAGATAGGGGGTGATGAAGCGATCGTAGTCAGGTCCGCCGGCACCAACCCCAGCCTGCATCACAATGCTCGCCCCGGCCCTGGAATCCCCCGGCACCACGGCACCGATGCTGGTCACGCTGACCTTGTCTTCCATCAGCAGATTGCGCCCGGCGGTGATCTCCAGCAGGCCGGGACCGGCGACGTTGAAGTTGCTGTAGAGGATGTCGCGTCCGGCGGAGGCGATGGAGATGTCATTCGGGTTGTTGTGGACGAACAGGTTGCCTGCGTGGGTATACGCCAAGGTTGTATCACCACCCACACCACCACTGAGGCCGGTACCGCTGCTGACAATGTCTCGCCCGGCCATCATCCAGACCGGCCCGCCGCCCTCGTACCAGGTTTGTCCAAAGCGAGAATCAGTGGTTGTGGTGAAGGTAATCGCCCGACCGCTGCTGACCGCCAGCAAATCGCCGTTCACGGCGTAAAAACGTGCAGGGTTGTCGTTAGCATACCCATCGCCGGCGGCACTCTCCGGACCAAAGGCAAACAGCGGGAAGATGTCAGTAGCACTGCCGACGCGGGCACGGTTGCCCGTTTCGGACAGATTGCTGCCGACTGTTCCTGTAGAGACAGTTGCCACAAATGCCGGTCGTTGAGGTGTCGCCATTGCACTGGAGGACGCACTCGATTGGCTGACGGTCAGATCTCCACCATAGATGGAATCACCGGCCAGGAACTGCAGTTCCCCACTCGCCGAAGGCGCGAGGACCAACGCAGGGCGCTGCCTACTGACACCGTTACCAGTGCCTGACCTGCTAGCCTCCCCATAGTAAAGACTGCCACTGGCCGCAACGGCTCGCAGAATGGACGGATAAACCATCGCCAGGTCCGTCTCCGTACCTTGGGTGTAAGGCGTCAGATTGCCACCCAATGAGAACAGATCAATGGCCGTGTGATCGGTCCATAGCGTGAACCAGCTGCGTCCCACAGCCCGGACGCCCGCGCCCGTGGTAAACGCCGAGCCGCTCATCAGCGGCGCGCGTCCAGGGTCCGCGACATCCTGGACCACCAGATCACCCAGCGTCGACAGCGCAAACGTGGCATCGCCGGGCATCAATGTCAGCCCGCCGGACGCTTTACCACGGGTCGCGCGGAACAGGTCATAGGCACGGGTTTCTCCTGGGGATTGGGAGTCGAGCGTATTACCGTAAAGAAGGTTGAGACTGCCCAGCGTCCCACTGTCGAGTTGAGCATGACCGCGCAGGTCGATCACGGCACCATTGAGATGCCCGTCGACGATGGTGCTGGCCGGATTGATTGCGCCGCTGACGCGCAGGTCAAGGTCGCCACCGCCGGTCAGTTGCACGCTGCCATCGGCGCCCACACGCCCGGTGCTGCCCACTGCCAGTACCAGCCCCTGGCTACGTGGGTTGATATTTTGAAAGGCGTTTCCGGCCAAGGTATTCAACACCCCGGCATCGCCCCCTACCTGTACGTTCAGGTCACCACCACCCAGGGTACCGAAGCCGGTGAAACCGACCATCAGATCGGCCTTTCCGGCCTGTGCGCCGGGGGTGTAACTGCCGAAGTTGATCCACCAGGCAGTCGGCTGCGCCGCACCACCGGTCGCAACGTCACCATTGCCCTGGCGCCATAACCAGTTGCCGACATTGACCGTGTCATAACCCCAATCACCTGGGTTGGGGCGTCCAACGCGACTGGTCGCTACATCCATACTGTTGCCAGTCAGGTTGCCGCCGACCTTCAGCGTCAGGTTGCCGCCAAAGTCCGGGTACCAGGCGCGATAGAGACTGCTGGTGCCGCCATCCACCAATTTTTCGTTTTCACCGAACGCGTCCGTGAGCACCTTGTCATCGGTCCCCCGCGCCCTAGGCTGGTTATAGGGATCATTGGCGTAGGTGGCGCTCGCCGAGGTACCAGCGGTATAGACACCGTACAGCGAATCCATTTTCAGATCGCCTGCCGCCAGCAACTCAAGGTCCGCCGCGCCGGTGCGAATCACGCTCCAGCGCTGACTGCCGGGCTGGTACTCAGGCTGACCGCCGGCCTGGCAGGCTGTCGGATAGTCAGTGCATAGCTCGGGATAGCCGATGGCGTCGAAGTCAATCGGCTGGCCCACCAAACTGGGATCACCCATGATGTCGGTCGCCCCCGACTCGGTCCACACCAGGCCGCCCGCCTTGCCATACATGCCATAGTGACTGTCGGCCAGGTGCAGGTCACCTCTGGCCGGCAGCGGTTGCACGATACGACTGTCTGCGGCCTCGGTATCAGCCCCGGCCATCAGACGCAAAGACCAGGATTGCGAACCTTCGGCCAGCATCGGCGCGATGGCCCAGTTGCGCCCCTGTCGGCCCGCGATTTCCGGCCGCAACTGCACCGAATCCACCCCGGCAGGCAGTTTCACATCGGTGCCGGACGGAATCAGCGCGCCACGGGCCAGCGCCAGATTGCCGACGAGATTCAACACATTGGTCTGAGCATTCATCGCCCCCGCGACGCTCGGCAACGGTACCCCCTTGGGCCAGATAAAGTTTTGCAAGGACGCGGCGCTGGTCAACAGGCTCCCGGCGCCCAGTTGAGAATCGGCGGCCAGGGTCACGTTTTGCTGCAACAAGGTACCGGCGGCGAACAACAGGTTGCCCACGTTATCGCGCACGTCGGCCGCCAGAACGGTGCCCGCCGGCAGTACCAGTGGCTGAGCGAGGGTCACGGCCATCGGTAAGCGAGTGCCGGCGACCACCGTCACGCCTTTGAGCGGTACGTCGTAGTTCAAAGTCGTCCCGGCCGGGAACGTGGTGCCGTCGGCCAGGGTAACGCCCGCGCCCGGCACGACGATATCGCCACCGGTGAAATCGATCCCCGGCAACAGTACCCAGCCCTTGTCGTCCTGGGTGTCCGGTGGCGGCGCGAAGCCGTCGTTGATGCTGCCGTAGATATTCAGGTCGCCGCCAGCACGCAATATCAGGCTACCGGCCTCGCCGGAGCCGTAGACGCTTGTTTTTTGCGTATGCGGGTTGAGGCTGGCGTAGCGATAACCCGACAGGTCCAGATCACCCTGCACCACCAGATCGCCATCGGCGGTGGCACTGACAATCTCGACACCGGGTCGCAGATGGAAGACGTCGGCATAACGGGCGTTATTCAGCCCCGCCAGTTTGCGCTGCATCAAGTCGTTGTTGGCCAGCGCGGCGTTGATGAACTGGATGCTCTGTTGATGCTTGCCGTCCAGATAACCCTGATCGATCACTTGATACGGTCGGCCGCTGGCCGCTGGGTCAGTGCCCAACGGCGCATCGTCGTACTGCCAAATGGCGTTCACGGCGATGGAACGCGCGCCCTGGATATCCAGATTGCCGCTGGCATCAATGGCGATGTCACCGTAGACCGGATCGGGAGCACTGAGCCCCATGCGCCGGGCGTTGAGCTCCAGGGTGCCGCGCGCGCGGCCATCGTTTTGCCCCGGCAGACTGCCGAAGGCCACGTCCGTGCCGTGACGCAGATCGATGCGCGCTCCGCTGGCCAGGGTCAATACGCCCTCCCGGGAGGTCAGGTCGATCATCGCCCGGTTCGGCGAGTCGATGATCTTGCCGTAGCTGTCCACCCGCAGGCGGCTGCCATGGGCATCGAGCAATGCGCTACTGCCCAGGGTCAGGTTGTTTTTCGCCGACAGGCGAATGCTGCCGACCCGCTCGCCACTGGCGTCCACCGTGCCGTTGACCCACAGGCTGCCGTTATCCAGCGACACCGTGATATTCGACGCCTTGAGGTCGTTACCAATGGCCAGGTCGCCTTGCTTGAGCTGGAAGCTGCGCGAGCCGAACACTTCGCCCTGATTCAAACGCTGGTTGAGCGCCGCGAACTGCTCACTCAAATGACCATTGCCGCCCAAGCGCTGAGCCTGGATTTCGACCTCACCGGCCAGATACGGCATGTAGGTGCCACCGGCGTCGTAGTCACCACTGCTGCTACCCAAAATGCTGCCTTGCAAGTCGACCATTCCGGCCGCCGAGCCCAATGCCACGGCACTGAGTTGACCGGCGCGGTTGTTGCGCGCCGACAGATCGATCCGCGAGCCGGCGCTCTGAAGAATGTTGCCGTTACGGCTCTGCAGAATAACTTCACCGCCGCTGCTGTATTTCGTCAGATCATTGAAGCTAATGGCACGCCCGGCCACGTCGATCAGCGCGCCATCCGTCAGCGTCAAGTCGTTGATGGCGTTGAGGGTCAGCTTGCCGCTGGGCAATACCACCGCACTCGCCAGATTGATGCGGCTGCCATTCAGTGACAGTTCAGCACCGAGGCCGACAGCGCTGGCTGCGGCGTTGGCCGTGCCGCTAACGTCAATGGCGCCACCGGCAGTGATGCGGTTGATCGAACCAGCTTCACCGGTCATCAACGACGTGACGATGTTCAGGTTGCCGCCGCTGTAACTGAAACCCTTCTGCGCGTCGAAAGCACCCTGGCTCTGGTACACCGCAAGACTGCCTTTGTGATTGGCGGTGATGCGCTCGCTGGCGCTCAGGGTGACGTTGGCAAAGCCCAGCGCCAGACGGTCCAGGCTGGCGACAGAATTGGGTTGCGCATAGTCGCCATAACCGAATTCGATGCGCTCGGCCAGAATGTCCAGACGCCCGCTGCCGGTGCCGGCACCGTCGGCGGTCACTGCACCGGGGGCACCTTGGGCACCATTCCAGATCAGATTGGACGTGTGAATGGTCGCCACATCGTTCGCGCCGCCGGCGCCATACATGGCCGGCGTGGTGAGCATCAGGTTGCTCAATCGCGAACGACCGGTCTGGGCGTCGTAGGTGTCGAGGCTGGCGCTGCCATAGAAGTTCATTGCATCAAGGGCGGCCAGCTCCAGGGTTTCCAGCGCCGGAGCGCCATATTCGGTGTCGCCTTGCAACAAGCGCTCGAGCACCGGCTGGCTCAGGCTCAAGCCGGTCGGCAACACATTACGCGCCGCTGCATCGGTCAATGCCTGGCTGCTGCCGACGTTAATGTTGGCCAGGGCCAGGGTCAGGTGACGTGTGCCGTAACGCACCTGATCGTCCAGTTCCAGGGATTGGCCCGTCGCCGCGACGATGCTGCCTTGCGAATAAAGCTGTGCCTGGCCGGTGCACAACGTGCTGAGGCATCCGCCCACGCTGATCGAGCCACTCTTCGTCTCGCTGCTAGTGCGAACATATTGCACGTTGCTCAAGCCATTGGAGACCACTAGCAGGTTGCTCGCCTGGTAAATGAAGCCATCACCGGCGTCAAACGCCACCGCGCCCCGGCCAATGGTGTTAATTGACGCCCCCTGTTCCACCACCAGATTGCCTGTCTCCGACACCAGGAAGACTTCCGGAGCCCAAAGGTTCGCACCGCTGCGCACGGAGATGTCCGAAGCGCTGCCAGCGTAAGAAAACTTGATGTAGTTACCCCCCTGGCCGTATTCCACGACTGGCAAGCGACCGATGATCATCCGCTTCGCTTGCAAGGCATCCAGACTGTCAGCCTGGAGTGTGACGCCGTCAAACCCCGGGGTGGCCTGTTGGCCCGCCCCAACGATTTCGATGTCTGCGTTGTACTGCGTCGACAACGCCACGACGGTACCGCCATACCCGCCCGCAGCTGCGTCGAATCTGCCGATGCCATTAAACGAAAACGCTTTTTCTTTGGCGCCCTTGAACATTGTCAACTTGAGCGTTTTCGCATCCACCGGCAGCATCGCTCGCGGCACGCCCAGACGAGCAGCATCGGCCAGTACAAATTGGGCGTAGCTGGTTTCGTTATATTGCGAGTAACGGCGCAACACGTCACCGGAGGTCAGGATCAACTGGCTGGCGATGCTGTCATGCAGCCCGGTGTTGGCCACCGACAGCGTGCCGGCGGTGGTCCACGAGCCGTTGCGCATCCGTTGCGCAGCGGCGACGCTGCCCAGCCCCGCCAGGCCGTTGACCTCGACCCGGAACGCCCCCGGCAACATGGCATAGGTGGACGGCATCAGCGTGTAGGTCCCCGCCGCCAGCCCTGGCACACCGGCACCAATCGTCACCTGTCGCCCGATCATCGGGTCCACCGCACCGCCTTCGGGCGCCACGGGTGCATAACCGCTCTGCTTGCCCGGAACGATGGCATACACCGGGTTGCTGGCCAGCCCCGGCAAGGTAAAACCACCATTGGCGCCGATTTGCACCAGCGGGTTGTAACGGGCGTCGGTCGAACCGCCACGACCGGAGACAAACCCGGTCCCCAGCAGATCGCCACCACCAGACAGGTCGAGAACGGCCCCTTCCTGTGCCGTGATGGACTGACCACCCAGGTTCACCCCGATGGTCAGATCACCGGACTGACTGCGCACGCTCCCTTGACCTATCAGCACCACGTTTTTGCCCGCATAGCTGTAGGTCTGGCCATCGACGGTACCGCCATAGGGCAACATCAAGCCTTGGCCGCTGACGGACGTCAGGCTGCCGGGGAGCAATTCGACCTTGGCCGTGAGGCCCGGCGAGGCCGCGGTGCCGATTTCAAGAAGTCCCAACGGTGCCCGCACGACACCACCTTGTTCGATCCTGGCTGCGCCGAGTTGCAATCGACCGAACGCCGAATACGGTACATCAGGTGTCCCGCTGACTGTGCGACCAATGGCCAGTGTTCGCGTCGGGTCGTATAGCGGCACCCCTGGTCCCGCGTCATACCCCCAGCCATAACCCGCCAGCACCCGCGCGCCGACCCCGGTGGCCGGGTATAACTGGGCAGCGCGCAAGGTCATATCGCCTGGGGTGATCAATTGCGTGGTAATGCCGTCCGGCATTCCCTGTCCACCAATGCCAGCGAGAAAGCGCAGATCGCCTCGGCTGTTCAGCTCGATCTGATCGAAGCCCTCACGCTCGACGGTGACGGTGGACTCTTCGGCGCGCTTGAACGTACCTTTGCTGCTAAAGCGCACGCTGCCTTGAACATCCAGCAGATCGGCATTGACCGCGAACAGCGCCTGGTTGTTCGCCGTGGACACAGTGGCGTCGAGCACCGGTCGGACGTAAACAGTCTTGTTTGGGTCATCCGGGGTCAGTATCCCCGCCAACAGTACATGTGGCGCGTTCAGCTCAACCCGGGTATTGGCGGCGGCGCCCTTGGCCAGACCAATGCCACGTGAATACAGGCTCAGGCTTTGGCCGGTGGTCAGCGACACATCGCCGGCCACACTCAGCAAGCCATTGCTGAGCAGCGCCACGGTGTCGAAACCGCCGGCCTGTATTTGATCAACACCCAGTTGGCCGCGACCGTAGACCAGCGAACCGGCATTCTCTTCAGGTGAGCCATTCAAGGTGCCAGGTAAATGCGTCTGGCTGAGAATCAACTCACGGACCTGCAACACTCGATCCGTGACAGTGGCGTTCGGGTAATAAGGCGTCTCCAGCACGACCGACAAACTGCCACCCGCCGCGCCCGCGCCGCCGGCCTTGGCGTTGAAGCTACCGTCCAGGTACAAGCCATTATTGGAGCCCAGAGAAATACTGCCGCCATTACTTGCCACCCAGGTTTTGCCCTGGCCGGGAATGTCCAGCAGCGCGCGGGCGCCGGAGGCTTCCAGGCGTGAGCCTTCGCGCAATACCACAAACAGGTCGGACGCCGTCGCCATCCCGGTTTTGCTGTCGATCTGGCCACCGATCACGATCTGGCCGCCATTGCGCACCTGCCCATAGGTCTGGCCACGGGCATCAACCGCCGTCGCCGCGCGGGCCGCGACATCGATCAATGCCTGTTCACCGAGCCAGATGGAACGGCCATGGCCGATGGCGTTGAGATTCTCGGCCGCCTGCCCGCTGACATTCAGCCCGCCCAGCGAGACCTGCCCACCCCAGGCATTCAACGTACCCTTGGCGGTCAGTTGGCCGATGCTGCGCAGGTTGATTGACTGGCCAGGATCAACGCTGATCACCGAGCCTTGACCGAGGGTCAACGCGGTAGTGGCCATATCGGCAGGCGTGGATTGTGCGGTGCCGGCATTCAAGCTCAGGCTGGCGCCTTTACGTTGGGTCAACACACCTTTGAGCGGATTTTCTTGATACAGGGTCGGCAGCCAACGCTCCAGCGCCGTCGCCGGTTCCGCGCCAGTGGCCGTCCGAGCGGCGTCTTCGCCGAAGCGATAAGCTGGCGCGGTCACCTCCACTTGGGCGCCGTCCGCGACGATCAAGCCTTCATTGCCGGTGATGTCGTAGGCCGAAAAACCCTTGTTGAAAAAGTCGGCGGCCAAGTGCAGCGTGTCGCTCCCGGGCGTGACGGCCGCCTCGCCGATCTGCACCTTGTGGGCCTGGATTTTCAAGGTGCCGCCACCTGTCACGCCTTCACCGCGCAACTCGGCCCCGAGCGTCAATGCACCAGCCCCTGATGTGCTGCTGTCACCCGCCGCCAGGGTCAGGTCACCGCCCTTGCCGCCGCGGGTCTTGCCGTCAGCCATCACCGCGCCGCCGGAGGACGCATCGATCAGGCTGCCCGCCTGCAAATCGATATCCCCGCTGCTGCGCAACGACACCGTGCCGCCGTTGAGGTACGGCAAACGACTGTTGTCGTCGGCATCGAGCAATAGATTGCTCCACAGGCCGGCGGTGTTCAGCCGCACGCCATCGGCCACCGTTACCTGAGCCTTGAAACCACTGGTGGGTGCCAGGATTACATCGCCCACCACGAAGTTGCTGTTGATATTGACCTGTTTGAGTACGTTACCCAGACGAATGCTGCCACCACGGGCGGTGAGGTCAGCGTTGGCCGTGACTTGCGGGGCGTACAAAGTGATCTCGCCGCCATCAGCCACGGTCAGTGCGCTATCGACCTGAACCTGTTGCCGGGCCGCGACTTTCACCGCGCCGAGCTGGAAACCACTGAGTTGATCGCCGTCCAGTTGCAGTTTGCCCTGCCGGTCGCTGGCCACCGCCGAGGTCAGGTCAAGGCCGGCGGCGATCTTCTGCTCGACATCGCCAATGAGCACCTGATTGAGCGTCGAGTTCAGGCCACTGTTGAGCGAGCCCGTGGCGGTGTCGTAAATCGGCGTGTAGTTGCCGACCAACAGCTGCGCCCTTCGCGCCACGGCGGTTTGCGATTGCCGGTAGCCGTCGAGACCGGAAATCGGTGCTTGCGTTTGGCGCTCGCCCTTGAACACTTCACCGACAATCTGCCCCTCGAGCACCGCGCTGGTGGTGGCGATCACCAGTTTGCCGGCATCGCGGCCCACGGTGTAACCATCCTCGAAGCGTTGCTTGGGAGCGATCAGCGGGCTGTAGTAATAAGAGGTCTGCCCCCAGCGCTCACTGTGCTCTTCGTAACCGTTGTAGAGCCCGGAATAGAGAATGTCCCCCGGTGCGCGCGACAACTCATACAAACGGCCATTAGGGCCCTTGAGCCAGGACTGGCGCACATAACCGCTCTGCACATCCAGCGTGCCGCCCGACAGATTGAGCTGCGCGTTCTGCTGGGTCACCACGTCATTGCCGGTGAAGGTCAAGGTGCCGCCCTGGGCCATCCATTCGCCGACGCTGTGATTTTGCGTGCCAAGGTAACCACCCACTTCCAGCAAACCACCGGCGGTGTACCAGCGATCGGTGGCGTAGCCGTTGGTACCGGCCGCTACGCGTACCAGCTCGCGCAAATCGACCCAGACGTCACTGTTGCTCAGTTTGCCGCCATCGCGGTTGACTGGGGCATCGCGCTGCTCGTTGCCCTGAACGTTGACCTTGATGCTGTTGGATTCCATCGCCACCTTGACGCCGATGGCACCGGACACGTCGATCGCCGCGCCCTCTCGCACCAGGCTGCGAACCCCGGCACTGACCGCGACCTGGCCGCCAGTGGCCAAGGTGATCGATCCATTCTGGAAATCGACACTGCCGCCACTGACGATCTCGACCCGCGACTGGTCGGTGCGGTCGGCCACGGCGCTGAGGTTGTTGAAACGCCCGGTATTGAGCGTGTTCGACAATCCGTCGAGCCCCGCCAGCGCCGCATTGCGCTGGCTGTCCAGCGCCGAGCCACCGGCGGCATCGAGCAGGATCGCCGTGGTGCTGCCCTGGCCGAGCGTCACACTGCCGGTGGTGTCGGTGGCCGAGTTGAGCAGGTGCACGGTGCCACGAATATCGACCGAGGTGCTGGCCACGGCCACGGCGTTTTGCTGCACTTGATGCCCGGTCAGGGTGATGTCGCCGGTAGACGCTTGAATCAGGCCGTTGTTGATCACCGTACCGGCGCTGCTGCCGGTTTTGAGCGCGGTGGCTACTTCATTGCCACGGGTGGTGGAGCGTTGGTTGCCACTGGTGCCGACACCGCGACGAATGTAAAAGCTGTCGCCGGCGGCCAACGTGGTCTGACCTTTGGCGGTGACGATGGAACCGGCGTTCTCCACTTCGCTGCCGAACAGCAACGCATAACCACCCGCATCGGTGGACGATGCCGCCTTGTGGGTTTCGATCAAGGCACCGCGCTCCACCAGCACTTTGCCGGCGGCATCGGCGAAGGTCGGCTGACTGCCGGTGGCGTCCACATACAGGCCGCGCTGGCTGAACTGTTCGTCGGTGATCGTCGCGGCGGCGGCTACCAGGTTGCGCACGTTGACCTGGCTGGTGCCGCTGAACACGATGCCGTTGCGGTTGATCAGCATCACCGTGCCGTCGCCCTTGATCTGACCCTGGATCTGACTGGGGCGCGCACTCGGGTCGTTGATGCGGTTAAGCACCGCCCAGTTCGATTGCTGCTTGAAGTCCACGGTGGTGTTGCGCCCGACGTTGAAGGTTTCCCAGTTGAGAATCGCCTTGTCGGCGGTCTGCTGAATCTTCACCGTGGTCTTGCCATCGGCCTGGGTTTGCTCGGGTGCCTGGGCATTGGCCCAGCCCTGGGTCAGGCTGTTGTCGACTTTCAAACCGCCCTCGCCCAAACCATCCGGCACAGTCTGCACTCGACCGAACGCAGCCTGCCGCCCCGCCGCTTGCGCGGCTTGCTGCGCGGCAATCGCGGCCACGGTGTTGTTGAGGTTGGTCAGTGAACGCTGCAATTGTTGATTGGCTTTTTGCTGCTGCGCCAGCGGTGGTGGCATGCCTGGCACTGTCGCCCCTGGCCGTGCCGCGCCGGCAGACTGCGCCGCGCCCTTGGCGGCAAACCAGCTGGAACTGAATGCGGTCGCCGCGTGGGCATTGCCGGCAACCATCAACAACGCAATGGCCTGGGCCAACGGCTTGAGCCGCAGTATCGACAGCTCGCCATCACGACGCGGGGCATTCGGTTTTGCCAGAGGTTTGCAGCGCAGCATCACTACTCATCCTTTCGATTTGCAGAAGGTCTGCAACGCCGTGCTATCAAGCGGCCAGCGTTGCTTATAGGGGATAGGCGGTTAAACGAGGGCGCGACCGAACTTCTGTCACGCAATATTCATCTGGCTGTTTTGCCCAGGTCACACGCAAAAAATCAGCAACGGCTTGCGCCGTTGCTGATCGGGTATTGCGGGTCGTTGAAGCGAGGGTTACAGCGGACGACCGATGGTGTTGCAGACGTTGGTGTTGCCGATGCTTTGAGCGCTGGTCGCGGTCAGGAAGGTGTTGCGGATCGCAGTCTTCCAGGCCAGTGGCAGTGGCACAAAGCGGTTGGCGGTGATCGCGGCGTCGTTGTTGCTGGCAGCGTTGGCACCGTAGTGACGGGTGAAGAAGTCACGCACTTGCGTGCTCTGGGTACCGTCGGCATAGCACTGGCTGAAGATCACGTTGGTGAAGCCCAGGATCGGGTAACCGGTGGTTGGGTAAGCCACGACACTTGGATCGGTCGGGCTGGTGGTGGCGGCGAACACTGGTACCCAGGCGTTAGGGTTGGCGCGGTTGGCAGCGGCAGGCACAGCGACGGCGGCGATGGCTGCCGACACATTGGCAGGTGCTGGCGAAACACCGGCAACCTTGGCGACTTTGGTGGCGTCGTCCAGGCCAGCCAGGGTTGGCGCGGCGTAGTCCGGGCTCATGTAGGTGATGCGACCATCACCAGCATTCAAGGCCGTCATCACAGCCTGGCTGCCAACCGCAGACACGGCATTGGCCGGCAGGCCACCGCTGTAGCTGGAAGCGAAGTTAGTGGTGATGGCGAAGGTGCCGGTCTCAGCGCATTTGGCGTTCAGGAAGCGGGTGAACAACTCGCTGGTACCGCTACTTTCACCACGGTAAACCACTGTGATCGCGCCAGTACGGCCGGAACCGGTGATCTGGCTCCAGTCGGTCAGACGGCCGGAGAACACGCCGCACAGTTGGTTGACGCTCAGATCAACGTTGGCCGTGCCGGTTTTGTTGAACGGAATGGCAACCGAAGTGGCCACCGAAGGCACCTGGATCAATGGACCCCAGGCAGCGCCATGGGCCGACACGTAGTTGCTCAATTCGGTAGCGCTGAGTTTGGAATCGCTACCGGCCCAATGCACGTTCTTGCCGGTGGTGCCGGCCACGAACTTGGTGTAGTCGTTGTTCAGGAAGGCAGCCTTGCCGTTGCCGCTACCAACACCGATGTAGGCGGCGAAGCCGGTGGTCAGTACGCCAGTGGTCTGGTACAGCGGTTGTGGCAGGGTCGCGCCACCACCGTTGATGTCAGCCATTGCAGCCTGTGCCGAGCACAGGGCAGCGAGGGTCAGGGATACCGCGAGAACGTTGCGCTTAAACATGAAGAGTCTCCTTTCATCGTGTTCGTACGTTGGGTGAGTTGCTCGTGCATGACGCCATGGCGCTCAAGTCCTGGGCCCGGAACCGCTAGGGTCGAACGGCGTATGGGGTGAGGCCATGGGTCAGAAGTTCGCAGCTTCCAGTGACAGATAAAGGAAAAAACCTCGGGAGCCGGGCGTTGATTTTTCGGCAGATTCTCGGGTGTTCGAGGGGGCTTTCAGCGGTGTTTGCCGCGAGTTTTTCGGCGGCTTGGCCGACGCTTGGCTGGAGGGCTTGATGGCTCGTTGCACATGACAGAACGACGAACCCGAGGATGATGGGATTGGGGCTCGGGTGATGGTGCGAGGCTTGAAAAATAATTTTGTGGGGGTGAAAAAATCTTGTGAACCCGTCCTTTTTCGTTTGCTGTCCGTATAACAGTAAACGTCCCGAACATGTCGGACGAACATGTCGGGGCGTTTACAGAAACCACCATCAGTGCGTTTCACACAGACTGTTTAGAGTGGTTTTTCATTTTTCTCATGCACAAATGCTTTTGTGGCGAGGGGGCTTGCCCCCGTTCGGCTGCGCAGCAGTCGTAAAACCAACGAATGCGGTTTATCTGATGCAACCGGGGGGAATGGTTTTGGGGTCGCTGCGCAACCCAACGGGGGCAAGCCCCCTCGCCACAATAAGTGCTCTCACCCCAGACTTTCGTCAGCCTTGCGGATCGAGGTTATCCAGCACCCGGTTCACCGCCAGTTCACCGAGCATGACCACCGATTGAATCCCCAACATCACGTTGCGATGCGGCATGTCCATCAGCCCGGCGAACTCGCTGAGCATCATGCTCGCTGACGCCAGGGATTCGCAGGCGTTGACCAGCAGGGTTTCGTTATCGACCTTTTCACCGACATGGTAAATGGTGCTGGGTTTGCGCGCGGTGTCTTTGGGGATGGGTGGCTTTAGGTAGTGGTCGAGGGCGCGGTCGGCGGCTTCGTGGAGTTTTTTGGAATCGAGGGATTCGTAGGGGGAAACGTCGTCGGGTGCCGGTGGATTGGGTGTTGGTTTGAACATAGATGAAACTCCTAATTGAAATTAAGGAGCCGTCACCCTCGCTACCAAACGAAAGGTGGTGGCCATACGCGGGTTGGTAGACCGGCAATTAGGACCCGGCGCTCCCGAAGGAGCCCTGCGCATGGCCACCATAAAACTGAGACCTGAAAAGGCCTGCAACGGTGGCGCTATGCGCCTAATTGTCGGGCTACCAAACCCGATCGCTGTTTTTCAGCGACAGGGAAACGATATAGCTCCGGCCAAAGGCGCACTAGCCGGCGGATTCTGGCGTAGTCGTAGGCAGCGGCGCAAGGATGTGTAGGTTGGGTGAGTTTCTGGAAGTGTCGATTAAACATCACCGTTTAAAATCAAAAGATCTTGCTTCACTGCACCAACTGGTTGATCTCGATGATCGGCAGGAGCACCGCCATGACGATCACCAGCACCACCCCGCCCATGACCACGATCATCAATGGCTCTAGCAACGCGGTCATGCCCATGGCCCGGCGTTCGATATCCCGGGACAGGGTTTGCGCGGCGCGTTCGAGCATCGGCGGCAGGGAGCCGGTTTTCTCGCCACTGGCGATCAGGTGGATCAGCACCGGCGGGAAGACTTTCTCGACCCGCAGCGCGGCGGCCAGGTTAACCCCCTCGCGAACCTTGGCCGTGGCGTCGCTGACGCTCAGGCTCAAGCGGTCGTTGGACAAGGTCTGGCGCGCCGCTTCCAGCGCCCGCAACAACGGCACTCCGGCGCCGCCGAGAATCGCCAGGGTCGAGGCAAATCGCGCGGTGTTCAGCCCCAGCACGAACCGGCCGATCAACGGCAAACGCAGGATCCGACTGTGCCAGTTCAAACGCGCCGCCGGATTGCGCAAATACAGGCGCCAGCCCCAGAAACCGCCCGCCATCACGCTGAAACACAACCAGCCCCAGCCACGAATGAAGTCACTGGCGTTGAGCATCGCCAGGGTCAGCCCCGGCAGGTCCTGGCGCGCCTGGGAAAACGCGCTGACCACCTGCGGCACCACGTAGCTGAGCAGAAAGATCACGATGGCAATCGACACCAGCCCCACCACACCTGGATAGATAAACGCGGTGAGGATCTTGCCCCGCAGGTTGTTGCGCTCTTCGATGTAATCGGCCAGCCGCTCCATGACCTGGGCCAGGTCACCAGACTCCTCGCCCGCCGCGATCAACGCCCGATAGATCTCTGGAAAATCCCGTGGCCGCGCCGCCAACGCTTCGGCCAGGCGCATGCCGCCACGCACATCGGCGCGCACCGCGCTCAAGGTCTGGGCGATGTGCTTGCGTTCGGCTTGCTCCACCGTCGCGCTCAACGCCGCCTCCAGCGGCAGGCTCGCGCCCAGCAGGCTCGCCAGTTGCCGAGTGGCCCAGGCCAGGTCGTTGTCCGAGAGCTTGGCGCTGAATAAGCCACTGCCGCCGCCGGCAGGTGTGTTGCTCTCGATCTGCACCAACAACGCGGTCAGCCCACGGCTGCGCAATACGCCGAACGCCGCGCTCTGGCTGTCGGCTTCCAGATGGCCGGCCTCGATTTTGCCGTTGGCGTCGGCGGCTTCAAAACGGTAGCGGTTCATCAGGCGTCCCGTGTCACACGAAGGATTTCTTCCGGCGCGGTGGCACCGCTGCGCACCCAGCGCTCGCCGTCTTCACGCATGCTGAACATCCCGGCTTCGCGGGCGGCGGCTCTCAAGGCCTGCTCGCCAGCGCCCTGATGGATCAGCGTGCGAATGTCATCGTCGATGCAGAACAGTTCGTGAATGCCGGTGCGACCGCTGTAGCCGGTGTGGTTGCAGGCGGCACAACCTACCGGGCGCCAGGTGCCGGGTGCGGCCGGGTCTTGCTGTTTGCAGTGCTGACACAGGCGCCGCACCAGGCGTTGTGCGAGCACCCCGAGCATCGATGACGCCAGCAGAAACGGTTCGACGCCCATGTCGATCAGCCGGTTGACCGCCGACACCGCGTCGTTGGTGTGCAGCGTCGCCAGCACAAGGTGACCGGTGAGCGAAGCCTGCACGGCGATTTGTGCGGTTTCGAGGTCGCGGATCTCGCCGATCATGATGATGTCCGGGTCTTGCCGCAAAATGGCCCGCAGCGCCAGGGCGAAGGTCATGTCGATCTTGGCGTTGACCTGGATCTGGCTGATGCCCGGCAAGTCGTATTCCACCGGGTCTTCAACGGTAAGGATGTTGCTGGTGCTGGCGTCCAGCCGTGCCAGCGCGGCATAGAGGCTGGTGGTTTTGCCGCTGCCGGTGGGGCCGGTGACCAGCACGATGCCGTGGGGTTGGCGGATCAGGTGGTCGAGTTTGCCCAGCACCTGCGGGTCCATGCCCAGGGTTTCCAGTTGCAGGCGCCCAGCCTGTTTGTCCAGCAGGCGCATCACCACCCGTTCGCCATGGCCGGTGGGCACCGTGGAGACGCGAATGTCGATCGGCCGCCCGGCCACGCGCAAGGCAATGCGGCCGTCCTGGGGCAGGCGTTTTTCGGCGATGTCGAGTTGCGCCATGATCTTGATCCGCGACACCAGGGCGCCGTGCAGCGCCTTGCGCGGCGACACCACATCCCGCAGCGTGCCGTCGACCCGGTAGCGCACCACCGAATGGCTTTCATAGGGTTCGATGTGAATGTCGCTGGCCTCGTCCCGCGCCGCTTGCGTGAGCAAGGCGTTGATCATGCGGATCACCGGGGCGCCGTCCTGGGTGTCCAGCAAGTCGGTGATTTCCGGGATGTCCTGCATCAGCCGGTCGAGATCGACTTCGTTTTCCGCCGCACCGACCACCGCCGCCGCGCTGCCGGTGTCGGCATAGGCACTGGCGAGCAAGCCGTCGAGTTCTTCGTCGCGCACCCGCTCCAGCCGCGCCGGGCCGAACTGGCGCCGCACTTCGCTGATCGACCAGCCCGGCGTCGACGGGCACACCGTCAATACCGCACCCTCCTCGCCGGTGCGCAGCAGGATGCGCTGGGCCTTGGCCCAGGCGTAGGGTAATGCGCTCATGACAATCCCCTTATCTGCAACACGCTGAAGATCCCCTGTGGGAGCGGGCTTGCTCGCGAAAGCGGTGTGTCAGTCACCACCCTGCTGAATGTGCTGACGCCTTCGCGAGCAAGCCCGCTCCCACAGGGGAATGGTGTGCTGGTCACTGATGCGTACTCGCTTCAACCGGCACCGCGCGAATGGTCGCCCGTGGCTGCGTATTCGACATCGGCACACCCTGGGCCGCCGTCGGCAGTTGCGGTGCCTGCATGTCCGGCATGGCCCAGCTGCGTTCCGGTTGCAGCCCGCCCTGGGCGCGGCGCATGAAGTCGTAGCGGTTGAGGGTGATGCTGCGCCCCGCCGCGCTGTCGCGAATGATGTACGGGCGCAGGAACACCATCAGGTTGGTCTTGGTGATCGTCCGGCGTTCATTGCGAAACAGCGCGCCGATCCCGGGAATCGTCGACAACCACGGCACCGCGTCGTTGCTTTGGCTGTAGCCGTCCTGCAGCAAGCCACCGAGCACCATGATCTGCCCGTCATCGAGCAGGATGCTGGTGTCGATCGCGCGTTTGTTGGTGACGATCCCGGCGGCGGTCACACTGTTGGACGCGCGTTCGTCAATGCTGCTGACTTCCTGATAGATGTCGAGCTTGACCGTACCGCCTTCGGAAATCTGCGGCCGCACATTGAGCTTCAACCCGACCTCTTCACGGGTCACGGTCTGGAACGGGTTGTTGCTGGTGCCTCCGCCGCCGGTGACATAGCTGCCGCTGACGAAAGGAATGGTCTGGCCGACGAAAATACTCGCCGCTTCGTTGTCCAGGGTCAGCAAATTCGGAGTCGACAACACGTTGGTGCCGCCCTTGCTCTTCAAGGCGCGGGCGAGCACTTTGAGGTCGAGGATCTTGCCGATGCCGGGAACGTCCACCGTGCCGTTGACCAGGCCCAGGTTCAGGCCCGCAGGCAACACGTCGATACTGGTCTTGCCATTCAGGTTGAGCCCCGAACCGCCGAGGTTGGCCCCGCCGATCACGCCGTTGCCACCCAGATTACCGGTCTGCCATTGCACGCCGAATTCGCTGGCGTCGTCCTCGCCGACTTCGACAATCAGGCTTTCGATCACCACTTGCGCACGGCGCTGGTCGAGCATGTCGATGACTTCGCGCAGGTTGCGGTACACCGGTTCCGGCGCGGAAATCAGCAGGGTGTTGGTGGTGCCATCGGCCTGAATGGTCACGCCGCCGGCGCTGAAGGCGACGTTCTGTTCACTCTGCTGGCCTGTCTGGCTGCCGGAAGCGCTGGTGCCCTGCCCATAACTACTGCCAGCCGTGGTGCCGCTGGTTGATGTAGAAGTTTGCGAGCCGCTGCTGCTCTGGCTGCCACTCGCCCCGTTCTGGCCACCGCTGGTGTTGCTGCCCATCGCGCTGAGCACCGAACGCGCGCCGTCGCTGCCGCCGCTGTCGCTTTCCCCGGTGAGCAGGCCGCGCAGGGCCTGGGCCAGTTTCCCGGCCTGGGCGTTGCGCAGGTACACCACGTGCAGGTTGCTGGGGTTGCTCTGGGCGTTGTCGAGTTTGTAGATCAGGTTACGTGCCAGCTCGGTGCGCTCCGGGCTGCCGGCACGGATGATGATCGAGTTGGAACGCGGGTCGCCGATCACCGAGATCTTCTGCGTCGGATCGTTGCCCGGCGCCTCCAGCAAGTCCGACACCATGCCGGCGATGTCCACCGCGATACCGTTCTGCACCTGCACCACGTCGGTGTCGATGGCGCTTGGGGTGTCGATGCCCTGGATGATTTGCGCCACCCGCGACAGGTTTTCGGCGTAATCGGTGACGACGATGGTGTTGTTGCCGGGGTAGGCGTTGATCGGGTTGTTCGGCGACACGATCGGGCGCAGCACCGGGATCAGGTTCACCGCGTTTTCGTATTGCAGGCGAAAGGTGCGGGTCAGCATGCCGTTGCCGGCCGGTTTGTCGGCGCTGTAAATCGGCCCGCCGAGCAACTTGGCGTCAGCCTCCGGCACCACTTGGGAAACCCCGCCGACATCGACCACGCTGAAGCCCTGCATGCGCAGGGTTGCCAGCAACATGTCATAAGCCTGATGCGCCGGCACCTGACCTTCGGACACCAGCGTCAGGTTGCCCTTGACCCGTGGATCGACCAGAAACTGGCGACCGGTGGACCGTGACAGCGCACGCACCACCGCCGGGATATCGACGTCGACAAAGTTCAGCGTCACCGGTTGGTTGCCCAGTGGATTGCCCGATGGCGCGCTGTCGGCCGATAGCGCATTGCCGCGGCCGGGGCTGCTGATTTTGTGTTGCACGCCCGACGGCTGCTTCAACTGCGCCTGGGCTCTTTGCCGATCGGCCAACGCATCGCCGGTACGGTGAGTGTCGGCCAATGGGCGGCCCAATTCGCTGTCCACCAGCAACGGTGGCTGTTGCGTCGTGGCGGTGTTGCTGCACGCGCTCAGTGCCAGCAATAAAAACGGCGCGGCCATGCGGCACTGACGCGCATACAGAGAACCTGACCACTTCATGAAGCTTCCTTAGCGCCAAGCGCCTGATCCATGCGAACGGTTCCAGACAGAGTGCCTGCCGTGTCATCGGGCAGAGGTTCGCCTGCACGCTGCAAACGAACCTCGACCACCTCAAGGGAAAATTGCCGGGGGTTGCCCAGCAGCCAGCCGACCACGGCGTCTGCCGGGGCCGTATCGAACGTCAAGCGCCAGGCTTGGGGTGTTGTGGTGTCCGGCACCTGCAATTGGTAATGCCCGGCCAGGCCGCCCGCTTCAAGACTCTGGCGCAGGGCTTGTTCGAGGCCCTGTGCAGAGGGAGGCCGCGCCACTTCACGCAGCAACACCTCCAGCGCTTCGGCCTGGGAGCGCAGCTTCGGCGTCTCGGCCTGCCAGTAATCGATTTTTTTCAGCGGTGGCTGAATCAGCAGCAGCCAGGTCAACAGACCGGTGAGCACCAGCGCCATGCCCACGACCATGCGCTTCTCACGCAAGGCCAGGCCTTGCCAGATCGCACGGGCGCGCCCGTTGAAGTGCTGCCAGCGGGCGTGGTGAACCTCCAGAGAATATTTACTCATCGTCAGCCCCGCCGGCGTTGTCTGCATGGCTGGCCGCAGGTTCGGAGGCCGGACGCAAGGTCCAGCCGTCATCGGTGGCGTCGATGGCAATGCCGGCCTGGGTCAGCGCGGTTTGCCACTGCTTGTCGCTGCCGGTTTTGCGCGCATCGCTCAGCAAGCTCAGTTGCAACTCGCCGTTTTCAAACACCATTTGTTGCACGCTGCCAGCGATGAAGGGCATGCCGCTGCCGGCCTGCAGCACCAGGCTGGCGAAACGCTGAGTGGGGTCAATCGCGGCACCGCTCTGGCGGGCGGCCAATTGCTGACGCGCCTGTTGCAGCGGATTAAGGATCACCGGCAGTTCAGGGAAGGCCTGTTTCACTCGCTGACTCATGTGCGCCTTGAGTCGCTGGCCCTGGTTCGCTTCGCGGGCGGCGTACAGGTTCAGCCCCACGGTCCAGACCGCCACGGCCATCGCGCCAAAGGCCGCTGCCCTGCCCCAGCCCGGTTGCCCGGCACTGCGTTGTTGAATCCCGCCATGCAAACCCCAGCCGGGCAAGGCACCGCTCCAGCGTTGTTCGGCGGGTAAGCGTGTGACGGTGGCCTCCGACGGCGCTTCACCGATCCAATGCACGCTGGCGCCGGCCTCCAGCAACAGATCGTTCAACGCCTCATCCACCGCCGGATGCACCACGGCGTGCTGAAGGCTGTGGCGCACCCACAGATGCCCGTCCCGAATGCAGGCCACCGGGCCGTTTGCAACCGGCAAGCAATACGCCCCTGGATACAAACCACGCAGGGTCAATCGTGCCATCCGCAATAGCTGACCGAACTGGCTCAGCCATTCGCGGGGCAACCACGCGATGTGCACGCGCCCCTGCTCGTCCCGTGGGCTGTGAGCGATGTGCATCCGCTCGCTGGCCCCGAGAATCAGCGCCTGTGCCGCGCACTGCACCGCCGCTGTGGTTTTACTGGCCGGCAAGAGCGGTAAGTCGATACTCGCCAACAGGCTGTCCTGGGGATGCAGAAAAAACGCGATCGCCGGGGCTTTTCCGCCCTGGCCCAATTGCAGCAAAGTGCTTCGGCCCTCGCCAGTCACCTGCCCCTGCCGGTCCAGCCAGGCGAACTCCAGCGGGCTGTCGAGGGTCAGGCCGGCCAATGGCGGCAAGGCGATGCGCAATTGCTTCATACGCCCACCCGTGACCAGATCACCTCGGGTAAGCGGTCTTCGCTGCGGTGCAACAAGGCCTCGAGACTGACCCGACGCTGATCGCTACGAGCCTTGCCCCTCAAGCGAAACCAGTCGCTGGTGATGCCGACCTTGATGGTCACCAGCTCAAGGTGGGGCATGCGCAGCCGGTTGACGAAATCCCCGCGATTGATGAACCACTGGCCACTGTCACGCTCGGCGATCAGCGCCTGAGCGCGCTCGACCGACAGCCCCGGCACATAAGCGGCCAGCACCGGTGCGCTGGCGGTGTTGCCGTTGAGCCAAGTATTGGCCGGGAGGATGGTCAGGTAAGGAGAGATTTGCGCCAGCAGCGCGTCATTCATGCCTTCGACACTGCGCAAATCGTCGAGGCTGCGCAGCATCGGGCGGGTGGGCAATTGAGGTTTGCGTACGGCATTCGGCGAGGTATCGCGGCCGCTGTCGAAGCCGCTCTCGGGCGGTGTTTTGTCCGCCCGTTCAGGGTTCAACAGGCGTGGATAGGAGGCGATCACCCGCTGGCTGATGCGTTGGCTCAGAGCCCCATTGACCCCGATCAACTGGCACAGGCGCTGGAAATTCACCAGTTGTTCCTCGTCGATCCGTTCATTGGCGACCAGGTTGCGCAGATTGAATTTGCCCTGCTCGTCTTCCAGCCGGCCTTCGAATGGCAAGTCACGACCGTCATTACGCGCCAGCACCAAGGGCTGCGCCCACGGCTGATCGAGACGGGTCAACGGGTCACGTCGGCGCGCATCCCACAGCAGATGCCGACTGATCTCGATACCGCCGTGCAGTACCCAGGCGCCCTGCACCCGCGACTGTTCGGCTTCAAGGCTGCGGGTAAACACCGTTTGCCGGGTGAGCATGCCCCCGGCAATCACCGCCACCACCGCCGCGATCAGCAAGGCACTGATGATCGCCATGCCGCGCTGCTTCGCCACTGCCAGCGAATAGGCTTTCATGAGCGCGCTTACAACTGCCAGGAGCCGATATCGGCATTCACGCCCTCGCCATCAGGCTGGCCGTCGGCACCGAGGGAGAAGATATCGACTTCGCCGTTAGCGCCCGGATTCAAATAGTTGTAGGGACGGCCCCATGGGTCATTGGGCAGGCGTTCCAGATAGGAGCGCCAGTTGCTGTTCTTGGCGTCCGCCGGGCGTTCGACCAGCACTTTCAAGCCCTGGGTCATGCTCGGATAGGTGCCGTGGTCCAGGCGATACAGCTTCAAGGCTTGCATCAGGCCGCCAATGTCCTGTCTGGCGGCCGTGGCCCGGGCCTGGTCCGGGCGGTCCAGCACCTTGGGCACCACCATCGCCGCCAGAATCCCGAGAATCACTACCACCACCATGATTTCGATCAGGGTAAAACCCTGCTGCCCACGAGGCAGGCGGGGCTTGTGATCCAGCAACTTGCAGCGCGCGATATCCATCTCGACATTCCCTGGCTTGATTCGATTCGACGCGCAGTGTTGCAAGAAGATATGTCAGTGATGTTGAAAATCCTCGGGAGTTTTGGTCGTCAAGCCGTCAAGCCCGGACGCTACCGTCAAGAGCTGTCCAGACTGCCCGAGCGCCTGATGCGAAGCCCTCCCCGAGAAGCCGGTTTCACCTTGATTGAAGTGTTGGTGGCGCTGGCGATCATCGCCGTCGCCATGTCCGCGGCGGTGCGGGTGGCCGGGTTGATGACCCAGAGCAACGGCCTGCTGCGCGACAAGTCCATCGCGCTGCTGGCGGCCCAGAGTCGCCTGGCCGAACTGCGCCTTGAGGGGCGTTTGCCGCTGGGAGCGAAAGCGATCGAATGCGATCAGGGACGGTTGCTGTTGCGCTGCGAACAGGCCATCGACAACGCGCAGAACGGCCGCCTGCTGAGGGTCGATCTGCAAGTTTTCGACCGCAGCCGCGAAGCGCCGCCACTGGCCCGACTCGATACCTTGCTCAATCGGCCAATAACGCAAAAGTGAGGGTGCCAAGGTTAATGCCAGTCAGTGACGGTGCGGACCCTGTGGGAGCGGGCTTGCTCGCGAAAGCGGTGTGTCAGGCGACATCAATATTGACGGTGCCGCCGTCTTCGCGAGCAAGCCCGCTCCCACATGGATCGCGCTTAGGCTAGGGTTGAGTCAACACGGGCAGGAACGGTGACTCCGGCAGTTTGTCGAGCACCAACCGGGTTTGTTCAGTGCCGCGCTCGATCACCACGGCGTCGCCTTCGATGGCCACGACTTTCACTCCTTGGCTCACGCGCTCGCCCACCAGAAAACTGCGCGGCGGGCCATCGTTGAGGCTGAGGATGGCCACGGCGCCACGGCGGCTCGCCAGCACGCCACCGACCCTGATATCAACCGGTGCCGGCTGGTTGGAAAACCATTGCAAGGCCGGGTTGTTGGAGCGCTCGGCAATCAATTGCGGCGCTGCATCCGGCGTTCGGGACTCAGCGGAAGTCAGCAACAGCGATGACCAGGTGACGACGCCTGCCAGGGTCGCCAGCAAGGCAACGGCCTGGACACCCTGGGCCGGGGAAAACCGATCGGTGAACGACATGGGCTGAATCTCCTTTTAGTCCCTGTCCCTGAGCCTACCGCTTAATTCTCACGTTTTTATTTCACACACCCATCATCTTTGCCGTGCAGGATAAAAACCGACGCAAAGGAGCGCGCAGTCGATGAATGGCTTCAAACAACAGGGCTTTACCCTGATCGAGTTGATGGTGGTGCTGGTGATCATCGGCATCGCCAGCGCGGCGATCAGCCTGAGCGTCAAACCGGACCCGCTGCACTTGCTGCGCAAGGACGCCGAGCGTGTCGCTCAACTGCTTCAAGTGGCCCAGGCCGAGGCCCGCGCCGATGGGCGGCCGATCACCTGGCAGGGCGACGCCAAGGGTTTTCATTTCAGTCGCCGCAATGACCGCGACCAAGGCTTCGACCATTTCGACAACGACCCACAATTGCGCCCTCGCCCCTGGCAGACGCCGGGAATGGAGGTGCGCGTGGAGCCCAGGCAAACAGTCGTGCTGAACGCCGAGTGGATCAACCCGCCCTTGCAACTGAAGCTGTCGGACGGGCTCAACAGCATCAGCGTGCAACGCAACGCGGCCGGCCAGGTGAGCGTTCAATGAAAACCCAACAAGGTTTTACCCTGATCGAAGTGATGGTGGCGATCATGCTGATGGCCGTGGTCAGCCTGATTGCCTGGCACGGCCTGGACAGCGTCACCCGCGCCGACACGCATTTGCAGGCCAGCACCGAGCAAACCGAAGCCCTGCTGCGGGCGCTGAACCAGCTGGAACGCGACGTCGCCATGCGCGCCAGCCTCGAGCTGTCCGAGCCGGCCAGGCCCGGCGTAGATGACGAACCGCCCAGCGCCCCGCCTGCGCTGACCGTGCGCAGCACCGACGGCAAGGGCTTTCGCCTGGACGTGATCCGCGCCGCGCCTGAGCAGAATGGCGAGTTGCAGCGAGTGCGCTGGTGGCTCAAGGGCGACACGCTCTACCGGGCGCAGGCGCCATCGCGCAGTCAGTATCCGCTGCCGGCCCCCACCGGTGGAGTGGCCGTGCTCAATGACGTCAGCGAAGCCGCGTTGCGGGTGTGGGAAGTGGACAAGGGCTGGAGGAAACTGAGCGGTAACCGGCGGGAGAATCCGCTGGGGATCGAGATCAGCCTGACGCGGCAGACGCCTCAGGGGGTTGAGCGGTATCGGCAGGTGATGGGGCCTTTGGAGTGAATCAGGCGGACCGCGTCATCGTTCTTCGCAAGCAAGCCCGCTCCCACATTGACCGTGTGAACACTGGAGATCAAATGTGGGCGCGGGCTTGCCCGCGAAGGCGTCAGTCGCAACACCCATAACCTCAGGCCAACCGCTAACTGAGCACCACCACCCCACCCGGCAATTCAGTGCATTTGGCCCCATACGCATCACGAATCAACAACGCCACCCCCGCCAGCTGGTCCAGGCTGAAGCGTGCCTGCACCTTGCGTTTGCCCAACTCGCTGTTGAGCAACAGCAACATGCCGGGACGATAGCGATTGATCTCGTCGATCACCGTCGCCAGCGTGGCGTCGTTGAACACCAATACCTGCTGCCGCCAGGCGATCACCGCCGACGTGTCGACCGTTTGCGGCGCGCTGACTCGCCCGGCGTCGTAGGTCAGTTGCTGGCCTGATTCCAGACGAATGCTGTGCCCCTGCACATCGACCTGCAACGTGCCGTCCAGACAGGTAATGCATACGCTCTGATCGATATTACGCAGATTGAACCGAGCCTGGCTTGCACTCAACCAACCTGCCCCAGCCTGCACCTTGAGTGGCGCCTGAGCACGGGTCAGGACTTCGACTTCACCGCTGACCAGTTCGAAGTTACGCGCGCCATCGGCACTGTCACGGCGATTGATACGGGTCTGGGTATTGAGCTCCAGGCTCACGCCATCCGCCAGATCGACCCGGCGCTGCTCGCCGACTTCCGTGATGTAGTCTGCGCCCAGTCCGGAAAAACCACCCGGCACGGTGCCGCGAATCAGCAAAAACGCCGCAGACGCCGCCATGGCACCGCCCAGAAACGCTCGCCGTCCGAGATGTCGCGGCGCCTGCAAACGCTCGGCGGCGGGTTGCAATTGCTGCCATAACAGCTTGCTTTGCTCGAATGCGCGGGCGTGCTCCGGGCTTTGCGCGCACCACTGGCGCAAGGCGCGGGCGTCGGCGACGGTCGCCCGGCCCGAGGTCAAAAGGATCAACCAGTCCCGGGCTTCGCTTTGCAGCCGATCCTGGGGTGTCGCCTCAGGGGATATACGGAAGATGTTCAAGCGCGGGGATACTCACGGATTAATCTGGACTCTTCTCTCAAGACGGTTTTCCCGCGCCGGGACCGAACCGCTGAATGACTTTTCTTTCCAGGCGCGCGGCGCAATGGCCCAAAGCGGCCTTGATTTCCTTCTCGACCATCCGTGTCGAAATGCCGAAACGCTGGGAGATTTCCAGGTGCGGCGCCTCTTCCAGGCGCGCGGCGATAAAAATCTTGCGCCGCCGCGCCGGCAGTTCGTACAGCGCTTTGAGCAGCGACTGAATCTCCTTCTGGCCACCCACCACCCGTGCCGGGTCGAGCGCGTCGTCGGACACCTGCAACAGCTCCTCCACCTCACTGCCGGTCAGCAGCCGGGCGTCCGCCTGGCGCCGGTCTGCCGCGATGTTCAGAGCCATGCGATAGAGGTAGGCGTTGGGCTGCGCGATGTTCGGCGGTGGGTCCATGCGGTCGACCCGCAGGTAGGTTTCGTGCAGGACGTCGTTGGCCAGATCCTCCGAACCCAGGCGCCTGCGCAAGCGCCCCTTGAAATCGTCATAGGACGTCAGGAACAGCCTGACCATCGCACTTTGCCCGGTGTCTTTCATCCCCCGGAAACTCCTTCCCATTGTGTGCATTCCATGCGCTTTCCTGACGGTTGCGGGAGCAGAAGCAGCGTGACCGGCTGGCCAAGAGCGCTGGGCGCCGGTCGTTCTATTCTGAGGTTGCGTAAACTTTCCACCAGCGCCGAATCGCGCTGACCATCACCCGTGGAACTGACCAGGCGGCTGTGCTGCACCACACCGTCTCGACCGATCCACAGTTGCAACAACGCCCGAAAACTCCCCGGCCGGGTCAATGGCGAGCGACACAAGCGACGTTCGAGCGCCGTTTGAATCGCCGCCGCATAGCTGCCGCCCGCAACCGGCGCAGAGTTTGCAACCGCGCCCGCCTGCAAGGGCACTTCGGCGACCTGAGCCACTTGCAAGGTGAAGGCGTCCGCTCGGGCATACCGGGCCATCAGCCCGCTGCCACTGAGCATCAGGCTCAGCGCATCGGTCGCATTCAGGCGTCCTTTCACAGCGATCGAACGACGACCTCGGGTCAACTGTCGATCCACCAGAACAGCCATGCCGGTGGAACGACTGAACCGCTCGAGCGCGCTGGTCAGTGCCTGGGCCGGGATATCCAGCTCCAGCGGTGCATAGGGATCGACCGGGCCGGCCGATGCAGCCGATGACACCAACCAAAACAGCAACGCCAGGCAAGCCTGGCGAAAGTGAGTCATTAAAACCTGGCGCCCGTCCCTGGCTCTGCCTCGCTGCACGGCTGACGTACCCCTGAAAACCGTCATCCTGAGGGCTGTATATGAATCTGATGTGACGGCCGGTGCAAAAAAACCATCACGGGCCGTTACAGCGCTTTGCTCTAGACTCACGCTTCAGAGCGGTCCGTTCGTGGCCGGCCAGGAGGCCTTCAATGAAACATCTGTCGAACCTTGCAGCGGGCGCGCTGCTGATGAGCGGGTTGTCACTGGCGCACGCGGGACAGCCGTCGGGTTGCGTCGAAGTGACCGTCGATGGCTATAAGGCACCGGACTACAACTGCCTCAGCCAGCAGATGGGTAACAACCCCGAGGGAACCACCGCCGCACAGAAAAATCAGGAGGCGATGAACGTGCCGATCAGCAAACGGCCGCCCCATCAGTTGGGCCTGGCCACACCAGCCGCCACCGGCACGCGCATGGGCAATACCTTCGGCACGTCAGTGAAACCGCAGCGGCCGGCTCCGGTGACCGGGACTTCGCCGCTGCTCAATGGCAAGTGATCAGTCGCTGCGAGAACTTCAGGCCTCCCTGCTCTGTGGCGAAGGGGCTTGCTCTGATGCCAGTCAGTTAAGGTGCGGAACCTGTGGGAGCGGGCTTGCTCGCGAAAACGGCAATACATCCAGCATTGATGTCGACTGACACACCGCTTTCGCGAGCAAGCCCGCTCCCACATGGATTGTGGCAAGCTCCCTCGCCACAGTTTTTCTCGCTCGATTCGAGACGCGCCATTGATCAATCACTGGGCGTTTGCCGAAAGCTCACCGCCAGGCGATTCCAGCTGTTGATGGTGCTGACAGCCATCGTCAGATCGACCAGCTCGCCTTCACCGAACTGCTCCCGGGCCAATGCATAAACGTCGTCCGGCACGTGGCTTTGCGCAAGCAGGGTCACCGCTTCGGTCCAGGCCAGGGCCGCCCGCTCCCGAGGGCTGAAAAAGCCGCTGTCGCGCCAGACCACGATCGCATACAGCCGCCGATCGGTCTCGCCGAAACGGCGCGCGTCCACCGAGTGCATGTCGGTGCAGAAGGCGCAGCCATTGAGCTGCGAGGCGCGGATTTTGATCAGGTTCAGCAGCGCCGGTTCGATGCTCAGGTCGCGGGTCAAGGCCTCCATGGCGATCATGGCTTTCATCGCCGTGGGCGATGCGCTGTAGTAATCCAGGCGAACGGTCATGGCGGCGGCCTCGTGGCGCGAATCGGTATTTCCACGGTAGGCCCAGATGCATCAGTGTTACAGAGCCAATTCAGCGAAAAAATCGTGGACCGCCCAACAGAAGACCAATCGCCGGTTTTTCACCCACACAACTTCTGTGCAGTCACTCATGCGGGTAATCTGGCGCGACGCACAGTCGCCTCACAATCGCCCCAGGAGCCCCGCCGGTATGGAACTTCACGTTGTCATCAATGGCCGCAAGGACCTGGCGGGCCAGTTGTACCGGCAACTGCGCAACGCCATCGAATCCGGGCGTCTGGCAGCCGGCACGCAGCTGCCGCCCAGCCGTTTGCTGGCCGAACAACTGGGGATTTCGCGCAAGACCATTTCCGACACCTATTCGCAACTGACCTACGAAAACTTCCTCACCGGGGTGATCGGCAAAGGCACTTACGTCAATGCCCGGGCGGCGAAGGTGATCCGTAAACAGAGCCATTCGGAGCTGGCCAGCTTTGATGTCATCGAGCGCTGGCGCAACCTGCCGACGTTCTTGCGCCATCCGACGCTGGAAGGCTCGCTGCGCTACGACTTCATCGGGGGCGCCACCAGCAAAGGCCAGTTCCCGCAGGACGACTGGCGCCGTTGTACCTCCCATGCCTTGCGCCAGATCGCCGGTGCCAAGGGTTTCTATAGCCAGCCCGAAGGGCTGCCGGCGCTGCGTAATGCGATTGCACGGCATATCGCATTTTCCCGCGGGGTCAATTGCCAGGACGACGACGTGGTGGTGTGCAACGGCGCGCAGCAGGCGCTGGACCTGATTTCCCGGGTGTTGACCCAACCGGGCAGCCTCGTGGCCATGGAAGACCCCGGTTACCCACCGGCGCGCCTGTTGTTCGGGACTCATGGCGCAACGGTGGTCGGTGTGCCGGTCGATGCGCAAGGCATCCAGGTCGAGCGCATTCCCGATGGCACGCGGCTGATTTATGTCACCCCGTCGCACCAGTTCCCCTTGGGCATGCCCATGAGCCACGAGCGTCGGGTGGCGCTGCTGGAACGGGCCCACGAACTGGGGGCGATCATCATCGAGGACGACTACGACAGTGAGTTCCGCTATGAAGGCCGGCCCACCGACTCGCTGCAAAGCCTGGATGAGCGCGGCATTGTTGCCTACGTCGGCACCTTCTCGAAGACCCTGTTGCCGGAGTTACGGCTGGGGTATGCAATCTTGCCGCCGGCGATTCTCGAAGCGGTGATCAAGGCCAAGCAGCTTACCGACCGGCACACCTCCACCCTGCCCCAATGGGCGCTGGCCAAGTTCATCGCCGAAGGCTGTCTGCTCAAGCACATCCGGCGCTGCCATACGATTTACGCCGGGCGCCGCGAACGGATTCTGGCGCGCATGGCGGGTGACCTTTCGCCATGGTTTGAACCAGTGCCGACCACGGCCGGGTTTCACATGGCGGTGCTGTGCAAGGTGCCGATAGATATTCCATTGGTGATCGAATTGGCCAAAAAAGTCGAAGTGGGGCTCTATGCCCTGGACGATTTTTTTTACCAGCAAACGCCACGGGCCGGGCTTTTCCTGGGATTCGGGGCAATTGAAACCCTGGACATCGACATCGCCCTGGACCGTTTGCGGGACATTTTGCAGCAGGTTGGCTGAGGGATTGGTCTGCGGCTTTATCCGGTGATTGGCTATTGGCGGCCCGGGGGTGCAGGCCTATCCTGAATGGGCGTTATCCCTCAATGAGCAGGATTCGTCCGGCCTGATTCAGGAGTGTGAGTAATGTCCAACCAAGTGTTCAACACCGTAAAGGTACAGGCTGCCGCCGGTCGCTCGGACGAACTGGGCAAACAACTGCAAAAGATTGTCGACACCCTGCGCGAACTGCCGGGTTGTGATTCCTATATGGTCGACCGTTGCCCCGAGGACGACACCCGCTGGACGGTCAGCGCCCGCTGGCAATCGGAAGCAGCCATGCAAGCGCATTTCAACCGCCCCGAAGTGCAAGGTTTTATCGGCTTGATCGACAGTCGACTGGCCAATGCCGTCGACTTCAACAGCTTTCCAATCGTTTGAAACAAGATCAAAAGATCGCAACCCCGATAGCAGCTTGCGTTCGCTTGTAGCCTCGGTGATTGGTCCCCTGATCTTCCGGAAAATTGGCCGTTTGATTGCCCGACGGCGCGGCTTACCGTGGTCCCTGACGACTCACCACCACAGGTAATCAACCATGAATGCACTTCGTTTTTTTGCCGCCTCTCTCACCGCCCTGGCCCTGAGCGTTTCAGCCTCGGCATTCGCCGACAAAACCGCCGCCCCTTCGGAAAATGTCACCATCCTGCAGGATCAGATGCTGAAAAACGCCCCCGGCAAAAAGGCCTTGATGATCGAAGTCGATTACCAGCCGGGCCAGTCGACCATCGCCCATAAACACCAGGGTACGGCCATGGCCTATGTGCTTTCGGGGGAGATCACTTCTCAAGTCAAAGGCGAAAAAGCGATTACCTACAAGGCTGGCGAATTCTGGTACGAACCGGCAGGTTCGGAACATCTGGTCTCGAAAAATGCCAGCGCCACCCAACCCGCCAAACTGTTGGTGTTCATGGTGTTGGCCCCGGATGAGAAAGTGTTGATTCCTTTGCAGAACTGATCGCTGAGGCGATGCTGAGGGCCTTATCGCGGCTGTTGTTCAACGGTAATGAGTTCAACACACAAATCCTGTGGGAGCGGGCTTGCCCGCGAAGAGGCCCGACCAGCCGCCACAAAACCTTCAGACATAAAAAAGCCCCGCCTCTTTCAAGAGCGGGGCTTTTTCATTCAGCGCTTAATCAGGCAGCGGGCTCCAGCTCGGCGCTCGCAGTGACGGCGATAGCCGCAGGCACCACCGTTTGACCGCTCAACGCCACATCCAGCAATTCACGGTTGGCCACCGCGTACATGGCGTAGTCCGTACCGCTGGCGGCACGGATTTCCACCAGCATGGCGCGCCAGCGTTCGATCATGCCTTCGTGCTCTTCCATCCACAGCTCCAGACGCGTTTCCACGTCCTGAGTGCCATTGCCCTGTTGCAGGACGGAGATGGTGATCGCACGTTGTTGCCAGTCGACGTCATCGCGGAACGCTTCACGGGCCAGGGCCTGCCAGTTGTTTTCAACCGGCAGGGCACTGATCTGTTGCAGGTACCAGGTGATGTCCAGCGCACTGCCCACGGCGAAGTAGGCCTTGGCCACATCCGCCGGATCCTGACCGGTCACGTCGGAAGCCTCGATGATCGGCAGCAGGGTGTACAGGTGCGTGGTGCCAGCCACCATGCGTGCCAGCAACTCCGGCACACCGGCTTCGACGTACGCCTGATAGCGGGCCTGCCAGGTTTCGCGAATCTCGCCACTGAGCAGTTCGTCAAGCTTGAGACCCAACTCCTTCAGGTGCGGACCGAAGTGCGCGACGTCACGGGCGGCGTTCTGCTCGTTGCGACGGGCACGCAGGAACCAGCGCGTGGCGCGACGGCCCAGACGCATCAGCTCGTCCATCAGCTCCAGTTGTACGTCGGCCGAGACCTGATAATCCAGGGCTTCGATCTGACGGAACCAGTGCGGGAGATGGAAAATGTCACGCACGATCACGTAAGCACCGGCCACGTTCGCCGGGCTCATGCCGGTCGACTCTTTGAGCCGCTGAACGAAGGTAATGCCCATGTGGTTCACCAGATCGTTGGCGATCTGGGTGCTGACGATTTCGCGCTTCAGACGGTGACGGCGCATGGCGTCGGAGAACTTGCTCACCAGCGTCGGCGGGAAAGCGGTTTCCATGTCGCGGGTCAGGTAGTCGTCGTCCGGTACCAGGGAGTTGAGCAGCGCTTCCTTGAGGTCGATCTTGCTGTAGGAGATCAGCACCGACAGTTCGGCACGGGTCAGGCCATGGCCCGCCGCGACACGTTCGGCCAGTTGATCTTCAGTCGGCAGGAACTCGATGGCGCGATCCAGCTTGCCACGGCCTTCCAGATCGTTCATCAGACGCTTGTATTCAGCGATCCGCGCATAAGCGCGACGGGCCGCCAGGGACAGTGCCTGAGTCTGCTTGTAGTTGTTGCCGAGCACCAGATTGCCGACTTCGTCGGTCATGCTCGCCAGCAACTGGTTACGTTGCTTGTCGGTCATGTCACCCGCGTGCACGACTTCGTTGAGCAGGATCTTGATGTTCACTTCGTGGTCGGAGCAGTCCACGCCACCAGCGTTGTCGATGAAGTCGGTGTTGGAACCGCCGCCATTGAGGCCGAATTCGACACGACCCAGCTGAGTCATACCGAGGTTACCGCCCTCGCCCACCACTTTGCAGCGCAGTTCGTTGCCGTTCACGCGCAGTGCATCGTTGGCCTTGTCGCCGACATCGGCGTGGCTTTCGCTGCTGGCTTTGACGTAAGTGCCGATACCGCCGTTCCACAACAGGTCTACCGGTGCCTTGAGCAAGGCATTGAGCAGTTCGGTCGGGGTCAGCTTGTCGGCCTGAATGTCGAAGCGCTCTTTCATCTGCGGGGAAATCGCGATGCTTTTCGCGCTGCGCGAGAAGATCCCGCCGCCTTCGGACATGATGCTGGTGTCGTAGTCGGACCACGCCGAACGCGGCAGGTCGAACAGGCGCTGACGCTCGGCGAAGCTGCTGGCAGGCTCCGGGTTCGGGTCGATGAAGATGTGCAGGTGGTTGAACGCTGCGACCAGTTGCAGCTTGTCGGACATCAGCAAGCCGTTACCGAACACGTCACCGGCCATGTCGCCGACGCCCACCACAGTGATGCTGTCTTCCTGAACGTTGATGCCGCGCTCGCGGAAGTGGCGTTGAACGCCGACCCACGCGCCCTTGGCGGTGATGCCCATCTTCTTGTGGTCATAACCGGCCGAGCCGCCGGACGCAAAGGCGTCACCGAGCCAGAAGCCGTAGTCGATGGCGATACCGTTGGCGATGTCGGAGAAGGTCGCAGTGCCCTTGTCCGCCGCCACCACCAGGTACGGGTCATCGTCGTCATGCCGCACGACGTTGGCCGGCGGTACCAGCGCACCGTCTTTCAGGTTGTCGGTGATGTCCAACAGGCCCGAGATGAAGATACGGTAGCAGGCGATGCCCTCGGCCGCGATCTCGTCACGGCTGCCGCCCAGTGGCAGGCGACGCGGCAGGAAGCCGCCCTTCGCACCCACCGGCACGATGACCGAGTTCTTCACTTGCTGGGCTTTTACCAGGCCCAGGACTTCGGTACGGAAGTCTTCTTCACGGTCGGACCAGCGCAGACCGCCGCGAGCCACGTTACCGAAGCGCAGGTGCACGCCTTCGACGCGCGGCGAGTAAACGAAGATTTCGAACTTCGGAACCGGCTTCGGCAGCTCTGGAATCTGGTGCGGGTTGAACTTGAAGCTGAAGTAGGACTTGTTCTGACCGTGAGCATCGGTCTGGTAGAAGTTGGTGCGCAGGGTCGCCTTGATCAGGTCCAGGTAACGACGCAGGATGCGGTCTTCGTTCAGCACCTGAACATCGTCCAGTGCGGTCAGAATCGCGTGTTCCAGGCGTTGCTGCTTGTCTTCCAGATCGTCGCCGGACAGCTTGCGCGCCAGGTAGAAACGGGTTTTGAACAACCGGGTCAACTCGCGAGCGATGTCGGTGTGGTTGTTCAGGGTGCTGGCGATGTAACCCAGGTCGAAGCCCAGACGGATCTGCTTCATGTAACGGGCGTAGGCACGCAGCAGCGCCACGTCGCGCCATGGCAGGCCGGCGGTCAGCACCAGACGGTTGAACGCATCGTTCTCGGCATCGCCACGCACGATGTGGACGAAGGCGTCCTGCAAGGTGTCGTTGAGTTGCTGGATGTCGAGTTCCAGGCCTTCAGCGGCGGTGAATGCGAAGTCGTGGATCCAGAACTCGCGACCGCTGTTGTGGCGCAGGCGATACGGGAATTCACCCAGTACGCGCAGGCCGAGGTTTTCCAGGATCGGCAATACATCGGACAACGCCAGCGGCGTGTCGGCGTGATACAGCTTGCAGTGCAGCTCACGTTGGCCCGATACCTGACCCAGCGGCTGATAGAAGCTCATCACCAGCGGGTTCTTTTCGCTCAGGCTCAGCAGGTGCTGCATGTCGACCACCGCCGAGTGGGCGGCGAAACGCTCGCGGTAACCGGCCGGGAAGCCTTTCGGGAAGTCGGCCAGCACGTTGGTGCCCTGGGCTTCGCCGAAGCTCTCGACCACCAGGCTGGCGTAGTCGTCCTGCCAGCTGCGGCAGGCCTGCACCACTTCTTTTTCCAGCAGAACCGGGTCGATGTCCAGACGGTTCTTCGGATCGACCCGCAGAATCAGCTGCACACGGGCCAGCACGGATTCGGAGAAGAAGGTCCAGAACTCGCAGTCAGAGGCTTTCAGACGATCCATCAGCACTTGCTGGATCTTCTGGCGCACTTCGGTGGAGTAAATGTCACGCGGCACATAGGCCAGGCAGTAGCAGAAACGACCGTACGGGTCTTTGCGCAAGAATACGCGGATCTTGTTGCGTTCCTGGATCTGCACGATCGACATCACGGTGGTGAACAACTCGTCCACCGGGGTCTGGAACAGGTCATCGCGAGGCAACACTTCAAGCACCTGGGCCAGTTCCTTGCCCAAGTGAGCCTTGGCCTGGAAGCCCGAACGCTGCTCGATGATCTCGACCTTGCGACGAATGTAAGGAATGACCCGCACGCTTTCGCCATACACCGACGAGGTGTACAGGCCCATGAAGCGGCATTCCTTGATGACCTTGCCGTTGGCATCGATCTGGCGGATCGACACGTAGTCCGGGTAGGCCGGACGGTGGACACGGCTTGGGTGTGCCGCCTTGGCGAACGACAGCGGCGTTGGTTCACGCAGATAGTTGACGGCGTAGTCTTCGATGCGCAGGTCATCGACGGTCAGGCCGGCGCGCAGCAGTTTGGTCAGGCCGAGGAACGAGTTCTGGTCATAGACGATGTGACCGCCGTTCTGATCTTCGCCCACCACGAATTCTTCGTAGCCCAGGAACGTGAAGTGGTTGCCCACCAGCCATTCCAGGAAGCTCTTGATTTCGGATTTTTCTTCGGCGTCGATGGCGAACTGGCTATTGTCGATGCCTTCGATCAGCTCCTGGACCTTGGCTTTCATCGGTTCGAAATCGGCGACCGCGACGCGGACTTCGCCGAGAACCTGCTCCAGTTCCTTGGCCAGGACATTGAGTTCGGCCGTGTTGGCACAACGGTCGATTTCCAGGTACATCAGCGATTCTTGCAGAATGCCTTCGCCCTGGGTGCCCTTGGGCAGGACTTCCAACAGCTCGCCCTTGCTGCCGCGACGCACGCTCAGCACAGTGGTTTGCAGGGTATGGATGCTGTAACCGCGACGGTTCAGCTCGGTGCGCACCGAATCCACCAGGAACGGCAGATCGTGGTGCAGCACTTCGACCGCGGTGTGGGTCGACTGCCAGCCGTGACGTTCGTAATCGGGGTTGTAGACGCGCACTTGCGGTTGCGCGTGATCGAAGCGCTCAAGCAGGCGCCACGCAGAAAGGGTACAGCCGGCGAGGTCGGACAACCGACGCTGGGTCAGCTCGTCGAGGGAAATGATGCCGAAAAATTGTTCGGCGAACAGCGCCACTTGTGGCAGTGCCTGTTCACTGATGTGCTGCGCCAGTGCCGCTTGCAGTTGGTGCTGGAAGTCGGCTTTGCTGGCTGCGGTGAAGAACGCCATCTGTGGTACTCCGCTTGGGCTTGTTATTGATGGAAGCGTCGCGTGCAAACCCCTTTCGGGGCAATCCGTCACCCTGTTCCTGATTCTCGGGCAGAGGAAACAGGACGACAGTTGGGTGAAGCTGGACGAGACACTCAGGTCACATTCACCTTCCATTGAATGGGCATCTGCAAAAACGACTGGCGGGGCTACCATCGCAGCCATCGTCAATGCCTTTACGGGTGCTCATCCGTTGCGCAGCTTAACGAGTGCGGCAAGGGCCGTGCTTGCAGCGCTGCGACATATTCGGTCATCGGCACGTAACTCGCGGCATGTGCCTCGAACAACACTAGCAGTCATGCAGTAAAATGGGCACTTTATCCCCGGTTTTACGGCACCCGCGTGCCCGAAATGACCGAGGACGCCCCAAATGTTCACGACACCTTCTCTGACACTCAGCCGAGCAGAAATTCCCCAGGGCTGGCAGAATTGCCTTTTGTCGCGTTCACCACGCTCGCCGAGCCAGGATTTCCCCATGCAAATGACAACCGACCTCTTGATCGTCAACCCGTGTGACGAAGAAGAAGACAATCTGGCCATGCTCTGCTGCAACAGCCCCGAGGGCGAAATGTTCCTGATGAGCCGCTTTCCGGACGAGGACGAGCTGGAGATCATCTTCCACGACAAGCCTTCGGCCCTGGATGGCGTGAAAGTCACCCTCGGCCCTGACCGCCTTTTGATCGAAATCGCTGCCGCGGATGCCGATGCGCTGGGTGGTAATGATTCGCTGGAGATTCTGCACAGTACCGATGCGAGCGATCTGGCTGAGGTGGAAGAGACCTTGCAGAACATTCTCAAGGGGATTGGTACCTATATCAGCGAGCTTTGAACCTCGGAATTTCAGCTGAGCGGCCGCCTTCGCGAGCAAGCCCGCCCCCACAGTTAACCGCATTTTTTCTGGAAGAACGCGGTTAACTGTGGGAGCGGGCTTGCTCGCGAAGAGGCCCGAAAGGCCAATATCACTCTACGGCTCTATAACCTTCCCGCACTTTGCACAAAATGCCGTTAGTCGCCGCCCCCCGCGATGGATTAAAGTAACGCCCCCAGCCCTGGCGTTATTCGAACGTCTTCGGTCACCCTTTCCAGGAACAGTCATCGATGGAACATCGTGAAGCGCTGCTCGCGCTGCGAACCTTTCTTTCAACGCAGATTCTCGGCCAGGAAAAACTCATCGAGCGCTTGCTCATCGCCCTGCTCGCCGACGGCCACATGTTGGTCGAAGGTGCCCCGGGCCTGGCCAAGACCAAGGCCATCAAAGAACTCGCCGAAGGCATCGAAGCCCAGTTCCACCGCATCCAGTTCACCCCCGACCTGCTGCCGGCCGACATCACCGGCACGGAAATCTATCGCCCGGAAACCGGCAGTTTCGTGTTCCAGCAAGGGCCGATCTTCCACAACCTGGTGCTGGCGGACGAAATCAACCGCGCCCCGGCCAAGGTCCAGTCGGCTCTGCTCGAAGCCATGGGCGAACGCCAGGTCAGCGTCGGGCGCAGCACTTACGACCTGTCGCCGCTGTTTCTGGTCATGGCCACGCAAAACCCCATCGAGCAGGAAGGCACCTACCCGCTGCCCGAAGCCCAGCTCGACCGGTTCCTGATGCACGTGAAAATCGGCTTCCCCGACGCCACCGTCGAACGGCGGATTCTGCAACAGGCCCGTGGCGAAGCGCTGCACGGCGAAACCAAGCCCGAACGCCGGGTCAGCCAGCAGGCGATTTTCGCCGCGCGCAAGGAAATCCTCGGTTTGTACATGGCTGACGCCGTGGAGGAATACCTGGTGCAACTGGTCATGGCCACACGCATCCCGGCCAAGTTCGATCCGGAAATGGCCGAATGGATCGCCTATGGCGCCAGCCCGCGCGGCTCCATCGCCCTCGACCGTTGCGCCCGCGCCCACGCCTGGCTGGCCGGTCGCGACTTCGTCAGCCCGGAAGACATTCAGGCGGTGCTGTTCGATGTGTTGCGCCACCGCATCATTCTTTCCTTTGAAGCCGAAGCCGCTGGCATCGACCAGGACCGGGTGGTCCAGCGGATTCTCGACGTCGTAGCCGTCGCTTGACCCCGATGAACGCCATTGCGCCGCCCGAACCGGGCATCCGTGTCAGCCTCGCCGAGCTGATCGAGATGCGCCATCGCGTGCGCGAAGTGCAGCTGTTTTCCACGCCGAGCCAGCGCAGCCCGCTGATCGGCCTGCACCACTCCAAACTGCGCGGGCGCGGCGTGGACTTCGATCAGGTGCGGGTCTATCAGGCCGGCGATGACGTGCGCAGCATTGACTGGCGCGTCACCGCCCGAACCCAGGAACCGCACACCAAGCTGTTCCATGAGGAACGCGAGCGGCCGATCTTCATCATGGTCGAACAGAGCCGCAGGCTGTTTTTCGGCTCCGGGATGATGTTCAAATCGGTACTCGCTGCCCAGGCGGCGAGCCTGATCGGCTGGGCCGCGCTGGGTCATAACGATCGGGTTGGCGGGCTGGTGTTCGGCGACAACGAGCACTACGAGATCAAGCCGCGACGCAGTAAACAGAGCCTGTTGCAACTGCTCAACCGACTGGTGCGGGTCAATCAGTCGCTGCATACCGAGCGCGAGCCGGACCGCGACGCCTTCGGCATTGCCCTGCGTCGCGCCCGGGAAGTGCTGCGCCCCGGCAGCCTGGTGATCGTGATCTGCGACGAACGCGCCTTGTCCGACAGTGCCGAACAACAGTTGAGCCTGTTGTCGCGCCATTGCGACCTGTTGCTGCTGCCGGTGTCCGACCCGCTGGATCACGCCCTGCCCGCCGCCGGGCTATTACGCTTCGCGGAACGGGGCGCGCAACTGGAACTCGACACCTTGAATTTCGACTTGCGCCAGGCTTATCGCGCTCAAGCGGAAGCACGCATCGCTCGCTGGGAATTGCTGGCGCAGAAGTTGCGGGTGTTGCTGATGCCGCTGAGCACCCAGAGTGAAATGGTCGAGCAACTGCGCGAATACCTGAACCCACAACGTCCGGGGAAAGGTCGATGAGCAGCCTCGATCAACTGCAACCGCTGATTTCCCCGCCCCCCATCGACTTCTGGCCACCGGCGCCGGGCTGGTGGCTGTTATTGCTCTTACTGCCACTGATCGGTTTCGGCCTCTGGCAGTTGCGGCGCTTCATTCCGGACAAACGCCCTGTCGTGCGCGCCGAACAACCGCTGGACCCGGTGCGTCTCGCCGCCCTGGCCGAACTCGCCCTGATGCCCAAACCCTACGACGGCGCACCGGCCGGTGCCTGGCTGCAACAACTCAACGGGTTGCTCAAGCGCCTGTGCCGCAACCACTACCCCTACAGCCAGAGCCACACCCTGAACGGGCGCCAATGGCTGGCGTTCCTCGACAACCGCTGCCCGGCCGCCGGCCTGACGCGCTGGATGGTGCTGGTGGAAGGCGCCTACAAACCCGAATGCAAACTCGACGACAAGGCCATCGCCGGCCTGACTCAAGCCGTCGACACCTGGATTCGCAAACATGTTTGAGTTCGCCTGGCCGTGGGTCTTCGCCGTGCTGCCGCTGCCGTGGTTGATGCGGGTGTTGTTGCCGGTGGCCGACAGTGGCGAACCGGCGCTCAAAGTCAGCTTCCTCAGCGACCTCGAAGGCCTCGCTCGCCGCCGCGCCCGAGCCAACCTGCCGGCCTGGCGTCAACAGGCGCCGTTCATTCTGCTGTGGCTGTTGTTGCTGATCGCCGCGGCGCGTCCGCAATGGCTCGGCGAACCGCTGCCGATTGCCGCCAGCGGGCGCGACCTGCTGGTGGCGGTGGACGTCTCCGGCTCCATGGACTTTCCCGATATGCAGTGGCAGGACGAAGACGTCAGCCGCCTGACACTGGTGCAACATTTACTCGGTGATTTTCTCGAAAGTCGCGACGGTGACCGGGTCGGCTTGATCCTGTTCGGCAGCCAGGCCTATCTGCAAGCGCCGCTGACCTTCGACCGGCACACCGTGCGAGTGTGGCTCGACGAAGCGCGGATCGGCATCGCCGGCAAGAACACCGCCATCGGCGACGCCATCGGCCTGGCCCTCAAACGCCTGCGCCAACGTCCGGCCCAAAGCCGCGTGCTGATTCTGGTGACCGACGGCGCCAACAATGGTGGCGAGATCGATCCGCTGACCGCCGCACGTCTGGCGGCGAATGAAGGGGTGAAAATCTACCCGATCGGCATCGGCGCCGACCCGGAACAAAGCGGTACCCTGGGCTTCCTGGGCATCAACCCGAGCCTGGACCTCGACGAGCCGGCCTTGAAGGCCATCGCCGAGGCCACCGGCGGCCGGTATTTCCGTGCCCACGACGGCCAGGAATTGCAGGCGATCAAGGCCACCCTCGACCAACTCGAACCGGTGACCCAGCAACCCACGCAGGCCCGCCCGGCCCAAGCGTTGTATCACTGGCCTCTGGCGATAGCCCTGCTGCTGAGCATGCTGCTGGTAGTCCGCGTACGCTGGCCGGATAACCCGTTGCAACGTCTGTTCACCGAGAAGCTGTTTACCAAAGAGCGGTTTCTGCAAACGCCACTGCCCGACTGGCGTCAGCGGCTCAAACGCCTGCGTCTGCGGAGGCGCCGATGATAGCTCTCTGGCCGCACTGGTTCCGCCCTTGGTGGCTGTTATTGCTGCCGTTGCTCGGCTGGCTGCTCTGGCAACTCTGGCACCGGCAGAAGCGCGCAGGTCGCTGGCAAATGATTCTGCCACCGGCCTTCCATGCCGCATTGCTCAGTGGCGGCAGCGGTCGCGAGAGCAAATTGCCGTGGATCGCCCTGGGCCTGGCCTGGGTGCTGACCGTGCTGGCCCTGCTGGGGCCGAGCTGGCAGCGCGTCGAGCAAACCAGCCAGAAACCCGCCGACCCGCTGGTGGTCTTGTTCGAGCTGACCCCGGAAATGCTCGCCACCGACGTCGCGCCCAACAGGCTGGAGCAGTCCCGGCGCAAACTGCTGGATCTGCTGCAGAATCGCAGCGACGCGCAGACCGCCATCGTCGTCTACGCCGGCAGTGCCCACACGCTGGTGCCGCTGTCGGATGACCTGTCGACCAGCCGCAACCTGCTGGACGCACTCAAGCCGTCACTGATGCCCCAAACCGGGCATCGGGCCGACTTGGCGGTGGCCAAGGCCCTGGCGCTGCTGGATCAGGGTGCCCTCGGCCAGGGGCGAATCCTGTTGATCGGTTCGTCATTGACGGAACAGGAGCGCCAAGGGATCCGTCAGGTGCTGGACGACAAACCCACGCAATTTCTGATGCTCGGCATCGGCACCGCCGAAGGTGCGCCGATCGCGCAGGACGACGGCAGTTTCCTCAAGGACGATCAGGGCGCGATCCTGGTGCCACATCTGGATGGCCCCAGCCTGAAAGCCTTTGCCAACGGCCTGGGCGGACGTTATGCCCAGGCACGCCTGGACGATGCCGACCTGCACGACCTCGGCCTGCTCGACGGTCCACGGAACCTGCGCAGCGACGGCCAGACGTTGCGCCTCGACACCTGGGCCGATCAGGGTTACTGGCTGCTGCTGCCGCTATTGTTGCTGGCCGCCTGTGCCGGACGGCGCGGCTGGCTGTTCTGCCTGCCGCTGCTGTTCCTGCTGCCGCAACCGAGCTATGCCTTCGATTTCGAAGACCTGTGGCTGCGTCCCGACCAGCAGGGTTTGCGCTTGCTCAAACAAAAGCGCCCCGCCGAAGCCGCGCAACACTTCGAAGATCCGCAATGGCAAGGCGTGGCGCTCTATGAGGCCGGCGACTACAGTGGCGCCGCCCAGCGGTTTGCCGAAAGCAACGACGCCCATGCCCACTACAATCGGGGTAACGCCCTGGCCAAAAGCGGCGAGCTGGAAGCGGCGCTGGATGCTTACGACCAGGCGCTGGAACGTCAACCGGACCTGCGCCCGGCCCTGACCAACAAGGCACTGGTGGAAACGCTGCTCAAGCAGAAAACCGCGACGCCCCCCGTTGAGCCGGACAAGACCGCCGACAGCGACTCGCAAACCATCGGCCAGGAACCACCACCGGGCAGCGCCACCCAGCCGAGCGATGGCGAACCGAAAACCGACGCTCAACAGACCACGCCGGACGCCGCGCCGCCGACCGCTACGCCCCCGCAACCCGGCGCCAATGAGGTGCCGGGCAGCGAGTTGGGGGATGAACAAAGCACCACGCCACCGCGACGCCCGGCCAGCGACATGCTCGAAGGCGAACAGCAACAGGCGCTGGAGCAATGGCTGCGCAAGATCCCGGACGACCCCGGCGAACTGCTCAGACGCAAATTCTGGTACGAACAGCAACAACATCAGGATCAGGGAAAAACTCGATGACCCGCTTCACCGCCTTCTCGCTCGCACTGCTTTTCTGGACTGTTCAGGCCCAGGCTGCAGGGCTGGTCGCCAGTGTCGATCGCAGTCGCCTGAGTTCCGGGGAGACGATCGAACTGACCCTGGAGTCCAGCGACGTGACCCAGTTCGGCAAACCCGACCTGACTCCACTGGAGCCGTTGTTCGAAGTACGCGGCACCCGTCAGGTCAACCAACTGAACACCCTCAATGGCAATACTCAAGCGACCACCCGCTGGATCATCACCCTGCTGCCTCGGCAGAACGGCAGCGTGGTGATTCCGTCGCTGCAACTGGGCGACGCGCAGAGCCAGCCGATTACGGTGCAGGTGATCGAGAGCGAAACCCAGGACAGCAGCAACACCCTGGCACCGGTGTTCATCGAAGCCAGCCTCGACCAGAACAGCGTCTATGTGCAGGCTCAGGCGATCCTGACCTTACGTATTTACCATTCGGTGTCGCTGTTCGACGACAGCAGCCTGACCCCGTTGCAGATTCCCGATGCACGCATCGAACAGCTGGGTGAATCGCGCACCTACGAGAAAGCCATCAACGGCCTGCGCCATGGCGTGATCGAAATGCGCTACGCGATCTATCCGCAGCACAGCGGTGTATTGACCATTCCGGCGCAGGTGTTCAGTGCCACGCTGGTCGATACCCAGCCTTCCCCGGACGCAACATCCCAAGGGCCCAAAGCGGGCAAGTTGATGCGCGTCACTTCCGCCGAGATCCCGTTGACGGTCAAGGCCAAACCCGGTTCTTACCCAGCCGATGCGCCCTGGCTGCCGGCCCGCAGCCTGAGCCTGGGCGAAAGCTGGAGCCCGGAACCGGATCATGCGCAGGTCGGCGACTCACTGACCCGCAGCCTGACCTTGAACGCCGAAGGCCTGGCCAGTTCCCAACTGCCACCGTTGCCCGCCACCGAGATCAACGGCCTGCGGCGTTACCCGGATCAACCGGTGCTGAGCAACCAGAGCGGCGAGCGCGGCTTGGTCGGCAGTCGCGAGGACCGTGAGGCCCTGGTGCCGACCCGTAGCGGCGCGATTGATTTGCCGAGTGTTGAAGTGGTCTGGTGGAACACCTTCGAAGATCACCTGGAACACAGCAGCCTGCCGGCCCGCACGTTGCAAGTGGCGGGCAATCCGAGCCTGATGGTCGATACACCGGCGAGCAGCCCCCTGGCGATGCCCGGTGCGAGTAACGAAGCCCTGTGGTGGTGGAAACTCAGTACGCTGATCCTGGCCTGCACGACCCTGCTGGGCTTCGGCCTCTGGTGGCGGGCCCGCTCGCAACCGGCGATCCAGCGGGCGGCACAGACCGGCCCGAGCCCTCGCACCCTGCTCGACGACCTCAAGCGCGCCTGCCAGGCCAACGATTCCCACGCCACCCGCCAGGCCCTCGACGCCTGGGCCCGGCAACAACCGGAAACCCTGGCCGACATGGCCGCCCGCTTCGTGCCGCTGTCCGATGCGCTGGACGGCCTGAACGGCGCGCTCTACAGCGAAACCGGCCAGTATTGGCAAGGCGAAGAACTGTGGCGGGCCATCCGGGCGATCCCGACGGCCGAAGGGGTTCAAGGCGTGGTCGGCGACAGCGGGTTGCCGCCGCTTTACCCTAAATAGTCCCGACCAATGGGATGAAGGGGCTGTTGTGGCGAGGGGGCTTGCCCCCGTTCGGCTGCGAAGCAGTCGTGAATCCAGGCGACTCGGTAGCACTGAAGAATTGTAAGGGGCGCTTCGCACCCCAACGGGGGCAAGCCCCCTCGCCACAAAATCAGTGCCTGACCACATCCCCTGTGTTTGCCAGTAAACTCTCCCCTCTTTAGCCGCCATCATTCTTCTCGCGGCCATCACCTTATTTTGTTGCGGAGTACGCCTTGCGTCTGTTTCACACCTCCGACTGGCACCTTGGGCAGAACCTGCACGGCCAGGAGCGCGATTTCGAGCACGCCTGCTTTCTCGAATGGCTGCTGCGTCAGCTGAAGCTGGACCAGCCCGATGTGCTGCTGATCGCCGGCGATATCTTTGACACGGTCAATCCGCCGGTCAAAGCCCAGGAACGCCTCTACGATTTCATCGTCAGCGCCCACGAACAGCAGCCCTTGCTGACCATTGTGATGATCGCCGGCAACCACGACTCCGGCTCGCGGATCGAACTGCCCGCGCCGTTGATGCGGCGCTTGCGCACTCATGCCCTGGGTCGCGTGCTGTGGCTGGATGACGGTCAACTGGATGCCGAACGCCTGTTGCTGCCGTTGCCGGATGCCTCGGGTGAAATCGCTGCCTGGTGCCTGGCCCTGCCGTTCCTGCGCCCCGCCGAAGTGACCGGCGCGCAGCTGGGTGACAACTATTTGCGCGGCATCGGCCAGGTTCACGAATGGCTGATCGAGGCGGCGAACGCCAAGCGCAAGCCGGGCCAGGCGCTAATCGCCATCAGCCATGCGCACATGGCCGGCGGTTCGGTTTCCGAGGACTCCGAGCGCAGCCTGATCATCGGCAACGCTGAAGCCCTGCCTGCCAGCCTGTTCGGGCCGAGCATCAGCTATGTCGCCCTCGGGCATTTGCACAAGCCGCAGAAGGTCAACGGTGAAGAGCGCATCCGCTACAGCGGCTCGCCGATCCCGCTGTCATTCTCCGAGATCGGTTATCAGCATCAGATTCTCGACATCAAACTGGATGGCGAAACCCTGCTCAGCGTCGAACCGAAGCTCATTCCCCGGCCGGTGAACCTGCAACGCCTCGGCCCCGCGCCCCTGGCGGAGATCCTGTTGCAACTGGCCGACCTGCCCAACATCGACCTGCTCGCCGATATCCAGCGCCAGCCGTGGCTGGAAGTGCGGGTGCGTCTCGACGAACCGCAACCGGACCTGCGCCATCAAGTGGAAACGGCCCTGCAAGGCAAAGCGGTACGGCTGGTGCGGATTGCCGCCGAATACGCCGGCAACGGCAGTCGCGATGGTGTCGATGACGGCGCCACCTTGATCGAACTGGATCAGCTCACACCGCAGGAACTGTTCAGCCGCGCCTGGCTGGACAACTACGGCAGCGAGGTCGACGAGCAAACGCTCAAGGACTTCGCCGAGCTGCTGCAAGACGTGCAGATGGAGAGCGAGCAACCATGAAAATTCTCGCGATCCGCTTGAAAAACCTCGCCTCCCTGGCCGGGCCGTTTGAGATCGACTTCACCGCCGAGCCCTTGGCCAGCGCCGGCCTGTTCGCGATTACCGGGCCAACCGGCGCCGGCAAAAGTACGCTGCTCGACGCGCTGTGTCTGGCGCTGTTTGGCGCCGTACCGCGGCTGAACAACGCTCAAGCGTCCGCCAAAACCCCGGACGCCGATGGCGAAATCAGCACTGGCGATCCGCGTACGCTGTTGCGTCGCGGCACCGGTGAAGGCTTTGCCGAAGTGGATTTCGTCGGCATCGATGGCCGTCGTTATCGCGCACGCTGGGAAGCCAATCGCGCCCGGGAAAAGGCCGCTGGCAAGCTGCAAGCCAGTCGCCAGAGCCTGCGCGACATCGATCAGGATCAACTGCTCGCCAGCCAGAAACTTGAGTTCAAAAGCCAGATCGAGTCCGTACTGGGTCTGAACTTCGAACAGTTCACCCGCGCCGTGTTGCTGGCCCAGAGCGAGTTCAGCGCGTTCCTCAAGGCGGACGACAACGATCGCAGCGAACTGCTGGAAAAACTCACCGACACCGCGCTCTACACCCGCCTCGGTCGCCGCGCCTTCGACAAGACCAAAGAAGCACGGGAAGTTCATAAGCTGTTGCAGGACCAGGCCACCGGGGTCACGCCGCTGTCGCCTGAAGCCCGGGCCGAACTCGATGAACGCTTCAAAGAGGCGCAGCAACAACTCAAGACCCAGCAGGCACAGCTCAAGCAATTGGAGTTGCAACACACCTGGCTCAAGGACTTGCGCCAGTTGCAGGACGCGCAACAGAGCGCCAGCGAGCAACTGCAAACCGCCCAGCGACACTGGGACAGCCTGGCCGGCGAGCGCTTGAAGCTGACTCGCCTGGAGCAACTGGCCCCGCAACGGCATCAGTTCGCACGCAAGACCGAACTGACCGCCCAGCTCGCCCCGCTGGCCGCGCAGATACAGCAGCATACTCAACGGCAGACCCAACTGAGCGAACGCCAGACTCAGCTCGAACACAGCCTGAATGCCGCGCAAACGGCGCTGGCCGCGGCGCAGAGCCAACACAGCAACAGCGCGCCACTGCTGCGTCAGGCCTTCGAGGAGCAAAGCACCCTCGCCCGCCTGGCCAAGGACGCCAGCCTCAGTGCCGACCTCAAGCAGCAGGCAGAACTGGCCTGCACTCAAGGCCAAAGCACGATTCAGGGTTTGCTCGAGCAACAGAAACAGGTCGCAGAACGCTTGCAGCGAATTGCCACCGAGCTTGAGCAGAGCACTCATCTGGCGCCGCTGAGCGATGCCTGGAACGCCTACCGCGATCGCCTGCAACAACTGATGCTGATCGGTAATCGCTTGAACCAGGGCCAGACCGAACTGGCCGCCCTGGAACAAAGCGCCACCCGCGCCGCCGAAGATCTGGCCACCCAGCGCCAGAGCCTTGAGGTGCTGTACAAAGAGGCCGGTGCCGAACCCGAAGCCGTGGCCGAGCAGATTCAGATCCTCGGCAGTCTGCTACAGGACAACCGCAAGCAACTGCGGGCCGTTGAAGAACTGACCCGGCTGTGGGCCAGCCAGCAGGAACTGGACAAGCGCGGCACCGAACTTCAGCAGCGCCAGCTCGCCGCGCAGCAGGCGCGTGATCGCCTGACCCAGGACGGCGTGAAGACCAAGGCCGAACTGACCGTCGCCGAACAGACCCTGACCGTCACCCGCGAATTGCTGGAACGTCAGCGTCTGGCGCGCAGTGCCAGCGTCGAAGAACTGCGTGCGCAACTGCAGGACGATCAGCCGTGCCCGGTCTGCGGCAGCCCGGACCATCCTTATCATCAGCCTGAAGCCTTGCTGCAAAGCCTCGGCCGACATGATGAAAGCGAACAGGCCAACGCCCAGAAAGCCGTCGACCTGCTCAAGGAAAAACTCACCGATCTGCGCGCCGAAGTCGGTGGCTTGATTGCTCAGCAAAAAGAACTGCTGCAACAGCAGGAACAGCTCGCGACTCAGCAACAAAGCCTGGCACCGAGCCTGGCAGCGCACCCTCTGTCCGCTCAACTGTTGGCCCAGGACGCAAACAAGCGCGATGCCTGGCTGACCCAACAAAGCAGCCAGTTGAACCAAAGCATCACCCAGGACGAACAACGGCAAACCGCCCTGCTCACCCTGCAACAGGATGCCGCGCGCCTGGCGCAGCAACTGCGCGGCGCCGAAGCGGCCAACCAACAGGCGACACAACACCTGCTCAACCAGCAGCGGGAGTTGAGCAGCGATCGCCAACGCCTGGACGAAGAACTGAGCGCCTTCAGCAGCCTGCTGCCAGCCGAGACGCTGGAAGCCTTGCGCAACGAACCCGCCGCGACCTTCATGCAGCTCGACCGGCAGATCGCCCAACGCCTGCAACAACTCGACCAGCAGCGCGATGAACTCGTTGAACAGCAACAACGCCAGCAGACGCTGGACAAAGAACAGGACCGCCAGCAGACCCGCACCCAGCAACTGGACACCGCGCAGCAGCAGTTCAGCGCGTTGGCAGGGCAACAACAGGCTTGCCAGGAAAAACTGACGCAACTGCTGGGCGAACACGCCAGCGCCGAACAATGGCAACAGCAACTGGATCAGGCCGTCGAACAGGCGCGCAATGCCGAAGCGACGGCCAATCAGGAACTGCAAAGCGTGCGCACGGGGCTGGTGCAACTGGCCGCCGAACTCAAGGCGCAGCAGGAGCGTGCGCAAGCCCTGGAAAGCGAAGACCGCGAGCTGAGCGGCAAGATCGCCGACTGGCGCGCGCAACATCCTGAGCTGGACGACGGCGGACTGGAAGCACTGCTCGGCGTCGACGACCAACAGGTCAGCGAACTGCGTCAGCAATTGCAGCAGAGCGAAAAAGCCATTGAACAAGCCAAGGTGCTGTTGCAGGAGCGGGATCAGCGTTTGCTCGATCATCAGGCGCAGCACAACGGCAACCTGGATGCCGAGCAACTGGCTACGGCGCTTGCGGAACTGCAAAACCTGTTCGCCGCCAGCGAGCATCGTTGCGCCGAATTACGCGCCGAGCAGACCGAGGATCAGCGTCGACAGAACGCCAATCAGGCGCTGGCGCAGCAGATCGCCGACGCCTACGCCGAGTACCAGCGCTGGGCACGCTTGAATGCACTGATCGGCTCGGCCACCGGCGACACCTTCCGCAAAATCGCCCAGGCCTACAACCTCGACCTGCTGGTGCATCACGCCAACGTCCAGTTGCGGCAACTGGTGCGGCGCTATCGCCTGAAACGGGGCGGCAGCATGCTCGGGTTATTGGTAATGGACACCGAGATGGGCGATGAACTGCGCTCGGTGCATTCGCTGTCCGGCGGCGAGACGTTCCTGGTGTCGCTGGCCCTGGCGCTGGGTCTGGCATCGATGGCGTCGAGCACGCTGAAAATCGAATCGCTGTTCATCGACGAAGGTTTCGGCAGCCTCGACCCGGAATCCCTGCAACTGGCCATGGATGCCCTCGACGGCTTGCAGGCGCAGGGGCGCAAGGTCGCGGTGATTTCCCACGTACAGGAAATGCATGAACGGATTCCGGTGCAGATCCAGGTCCATCGCCAGGGCAATGGCCTGAGTACCCTGGAGGTGAAATGATCACGCTGTATTCGTTCCGCCGCTGCCCCTACGCCATGCGCGCACGCATGGCCCTGAGGTATTCGGGGGTTGCGGTGAATATCGTCGAGGTCAGCCTCAAGGCCAAGCCGGCCGAAATGCTCGCACTGTCGAGCAAAGGCACGGTGCCGGTGTTGAGCGTGGACGGCCGGGTGATCGATGAAAGCCTGGAGATCATGCGCTGGGCGCTGGCGCAGAACGATCCGCAGGACTGGTTGCTCAAGGACGATCCTGTCGGGCAGCGTTCCATCGCCGAGCTGATCGAAGAAAACGATCAGGTGTTCAAAGTGCACCTCAATCGCTACAAATACGCCGAGCGTTATCCCGAGCAGCCAATGACGTTTTATCGCGCCGAGGGCGAGGTGTTCTTGCGCAAGCTGGATCAGTTGCTGGAGGGGCGCGACTACTTGCTAGGCGAGCACCCGAGCCTGGCGGATGTCGCCTTGATGCCATTCGTACGGCAGTTCGCCCATGTGGATCGCGAATGGTTCGGGCAGACGCCTTATGTGCGATTGCAGGGCTGGTTGCAGCGCTTTCTGGAATCGGATCTGTTCACCGGTGTGATGCAGAAGTAGCCTTTGTAGCAGCTGCCGAGCGTGCGAGGCTGCGTTCGGCTGCGTAGCAGTCGTAAACTCGGCTGATGCGGTCTGACTGATGCACCGCAAGCTCTGGTTTTACGACTGCTTCGCAGCCGAACGCAGCCTTCGGCAGCTGCTACAGGTGTGGGTGTGTGCAGGTAAGGGAGTCAAGCCAACACTTCACACATCCCCAACGCCGAGCAATCCACCTGGAATGGCCCGAAAAATTCGCCATTGGATTTGCTCGGCGGATTACCCACCAGCAACTCCAGCGCTTTGGCGGTCTGGATGTTGTGGGCGATGTTGTGATTGCACTCGATGGCCCGTGCCAGCGACCCCGCCGAGCCCTGCCCGATCCCCAACAACGAGGCGCCATTGGTCATGAACGCCAGAAAGGCAATGACCCAGAGTTTGCGTCCTTTCATGCCCCTGCCACTCCCGCCACATCAATGTGATCGACTACCGAGTGTCGAGCCTGATGTTCGAACTGGATGCCGGGATAAGCGACCTGAATCGGAGCTTGAAGGCTGTGTTGCGATTGAGCCGAAAGGCTGACGACCAACACCATGACCACATAAAGACCGATGGCCAGGTAGGCGCCGTGTTTGGCAGAAGTGAGGATGGTGCTGGCCATGGTGTTCTCCGTGGGCATGTTTCAGTGCCCACAGAATCGATCAAAAAAGCCGTGATAACCACTCAGGGTTATCCATAGTAACCATCAGCTTCGTTGATCATTAAGCCAGTCTATTTCAGTCTTCAATAAAACTCATCAAGCGCTCGCGGGCCGCGTCCGGCTCGCTGGGAGCGGGCTGGGCAGCCGACAGAATCGGGGTGGAGTAGAGAAACAGGAGAACCACTGCCAGACGCATCGCCATGCTGTCGATCCTTTTAGGGAAGGAGTCAAAAAATCAGCGTCAAATTTAAACACATGGCCATGTGATATCAAGCAATACATTGATAGCAATATGATGCTGTCGTAAATGCGTTATGCAGGAGCGACATCACTTCGGGGCCTTTCGAGCCTTACGGATCGATCGGCAAGTGACTTCGCTCCTGCATAAAGGGCGCAGGGCTGACATTTCATTGTTGGGTTTTGTGATCCAGCGCGGCATAAAAGTTAGCGCTCTGTTGCAGGTACTTCTGGGTGTAGCTTTGGGTGTTGGATTTTTTGTCGCTGATTTCAACGTTGGCGCTGGCGGGCAATGCAACAGTGGCAGAGATAGCGGAAGCGGCGATGACGGAGAAGAGATTGAAGTTCATGGCGGTAATCCTCGATTCAGTTGGCTTGCTTGCCCGGTTGGGCCGTGAAGCAAACTTAACTCCCGAGGGTCGGCGCCTTGAAATGCTTTGTAGCATTAGCCGATATCAGTCTCATTAATAGAAGGTTGCAGGCCCCATCAATCGGGGCCTGCGGCCTATTGACGCAGCAGGAACTTGAGATCGCTCGGGGCATCCATCGGCAGTTTCTGCACGGTTTTGCCCAGCAGACCGGTCTTGGCGTCGCGCTCGACGACGACAATCTGGTTGCTCTTCTGGTTGGCAATCAGCACGAATTTGCCACTCGGATCGAGGCTGAACTCGCGCGGGTGATCACCGTCCACCGAGCGGCGCTGAAGCTCCTTGAGGTGCCCGGTTGCCGGGTCGATGGCGAACACCAGCAACTGATTGGCGGTGCCACGGTTGCTGACGTAAAGGAACTTGCCATCGGCCGAGGCATGAAGCGCCGCCGCAGCCTTGCCCGATGTGGGCAGCCCCGCCGCCAGATCGACCAACTGCGTTTGCACGAGTTTGCCGTCCTGATGGTCGAACACCGCCACCTGTGCGCTCATTTCCAGGGTCAGCCAGGCGTGCTTGCCATCAGCGCTGAACAGCAGATGTCGCGGCCCGCTGCCGGGTGGCAACGGGACGGACGCGGGTTTGGCGGCAGTCAACGGCAGTTCCGGATTGGCCTTGGGGTCGAAGCGATAGATAAAGATCTTGTCCGCGCCCAGGTCATTGGAAAACACGTATTGACCATCCGGCGAAGAGATCGCCGAATGCACGTGCGCCGACATCTGCCGCTCGGGGTCGATCCGGCTGGACGGATGACCGCTCATCTGCACGACGGGTTTCAGCTTGCCATCGGGGCTCACCGGTAACACTGCCAGGGTGCCGCCCGGGTCCTCGGCCACCGAGTAGTTGCTGACAAACAGATGGCTGGCATCGCCGCTGACGCTCGAATGGGTCGGTTCGTTGCCCAGGGTTTGCACCTGATTGATCAGGCTCAGTTCATGGGTTTTCGGATCGATGGCGTAACTGCTGACGCGCCCTACCGGATCGGCCTGCCCCGGGCCGTTTTCGTTGACCGCGAACAAGCGATGTTGATCCTTGGACACCGTCAGCCAGGAGGGGTTGGCGCTCTTCACCACTTGCAGGGGTTTGGCATCGATCTGCCCGGTGCGGCTGTCGAAGTTCAGGCGATAAATCCCCTGGCTCTGGCCGGCGGTGTACGAGCCCACCAACAACTCGTAGCTGTCGACCGGCGCTGCCTGCACGCCCATCGCGCCGACGCTGCCGGCGATCAACAGTGGCCAGAAGTTACGCATCCTCATTCGTTTCATCCTCGTCATCCTGACCGCCAAACGCTTCCATGGGCACCAGCCGGTGTTCGCCGGAATCACCGGTGATGATCCAGCTCTTCAGAGAGGGGTCGAACGTCGCCGCCGCGATCTGGGCCATGGTGAACTCCCAACGCTTGAGCGCCCGACCGTCCATGCATTCGATGTGCAGGTTGTCGTCTTCATCGAGGGAGAAATCGAAAGCGTGCAGCCCGTCGATCTCCAGCATGTCGCAGTGTTCGAGGGCGTTGAGCAAGGTGTCGTTTACGGCAGTCATGGCAGTCAATCTTTGAATGGGAAAGGGCAATGATAGCTCAATGTGGAAGCGGGCTCGTGTCGGTCACAACACTCGCACACGACACCGAACACATGTGGGAGCGGGCTTGCTCGCGAAGACGGCGGCACATCCAACATCGCAGTGACTGTCAGATTGCTTTCGCGAGCAAGCCCGCTTGTATGTTTAGACTTGAAGGGGTGGGTGGGACTAAAAGCCCGATTCTGACTCTAGCCAGTACAGACCGTGGGAGACTTCGTCCCACCCCTTCTACCTAAAAGCGCCAATAAGGAATTCATCGGCTAGGCCGACGATAGAGACAAGCCAGCGCAACGGTAGACCCCAACAAGCTCTTAAACCCTAGCTCCGAGGATTCGTCATGACAATCCTTACTTCGCAAGCGGTCGTGGGTGTTGATGTGGCCAAGGCTGAGGTGCTCGTCTATCGCGCCGATCTGCAAACCACACAAGCCATCTCCAATAATCGAGCAGCACTCAAACGTTGGCTCAAGACGCTGCCCGCCAAAAGTGGCATTGCCGTTGAGGCCACCAACATTTACCACTTGGACACGGTTGAGTTGGCCTATGAGTTGGGTCATCAGGTCTACGTCGTGGACGGTTATCGCTTGAGTCATTACCGCCGCAGTGTCGGCCAACGAGCTAAAAATGATCCGTGTGATGCTCGTCTTCTGGCTCGGTATCTGGCGCATGAACAGGGTGGGTTACGCGCTTGGAGCCCGCCGCCCAAGGCTTACAAGGCCCTGCAAAGCCTGCTTCATCGACGGGCAGCACTGATCAAGGCGCGTGTCAGCCTGGCTCAGAGCTGGGCCAATGAGCCGCGCCTGGAAGAAGAGCTGAAATGTCTGATGGAGACGTTTAAGCGCTCGGATTTGGCCATTCAAAAACAGCTGCGTGACCTGAGCAAAGAGGCCGGAGCCGCCGAAAATATTGAGCGTTGCAAGGCCATTGAAGGCGTTGGTGTACTGACGGCAACTGGATTTGCGACGGCTTTTTTGCGTGGCGAGTTTAAGGACAGCAATGCCTTCATCGCTTTTTTGGGCATGGACTTGAGGGTCGATGACTCGGGAAAAAAGACGGGGAGTCGCAGTCTGACCAAGAAAGGGGATCCGGAAATACGACGTCTGGCCCACAACTCGGCCATGGCCGCCTGTCGTTCAGCGACCTGGAAACCATTTTATGAAGGGTACCTGGCCAGAGGTTTCAAGAGGACTCAGGCCCTGGTAATCCTTGCCCGAAAACTCGCCCGGGTGGCGTTCGCTCTGATGAAAAACCAGAGCGAATACCAACCGAATCGACCGTTGCAGGGTTGTCCTGCAACATAGAATCTCCCACAATGGGCCAGTGCCGGTCACAACATTCGCGAACGACACTAAACACAGGTGGGAGCGGGCTTGCTCGCGAAGACGGCGGCACATCCAACATCGCAGTGATTGTCAGATTGCTTTCGCGAGCAAGCCCGCTCCCACAATGGGCCAGTGCCGGTCACAACGTTCGCGAACGACACTAAACACAGGTGGAAGCGGGCTTGCTCGCGAAGAGGCCGTCACATTCAACATCAATGGTGACTGTCAGATTGCTTTCGCGAGCAAGCCCGCTCCCACAATGGGCCAGTGCCGGTCACAACATTCGCGAACGACACTAAACACAGGTGGGAGCGGGCTTGCTCGCGAAGACGGCGGCACATCCAACATCGCAGTGACTGTCAGATTGCTTTCGCGAGCAAGCCCGCTCCCACAATGGGCCAGTGCCGGTCACAACATTCGCGAACGACACTAAACACAGGTGGGAGCGGGCTTGCTCGCGAAGAGGCCGTCGCATTCAACATCAATGGTGACTGTCAGACTGCTTTCGCGAGCAAGCCCGCTCCCACAAGGTGATTGTGTTCGGCGGTTAGAGTGCATCGCGCGATGGTTTGCCATCGACCAGGCGCTGGATGCGCAACGGATTGCCATTCTTCAGCGCCTCCGGCAGCAGGCTGTCGGGGTAGTTCTGGAAGCACACCGGGCGCAGGAAACGGTCGATGGCCAGGGTGCCCACCGAGGTGCCGCGCGCATCGGAAGTCGCCGGGTACGGCCCGCCATGGACCATCGCGTCGCAGACTTCCACGCCGGTCGGATAACCGTTGAGCAAGATCCGCCCGACCTTCTGCTCCAACAAGGGCGTCAGCTCGCCGAAGCGTTCGAAGTCCGCCGGCTCACCGATAATCGTTGCCGTCAGTTGCCCGTGCAAGCCGTTCAGCGCAGCACTGAGTTGCGCTTGATCCGCCACTTCGACGAACACCGTGGTCGGGCCGAACACCTCCTCTTGCAGCACTTCATCGCCATCGAGCAACAGGCTCACGTCTGCCTTGAACAGTTGCGGCTGCGCCTGATTGCCTTGTTGCGGGTTGCCGGCCAGATGCTCGATTTTCGGATGCGCGAGAAGCTTCTGCAGGCCCTTGCCATAGCTATTCAACGTACCGGCATTGAGCATGGTTTGCGCCGGCTGATCGCCGATCAGCCCGGCCACCTGTTGCACGAACGCACTGAACTGCGGCGAGCGAATGCCGATCACCAGACCCGGATTGGTACAGAACTGCCCGCAGCCCTGCACCACCGACGCCGTAAGGTCACGGGCGATGCTTTCAGCGCGAGCTTGCAGCGCCGCCGGCAACACGATCACCGGGTTGATGCTCGACATCTCGGCAAACACCGGAATCGGCTGCGCCCGCGCCGCGGCCATGTCGCACAGCGCCCGGCCACCTTTCAGTGAACCGGTAAAACCGACCGCCTGAATGGCCGGGTGCTTGACCAGCGCCTCGCCCACTCCACCGCCGTAGATCATGTTGAACACACCGGCCGGCATGGCGGTTTTCTCGGCGGCGCGGATCACCGCGTCGGCCACCCACTCAGCGGTTGCCATATGCCCACTGTGCGCCTTGAACACCACCGGGCAGCCGGCGGCCAAGGCCGAAGCGGTGTCGCCGCCGGCCGTGGAAAACGCCAACGGAAAGTTACTCGCCCCAAACACCGCCACCGGTCCCAGGCCAATGCGGTACTGACGCAGATCGGGACGTGGCAATGGCGTGCGTTCAGGCAGCGCCCGATCGATCCGCGCGCCATAGAAATCACCACGTCGCAGCACCTTGGCGAACAGACGCATCTGGCCGCTGGTGCGCCCACGCTCGCCTTGAATACGGCCGGCCGGCAACGCGGTTTCACGGCAGACCACAGCCACGAACTCATCACCCAAGGCGTCGAGCTCATCGGCAATCGCATCGAGGAACTGCGCACGCCGTTCGGCGCTCAGGCTGCGATAGGCCGGGTAAGCCGCAGCGGCAGCCTTTGCGGCGCCATCGACTTCTTCAGGGGTCGCCTGATAGAAATCGTGGGACAAGACCTCGCCGGTGCTGGCATCGACGCTCTGGAGTTTGACGGTGCCGGCAGCGCTGCGCTGGCCGCCAATGTAGTTGTGACCAAGAATCCGGGTCATGGGTGTCTCCTTAAAGTGTGCCGACGGTGCCGGGTTCGAACGCCGCTTCAACGGGTTCAATGCCGTTGATCAAAGGCGCGCCGAACTCGGCCTGGCTGATCTCGAACACATCACCCGGTTGGGTGCGGATGCCGTCAGCGAAGGACAGGGTCGCGGTGCCGAAGAAGTGAATGTGCACGTCGCCGGGGCGCAGGAACTGGCTGTACTTGAAATGGTGGTATTCGAGGTTTTCCAGGCTGTGGCACATGTTGGCTTCGCCACTGAGGAACTCGTTCTGCCACAGCACTTCGCCGTCGCGCAGAATGCGGCTGGTGCCTGCCAGGTGTTGCGGCAACTCACCGACCCTAAGCTCCGGGCCGTAACTGCAACTGCGCAATTTCGAGTGAGCCAGGTAAAGGTAATTCTTGCGCTCCATGACGTGATCGGAGAACTCATTGCCCACCGCGAAACCGAGGCGATACGGTTTGCCATCGTGGCCGATGACATAGAGGCCGCTAAGCTCCGGCTCCTCCCCCGCATCCTCGGCAAAGGGCGGCAGCGGAAACGGCTTGCCCGGTCGCACGACGATGCTGCCATCGCCCTTGTAGAACCATTCCGGCTGCACGCCAGCCTGGCCGGCTGCCGGTTTACCGCCCTCCACGCCCCACTTGAAGATGCGCATGGTGTCGGTCATCGCCGCTTCGTCGCCGGCCTGCTGATGCATTTTGTCCCGGGCCGACGCGCTGCCCAAATGGGTCAGGCCGGTGCCGCTGACCAGCATGTGTGCCGGGTCCGGGTGATCCAGTGGCGGGAGGATTTGCAGATTGGCCAGCAGCGCCGAATAGTCGTGGCTGATGCCCAGGCCCAGGGTTTGAACCTGTCGCTCAAGGTTGCCCCCCGCCTCGATTGCCGCCAGCGCCAGATCCCGCACCGTGCGCGCAGCCTGCACTTCGCGTACCTGATCGCCTTCGACCACACCGACGCGGCGTTCGCCATTACTCAATTCGAACTGAACTAAACGCATGTCTTTCTCCTGTTAACGCAAACTTCAAAACAACGCAGGACCTTGTGGGAGCGGGCTTGCCCGCGAAGACGGCTTAACATTCAACATTTATGTTGGCTGACACTCCGCATTCGCGAGCAAGCCCGCTCCCACATTTGAGCCGTGTTGACCTCAGGTACGGGTAGCCCCCCGGGCACTGGCCGCGAACTGGTCGGCCGGCAACACATGCTTGCGTTCCAGCAGGCGATACACCACACCGGTCAGGACCAGGCCGAACACCATCACGCCAGACAGGAAATACAGCCCCGAGGCCAGGTTACCGGTGTATTCCTTCAGCGCACCGATCACGAACGGACCGATGTAGCCGCCGAGGTTGCCCACCGAGTTGATCAAGGCGATGCCCGCCGCCGCACTGGCGCCGGCGAAGAAGCGCCCCGGCAAGGTCCAGAACACCGCCGTGCAGGAAAACAGCGCGAACGCCACCAGGCACAGCGCCGCCAATTGCAGCACCGGCACCGACAGCCAGGCGCTAAGGAACAGGCCGATGGCACCCAACACATACAGCACCGCCAGATGACCGTAGCGATCATTCAGACGGTCGGAACTGCGCGGCACGATCAGCAAACCGATGATCCCGAAGATGTACGGCACCGACGACACGAACCCGGTCACCAGGTCTGTGCCGCCGAACTGCTTGATCAGCGTCGGCAGCCACAAACCCAGGCCGTAGATACTCAGGGTCACCGGCAGATAGAACAGCGCCAGCAGCAACACCCGTTTGTCCTTCAGTGCATGCAGCGGATTGCCGTGGCGGGTCTGGCCGTATTCGGCGAGGTCCTTTTTCAGTTCACCGGCCAGCCAGTCTTTCTCGGATTGATCCATCCATTTCACTTGGTCCGGGCCGTCCGGCAAGTAGCGCAGCACCGGCCAGGTCAGCAGGATCGCCGGGGTGCCGATGACGATAAACAACCACTGCCAACCGTGCAGGCCAAGCACGCCGTCCATACCGAGCAAACCGCCGGACACCGGGCCGGTGATCATCATCGCGATGGGTTGGGAAAGGATGAACAGCCCGAGGATCTTGCCGCGATGGCGAATCGGGAACCATTGGGTGATGTAGTACAGCACCCCCGGGAAGAACCCGGCTTCAGCCGCGCCAAGCAAAAAGCGCATCACATAGAAACTGTGCGGCCCCTGGACGAACGCCATGCCGATGGTAATGGCACCCCAGGTAACCATGATCCGCGCGAACCAGCGCCGGGCGCCAAAGCGGTCGAGCATCAGGTTGCTGGGGATCTCCAGCAGAAAGTAACCAATGAAGAACAGCCCGGCACCGAGCCCGTAAGCCGCGTCACCGATGCCGATGTCAGCGCCCATGTGCAGCTTGGCGAAACCTACCGCGGAGCGATCCACATAAGCGATCAGGTACAGCAGGATCAGGAAGGGAATCAGTTTCAGCGTGATGCGACGAATAAGCCGCAGTTCCTGGCTCATGAGTTCGGTCTCCGATTGTTGTTTTTATAGAACCTCGGGGGACGCCTCTCGCGGAAAACCGCCAGGGCCGATCCCTCCGTTGAAGCCGACTATATAGTAATACTATTTAACCAACAACACTTCCAAACCGTGGAAATTACGCTTATGTTAGGCCATAGCTTGCACAATATAGTCATACAATAAGAGAACCGATCATGTCTGATAAGAAACCCACCCTGCGCTCCGCCCAATGGTTTGGCACTGCCGACAAGAACGGCTTCATGTACCGCAGCTGGATGAAGAATCAGGGCATCGCCGACCACCAGTTCCACGGCAAGCCAATCATCGGCATCTGCAACACCTGGTCGGAACTGACCCCGTGCAACGCGCATTTCCGCCAGATCGCCGAGCATGTCAAACGCGGGGTGATCGAAGCGGGCGGCTTTCCTGTGGAATTCCCGGTGTTCTCCAACGGCGAATCGAACCTGCGCCCCACCGCCATGCTCACCCGCAACCTGGCGAGCATGGACGTCGAGGAAGCGATTCGCGGTAACCCGATCGATGGCGTGGTGCTGCTGACCGGTTGCGACAAAACCACTCCGGCGTTGCTGATGGGCGCGGCCAGTTGCGACGTGCCGGCGATCGTCGTCACCGGCGGGCCGATGCTCAATGGCAAGCACAAGGGCCAGGACATCGGTTCGGGCACCGTGGTGTGGCAGCTCAGCGAACAAGTGAAAGCAGGCACCATCACCATCGACGACTTCCTCGCGGCCGAGGGCGGCATGTCCCGTTCGGCCGGCACCTGCAACACCATGGGCACCGCGTCGACCATGGCCTGCATGGCCGAAGCCCTCGGCACTTCCCTGCCCCACAACGCGGCGATTCCAGCGGTGGATGCGCGCCGGTATGTACTCGCTCACATGTCCGGCATGCGGGCGGTGGAGATGGTTCGCGAAGAATTGAAACTGTCGAAAATCCTCACCAAGGAAGCCTTCGAAAACGCCATCCGGGTGAACGCCGCCATCGGCGGTTCAACCAACGCGGTGATCCACCTGAAAGCCATCGCCGGGCGCATCGGCGTGGAACTGGACCTGGATGACTGGACCCGCATCGGTCGCGGCATGCCGACCATCGTCGACCTGCAACCCTCCGGGCGCTTCCTGATGGAAGAGTTCTACTACGCCGGTGGCTTGCCTGCGGTGCTGCGCCGCCTCGGCGAAGCCAACCTGATTCCCAACCCGAACGCCCTCACCGTCAACGGCAAAACCATTGGCGAGAACACCAAGGACGCGCCGATCTATGGCCAGGATGAAGTGATCCGCACCCTCGACAACCCGATCCGCGCCGATGGCGGCATCTGCGTGTTGCGCGGCAACCTGGCGCCACTGGGTGCGGTGCTCAAGCCTTCAGCCGCCAGTGCCGAGCTGATGCAACATCGCGGGCGCGCGGTGGTGTTCGAGAATTTCGACATGTACAAGGCACGGATCAACGACCCGGAACTGGACGTGGATGCCGACTCGATTCTGGTGATGAAGAACTGCGGGCCGAAGGGTTACCCGGGCATGGCCGAAGTCGGCAACATGGGGTTACCGGCGAAGCTACTGGCTCAAGGCGTGACCGACATGGTGCGGATTTCCGACGCACGCATGAGTGGCACGGCGTACGGCACGGTGGTCTTGCACGTGGCACCGGAAGCCGCCGCCGGCGGGCCTTTGGCGGTGGTGAAGGAAGGCGACTGGATCGAGCTCGATTGCGCCAATGGCCGTTTGCATCTGGACATCCCCGACGCCGAACTGGCCGCGCGCATGGCCGATCTGCAGCCGCCGCAACAATTGCTGGTGGGCGGTTATCGTCAGTTGTACATCGACCATGTGCTGCAGGCGGATCAGGGCTGCGACTTCGACTTCCTGGTTGGCTGCCGCGGCTCCGAAGTCCCCCGCCACTCTCACTGACAGCATCAACCAAATGTGGGAGCGGGCTTGCTCGCGAAGAGGCCATCACATTCAACATTGATGTTGACTGATAGTCCGCCTTCGCGAGCAAGTCGGATCACCGCACTGCCGCTCCCACATTTTGATATTCATCTGATTCAGGACCGTGCTTGCTCTGGCGACCGTCCTCGCTGCGCCTGCTATCATGCGCAGCACCCCATCGCACAGGATCGCGCCGTTCCCCATGGATTACCGCAAACCCTCCGACCGCAAAAGCATGCACTCGCGCATCGTCCAGGAACTGGGCATGCAGATTGTCTCGGGACGTTTCAAACCGGACGACAAACTGCCCGCCGAAGCCCTGTTGTGCGAGGAATACGCGGTCAGCCGGCCGGTTCTGCGCGAAGCGACCCGAGTGCTGGTCGCCAAGGGGCTGGTGTATTCCCGTCCGCGGGTCGGCACCGTGGTCAAGCCGCGCCGGGAATGGCACATGCTCGACCCGGACGTGTTGCACTGGCTGATGCAAAGCAGCCCGCAGAATGAGTTTTTCAACCTGCTGACCAGCGTGCGCAGCATCATCGAGCCGGCCGCCGCCGCGCTGGCCGCGCAATTCGCCACCGACGCAGACATCGCCTCCATCGGTGAAGCCTACCAACGCATGGAAGCCGCGCCGACGCCTGAAGCGCTGTTGCAGCCGGACCTGGATTTCCACAGCCGCATCGCCGACGCAACCCACAACGACTTGCTGGCGAACCTGTGCAACATGCTGTCGGTGGCGATTGCCGAAGCCTTGAAGCACTCCAACCAACGGCCGAACCTGCATGAACTGGCGCTGCCTCGGCATAAGGCAATTCTCACGGCTATCGAGAATCGCGATGCGCTGGGTGCGCGGCATGCGACGTTGGTGCAACTGGACGATGCGCGGAATGCCCTGAATGTGGTGCTCGGCACCGATCCCTCATAACCACCACACTTCCCTTGGGCGTACTCGCGCAAGCGGTGTGTCCGTCAGCACAGGTATGGAATGGCAGACCACATTCGCGAGCAAGCCCGCTCCCACAGGTGTGTGTGAAATCCAAGATATGAGCATAGCCGCGACTGGATGGCGGCTTTTTCCTTGCCGCCACGTAGCCGTCACTTAGATCATCGAATTGCCGGATGTGCGGTATCCCGTTACCGCACATCCATTGCGGCTTCGCCTTACTTTGCGTAACTCAACCCATGCAAAGGATTGCATCATGCCGATACCTGCATCCCCCCCTGCCACGGCGGATTTGACCAACATCATCGTGCACGCCGTCAGCGCCCGCTTCAGCTCCCGCCCCACCCTGCGCTCGGAAACCGCTCGCCTGCTCAAGGACGGCGTACTGGAAAAATACCCGCAACTGGACTTTGACCCTGAGCGAACCAAAATCGCGCAGCCGATTCCCAACGGGGCCTGGCGCCTCACGTTGCTGCTGGACTTGGTACTGGATTATCTGGCCAGCGGCACACCTGTCGATTTCAGCGAGCGGTTCGGTCGTGCCTGCTTTCTGACCAACCGTGCGCCCGCGCAACTGACTGTCGGCAAAACCACATCACGCCTGCCTGATCTCCAGGTGATTGCGGGGGTCATCCTTGAGCTACCCGACTTGCTGCACATCGGGCTTCAGGAATCGCTGACCCTTTACTGGAATGAGAAGGACGAGACCGGCGTCAGCCGCTGGCAATGGCTGGGAAACTTGCTGGCCGGCGTCCTGCAGACATCCGCGACCCGCCTGTCGAAAAGCAACCCGGTGCAGGCCGGGATTCTCGCGGAGCTGGCCAGCCACCCGGACAACCTGCAGCGTCTCCAGCAACCCTGGTCAAAAGGCCCCATACAAGCCTGCACCCTGCAAACCACCCTGACCAACGGTGACGTCTCCATTACGCTGCAGGCCTCCGAGCTCCTGGTGACTTGTGGTGAAACCCATTTGTTGTGCAGCGTGACCGGCAAAATCGAGCCCTTCGCTTCCCTGGAAGCTTTCGGCCTGGCCTGGGGCGCACGGTTTCAGCAGGCATACAAGGCCGATGTCATCACCTGGAAGCGGTTTGAACCGGACGGCAACATCTTTGACATCCAGGCTGCCCTGCTCCTGAACCGGCAACTGGAAGATCTGGCTGCGCTCAAACTGCCCGCCAGCCGGGGCCTGGGCGAGTTGGCGAAACACGTTGACGCGATCACCGACATCGCCACGCTGTTCATCGACAGCCAACCGGACGATGCGGTTTTTCAACCGATACAGGCATCGATTCCCAGGTGGTTGCAAGCGGCGACACCCACTGACCGCATGGCCTATCGCAAGCACGTCCTGGCCATGGCCAGCGTCAAGCAACAGACCCAGGGGCGCACCTTCAACGATGGCATCGACGACCTTCGTACGTTTGCCCGAAAAGCCCTGCACAAGCAGATGCAGGAAGATTATCCGCTGGCGCCCGGTTACAACTCCGACGAGCTGGAACTGACCTTTCATGTGCCCGTCGGTGACCTCGGCAGCGGCTACATCGAAACCGTCAAAATGACCCTGACCGAGCTGGCGATCAAAAATCTCGCCGCAAAACCCAAGGGCCGCATGACTGTCCGCCACACGGGAGATCAACTGATTCAGCAGTGGACTACCGACGCCTATCTGCTGGACCTGGTGAGCCGGGTCAATGTCGGCCAGCACTATCCCGAACTGATCGAAACCTTGCTGCTCGGCGACACCGACGACGCACGGGAGCGGGAACGATTGTTCGCGCTGGAACTGTCGGTTCATCTCCCCCTGCTGGCCCTCGAGCATTCGATCAAGGGTGAGCACGGGTTCACCCATCTGGGGTATCGCTATGTCGATGCGTTGATGAATCGAACCGCCGCCGAACGGGTCGTCGATGAACAGGCCGTGGTCATCCGACCCCTGGCGTTCCAACGCAAGGGCGGCGCCGACTGTGATGTGGCCGCCAACATGTTCATCATCGAGCCCAAAGACTTGCAGGCCACGGGTCCACATATCCTCTATCGCCCGTTGTACACCCCATCACTGCAGCAATACGCCGCACGCAGCGACTTGCTCAAAGCGGTCGCGCAACAGGGCGCGCTGCAAACCAGCGTGCTGACCTGGCTCCCGGACCGCGCACGTCCGGTTTACGACAACAACGGTTTCAACGAACCGCATATCAACCACTTTCACATCGGCGACGAGTTCTCGCCGCCCGACAAGCCGAAACCGGCGATTCTGGCAGGCGACGAAGCTGCGGCCCAGTGGCTCAGTGCAGTGGAGGAAGGTCGATTGCCGGCCAGCCTGTTCGCCAGCAACGCCCGGGCGCTGGCCGATCTGGCTGACAGGCAAGCGGTGTCCAATGCCGAAAGCCGTTGGGCGATCATCCTTGAGGGTGGCTGGCTGGTCTTTAACAACCTGGTACTGCCACTATTACGCGGCCCGGCGATGCTGGTGGGCTGGATGCTGCAAATCACCCACAGCCTGATCAACGACCTGCCCGCACTGGACAGTGATGACCCGGCTGCCCGGAATCTGGCCTGGATCGATGTGCTCTTGAACATCGGCCTGCTCCTTTTGCATGTCGCACGAACTCAAGGTGAACGGCCTGCACTGGCGCCAGAGCGCATGGGCAAAGACGCTCCGGTGACCCTCGATTCGCTGCGGCGTCTGTTGCCACTGGACTTGCTGCATCCCGAGACAACCATCACTCAAGAAACACCCGGACTGCCCTCCGAACCGCCGGGCAGTGGCAATACGTTGCTGGATTTCAACCTGTCGACCGCTCGGGACTCGACCTCGGCGCGGCTGTTCAACAAGCTGCTGGCGGTCAAGGTTGCATGGCCGGCGTCCCAGCCAGAGCCCGTTGCAACCGGTCCGTTCAAGGGGCTGTACCGCATCGACAACAAATGGCACGCCACGATCGCCGGCCTGCTGTTTCGCGTGAGCGTCGTGCCCGGTTTCGGTGAGGTCTACCTGGTACATCCCGAGCATCCCGACCATCCGGGCATCAAGCTCAAAACCGATGGGTATGGCCGGTGGACGCTGGATCAAGGGCTGAAACTGCTCGGCGGAGGACGTAACGCCAGGCGGGATGCCCTGCGTGAGAGCAAACAGCAACGCATCAGCCTGCTGGAACTGAATCTCCAGGAGTTTTTGCAGCAGCAGACACAGGTGCAAAAACGCGTTGATATCGCGGAAAAACTGATGGAGCTGAAAAAAAACGACCCCGCCAGCAGCGAGCAGGATCGCGCGACTTTTCGCCAACGGTTCGCGGACGAGCTGGACAAACAGAGCGAAACCTATGTCACGGCGCTTGCCGAAATCCGCGAAAAAAGCGCTCTGAGCAAATCCGACCCCGATCCAAACCTGCAGCGCAGCCTGCTGGAGAATCTCATCAACAACGCGCGCAAACGTGTTGTCATCGCCGACCGGGAACGGGAAGCCACCAATCGAACTTACGCGGACTTGACCCGCGGTATCGAACACTTGCGCGAAGCAATCAAGGACAAGGGCAACGTCGTACTGGATCGATACTTCGAATTCATGCGCAGGACCTCCGAAGTCAACGAAACCATGATCAGGTTCTACGAAGAAGCAGAGAGCCGACTTGCGGAGCTTAAACACCTGTCTCGCTTGGGCTTGGAGGACTGGAAACGGTTGACCGACAATCGCTCCGAGAATGAATTGACCGCCTTGCGAGTCAAGTCCTACCAACTGAGCATCTTGCGGATTCTCAGCCTGAAGGAACTGGGGAGCGCCACCATGGCCCCACTCGAACGCGCACTCGATCCCCTGATGTTGCTGTCTCGCTCCCATTCCGAACTGCAAACGTCTCGCACGTATAACAGCAGCGATCGGATCGCCGTTCTGGACAACCTGGTCGATCACTACCGCAAAGCACTCGACGGGCTTGAAAGTATCGGTATCTTCAATGCCGAAGATTTACAGCCGGCGGCTTTCAATCGCCTGCGAGAGATCATCGGTGAACTGCGCCTCGATGCCGAGCGACGTCTGGCCGACGACCTTCAAAACCTCCCGCAACCTTCGGCCTCCGAGCCCGCTCCGCCTTCACCCGGAACCAGCAAGCCCCCGATCCAGCGCCCCTCTTCATGGGCCAGTCGCAAACGGGTCATCAAAACCGCCAAGGGCACTCTGATCGGCGATATTCGCCCCCGCGTGGCTAACCAGGGCGGAGACATTGTTGATATCAACGGTCCACTCGAAGATGCGCCACTGGCTTCTTTCCATGAACATGAGCCGAATGTCTGGGTAGAAATGGTCGAGGTCAGGCAACCCGCACCCAAGGCCTCCGCGCACTCCTACGCACAGCTCAAAGGGGATGCCCGCAAGGCCATCGCCAATGTCGACAAGCAGGTAAGGAAAATCGAGGGTTACGCGCAACGCGCAAGCTCACCCAAGGAAATTGAAGAGCAATTGCAACGCGAAGCACAAAAGCTGACCGGGTATGCCGAGGGCCTTGAACATCATGAGGCACCCTCGCCAAACCGGGAACAAGATGCCTCGTTAATCAGCGATTTACGCGATCACGCGCGAGCCCTCGACAGTAAGGCATCGGAACTGCGCATCCGCATGACACTGGCCCAGCCCCCCAGCAGTGAGGGTGTGGAGTATCTGTTACGGTGCAAGGAGGTTTACCCGCGCATGATCGGCAATCGCGTGCAACTGAAAACCGGACGTAAAGACTTCATGCAGGAGTACGTCCTGTTGAACAAAGACGATCAACCCTGGTGGTACGCGCATTTTCACTATGCACGCTCCAACGATGCCAAGGCGCAATATACCCAGGCCCATCTGAAAACCAGTGAACAACGCTTCGAAACCTACGAATCGGCGATGGCCAAGGCTACAGATCCGAAACAGAAAATCGATATCCACCGCGGGATCATCAGCAAGGAACTGGCCAACAGTGCATTCCTGACGCTACAACCACGCTGAGTGATTCGCTCCCCCATAAAAAAGCCGCAACCTGAGTTGCGGCTTTTTGGTTCAGGCTGACGCCTAGTGAGCAAACAGCGAGTTGCCCTTCTGCCCCGCCAGTTTTTCCGGCTTGATCAGGAACCGCGCCAGTGCCGGCAACAACCACAGTGCGCCGAACATGTTCCAGAGCAGCATGAAGGTCAGCATCAGGCCCATGTCAGCCTGGAACTTGATCGCCGAGAAGATCCAGGTGCACACGCCGATTGCCAGGCACAGACCGGTGAACAACACGGCTTTACCGGTGGACTTCAGCGTCTGGTAGTACGCCTCTTGCAACGGCAGACCGGCACGCAGGAAGCTTTCCAGACGGCTGTAGATGTAGATGCCGTAGTCCACGCCAATCCCCACCCCCAGCGCCACCACCGGCAAGGTCGCCACTTTCACGCCGATGCCCATGAACGCCATCAGGGCGTTGCCGAGGACCGAGGTCAGCACCAGCGGCAGTACGATGCACAAGGTCGCCGCCCAGGACCGGAAGGTGATCATGCACATGGTCGCGACGCAGATGTACACCAGAACCAGAATGGTCAGTTCGGAGCGCTTGATCACCTCGTTGGTGGCGGCCTCGATCCCGGCGTTACCGGCGGCGAGGATGAACTCCAGGCCTTCCTTGTTGTTGTCCTTGGCAAAGTCCTGCACCGCATGCACCGCGCGATCCAGGGTTTCGGCCTTGTGATCGTTGAGGAACACCAGCACCGGGGCCAGGGAGCAATTGTTGTTGTACAGGCCATCGGCGCGGGCGATGGAGTTGTTCAGCACGTCCGGGTTACGCGACAGGGTTTCCCATTTCAGGTTGCCCTCGTTCATGCCCTTGATCATCTGCTTGGACACGGTCACCAGCGAGATCGCCGACTGCACGCCCTCGGTGTTCTGCATCTTCCACATCAGCTCGTCGATCGGTGCCATGGCTTCATAGCGCGAGCAACCTTCGGGCTTGGTCTTGACCATCACTACCAACACGTCGGAACTGGTGGAGTAGTTGTTGATGATGAAGCTGTTGTCCTTGTTGTAACGCGAGTCCGGACGCAATTCCGGCGCGCCCTGGTCGAGGTCGCCGATTTTCAGGTTCTGGCTGTACCAGAGGCCACCGCCGAAAGCGATCAGCGCCAGGGCAATGGAAACCGGTGCCACTTTCGGGCTGGCGAAGTTCGCCAGCAGGCGCCAGAACGGATGCTCGCGGTGCGCGTCTTTCTTGCTGCGGTCGACGGCGCGTTTACTGATACCGACGTAGGAAATCGCTACCGGCAGCAGGATCAGGTTGGTGAACACGATCACCGCCACGCCGATGGACGCGCCGATGGCCAGTTCGCGAATCACGCCGATGTCGATGATCAGCAGCGTGATAAAGCCCACCGCATCCGCGAGGATCGCGATCATCCCCGGCAGGAACAACTGACGGAATGTGCGCCGTGCCGCAGTCAGTGCGTTGTCCGCCTCGCTGGACTGCAAGGCGATACCGTTGATTTTCTGCACGCCATGGGAAATCCCGATGGCGAAGATCAGAAACGGCACCAGCATCGAGTACGGATCCAGCCCGAAGCCGAAAAAGTGCATCAAGCCCAGCTGCCAGACCACCGCCACCAGTGTCGTACTCAGTACCGCCACGGTGCTGCGCATGCAGTTGGTGAACCAGTACAGCAGGATCAGGGTGATGACGAAGGCGACGCCGAAAAACATCACCACCATGACCAGCCCATCGATCAGGTCGCCGACTTTCTTGGCGAACCCGACAATGTGGATCTTCACGTTAGGGTTCTGGGCTTCGAACTTGTTGCGGATCTTGTCTTCAAGTTCATGCGAGAACTTGCGGTAGTCCAGCGCCAGTAACTTGCCCTGGTCTTGCGGGTCCGGGTAGGACTCCAGCAGCGGGATGTCGACGATGCTCGACTTGAAGTCGTTGGCCACCAGGCGCCCGACCTGCCCGGACTTGAGCACATTGTTGCGCAACAGGTCGAGGCTTTGCTGGGAACCGTTATAGCTCTGGGGGATCACTTCACCACCGGCGAAGCCCTCCTCCGTCACCTCGGTCCAGCGCACGCTCGGGCTCCACAGCGACTTGAGGCCGGAACGGTCGACGCCGGAGATGTAGAACACCTCGTCGTTGATCTGGCGCAGGGTTTCCATGTACTCCTTGGAGAAGATGTCGCCATCGGTGGCTTCCACGGAAATCCGCACCGTGTTGCCCAGGTTCGCCAGATCGTTGCGGTGCTCCATCATTTTTTCAATGAACGGATGCTCGAGCGGGATCATTTTTTCGAAGCTGGTGGACGGTCGGATCAGCGTCGCCTGCCAGAACAGGAAAATACTGACCAGCAGGCAGATGACGATCACCGCCGGGCGGTTGTTGAAGATCAGGCGCTCAAGAAACGTCGCCTTGTCCTGATGAGGAGTGCTTAAGGATGTCATAGACCCGCCTTCTTATTATTTGCCCGGCTCATTTGGACGACCCGTTTGTTCCATTCTCTGCGCCGGTTGGCGAGGTGACGCGCACGCCGCCCTGGCCAGCCAGAATCAGATTACCGTTACCCGCCGCCGTGACCGACGAGACGGAAATGCGATCGGGACGGTTGAACACGCTGAAGGTTTCGCCGTCGTCGCTGCTGCGAATGACACTGCCGCCGTTGCCGACGATCACGATGGAGCCGTCGTCGAGCAGCGTGGCGCCGGACAGGCCGAATTCCAGCGCACCCCGTGCAGCCTTGAGTTCGACCTGTTCCCAGGTGGTGCCGAAATCCGTGGAGCGGTAGAGATTGCCCCGCAAGCCGTAGACCAGCAGCGTGCCCGGTTGCGCGGTGCCGATCACGCCGAACAGCGAGCCCTCGTAGGGGCCTTCAAGCTTTTCCCAGGTCTGCCCCTCATCGGCGGAACGGAACATGCTGCCCTGCTCGCCGACGATGAAAATGCCGGAGTCCTTGACCGCGGCAATGGCGTTGAGGTGGTACTGGTCTTCGTTGTCCAGGCGATCGCTGACATCTTCCCAGTTTTTGCCACCGTCGGTGGTTTCCAGCAAGGCACCGTAGGCGCCCACGGCAAAGCCGCTGTTGACGTCCTTGAACCAGACATCCAGCAGCGGCGATTCGCGTCGCAGGTCTTCGAATTGTTTGGTCCAGGTGACCCCGCCGTCTTCACTGGCGAGGATCTGCGCGTCATGGCCGACCGCCCAACCGTGTTTGTCATCGACGAAAAATACCGCCGTCAGCAGTTGCCGGGTCGGCACCTTGGCTTGGGTCCAGGTCGCGCCCTGGTCATCGGAATACAGAATATGCCCGCGATCGCCGACCGCCACCAGGCGTTTGCCGGCATGCACGACATCGAGCATCAGGCCTTTGCTGGCCTTGGCGGATTCAATGGAATAAACCACGTCGGAGGTCGGCGCGGCAGCGGCCAGCACAGGGGCCGACAACACCGCACAACCCAACAGCGAGAGCGCTGTAGCCAGCAACGCGAATCTGCGTAACGCCGGCGGGCGGCAAATACTCACACCCATGACAGGCTCACTCATAGACCTTCCCCCATTATTATTGTTAGGTCGTTCAACCCTTCAGGGCGCCGTAAGGGGTGCTCACCGGAATTGCCCTATTCAGAAGCATAGTCCTGAAACCCGCAATCCAGAGCCCCTTCGGAAGCTGGGCTTATCCTATCGGGGTTTGGAAAGGTCTGACAATCGACGCCGCGTTATGTTTTGTTAACCAGGGCGATATGGGGTGTGGGTGAATGGGGAGGTATTTCGAGGGGTAATTTTGATCGTGTGATAGCGGTGTCTGGTCTGACGCCTTCGCGAGCAAGCCCGCTCCCACATTTGATCTCGGGTGTTCGCATGACCTATGGCGGATAGAGATCTAATGTGGGAGCGGGTTTGCTCGCGAAGAAGGCACCGCGGTCTGCCTGGCAGCCCGCGGTGTCAATATCAGGCCAGGCTCTTGCTGACCACTTCGTACACATCGCTGGACAGCTGCCCCGAAGCGAGAATCCGCTCCAGCTCGCCTTTCATCAACGCCTGACGGCCGTTGTCGTACTTGCGCCAGCGCGTCAGCGGCGCCAGCTGACGAGAAGCAATCTGTGGATTGAAACCGTTGAGCTCAATCACCAGATCCGCCAGGAACCGATACCCGGAACCGTCGGCCGCGTGGAAGTTGATCAGGTTCTGCCCGGCAAACGCGCCGACCAGTGCGCGCACCTTGTTCGGGTTCTTGATGTTGAACGCCGGGTGTTGCATCAAGGCTTTGACTCGCTCCAGACCACCGGGCAACGTGCTGCCCGCCTGGACACTGAACCACTGGTCCATAACCAGCGGATTGTCCTTGAAGTGCTCGGCGAAGGTCGCCAATGCCGTGGCTTTCTGCTCTTCGAACGGCGAATTCACCAGCACCGCCAACGCCGTCAGACGCTCGGTCATGTTGTCGCTGGTGTCGAACTGCTCAAGGGTCGCCGACAGAACTTCCGGCTTGCCGCTGAGCATCAGGTAAGACAGTGCAATGTTTTGCAGCGCGCGGCGGGCGAAATGCTCGGCCTCGGCCACATACGGGGTTTTCTTCGACAGATCGCGGTTGGCCTGATAACGCAGCCATAAGGCCTCGAACAAACCTTCAGCCAATTGCTTACGGGCAAACTCGCGAGCCGTGTGAATGGCGTCTACATCAGCCACTTCACTGATCTCAGTCAGGTACGCCTCGCCCGGCAGCGAGAGCATTTCGGCGACCATGGCCTGATCCAGCGTCTCGTCGGACAGCACAGTACGCAGCGCTGCAACCAAACGCTGGTCCAGCACCAGCGCTTCGCCCTTCTGCTGCTGAGTGATCAGCTCTTGCAGCACCTGCACCGACAATTGCTGACCGGCATCCCAGCGGTTGAAACCATCGCTGTCGTGCTGCATCAGGAACATCAGTTGATCGCGGTCGTACGGGAAGCTCAGCTTCACCGGTGCCGAGAAGCCGCGCAGCAACGAAGGCAGGGGCTTTTCAGCGATGTCGACGAAGGTGAAGGTCTGCTCGGCTTCAGTCACCGAAATAACCCGCGAGGTGCCTTGAGCACTGGCTTCACCGGCGAGACGCAGGGCAATCTCGCCGCCCTTGCTGTCCAGCAGGCCCAGTTCCACCGGAATCACGAACGGCAGTTTTTCCACCTTGTCCGGAGTTTCCGGGCAGCTTTGACGGAAGGTCAGGCTGTAGGTTTTTGCCGCGGCGTCGTAGGTCTCGCTCACCGCCAAACGCGGTGTGCCGGCCTGGCTGTACCAGCGCTTGAACTGGGTCAGGTCGACGCCGTTGGCATCTTCCATGGCCTTGATGAAGTCGTCACAGGTCACGGCCTGGCCGTCATGGCGCTCGAAGTACAGGTCGCTGCCTTTGCGGAAGCCGTCAGCGCCAAGCAAGGTGTGGATCATGCCGACCACTTCCGAACCCTTTTCGTACACGGTCAGGGTGTAGAAGTTGGAAATCTCGATGAAGCTGTCCGGGCGCACGGCGTGGGCCATGGGGCCGGCATCTTCGGCGAACTGGTGGGTGCGCAGGTACGCCACGTCCTGGATGCGCTTGACCGTGGCCGAGTTCATGTCGGCGGAGAACTCCGAATCGCGGAACACGGTGAAGCCTTCCTTCAGCGACAGCTGGAACCAGTCGCGGCAGGTCACGCGGTTGCCCGACCAGTTGTGGAAGTATTCGTGGGCGACGATCGCTTCGACCCGCTGGTGCGCGGCGTCGGTAGCGGTTTCGGCACGGGCCAGCACGGCGCTGGAGTTGAAGATGTTGAGGCCTTTGTTTTCCATGGCGCCCATGTTGAAGTCGTTGACCGCGACGATCATGAAGATGTCCAGGTCGTACTCGCGACCGTAGACTTCTTCGTCCCAACGCATGGACTTCTTCAGGCTGTTCATGGCGTGCTGGCACTTGTCGATGTTTTCTGGCTCGACGTAAATGCGCAGCGCCACGGAGCGCTCGGTCATGGTGGTGAAGGTGTCTTCGACGCACCACAAGTCACCGGCCACCAGCGCGAACAGGTAAGCCGGTTTCTTGAACGGGTCTTCCCAGGTCGCCCAGTGCCGGCCGTCTTCGCCGGGACCTGAGGCAATCGGGTTGCCGTTGGACAGCAGCACCGGATAGCTGTGCTGCTCGGCGACCACCGTGGTGGTGAACGTGCTCATCACATCCGGGCGGTCGAGGTAATAGGTGATCTTGCGGAAACCTTCGGCCTCGCACTGGGTGCAGAACATGGTGCCGGATTTGTACAGGCCTTCCAGCGCGGTGTTGGTTTCCGGGTGGATCCGGACACTGGTGTCGACCGTGAAGCTTGTTGCGGTCGGGTGCAGGGTCAGATGGTTCTCGGTCAGTTGGTAGTCGGCGACGCTCAGCTCCTGGTCGGCCAGGGTCACCGACAGCAGCTCGAGTTGCTGGCCGTCGAGCACCAGCGGCGGCAGGCCCGGGCCACGTTCAGGGTTGCGGCGCATCACCAGTTGCGCATGGACCAGGCTGTGGTCCTCGAACAACTCGAAGGTCAGGTGCGTCTCGTCGATCAGGTACTCAGGCGCCTGATAGTCCTTCAGGTAGATCATCTTCGGTTGTTCGGTGCGCATGCTGGAGTCCTTACTGATGCACGGCGAGTTGGTAGGCCGTGTATTTACGAATATTGATCACGCCGGTGTCGAAAATCAGGTACTGGCCCTTGACCCCCAACAGCGTGCCTTCGGCAATCGGGTTCTTGTCCAGGTTGAAGCTGACGATTTTGGCCGGATATTGCTCGACCGGATAGCGGATCTCGAGCGGTTCGACGTCAGTAATGGTCTGGATTGCTTGTAGGCCGAATCGTTCCTGCAAACCTTGCAAACCTTCGGCGCAGCTTTCAAACAGCTGATCGCGAACCTGCGCCAGGTCCACCGACACCGCATCGCCCTTGAGTAAAGCACGCCAGTTGGTCTTGTCGGCAACCTGGCTGCGGAACAGGTCTTCAACGAAGCCCGACTGCTGGCGGGTCGAGACGCGCACGATCGGCAAGGCCTGGCTGGCGCCCTGATCGAGCCAGCGGGTCGGCAGCTGGGTGGCGCGGGTAATGCCGACCTTGATCCCCGACGAATTGGCCAGGTAAACCACGTGGTCGGTCATGCAGAACTTCTCGCCCCACTCTGGCTCCCGGCAGGTGCCGGCGTCGTAGTGGCAGCGCTCCGGGCTCATGATGCAGATGTCGCACTGGGCCAGTTTGGTCATGCACGGGTAGCAGTAACCCTGGCTGAAACTGGTTTTGGTCTTGCGTCCGCAATGGGTGCAGTGGATCGCCCCCAGGTATTCCAGGCGCACCGTGGTGCCTATCAATGGATTGACCGGCACCTCTGCATCACCCAGGCGAAAAGCGTACTGCACGTTCGGCCCGTCCAGGCGCGCCGACATTTTGCTGATTGCACCGCGGCCAATCTCGATCAATGGATGGCATCCGACTTGAACAGAATGTTCGGCACTTCGATCGACTTCGATGCGCACTCCTGCGGGCCCATGTAACCGGTGCGCTGTTCCTCGGGCAGGTTCTGGATTTCCCAGGCGATCATCGCTTGCAGGGACAGTTCGCGCTGCTCGGCGGTGAGTTTGCCACCGTCGGACCATTTGCCGATTTCCACCGCCAGTTTCAGGCTCTGGTAGATATCCGGGGTGATGTTTTTGATCATTTCGTTAAAAGAGGACATCAAGGGCTCCGCGCTCTTCATTCATAACTGTTTAGACGGCCAGTTTACGGCGGTTGTACAAACCGCCCAACAAACCGGTGAAGCATCCGATGAGTAACCCGCCGACGTGGGCTGCGTTGGCTATCTGGCCGAATCCGGCCATCGACACCAGCCCCGACAGGCACAGCAGCAGCCACACCAGCATCATCACCAACACCCCGCGGGGCAGGCGATACGCCGGGTTCGGTGACAAAAGCTGGAAGATCCAGCAATGCCCGAGCAGGCCGTACAGCACCCCGGACAACCCGCCAAACAGGGTCGGGCCGCTGAAAAGGAACTGGGCGTAGTTGGACACCAGGCTGAACAACAATGTCAGGCCGATCAGGTTGATGCTGCCTTGCCGCGACTCGATGCGCCGCCCCAGCTCCCAGTACCACATGCCGTTCATGGCCAGGTGCAGGATGCCGAAGTGGATCAGCATCGGCGTCACCAGACGCCACCACTGCCCCGCCGCCAGGCTGTCGGCCAATGGCGTGAAATGGATGTAGTCGCCGACCACGCGGAAATCGAGAAAGGTCAGCCAGCGCAGCGTCTCGAGATTTTCGCCAAGCAGCGTTACCACGCCGACGACCAGGCTCAGCAACAGCACGAAGGCCGTGGCCTTGCTGTGGCGCACCTGCTCGACAAAGCCTGGACGCTGCAGGGTCGGCGCCACCGGGATATCCAGTTGCTGATCGGGGTCGCCGGCCGGGAAGCGTTCGTACAGCGAGCGCACGTCTTCGCTGATGCTGGCCGGTACCCACAGCACCTGCTCGCCCGCCTCTTCGCTGACCCGATGGGGCACTTGCATGCGCTGCAGCAGTTTGACGAACCCGCTCAAATCCACCGCCAGCGGCAGACGCAATACCGCCACCGCCGTCATTGCAACACCTCCGGCCGCTCGACATCGACCCAGACAAATTTATGCGGATCGAGACGGGTTTCCTGATCCAGACGATAAGCGACCAGTTTGCCGTAGAGCACCGCGCTGTAATCCAGGCACGCGAGGTTCGGGCGGATCGGCGCCGGTTTGCCGCTGCGCCAGTAGTGGCCGACGAACAGCATCGGCTCATCGATGCCATAACGCAGCAGGTTATCTTTTTCACTGGACGACAATGGCGTGCGGGCCACCGGCTCTGGCAAGGCATCGGGCTGGAACACGATGTCTCCGTAGGTTTGCGGGTCGTCTTCCCAGAACTTGGTGCGGAAAAACGAACGCGTCAGGCCGTCGCCGCTGGTCATGGTCAAGCCGTGGGGCAAGCGCATGTCGGTGCCGCGCAGCAGGCGATCGAACACGGTGCAGGCAAAACTGCCCGGCACCGCGGAGGCCTGAAGGAAGTGTTCATCGATGCAACCGTCGGGGAACAACCCGCGCAACGGTTCGATCAGGCCGGCGTCCCAGCAGGCATGCACCACGCGGAAGCGCCCGGCATCGACGAATAATGGCAGCTCATAGAACCATTGCAGGAAGTCATGCCAATCCTGGGGGTGATCTTCGAACTGGGTCAGGGTTTCCTGAAGCAGGCGGGCGTGGCGCGGCGTATGTTCGCGCACGAACTGCTTGCCGCTGCCCGGCAGCGCCGGCGTGCTCCAGCCCAGGGCGTTGAATTCATGGTTACCCATGATGCACAGCGCCTGGCCGGCCTCGACCATATCGTGAACGATGTGCAGCGCCTCGCGAATCCGTGGGCCGCGGTCGATGATGTCGCCGAGGAACACCGCCATGCGCGACGGATGCCGCCAGACACCACCGTGTTTTTGATAACCGAGCCGGTCGAGCAAGTGCTCAAGGGTCAGAGCGCAACCGTGCACGTCACCGATCAGGTCGTAGCTACGCGCGGGATCGAGCATCAGTCGCCTCCACCACCCAACTTGCTGCCCCAGCCGAGCTTGGTCCGGCAGACTTCATAGTAGTTGTGGTCGAGCGGGTGAATCAGCCGCAGTTTCTGCGCTTTCTTGCTGATGGTGATGGTGTCACCGGGCGCGCAGGTGAAGTGGTTCTGCCCGTCACAGGACACCTGCGGGTAAATCTGCATATCTTTGGACACGACGATTTTCAGCTCACTGTTGCCATCGACCACAATCGGCCTACCCGACAAGGTATGGGGGTACATCGGCACAATCACAATAGCGTCGAGCTTGGGATGCATGATCGGGCCGCCTGCCGACAGGGCGTAAGCGGTCGAACCGGTCGGCGTGGCGACGATCAGGCCGTCGGCCTTCTGGCTGCAGACGAACTGGCCGTCGATATACAGTTCGAACTCGATCATTCGCGTCGACTTGCCGGGGTGCAGCACTACATCGTTCAGCGCATCGCCTTGGCCGATGGCCTCGGCGTGGCGCCGGACTTCGGCTTGCAGCAGGAAGCGGTTTTCCACCAGATAGTGGCCGTCGAGCACTTCGGCGACTTTGACTTCCAGCTCATCGGGACGAATATCGGTGAGGAATCCCAGGCTGCCACGGTTGATGCCGAGCACCGGAATATTGTGCCGGGCCAGCGCCCGGGCGGCGCCCAACAGGCTGCCGTCACCACCGACCACAATCACCATGTCACAGACTTCACCGAGCATCTTGCGCGACGAGGTTTGCAGGCCATGGCCTGGCAGGACTTCGGCGATGGTGTCTTCGAGGATCACGTGCAGGTGACGATCGAGCAGAAACCGTTTCAGTCGGCGGACGGTATCCAGCACCTGAGAACTGCCCAGGCGACCGATGATGCCGATATTACGAAATTGCTCCATGGGGCCCCTAACGCGTGTGGCGGCGAAAAACACGATTATGGGCGAAAGCGTGGCGTAGACAAAACCCTTTCAGCCACGAGTTATGAGGCTATGCTCGCAAGATGATCCTATTTCCAGACTTGCTCCAGTTACCTCACCAGTTGCGCCACCCTGAAGTGCGCGACCTGGCCTGGGTCATCCTCGCGCCGCCGATGCTCGATGTCACGCCGTGGCCGCAGCGTCATCCCCTGGCCGGCAGCGACTGGGTGCAAGCGCCGGAGCGCCTGGAGCTTTGGCTCAGGCAACTGGATCGTGACAGTTACGACTTGCTGCACTGGCTGGCCCAGGCCAGGACCCGGCGCCTGGGCCTGTACTACGAGCGCCTATGGCAGTACGCCGTGCGGCACGCGCCGGGGATCGAGCTGATTGCCGCCAACATGCCGATCCGTCGCGAAGGCCATACCCTCGGCGAGTTGGACATGCTGCTGCGCGATCGCGATGGCGTGCATCACCTGGAACTGGCGATCAAGCTCTATCTCGGCCCGCAGAACGGCGACGGCCATGACACCGCGCAATGGCTTGGACCGGGTTGCCATGATCGGCTGGACCGCAAACTGGAACACCTGAGCCGGCATCAACTGCCGATTTCCGCACGGGCGGAAAGCCGCGAGGTGCTGGCGTCGCTGGATATCCAGCAGTTCAGTGCGCATCTATGGCTGGGCGGTTATCTGCTCTATCCATGGCCTGGGCGGGCCGAGTCACCGAGCGGGGCACATCCTCAGCATTTGCGCGGCAGCTGGCTGCATCAGAAGGACTGGGCGGATTTTGTCGTGCAGCGTCCATTCGGTCGCTGGCAACCCCTGCCCCGCCATGCCTGGCTGGCGCCGGCGCACTATCCCGAGGAGCAGACCTGGAGCGCTGAACAGCTGAAGGCGTGGCTGAGTGATCTGGACCCGCTGGCACCGGCGCAATTGATGGTGCGGCTGACAGAGAATGCCAAAGGGGATTGGGAAGAGGCCGAGCGGCTGTTCCTGGTGGCCGATCTTTGGCCGAATGTGCCGGGCAGTGGTTGAGTTTTGTGGTGAATCGACCGGCCCTATCGCGGGCAAACCCGCTCCCACAGGATCACGCTAAACCCTGTGGGAGCGGGCTTGCCCGCGATAGCGCCAACCCGGTCTAAATGGATAACCGCAACGCCAAGGCCGCCAGCGTCACCAACAACACCGGCACCGTCAGCACAACCCCGACCTTGAAGTAATAACCCCAGCCAATCCGGATATTCTTGCGTTGCAGCACATGCAACCACAGCAAGGTCGCCAGACTGCCGATCGGGGTGATTTTCGGCCCCAGGTCGCTGCCGATGACGTTGGCGTAGATCATCGCCTCCTTCGCCACGCCGGTCGCCTGACTGGCATCGATCGAGAGCAAGCCGATCAGCACGGTCGGCAGATTGTTCATCACCGACGACAGCAACGCGGTCAGCACCCCGGTGCCCATGGCCGCGCCCCACACGCCGTAACCGGCAAAGCCGTCCAGCCAACCGGCCAGATACCCGGTGAGCCCGGCGTTGCGCAGGCCATACACCACCAGGTACATCCCTAAGGAAAAGATCACGATCTGCCACGGCGCTTCTTTCATCACCTTGCGGGTGGATATCTTGTGGCCACGGGCGGCTATGGCCAGCAGCAGCGCGGCGCACACCGCGGAAATCGCGCTGATGGGAATGCCCAGCGGCTCAAGGGCAAAGCAGCCGAGAAGCAGAATCACCAGCACGACCCAACCGGCATAAAACGTCGCGGTGTCGTGAATTGCGCTGGCCGGGTCTGCCAATTGCCCGGGATCGTAATCACGGGGAATGTCGCGACGAAAGAACACCATCAACATCACCAGGGTCGCCGCCACGCTCACCAGGTTGACCGGGATCATCACCGCGGCGTAGCGGTTGAAACTGATACCGAAGAAGTCTGCGGAAACGATGTTCACCAGGTTCGACACCACCAGCGGCAGGCTCGCGGTGTCGGCGATGAAACCGGCGCCCATCACGAACGCCAGGGTCGCCGCCGGGGAAAAACGCAGCGCCAGCAGCATGGAAATCACGATTGGCGTGAGGATCAGCGCCGCCCCGTCATTGGCGAACAACGCCGACACCAGTGCGCCGAGCAGCACCATATAAGCGAAGAGCTTGCGCCCGCTGCCCCGCCCCCAACGGGCCACATGCAACGCGGCCCAGGCAAAGAATCCCGCCTCATCCAGCAGCAGGCTGATGATAATCAGCGCAACAAAGGTGCCGGTGGCATTCCAGATGATCTGCCACACCAGCGGGATATCGCTCAGGTGCACCACCCCGGACAGCAGCGCCAGCACCGCGCCGAATACCGCACTCCAGCCAACGCCCAGGCCTTTGGGTTGCCAGATCACCAGGGTGATGGTCAGCAGGAAAATCAGCGAAGCAATGAACATAGTGACTCGGATCCAGCTCGACGGAAAAACGAAGCGGGGAATATAGGGAGGATCGAACAGGCCGTAAAGTGAAGGTTCTGTGGTGTGCTCAAGACGCAGAGCCTGTGGGAGCGTGGCTTGCCCGCGAAGAACGATGACGCGCAGTACCTGAAAAACCGCAACGCGTTCTTCGCGGGCAAGCCCGCTCCCACAGGGATTGTGGTTTACCGCAGGGATGGGTCAGAACCTCATGGGGTCATGGCTTTTTATGCTGCTCAACCCACTGCCCATACGCATTGATGAATTTCTGCAAGAACGGCTTGAGCGACTCCGACAACTTGCCCGCCTCGTCGAACGCTGAACCGGCGCCCCCCAGGTAGGCTTCCGGTTGCTGCATGCACGGCACATTGAGAAACACCATGGACTGGCGCACGTTGTGATTGGCGCCAAACCCGCCGACGGCGCCCGGTGAAGCGCTGATCACCGCACCCGGCTTGCCGTCCCAGACACTCTGGCCATAGGGACGCGAACCGACGTCAATCGCATTCTTCAACGGCGCCGGCACCGAACGGTTGTATTCCGGGGTCACGAACAGCACCGCGTCGGATGAGCTCACTTGTTGTCGGAAAGTGCTGTAGGCTGCCGGCGGCGACTCACCATCGATGTCTTCGTTGTACAGCGGCAAATCGCCGATTTCGACGATCGTCAGCTTCAGATTGGCAGGCGCCAGCTCGGCCAGCGCCAGCGCGACCTTGCGGTTGATCGATGCTTTTCTCAGGCTGCCGACCAGAACGGCGATCTCGTAGACGTTGCTCATGGAAGATTCTCGACTGTTCGAAGGAAAGAGCTTCTAGTTATAGATGATCAAATGACGATTCAACCAGCGGACGACGGAAAATCGCCGCCCCTGACTATTTTTTTCCTGTAGGAAAACTTACCTCGCCCAACCACGGTCTACAGAACCGCAAATTGAGTGATTTATCTCCAGAGGTTCTAAGCAGATGGCAGCAGTACTCGTCGGTCAGTTCCATGCAAGAGACGCGGAAGGCCGTGTTTATTCCGTGCATGAGTTCCAGGAATCCACCCCGTCGCACGACGGCCTCGCCGGCTCTGCGCCAGTCACCACCTATAAGCTGGCCATTGGCGACCGGGTCAACAAACTCGACGACAAGGAGTTTCTGCTGGTGCAATCGGGCGTTACCCTGATTCGCGAACCTGAAACGAACGTTGCCTCATAACCCGGTGTTATGAGCAGAAGTCATATGCACGCACTTGAGTTAGGATTCAGTGACTGACTCCCTCACCTGCTGAACATGGACTTCACGCATGCGTTTACGTCATATCGAAGTGATCCAGGCGCTCCTGCAGACCGGTCACCTGGGCACCGCCGCCGAATGGTTGCAGTTGCCCGTGACCGAGGTTGAACGCACGCTGCGCGATGCCGAGGATCAGTTGGGTTTCATGCTGTTTGCCAGCGTGCGTGGCCGCCTGCAAGCCACGCGCGAGGCGCGGGAGTTACAGGTCGAGATCGCCCACGTCTACGAAGCGCTTGAGCCGGTCCAGCGACTGGCCAGCAGCCTCAAGCAGTATCTGGCCCCGCCCCTGCGAATCATCTGCACCCCGCCGCTGGCGCAACACCTGTTGCCACAAAGCATCGCCGCCTTGCGCCGGCGTCTCCCCGACGCACCTTGCACCCTGTTGAGCCAGCCAACCCGCGAGATCGTCAGAAGCCTGCTGCTGCGCGAAAGCGAGCTGGGTCTGAGCCTGCACGACCCGGACCACGCCGATATTCATTGCCAGGTCATCGCACAGGGCAAGCTCCAGCTATTGGCGCCCCACGGCTGGCTGCAACCAAAACAGAAATACATTTCGCTGCAAGACCTGGCCGGCCAGTCGCTGGTCGGCCTGGAAGGTCACGACCCGCTCAGCCCGGCGCTGGACAACAAGCTCCATGCGCTGCGCCCTGCCCCGGTCATCCAGACCCGGGTGCAGACGCATCAAATGATGCGCAGCATGGTCGAGGCCGGTGAAGGCCTGGCGATCGTCGACCCGTTTACCGCACTCGGCGCCAGATCGGCCGGGCTCGATGCCTGTCCGCTGGCGCCTGCGGTGCCGATCAATGTCTATGCCTTGCGCCTGAAAAACACCGAACCCTCTTCGGCTATTCAGACGCTGCTGGACATCATCACGGAACAAGCCGTGGCGATGCTGGCGAGCTGAGCGGACTTTCCAGCGGGTTATCGAACAGTCGATACCAGAACAACGCCACTTCGGCGGTGTTCGGGTCGATCCCGCGATAGCGCAGATGATCGATCCCGCCGACCACGTAGCCACAGCGCTCATAAAGCCGACAGGCACCCAGGTTGTTGTTCTGGGTTTCCAGCATGATGCCTGGCAGCTTCTTCTTGCGACTCCAGAACTGCGCTACGTCCAGCAGTGCCTTGGCCACGCCATGGCGGCGCGCCGGTGCGTGTACCGCCAATTCATCGATATGGGCGAAGCCGTTCCAGTTGGTGCTGACCACCAGATGCCCCACCGGCTCGTCATCCAGATAGGCCATGAAAATCGCGCTGTCGGCAGCATCGTGAAAACTGCTGAACTCTTCGGGATCGATGCCGTAGCACTTGCGATACGGGGTGATTGGCGTCACCGGCCATTGCGCCACCGGCTTACCGATTGCTGCGGCACCATAGGCGGCGACTTCAAAACTGAAATCACTGCCCCAGATATAAGCCGCAAAACCCTCATCGGCAACACGTACCGAGAGGCCTGGGTATTTGGGATTCATGACGGGTTGCATACTTGGAAAGGTCCTCATTCCTTGATGCAATCGACGGTGTAGTGCCGTCCATTGCCCTCGTCTTCGTGCTGCAAGCCATGTACATCGGCGACAAAACCGGGAAAGCTACTGTCGAACGTACGGGCAAACTTCAGGTAATCGATGATCGAACGGGTCGACTCGGTGAAACGCTCGCCGGGCATGATCAACGGGATCCCCGGCGGGTATGGCACCAGCATCACCGCCGCGATCCGCCCGTCCAGAGCGTCGATCGAAACGGCCTCCACTTCCCCGCGTACCAATTGATCATAGGCGTCCGCTGGCTTCATCGCGACTTCCGGCAGCACCGTGTACATGCGTTTGAGGTGTTTGGCCGTGGCGTTGCTGCGATAACAGGCGTGCAATTGATCACACAGATCGCGCAGGCCCATGCCTTGATAACGGGCCATGTTCTGTTGCGCCACGCAAGGAAGGCAGGTGGCCAGGCTGACGTTGGCGTCGTAACTGCGCTTGAATTCCAGCAACTCGGTCAGCAGCGTGCTCCATTTACCCTTGGTGATGCCCATGGAGAACAGCACCAGGAATGAATACAGCCCGGTCTTTTCCACGACCAGCCCACGTTCCCAGAGAAACTTGCTGACCACCGCCGCCGGAATCCCCCGTGGGCTCAAGGCACCACCCGCCGTCAAACCGGGCATCACCAGCGTGACCTTGATTGGATCGAGCAGCACATAGTCGTCGGTCACGCCGCCAAAGCCGTGCCAATCGGCGTCGGGCTGCAGCAGCCAGTCTTCGGTGACCACCTGTTCGATTCCTTCGGCCGACGGAGGTTGCCAGATGGAAAACCACCAGTCATCGGCAGCGATATGTTGGCGCAGATTGGCCAGGGCCCGGCGAAAGCTCAGGGCCTCGTCGAACATTTCCTGCAACAGCGAACGACCGGCCGGGCCTTCCATCATCGCCGACGCCACGTCCAGCGAAGCAATGATGCTGTACTGCGGCGAAGTCGAGATGTGCATCATGAACGCTTCGTTGAAACGATCGCGATCCAGCTGCCGCGCTCCGCCGTCCTGAACATGAATCATCGAGGCCTGGCTGAATGCCGCGAGCAATTTATGTGTGGAGTGGGTCGTGAACACCAGCGGGCTGTCTGCGCTACGGGAAGTGCCCATGCCGTAACGGCCGGCAAAGAACTCGTGGAATGCCGCGTAGGCGTACCAGGCTTCATCGAAATGCAGCACCTCGACGCTGTTGCCCAGGCTTTGCTTGATCAGCTCGGCGTTGTAACAGAGGCCGTCGTAAGTCGAGTTGGTCACCACCGCCAACTTGACCTTGGGCTCGCGGCCCTGGGTCAGTGGGCTAGCGTCGATCTTGGCCTGGATTGATTCGCGGCTGAACTCGCTCAACGGAATCGGGCCGATGATCCCCAGTTCATTGCGCTCCGGACACAGATACAGCGGGATCGCGCCGGTCATGATGATCGAGTGCAGCACCGACTTGTGGCAGTTGCGATCCACCAGCACCAGATCATCGCGGGCCACCATGGAATGCCAGACGATCTTGTTGGCGGTTGAGGTGCCATTGATCACGAAAAAGGTGTGATCGGCGCCGAAGTTGCGTGCCGCTCGCGCTTCCGCCTCGGCCAGGGGACCGGTGTGATCGAGCAGCGAGCCGAGTTCCGGCACCGACACCGACAAATCCGAACGCAGGGTGTTTTCGCCGAAAAACTGGTGGAACGCCTGCCCTACCGGGCTCTTGTGATAGGCCACGCCACCGCCATGGCCGGGGGTGTGCCAGGAATAATTGGAATCGGCGGTGTGCTGCACCAGTGCCTTGAAGAATGGCGGCAGCAGCCCGTCCAGATATTTGCGCGCCGCGCGGGCAACCTGACGGGCAAGGAATGGCACGGTGTCTTCGAACAAATAGAGGATGCCGCGCAGCTGATTGAGCTCGGCCATGGCGTCGGCCGGGGCGTTTTCCAGGGTGACCTGCTCGCCCAGGGCGAAGATCGGCAGGTCCGGCGCGCGAACCCGTGCCCGGCGGATCAGCTCGGCCATGTTCTGCAGAAGATGAGCATTGGTGCTGGCGTCTTCGGCGGCAATCAACATGCAGGCGAGGCCGTGATGGGTCGAGGCGACCATGCGTCCCTCGGTGTAATCGACCGCCGAGACAATGCTGAAGCCTTCCTGCTCCAGCTCCCGGGCGATGCCCCGCACACGATCACCGGCAACGGTGTCGGCCTTGATGTCGCGGTGGACGATCAGGACCGGGAATTTCAAATCTTTATACATGAGGCTCGGCGTCCTGAGGCGGCAGACCGTGGCCTGCCAATAACCTCAGGGTAGAGGGTTGGAGCGCATGTGGCGAGCGGGATGCCCCGTGGCGGGTCGGCTGACGCACCAATATGTGGCCTGACACCCCGGATGAGAGAGGATTTTTGTAATGGAGATTTTGGAGGGACAGGTTTTTCTGTGGCGAGGGGGCTTGCCCCCGTTCGGCTGCGCAGCCGTCGTAAATCCTGCCAATGCGGTGAATTTGAAAAAATCCGGGGCCGCTTCGCGCCCCAACGGGGGCAAGCCCCCTCACCACAAGGGACTCAGGCCTGAGCCTTGGCCTCGGCCAGTTGCTGCCACAGCGACGGCGCACCGGCGGATTTGGCGATGGCTTCCAGCCGCGCGAGGTGCTGGGCCAGATCCTCTTCACTGGCGCGGATGATCCGGGTTGGCTGACGATCGGCCGGCAGACGACGGATTTCCGTGGCGGAGTTGTCCGCGCCTTCGCCGGTGCCATTGCCGTCGGACGCGTTACCGGCCAGCGACAGGCTGGTCTGGCCACCGGTCATGGTCAGGTATACGTCGGCGAGAATCTCGGAGTCGAGCAAGGCGCCGTGCAGTTCACGGCCGGAGTTGTCGACGCCATAGCGTTTGCACAAGGCGTCGAGGCTGTTGCGCTGCCCCGGGTGACGTTCCCGGGCCATGATCAGGGTGTCGAGGATCGTGCAGTGTTGCGTGATGTCTGCGCGATCGTGCTGCCCCATCAGGGCAAATTCGTTGTTGATGAAGCCAACGTCGAACGCCGCGTTATGGATGATCAGCTGTGCGCCCTTGATGAACTCGAAAAATTCATCGGCCACTTCAGTGAAACGCGGCTTGCCCACCAGGAATTCATTGGTAATGCCGTGGACGCCGATGGCGCCTTCATCACTCTCGCGATCCGGTTGCAGGTAAACGTGGAAATGCCGGCCGGTCAGGCGCCGACCGATCAACTCGACACAACCGATTTCGATAATCCGGTGGCCGTCGGTCACCGGCATGCCGGTGGTTTCGGTATCGAGTACAACGGATCTGGTGGCCATCAGTGCTCAGCTCTCAACGGGTCAATCGTGCAAAAGCGGCGATATTAACACGCTCGCGGGATCGGGCGTGCGCCTGCGATGCGCTCTGTCAGGGACACCGCATCACGGCCTTCGCGAGCAAGCCCGCTCCCACATTCGACCGAGTTCTCTCAGGGGAATACGATTAAATGTGAGAGCGGGCTTGCTCGCGAAGAACGATGACGCGGTACGTCGGTAGAACCGGAATCAGGCCTGCTTGTACCCGCGCACTTCATCCACGCCACGGTTGGCCAGTTGGTCGGCCCGTTCGTTGCCGTGATGACCGATGTGCCCGCGCACCCATTTCCAGGTGACGTTGTGGCGGTTGACCTGCTCGTCGAGCAGCTTCCACAGGTCGGCGTTTTTTACTGGTTCTTTCGCTGCGGTTTTCCAGCCGCGCTTTTTCCAGTTGGCCATCCACTCGTTGATGCCTTTCATCACGTACTGGGAGTCGGTCACCAGCAATACGTCGCAGGAACGCTTGAGTTCCTCCAGGCCGCGGATCGCGCCCATCAACTCCATGCGGTTGTTGGTGGTGTTGGCTTCGCCGCCCCAGAGTTCTTTTTCAACGCCCTTGCACACCAGCAACGCCCCCCAGCCGCCCGGGCCAGGATTGCCCTTGCAGGCGCCATCGGTGAAGAGTTCTACGCTATCGCTCATGCCAATCTATCCAGAAAATGCGGTGGCTCGCCGATCGGCGACCGACAATGCCCGAGGCCGGGGCGAACCCGACCAGGAAAATAAAATGTGGACTACGGTTCGAGATGACGACGGTTGACCTTGGCCATCGGCAACGGGATCAGCTTGCCCATCGGTTCACGCCGTTCCTGACGCACCGGCCGCAAGCCCACCACGATTTTGCGCGCGACCAATAAATAGAAGCCGCCACCCGACAATTGCCAGTCACCGGCCTTGCGTTCCCAGCCCGCCAGACGGGCCTGCCAGGCAGGTGAGGCAAGCGGCGGACGATAGCACCCGAAGCGGCGTTTCTCCAGCGCGAAGCCCAGCAGATTGAGCCAGTCGCTGACTCTGGACGGTGAAATGCAACGGGCCTTGCGCAAGGCGTCATGGGCGAATACATGACGCAGGCCCCAACTGCTCCAGGGGTTGATCCCGATAATCAGCAGATGCCCGCCGGGGCGCACACTGCTCGCCGCTTCGCGCAGCAGACCATGGGGCGACAGGCAGAAATCCAGCCCATGCTGCAACACCACCACATCGGCAGCGTGCTCGCTCAAGGGCCAGGCCTGCTCCTCACAAACAATCTCGACCCCCGGCAACGGCGCACCGAGCCGCACATTACGCTGCACCTGCGGTGCCGACGGTGGCGTCTGTGCCGAAGGGCCGTAATGCACCAGGTAACCGCCGAAGAAGCGCCCCAACTCGTCTTCGAGCATGCGTCGTTCTTCGTCCAGCAAAAATTGCCCGATGGGGCCGGACAACCAGTCACGGGCCGCACTGATCAATGCCAGCCAGTCAGGATCAGCCTGAGCGAACGCTTTATCGGTCATTGCATTCTCCAACGCGCCAGGAAGTTCTAAGATGCGCCAATGTTTTCCGCTTGGCGAATCCGACGATGATACAGATCAGTGCCCTGCCCGCCTTCACCGACAACTACATCTGGTTGTTACAAGACCACAGCACCCGGCGCTGCGCTGTGGTCGATCCGGGCGATGCCGCGCCCGTAGAGGCGTGGCTCGCGGCGCACCCGGGTTGGGTGTTAAGCGATATTCTGATCACTCATCACCATCATGACCACGTCGGCGGCGTCGAGCGGCTGAAAAAAGCGACAGACGCAACCGTCTATGGCCCGGCCAATGAAACCATCCCGGCGCGGGACGTGACCCTCAAGGACAACGACCGGATCAACGTGCTGGGCTGGGACTTCGATGTCATCACAGTACCAGGCCATACCCTCGGGCATATCGCCTATTACCACCGTGGTCATTTGTTTTGCGGCGACACCCTGTTCGCCGCCGGTTGCGGACGCTTGTTCGAAGGCACGCCCGAGCAAATGCATCACTCCCTGAGCCGCCTCGCGGCGCTTCCCGAAGATACGCTGGTCTACTGCACCCACGAATACACCCTGAGCAATCTGAAGTTTGCCGTGGCGGTCGAACCGGGCAATCCCGACACCCGCGAACGACTGGCCAAAGTGACCCGGCAACGGGAAGCCGGGATCATGACGCTGCCTTCGAACCTGGCGCTGGAAAAGCTCACCAATCCGTTTTTGCGTACCGGCGAAACATCCGTTAAAGAAAAAGTGGACGAACGGAACGGAACCGAAAACCGGGCGCCGAGTGCGGTCTTTGCTGCTTTGCGGGCTTGGAAAGATACGTTCTAAGACGCCTGCGCGATGGTACAAAAATTCTGAATGGTTGACCGCAGGGGGTGTGCTTTCTAGAATCGCCCGACATTTTCGCCCGGAACTTACTTCCAGCCAATGTCGTCACCTATTCGAAAAGCCATCAATTCAGACGCATTGACCCGCTTGGCTCAAGCCATCGCGGTGGCTGTGTCCGCCACTTTGGCGGGCTGTTCAAGCCATGTGCCGCAGACCGACGCGACACACACACCGAATATCGCCGCGCGAGCCAAACAGAAACCGATCTGGCTCAGCGAAAAACCAACACCGCAAATTCCACAGGACGTCTGGGAGCGCATGCGCCAGGGCTTCCAGTTGCAGGACAACCTGGGCGTCAACCCGCGCATCGAGCAACAGCGCCTGTGGTTCGCCAGCAACCCGTCCTTCCTCGAAAACGCCGGTGAACGCGGCAGCCTCTACATTCACTACATCGTCGAACGCCTTGAAGAACGCAACATGCCGCTGGAACTGGCGCTGTTGCCGGTGATTGAAAGCGCCTACAACCCGATGGCCTATTCCCGGGCCGATGCGGTGGGTCTTTGGCAATTCATTCCTTCCACCGGGCGTTACTTCAACCTGCGTCAAACCCGTTTCTATGATGGCCGTCGCGATATCACCGCCTCGACCACCGCGGCCATGGATTACCTGACCCGCCTGCACGACATGTTCAACGGTGACTGGCTGCTGGCCCTGGCGGCCTACAACGCTGGCGAAGGCACGGTCAGCCGGGCGATCGAGCGCAACGAGAAGCTCGGTCTTCCAACCGACTACTGGAACCTGCCGCTGCCAGCGGAAACCCAGGCCTACGTGCCGAAGCTGCTGGCCTTGTCGCAAGTGGTCCTGGCGCCTGAAGCCTATGGCGTGAACCTCAAGTCGATCGCCAACGAACCGTACTTCCAGGTCGTCGAAATCAACCAGCGCATGGACCTGTCCAAGGTTGCCGCGGTGGCCAACATCGACGAAGACGAACTGTTCCAGCTCAACCCGGCCTTCAAGCAACGCACCACCATCGACGGCCCCCAGCATCTGCTGGTGCCGACGTCCAAGGCGCAACTGCTGACCGCCAGCCTGTCGACCATGCGTCCTGAGGAGCTGATCAGCCAGCGGCCGCTCAAGCCGGTGTTCGAAGGTGCCGACGACAGCGAAATCGCCAGCATCAAGCGCGCCTACCGGGTCAAGCGCGGAGAAAATCTGGCCTCCATTGCCAAGGCCAACAAGGTCGACGTAAAGGACCTGCAACGCTGGAACAAGCTGAACGGCAAGAACCTCAAGGTCGGCCAGACCCTGGTGATGCAAGACACCGCCAAGCGCAGTTCCGGGCGCGTCAACACCGTAGTGGCGGCGAACAGCAAAACCGGCAACAAGTCAGACAAACAGAAGCCGCAGACCCAATACAAGGTCCAGCAAGGCGACTCGCTGTACATGGTTGCCAAACGCTTCAACGTTGAAATGCAGCACCTCAAGCGCTGGAATCCTCGGGTTGGCCAGGCACTGAAGCCGGGGCAGATGCTGACGGTTGCTTCCCCGCATTAAGTTGTCAGACTTTGGGGCATTTTGTGGCGAGGGGGTTGCCGGTCAGTTAAGCGCAATCCATGTGGGAGCGGGCTTGCTCGCGAAGACGCCGGCACAGTCAATATTGATGTCGCCTGACACACCGCTTTCGCGAGCAAGCCCGCTCCCACAGGTTCCGCGGCTTAACTGACTGGCATTAGGGCAAGCCCCCTCGCCCCCCTGGCCCCAGGCAAGCTCCCTTGCCACAGGTTCTGCGATCCGCCGGGCCCCCACCTGGCAATCAACAGCGCATTAAGCCCCCGTCTTTTTCCTGTCGATACAAGCTGTTACTGTACGGCCCACAAAGCCCAAGCCGCCTGGATCGGATCTCTGACTTGAAGCGTCCCCTCCTTCTCCTGATCAGCCTGGCCTTGAGCTCCTCCGCAAGCGCGACGATCAGCGAAAGCCACGGTTATGCGCAGTTCGGCACGCTCAAGTACCCGGCCAGATTTACCCACTTCGACTGGGTCAACCCGCAAGCGCCCAAGGGCGGTACGTTGCGGGTGATGGCGTTTGGCACCTTCGATACGCTCAACCCTTACACCTTCAAAGGCTCGAGCCCGGTTTCCACGGCGAATTTCCTGCAATACGGCATCAACGAACTCAACGAACCGCTGATGGTCGGCACCGGCCAGTACGCGCCGTCGGGCGATGAGCCGACGTCCAGTTATGGCCTGATCGCCCAATCGGTGGAATACAGCGAGGACCGCAGCTGGGTGGTGTTCAACCTGCGCCCTGAAGCGCGTTTCCACGATGGCACGCCGATCACCGCCTACGACGTCGCGTTCTCTTACCGCCTGCTGCTCAAGGAAGGTCATCCGCAATACCGCACCAACCTTCAGGAAGTGTCGCGGGTCGACATCCTCAACCCGCAGCGCATCCGTTTCGTCTTCAAACGCTCCGGCAATCCCTTGCTGATCCTGCGCCTGGGCGAGTTGCCGGTGTTGCCCCAGCACTACTGGAAAGGTCGCGACTTCAAGGCCACCACCTTCGAGCCGCCGCTGGGCAGCGGGCCGTATCGCATTACCTCGGTAACGCCCGGACGGCAGATCGTCTTCGAACGGGTCAAGGATTACTGGGGCAAGGATTTGCCGGTCAATCGCGGCAAGTACAACGTCGATCGCATGGAAGTCGAGTTCTACCGTGATAGCGACGTAGCCTTCGAAGCATTCAAGGCCGGCGAGTTCGACATCTACATCGAGCATCAGGCGAAGAACTGGGACAACGGTTACGACTTCCCGGCGGTGCGCCGTGGCGAGGTGATCAAGGCGCAGATCCCGCACCGGATTCCGACCCAGAGCCAGGGCCTGTTCATGAACACTCGGCGGCCGACCTTCGCCGAGATCAAGGTCCGTGAAGCGCTGGGGCTGATGTTCGACTTCGAGTGGACCAACCGCACGCTGTTCAGCGGCGCCTACGCACGCGCCATGAGCTATTACCCCAACAGTGAGTTCTCCGCCACCGGACTGCCGGTCGGGCACGAATGGCTGTTGCTCAAGCCCTATCGCGATCAGTTGCCCGCCAAGCTGCTCACCGAGCCGTTCAGCCTGCCGCAGACCGAAGGCCGCGGCATTCCAAGGGAAACCCTGCGCAAGGCCTTGGGGCTGCTTGCCGAGGCCGGCTGGAAGCTCAGTGGCCAGCGGCTGCAGAACGCCATCGGCCAACCGTTGCGCTTCGAGATCCTGCTGGTCAACCCGAACCTGGAACGCATCCTTCAGCCTTACGTCGAGAACCTCGCCAGCATCGGCATCGACGCACGGCTGCGCACGGTCGATCGCGCCCAGTACAAACAGCGCCTCGATCAATTCGATTTCGACATGATCCTGATGACCCTCAACCAGACCCTCAGCCCGGGCCTGGAGCAATGGCAGTACTTCCACTCCAGCCAGGTCGGGGTCAAGGGCAGCAAGAACTACGCAGGCATCGCCAACCCGGTGGTGGACCATTTGCTCGAACAACTGCTCGCCGCCCAGACCCGGGATGAACAAGTCGCCGCCGGCAAGGCGCTCGACCGGGTGCTGCTATGGCAGCACTACATCATTCCCAACTGGTACCTCAATTATCACCGCTTGGCCTACCGTAACCGGTTCGCCTTCGTCACCACGCCGCCCTACACCCTGGGCCTGAGCGCGTGGTGGCTGAAATCTTCGGAGAAAGATCAATGAACCCCGTACGCGCCCTGCTCTTGCAGGCCAGCGGTCTGTTGTTCGCCGGGCTGGCCTGCGCCGCCCCGCAACATGCCCTGACCCTGTACAACGAGCCACCGAAATACCCGGCCGACTTCAAGCACTTCGATTACGTCAACCCCGACGCGCCCAAGGGCGGGATCTTCCGCCAGGCCGGATTCGGTGGCTTCGACAGCCTTAATCCGTTCATCAGCAAAGGCGTGCCGGCCGACGACATCGGCATGATCTACGACACCCTGGCCAAACAGGGCCTGGATGAGCCGTTCACCGAATACGGCCTGATCGCCGGCAAGATCGAGAAAGCCCCGGACAACAGTTGGGTGCGCTTCTACCTGCGCCCCGAAGCACGCTTCCACGATGGCCACCCCGTGCGCGCCGAAGACGTGGTGTTCAGCTTCCAGACCCTGATCAAGGACGGCGCCCCGCTTTACCGCGGCTATTACAGCGACGTGGAAGAAGCGATCGCCGAAAACCCGCTCACCGTGCTGTTCAAGTTCAAGCACAACAATAACCGCGAACTGCCGCTGATTCTCGGCCAGCTGCCGGTACTGCCCAAGCATTGGTGGACCAGCCGCGACTTCAACAAGGGCAACCTGGAACTGCCGCTGGGCAGCGGCCCGTACAAAGTCAGCGAAGTGAAGGCCGGGCGTTCGGTGCGCTACGAGCGGGTCAAGGACTATTGGGGCAAGGACCTGCCGGTCAATCGCGGGTTCTACAACTTCGATGTGATGACCACCGACTACTACCGCGACAATACCGTCGCACAGGAAGCGCTCAAGGCCGGTCAGTTCGATTACTGGCTGGAAATGTCCGCAAAAAACTGGGCCAAGGCCTACAACATCCCGGCGGTAGCCGAAGGGCGGCTGATCAAGGAGGAGATCCCCAACGGCAACCCCACCGGCATGCAAGGCTTCGTGTTCAACCTGCGTCGTCCGGTGTTTCAGGATGTGCGTGTGCGCCAGGCGCTGACCCTGTTGCTGGACTTCGAGTGGACCAACAAGCAACTGTTCAACGGCGCCTACGTGCGTACCCGCAGTTACTTCGAAAACTCGGAAATGGCCGCCACCGGCCTGCCGGACGCCGATCAACTGGCGATCCTCGACCCGTTCCGCGGCAAGATTCCCGAGCAAGTGTTCAGCGAGGCGTTCCAGAACCCGCTGACCGACGCCAGCGGCATGATCCGCACTCAGCAGCGCAAGGCCTATCAACTGCTGCAAGAGGCCGGCTGGCGGATCGTCGACGACAAAATGGTCGACGCCACCGGCAAACCGGTGACCATCGAATTCCTGCTGGCCCAGACCGAGTTCGAACGGGTACTGCTGCCGTTCAAGCGCAACCTCAGCGACCTGGGCATCGATCTGGTGATTCGTCGGGTCGACGTCTCGCAATACATCAACCGCGTACGCTCCCGGGACTTCGACATGATCGTCGGCAGCTTCCCGCAATCCAACTCACCGGGGAACGAACAGCGTGAGTTCTGGATGAGCGCCGCGGCCGACAAACCCGGCAGCCGCAATTCCATGGGCCTGAAAGACCCGGTGGTGGACCAACTGGTCGAGCAGCTGATCAACGCCGATTCGCGCAAAAGCCTGGTGGCCCACGCCCGAGCGCTGGACCGGGTGCTGCAATGGGGCTATTACGTGATCCCCAACTGGCACATCAAGACCTGGCGCGTGGCGTACTGGAACCACATCGGCCACCCGAAGGTTTCGCCCAAATATGACATCGGCATCAACACCTGGTGGGTCAAGCCCGACGCAACACCTGCGATAGAAGTCGAAACCAAACTGCAAGCCGACCCTGCGGGCACGGAGTAATCAGATGCTGGCGTATATTTTTCGGCGACTGCTGCTGATCATCCCGACCCTGCTCGGCATTCTGCTGATCAACTTCGTGATCATCCAGGCCGCCCCCGGTGGCCCGGTGGAACAGATGATCGCCAAGCTCGAAGGCTTCGAAGGCGCCACCAGCCGCATTGCCGGCGGCGGTGCCGAAGTGTCGGTGGCAGGTTCCGCCTATCGCGGCGCCCAGGGCCTGGACCCGGCACTGGTCAAGGAAATCGAGCACATGTACGGCTTCGACAAATCGGCGCCGGAACGCTTGTGGATCATGATCAAGAACTACGCCACGCTGGATTTCGGCGACAGCTTCTTCCGCGACGCCAAGGTCATCGACCTGATCAAGGAAAAGATGCCGGTGTCGATCTCCCTCGGGCTGTGGAGCACGCTGATCATGTACCTGGTGTCGATCCCGCTGGGGATCGCCAAGGCGACACGCCACGGCAGCCACTTCGACGTGTGGACCAGCTCGGCGATCATTGTCGGCTACGCGATCCCGGCATTCCTGTTCGCCATCCTGCTGATTGTGGTGTTTGCCGGCGGCAGCTATTTCGACTGGTTCCCGCTACGGGGCCTGACCTCGAACAACTTTGATGAGCTCAGTATCGGCGGCAAGATCCTCGATTACTTCTGGCACCTGGCGCTGCCGGTCACCGCACTGGTAATCGGCCACTTCGCGACCATGACGCTGCTGACCAAAAACAGCTTCCTCGACGAAATCAACAAGCAATACGTGGTCACCGCCAAAGCCAAGGGCCTGACCCGTCACCGCGTGCTCTACGGCCATGTGTTTCGCAACGCCATGCTGTTAGTGATCGCCGGTTTCCCATCAGCACTCATCGGCATCTTCTTCACCGGCTCGTTGCTGGTGGAAGTGATCTTCTCCCTCGATGGCCTCGGCCTGATGAGCTTCGAAGCGGCGATCAACCGCGACTACCCGATCGTCTTCGGCACGCTGTTCATCTTCACGCTGCTGGGGCTGGTGGTGAAGCTGATCGGCGACCTCACGTACACCCTTGTCGATCCGCGTATCGACTTCGAAAGCCGGGAGCATTGAGATGAACCTGTCCCCTCTCAATCGCCGACGTTTCGAACTGTTCAAGGCCAACAAGCGTGGCTGGTGGTCGTTGTGGCTGTTTCTGATTCTGTTCGGCGCAAGCCTCGGCGCCGAGCTGATCGCCAACGACAAACCGCTGGTGGTGCATTACGACAACGCCTGGTACTTCCCGGCGCTCAAGCGCTATCCGGAAACCGCGTTCGGCGGCGAATTCCCGCTGGAAGCCAACTACAAGAGCCCGTACATCCGCGAACTGCTCAAGGCCAAGGACGCCTGGGTCGTCTGGGCGCCGATCCCCTACAGCTACCAGAGCATCAACTACGACCTGAAAGTCCCGGCCCCCGCGCCACCGTCCGCCGACAACCTGCTGGGCACCGACGATCAGGGCCGCGACGTGTTGGCCCGGGTGATTTACGGCTTCCGGATTTCGGTGCTGTTCGCCCTGACGCTGACCATCCTCAGCTCGATCATCGGCGTGATCGCCGGCGCCTTGCAGGGTTTTTACGGCGGCTGGGTCGACCTGGCCGGGCAGCGGTTCCTGGAAATCTGGTCCGGGCTGCCGGTGCTGTACCTGCTGATCATCCTCGCCAGTTTCGTGCAGCCGAACTTCTGGTGGCTGCTGGGGATCATGCTGCTGTTTTCGTGGATGAGCCTGGTGGATGTGGTGCGCGCCGAGTTCCTGCGCGGGCGGAATCTGGAATACGTGCGCGCGGCCCGGGCGCTGGGCATGCAGAATGGTGCGATCATGTTCCGCCACATTCTGCCCAACGCCATGGTCTCGACCATGACCTTCATGCCGTTCATCCTGACCGGCGCCATCGGTACGCTGACCGCCCTCGACTTCCTCGGCTTCGGCCTGCCACCGGGCGCGCCGTCCCTGGGTGAGTTGGTGGCCCAGGGCAAATCCAACCTGCAGGCGCCGTGGCTCGGTATGAGTGCGTTTGCGGTGCTGGCGTTGATGTTGAGTTTGCTGGTGTTCATCGGCGAGTCCGCTCGCGATGCCTTCGACCCGAGGAAGTGAAATGAATCAGGACAATCTGATCGAAGTACGCGACCTGGCCGTCGAGTTTGTCGTTGGCGAGCACGTTCAGCGGGTGGTCGAAGGCGTCAGCTTCGACATCAAACGTGGCGAAACCCTGGCGCTGGTGGGTGAAAGCGGCTCCGGCAAATCGGTGACCGCTCACTCGATCCTGCGCCTGCTGCCCTACCCGCTGGCCCGGCATCCGTCCGGCACCATCACCTATTCCGACCGGAACCTGCTGGAACTGAAAGAGAAAACCATCCGCCATATCCGCGGCAACCGGATCGCGATGATCTTTCAAGAGCCGATGACCTCGCTCAATCCGCTGCATTCGATCGAGAAACAGATCAACGAGGTATTGGGCATTCACAAGGGCCTGACCGGCAAAGTCGCGACCAGGCGCACGCTGGAATTGCTGGAAATGGTCGGCATCCCGGAACCCGAGAAGCGCCTCAAGGCCCTGCCCCACGAACTGTCAGGTGGCCAGCGCCAACGGGTGATGATCGCCATGGCCCTGGCCAACGAACCGGAATTGCTGATCGCCGACGAGCCGACCACGGCGCTGGATGTGACCGTTCAGCTGAAAATCCTCGAATTGCTCAAGGAATTGCAGGCTCGTCTGGGCATGGCGTTGTTACTGATCAGTCACGATTTGAACCTTGTGCGAAGAATTGCGCATCGCGTATGTGTCATGCAGCGTGGTTGCATCGTCGAACAGGCATCGTGCGAAGAATTGTTCCGCGCGCCGCAGCATCCGTACACTCGGGAACTGCTGGCAGCGGAGCCCAGCGGCAAGCCGGCGACCAACAGGATTGGCCCGCCGTTGCTGCAGGTCGAGGACCTGAAAGTCTGGTTCCCGATCAAGAAAGGCTTTTTGAAAAAGACCGTCGACCACATCAAAGCGGTGGATGGCATCAATTTCAGCCTGCCTCAGGGCCAGACCCTGGGGATTGTGGGGGAAAGCGGTTCCGGCAAGTCGACGCTCGGCCTGGCAATTTTGCGGTTGATCGGCAGCAAAGGCACCATCCGTTTTGAAGGCAAGCAGCTAGACTGCCTGTCGCAGCAACAGGTTCGGCCGCTACGGCGGGAAATGCAGGTGGTGTTCCAGGACCCCTTCGGCAGCCTGAGCCCACGGATGTGCGTGAGCCAGATCGTCGGCGAAGGCCTGCGGATCCACAAGATGGGCACCGAGGCGGAGCAGGAACAAGCGATTATTGCGGCACTCAAGGAGGTAGGCCTGGATCCGGAAACCCGGCACCGCTACCCCCATGAATTTTCCGGTGGGCAGCGGCAGAGAATCGCCATTGCCCGGGCTTTAGTGCTAAAACCGGCGTTGATTCTGCTGGACGAGCCGACTTCGGCCCTCGACCGCACCGTGCAACGCCAAGTGGTGGAGCTGCTACGTTCACTGCAAACCAAGTACAACCTGACGTATCTGTTTATCAGCCATGACCTGGCTGTCGTCAAAGCGCTGAGCCACCAGCTGATGGTGGTCAAGCATGGCCAAGTGGTCGAACAGGGAGACGCGCAAAGTATTTTTGCCGCCCCCCGACATCCGTATACACAGCAGTTGCTGGAAGCCGCTTTTCTGGCACCAGCCACTGCGCAATAAACCTGAAAGAGAGGAGCAACACATGGGTTTTCTCGCCGGTAAGCGCGTACTGATCGTCGGTGTCGCCAGCAAGCTGTCCATCGCATCCGGCATCGCTGCCGCCATGCATCGCGAGGGCGCTGAGCTTGCCTTCACTTATCAGAACGACAAACTCAAGGGTCGTGTCGAAGAGTTCGCACAAGGCTGGGGTTCGAGCCCTGAGCTGTGCTTCCCGTGCGACGTGGCCAGCGATGCAGAGATCGCCAAGGTCTTTGAAGAGCTGAGCAAGAAGTGGGACGGCCTGGACTGCATCGTGCACTCCGTCGGCTTCGCCCCGGGCGACCAACTGGACGGCGACTTCACCGAAGCCACCACCCGTGAAGGTTTCCGCATCGCTCACGACATCAGCGCCTACAGCTTCGTGGCCCTGGCCAAGGCTGGTCGCGAAATGATGAAAGGCCGCAATGGCAGCCTGCTGACCCTGTCGTACCTGGGCGCCGAGCGCACCATGCCGAACTACAACGTAATGGGCATGGCCAAGGCTTCCCTGGAAGCTGGCGTACGTTACCTGGCCGGCTCCCTGGGCCCGGACGGCACCCGCGTCAACTGCGTATCGGCTGGCCCGATCCGCACCCTCGCCGCTTCCGGCATCAAGAACTTCCGCAAGATGCTGGCCGCCAACGAAGCGCAAACCCCGCTGCGTCGTAACGTCACCATCGAAGAAGTCGGCAACGCCGGCGCCTTCCTGTGCTCAGACCTGGCGTCCGGCATCAGCGGCGAAATCATGTATGTAGACGGTGGTTTCAACACCACCGCCATGGGCAACATCGAAGAGTAATTTTCGGTTAGCCGTTAAAAAACCCGCCGATGTCAGGCGGGTTTTTTTATGTCAGCGGTATTCGTATGGCTGTGGACTCAACTCTGGATTCCAAATATTTTCGGACTTCGAGGAGCCCCCGCATCAACGGCAGCAAGGATGCGCTGGTTGGTCACTATCAGGTCAAACAGATAGCTGTCCTGATCGTGGCGGGCAATCCCATTATCTCCAAACCCCCTATCAAGATTGCCTTTAGGCAGAACACGCAACCAAAATGCCTTTGTAGTCCTGCCTGCGTTTCCTCCTGCAACAATGCACCCATCTGACTGCACAGCGACAGAGCGACAATCTACAAAGTAACCCGGGAAGTCAGCCGGGATGTCGACGGTAAGGGTTTTACCATCATTGAACGATGGATCGTATGCGCCATCGCCTGTGATTTTGGATATTGATGCACGAAAAGGAGTGCCGAAATAGCCCACACAAAAAATGTTGTTCTCGTGAACAATCACTTTTCGCATCCCGTTGTTACTTGTTGATTCCCAGTATCCGGATTGCCCAAATGATGAATCACGCCCCCCTAGGGGGAAGTACCTGGCCAGCGCCTTCGTTGGGATTGAGTTCTCTCGCTGAACCGTTCCTCCTACCAGGATTTTTCCGTCGTCCATAACCGCGACACTTACGCCTTTCGATTTCTGATCGTTGAACTGGACGATGATGCTTCCACTATCACCAAACTTATGATCGGTATCGCCATTCGGCTCAAAACGATGAAGCAGCGTTTCTTCTTTCTCGGTGTCGCCGTCTTTAAACCTGTGAGCCAGTAACAATATTTTTCCATCTGCTTGCACACACCCCGAAGGGCCTGAGACATCCCTATCGGGAAGGATGTGGTTTTCAAAAATCAAATCGGGACTCCCGTTTCGGTTAAACCTCGTAAAGGCCGGTTGCCGGTTAGACATATCCTCCCCAAGTAGTCCTATCAAAATAATTTTGCCGTCCGGCTGCATTAATAGTTGTACCGGTAACGAATCAACCCCTGAAGCGAAAGCCCATTTGCTGACACCGTTTTGTCCAAATTGAAGATCCTGCGTTCCATCCTGAAAGATGTGATACAGCCAACACTCCCTGGATACCCAAGCAACTAAAAAGAAACCACCTTGACCATCAGCTACGATCGATCTGACGGAACCAGTGCCACTTGGAACATCGTATTTGCCGTCGACCGCAAATGAGGGATCCAGATCACCAGGGTTTACGGTAGAACTGTTCTGATTGGCCATTTTCCTCGTCCTTCAAGAAGTTTGCTTTTCGAAAAGCCCGACATTTCATTCTGGTAATCAGCAGGAAAAGTCCAAGCATTGACGTAGCCCACTATTGCGCCTGCAAGTGTTCTTTAGCACCTGTAAAAAATGAGAGTTTTTATATCTTTACAAGCCACATCAATATCCTTACAGCCACACTCCTTGTTTCCTGGGCCGTGGCCGAGTGCCTACAACAGACACCGGGCAAACAACTGCTGGATCGGTTGTGTGCCCAACGGGATGACCCGCGCCGATCTTCAATCAACGAAGCGCAAACCCCGCAGTGGCTACGTCAGCTCTGGATACCTAGTATTTGGGGTTTAAGGGAATTGCCCGAATTAATGGCAGCGATTATGCGCTGGCTACCACTCTGCACAATCAGGTCACGCAAGATACTTGGCTGGTCATAATTAGAGATCCCTCCATTACCAAAGGCCAAGTCAAGCGTACCGTCACCCTGGACGCGCAGCCAGAAAGCAGTAGTTGTATTACCGGCGTCACCTCCCGCGACGACATTTCCATCTGACTGCACCGCAACAGCATCGAACAAGACAGACCATCGAGCGATATCGGCAGGAACATCAATCAGAAGAGTCTTTCCATCATTGACCGCACATGCGGATATGCATCACTCAATATGGCGCTCGACAGAAAGTTTCGGCACCTGTAATAACTGGTAGTTTTAATATCTTCGCGAGTCACTTTTATCGCTTTGCAACTCTGGACTGAACCAGGGCTTCGTTCGCGCCGCGTCCTGCATTAGTGGTGAAATCATTTACGTAGACGGTGGTTTCAGCATCACTGCGACTAGCTAACGACACCCAGGACTTTCGGACCTTGAACCAGAGTGCGAAAACTGAAAAAATCATCATTGTCAGAAATAACAGTTTTCGTGTCTTCAAGAGCCAAAATACATTCTTTACAGCACATACCTGCTGCATCTGCTTTAGCCAGCCATTTATGTGAGGCAGTTGGCAAATAGCTGCTGGATCGGCTGTGTACGCTGGCTATAACGCTGCAACAACACGATCTCCCGGTAGAACGTCAGCTCCCCCAGCGGGATGATCCGGACCTTCGCCCCATGCTCCAGCCATAGCCCCGCCTCGGGCAGCAGTGATACGCCGAGGCCGCACTCAACCATTTTCACGATCGCTTCCAGCTCGTCGAGTTCCAGCGCTACTTGCACATCAATCTGCTGTTCACGCAAAAACCGCGTCACCAAACGCCCACCAAACGAGTTACGGTCGTAGCGCACGTGCGGGTAGCTCGCGAGGATTTGCAACGGGTCATCGCCTTCAACGTCCATCGGCACGATCAACACAAACGGTTCCCGACGAATAACCTGCGCCGACAGCTCCTTGGGCAGTTCGAACGGCGGCTTGATCAGGATCGCCAGGTCCACCTCTGCGGTATCGACCTGGCTCAGCAGATTCAACGACACACCCGGTACCAGTTTTGGCTCCAGTAACGGCGCCTGCTGCCTCAACCGCAACAATGCCTGAGGCAGCAGCCCGGTCTGGACCGTGGCCACTGCGCCGATCTTCAACTCGCCACGAAACTCGCTGATGTCATCACTGACGGCCATACGATTGAAGATCTCGAGCATTTCCTGAGCCATCGGCAACGCTCGCTGCCCTGCGGCATTGAGAAGCGCCTGACGTCCGGTGCGATCGAACAGACGAATGCCCAACGCCTGCTCCAGATTGCGAATCTGCGCACTGACCGCCGACTGAGTCAGGCCGATGTGCATGCCTGCCGCCGCGAACGTGCCATGGCGCGTCACGGCAATGAAAGTTTTCAGTTCCCGCAGCATACAGCCCCCAATTGATCGAAATAATTTGAGCTCGCTGCAAAAATTATCGTCTTTCAATCAAAAAGCACAGGACTAAACTCAACCTCAACTCCCCCCTCGAGGTTCATCCGATGCAACTGTCGCCTTTTCACTTGGCCATCCCGGTTTACGATCTGGACGCTACCCGGCGTTTCTATGGCGAGGTGTTCGGCCTGGAAGAAGGTCGTTCCAGCGATCACTGGGTCGACTTCAACTTTTTCGGTCATCAACTGGTGATTCATCTGGCGCCAAAAAACGCTTCCCAGGAAGCCGCCCATACCAACGCCGTCGATGGCCACGACGTACCGGTGCCGCATTTCGGCGTGGTATTGGGGATGGAACAATGGGAGGCGCTGGCCGACCGCTTGAAAGCCCTGGGTACACACTTCGTGATCGAGCCGGGTATCCGGTTTCAGGGATTGGTGGGCGAACAAGCCACGATGTTTCTCTTCGACCCTTGCGGTAATGCCTTGGAGTTCAAGGCGTTCAAAGATATCGACCAGTTATTCGCCCGATAACCCGCCAATGGCGCCCTTCAAGAATGACGGGTGTCGAACTGTCGGGCGTGCAATGCCTTGTCGACCGAGGCCAGCAAGTCCTGCGCCGTTTCGGGTAGCTGAGAGTCGAACTCGATCTGCCCGACACTGAAGCGAATGTCATAGCCTCGATGCACCGTGGCATTGCGCTCATCGAGCATTTCTTCGAGCCGTGCCCTGATCGCGGAAATTTCCACCGCGTTGGCACCGGTCAACAAGGCAGCAAACTCATCGCTGCCCAGCCGGCCGATCACATCGCTTTCACGGAAGGCGATGCGCAGCACATCGGCGAAGGTCTTCAGGGCATCGTCGCCCTCGGCCCGACCATGCAACTGGTTGATGCGCTTGAAGTCATCGAGGTCGAAAAACAACAGGGTCGCCGGTTGGCCCAACTGCCGGCAGGCGTCCAGCGCCAATTGGGCCAGCGCTTCGAAGCCCTGACGATTGGACAGCAGCGTCAACTCATCCATGCTCGCCATCTGCACGCCCATCAGCTCTTGCTCGGCCTTGCGCGACAAATCGCGCAGGACATCGCGCCCTTGCGCTGCGCTATCGAGGACGTTCGGCGTGCGCATGTCTGCGCCAGCGCCGGGCTTGACCGGTTTACCTGGGTTTAGCATCACTCACTCCCTTGATAAGTATGAACGTTAGAGTCGCTCACACCCGATTTGACTCCCTATAAATACGCCGCTGGTCAGCTACCTGTCACCGGACACGGTCCTCCAGCGTCCGCCCAGCGCTTGAACTGGCTGACGAAGATGTCGTGGGGCACTGGCACCGGTGCCCGTCCCTCACCCGGATGCCAGCCCCAGAGCACCAGTTTGTCCTCGCTGACATGCTTGATCAGCGCCGCAAAATCGCGGTCGCCATTACTGGAACGGTCCTTGATCATCGCGCACAACTTGTCGGACGGCAGACCGATCCAGGCCATTTTGTGCACCGCGGGCGGCAGGCTCCAATGCGGCGCCCCGGGCGGTGCGTGGGGCCCATAACTGGCGGGCGGATTGCTTTCGGCATGGCAACTGGCACACGGCAAACCGGCCGCGCCCTTACCGTCCATCCCGCGAACCACATTCATCGCGTGAGGCACCCCGGCATTGAACTGCAACGGCGAATCGCCGGGGATATGGCAATTCTGACAACGGGGGCTCTGGAACACCTTCTGTACCGTTTCGAACGCCTTGAGCGCTTCTTTATCGTCAGCGAACAGGTCCGAGGCATAGCCACTCAGCCCGATCAGCACCAGCGCGCCCAGCACCAGATGTCGTCTCATGTCACACCCCCGACAGTTGCAATGGCAGTTCCCGCAGACGCTGCCCGGTCAGGGCAAACACCGCATTCGCCACAGCCGGCGCCACCGGCGGTACACCCACCTCGCCAATGCCGCCGGGTTTGTCGTTGCTGGGGACGATATGCACCTCGACCACCGGCATCTCGTTCAGGCGCAGCACCTGATAGTCGTGATAATTGGACTGCTGCACCTGGCCGTCCTTGAACGTCAGTTTGCTGTGCAGGGTAAATCCGAGACCGAAAGTGATGCCCGATTCCATCTGCGCGGCGATGCCTTGGGGGTTGACCGCAATGCCGCAATCCACCGCACACACCACCCGGTGCACGCGAATCGCCAGGTTATCCTGCGACACCTCCGCCACTTGGGCGACGTAACTGCCGAAAGACTCATGCACCGCCACGCCCAACGCATGCCCGTCCGGCAATGGCGCCTTCCAGTTGGCTTTCTCCACCGCCAGATTCAACACCCCCAGATGCCGCGGGTGCGCCTTGAGCAACGCTCGCCGATATTCCACAGGATCCTTGCCCGCGGCATCTGCCAACTCATCGATCAACGATTCCATGACGAATGCCGTGTGGGTGTGTCCCACCGATCGCAGCCACAGCACGCTGATGCCGGTTTGCGGCGAATGCAGATCGACCTGGTGATTGGCCAACCCCTCAAGATAAGGGCTGTCAGCCACGCCTTCGACGGAGGTTTTGTCGACCCCGTCCTTGACCATGGTCGCCGCGAAAGATGTGCCCGTCAGGATCGACTGCCCGACCAGCACATGTTTCCAGGCCATCGGCATGCCGTCGGCACCCAGCCCGATGCGCGCCTGATGCAAGAACGCCGAGCGATAGTAACCGCCGCGAATGTCATCTTCTCGGGACCAGACGGTTTTCACCGGCCCGCCCGCCGCCTTGGCGACATACACGGCTTCGCTGACAAAGTCCGAAGTCGGGTTGGCCCGACGCCCGAAACCGCCACCGAGGAATTGGGTATGGATCTCGACCTGTTCGGGTTTGAGCCCGGTGATCTTCCCGGCAATCATCTGATCCAGGGTCTGAAACTGCGTACCGGTCCAGATTTCGCATTTGCCCTCAGAGATTTTCACTGTGCAATTGAGCGGCTCCATCGGCGCGTGGGCCAGGTACGGCACGCTGTATTCGGCCTCAATCGTCTTCGTTGCTTTGCCCAACATCGCCGTCGGATCCCCGGCCTGGCTGGCCGAGGTACCGGGGGTGGCAGCGAGTTTACGAAAGCTTTCCAGCAGTTTTTGACTGTCGAGCCCGCTGTTGGGCCCCAGATCCCATTCGACCTTCAGCGCATCGCGCCCCAGCTTCGCCGCCCAATAATGATCAGCAATCACCGCGATCCCCGTGGGCACCTGCACCACTTTGTGCACGCCTGGCACCGCCAGCGCCTCGGCGCCCTCGAAGGATTTGACGCTACCACCGAATACCGGAGGCCGAGCGACCACCGCCGTCATGAGCCCGTCGAATTGCACGTCCATGCCGAATTTGGCCCGTCCGGTGATTTTCTCCGGGGTGTCGAGGCGCCTGGTGGGTGTGCCGATGACCTTCCAGTCCTTGGCTTCCTTGAATTTGATCGAGGCCGGATCCGGTACCGGCACCTTGCCGGCGTCATCCGCCAATTCGCCGTAAGTGGCGCGCTTGTCGCCGGCGATGACCACGCCCGATTCGGTGCGGATCTGCGAAGGCGCGACATCGAAGCGCTTGGCCGCTGCTTCGATCAGCATCAGGCGCGCTGCCGCTCCGGCCTGACGGTAGCGATCGAACTCCATCCAGGTCGAGGTCGAGCCGCCGGTGATTTGCATTCCGCCAAACCCCGGCAGGCCATAGTCGGCGGCCGAGGCGGGGGCGTGTTCGACACGGATTTTCGACCAGTCGGCGTCCAGCTCTTCGGCGATCAACATCGTCAGGCCAGTCCAGATGCCCTGGCCCATTTCCGAATGGCCGAGCAGCACGGTGATGCTGTTGTCGTTCCCGATACGTAAAAAGGCATTGGGCGCGAAGACGTTTCCTTGATTCTCGGCCCCCAGGGCAAAGCGATGGCCACCAGGAATGACAAAAGCCACCACCAGACCGCCACCCAACATGGCACTGCCCTTGAGAAAAGTGCGACGCGAGACAGGGTTGATGCTGTTCATTGCTCAGACTCCCTTCAACGTAGCTTCTACATAGCTTCAACGTGGCCTCAACCGATCTCGGCGGCGCGTTTGACCGCTGCGCGGATTCTTGGGTAGGTGCCGCAACGACAAATGTTGCCGGACAGCGCCTGGTCGATATCGCTGTCGGTGGGTTTGGGGATCTTCGCCAGCAACGCGGCTGCCGACATGATCTGCCCGGACTGGCAATAACCGCACTGGACCACGTCGAGCTCGGCCCAGGCCTGTTGCACCGGATGCGAGCCGTCGCTGGACAGGCCTTCGATGGTGAGAATTTTCTGCCCGTGAGCCACTGCCGTGGCGGGCGTGATACAGGAGCGCAACGGCGCGCCGTCGACGTGCACGGTGCAGGCGCCACACTGGGCCATGCCGCAACCGAATTTGGTGCCCGTCAGGTGCGCGACATCACGCAGCACCCAGAGCAACGGCATGTCCGCGGGGACATCCAGTTCCTGGTCCTTGCCATTGATGTTCAGGGTCAGCATGCGGGTTTCCTCAGACTCACGGTGTTCTGAAGGAGCGCCTCTACCGCGACGGTTACGCGCGCCTTCGGTTATCCCTACAGCTAAGCGCAATTTGACCCGCAAGCCATGTTCATCGACCACCGGTCACCGCCGCCCCGTAGCAGCTCGGCAGCTGCTACGGACTTGTCGATCTACGGCGCCACCCGTCCACTGCGGACTGGCTACGCTGATAATCCAGTGTGTTCAACCTGCCGAGGACAACCGCCATGCAACGCTTTCCAAAGCTTACGCCCTGCCTGTGGTTCGACGATCAGGCCGAAGCCGCCGCGAAGTTTTACTGCTCGATCTTCGATCACTCGAAAATCACCGCGATTACCCATTACGGCAAGGCCGGTCAGGAAATCCATGGCCGTCCGGAAGGTTCGGTGATGACCGTCAGCTTCGAGCTCGACGGCCAGACGTTCACCGGCCTCAATGGCGGGCCAGTGTTCACCTTCAATGAAGCGGTGTCGTTCCAGGTCAACTGCCAGAACCAGGAGGAAGTCGACCACTTCTGGGGCAACCTGTCCGCCGGCGGGCCCGTGCAGGCGCAGCAATGCGGCTGGCTGAAGGATAAATTCGGCGTGTCATGGCAGATCGTGCCGATAGCGCTGATGCACATGATGCAAGACCCCGACACGCACAAGTCCCAGCGCGCGATGCAGGCGATGCTGCAAATGAAAAAACTCGACATCGCCGAACTGGAACGAGCCTTTGCCGGCCAGAGCTAATACACTCTGGCGCTGGCCCACCGAGGACTCCGAGATGAAGCACATCGTCGCCAAAGATGCAGACAAAGCCCCGCGCTTCTGGCGCGACGACGCCCTGCCCTTCATCGAAGCCCGCTCCATCGCCGACGGCCGCGAGGTCTGCTACGCACGGCATTCCCACGAACACTTTTCCATCGGCGCGATCACGGCTGGGCGCAGCACCTATCTCCACGAGCACTCGGCGTTTCAGGTCAGCGCCGGCACCGTGGTGTTGATGAACCCCGGCGATGTGCATGCCTGCAATCCGATTGACGACCAGCCCTGGTCATACCTGATGCTGTACGTCGAGACACCCTGGCTGACCGACTTGCAGCATCAGCTCGGTTTCAGCCAGGACTTGGCGTTTCGCCGGTTTTCCATCACCCACAATCGTGACCTTGAGCTATTCACCGGCCTGAAGAACCTGTACGAGGTCTTGGTCGATCCGCAGCAGGACGTACTGCGCAAGCACAGTGCGGCGGTGGAGTTTTTCACCGAGGTGCAACAGCGGCTCAACCCGGTCGATCAACCGCTGCGCGAACCCAATTTCAAGCTCGAACGGGCCGCCGACTATATCCGCGACAACTGTACGCGCATGCTCAAGCTCGAAGACATTTGCGAAGCGGCGCAACTGTCGCCGTCCTACCTGATCCGCGCCTTCAAGCAGCATTACGGCATGACACCCCATGCGTTTCTGGTCAACCGGCGCATTCAGTTCGCCCGGGATCGACTGCGCAGCGGCAGGCTGATCGCCGATGTCGCATTGGAAGCCGGGTTTGCCGATCAGGCGCACTTTCAGCGGGTGTTCAAACAACATCTGGCGGCGACACCGGGGCAATATCGCGGGTAAGTTAATACATCGACAAGTTCCCCTGCCAAAAACAGGATAGTTAATATCAACCCACCAACCCTGCCTGCAAAAGTCATATAAAGTCATATAACTAAAATGACAACGCCAAGAACTCTTATTTAAGCTCCCTTCCCACGCAACAACCCAACATCAGAAGATGGAGCTTCTTACTTGAATACCCCAGACAACCACGTATTTCATTCCAGCAATCGACGCGAGAAACAATCAGTCATTGAAGCCATTACCAACTTCCTCAGCGATGAAGATGTCATGGCAACCGTTGGATGGTCCTGGGATCGTGTATCCGTTAGCTGCGACCCGGATTCAGACTTCTCCCACCTGCATCGTCCAGGTGCAACCTGCCTGGCCAGGCTCATCCGGCAACCCGACTTTAAAAAGATCGCGGCCGAACATGGCATTCCCCGAACGGACATCTTTCATGTCAATGAACATGGCCACCTCTTTTATTCCTATGACAACATCAGTACCCATGAAGTCAACGGCGAGCTGGTTACTGTCAGTTTCTTCTCCGAGCGTAACGACATCGCCCATCACTTCACTGGCATTGCCGATTTCGCTGAACAACTGCGCCTCCTGTCTGGCAGCGCCAAGTTAACCGGCGGGTGGGTGACCTCCACCGAAAAAATCACAATAAGCCAGTGGTTGCGTTTTCACGGCCTGCCACTTCCGAGCAATGCGGAAAGTGCAAGAGAGTTAATCGACTTACTGAATGTCAGCACCCTTCCAGCGTCATCGTCCCATGGGAACTACTGGGAGTTGCTGAACAGCCCCAAAGACTCACCGTTCGAACTCACAGAGCAAAACCGCGCTCTCATTCGTGACGTGATCGAGGAAGAAACCGGAGGCGAACTTCCTTTGGTTGCGCTTTATGGCCATGCGCTGAAACTTGAAAGTTTTTCCGCCGACAAACTGCCCACCAGCCAAGGTTACCGCCTGGCACAGTTGATCGATATTGCAATATCGAGCTCGAATAATGGGCATGCGTTCATGACGGCATTAGGCTGGTTCGCTGAAGAAAACGGCCCCAAGCCCACCGAGCAGTTCATCGAACAGCTGATGATTGCGGTGATGCTGCTTGACCTTGATCCGGAACTGGACAGCGCCAATACCTCATTCGCCGGTTTTGACCTCTACTCGAAACGTTACTTGCTGCTTCCCCCCTCAGTGGTACGCACGCAACTCGAACAGCATCTGGTCAGCCAACTGCAGCTCGACGCCATTATTGCCCCGCTCGTCACGGAACTGGTCCTGGGTGGCATGGCGCCGGAATATCTTGCCGATGAACTGCCATCCAATCTGCGGATCGGCACACCGGCGTGGGTCGTCTTCACCCAGGCCGTACACTTTGCCGAAGCGATCACCCCCGGTGTTTCCCGGAGCATGAGCTACCAACACCTGCTGGGGTTCGCCCGCGCATCGCAATTGACTCCCGAGCTCAAAGCAGTGTTTGCCACACACTCGGCTGACCCCGTGATCACCTGGGCGCTGATGAACGAGCTGATCGTCCGGGACTCAGAGGGCAACCTCAGTCAGCAAGCCGTTTCCGTGGCGACGCAGGAGTACAAGCAACATGCGGACATGATGACGAGCGCCTTGATTGATCTGGGCAAACCGCTGCCCCATCGCAAGGCGATCGCGCTTAAAGAACTGAAATCCCAGGTGCCGGATTGTGACCCCGAGGAACTGTTGGTCAAACATCGCGGAACAGGCGGCGGCGCAGGAAGGCGGGTATCGGTTGTCGATCTTTACCTGGGCGACGAGCTTCACACCCAGGATTGGGATCGAACCAAAGGGACCAGCATTTACGAGGCTTTCCCTGATCTGGCTGACATGTACCCCGTTGCGGATTTATTTCAGCAAGCGATCCACAATCATCACAACTCAATGACCGAAGCATTGTCGGCCATTATCAACGTCACCTTTTCGCAACTAAGCCCGACGGACAGGTCGTTCATCGAGAACGGCCATCTGGGTATCTATAGTGTTCAGGAATACACAACCACCCGATTTACCAATATTCCCAACCCGACGGGCGTAGCAAGACCAGCGACACCCGTTCCAGGGAAAACGGGCCGTTATGGCGTTCTCATTTGTGCGGTACTCGATTCAGAGCTTCGTTGTTATCAACTGTTTCCAATGAGGACGGAATGCGTATACAGCGAGGAACTTGGCGAAGTGTTTCGCCCTCTCTTCATGGCCAGTGAGTCCGCTGTAGCGACGTTTGTGAACCACAAACACCATTTGGAAGGCCGTCTGGATATACAGGCTTATCGAGCGAACACGGCCCCCCGCAGCTATTCCCGGTCCGCCTTTTTCATCCGCAAGATCGGTGAATTCAACCCATCGTCGGCCAGTGCAGACACCCCCTCGCCGAACCGCTACTTTCGTTCCACGCGAAAAGAAGCAATCAGCGACCTTATTGCAAAAGAGAACCCCTATTTCACTGTAGATGAACTGATGCAACTGGGCCTCGATCAGACACGACGGGAAAAAGCGATTGAAAAGACCGACGCCATCTTCACATTCGTTCTGAACCTGATCATTCCGTTCAAGGAATGCGTCGAGGAGCTTTCCTCGGGGGTTGCTGCCCGACAGAACCGCGCCATTCACGGCTGTGTCATGGACGCGGCGGCCCTCGCTGTTTCCTTTGCCGTCGTCGGCATTAAAGTTGCCGCTATCAGCGCCAAGGCCACGACCCTGGTCTCCAGACTCCTTTCCACGTCCAAAGTTGTTGGCAGTACGGTCATCAGCCTTTTCAACCCCATTGACGGAGTGCCTCAACTGCTCAAGGGCGGCGGAAAACTATTGGCTCGGGGCGTGAAAAAACTAGGCGCGCATGCGCTCTCCACCCCGTACCTGGCTCGGCGGCAGTTGCGCAATCTGACAGGCGTGAACAGCTATGATCTGCTCCGGGCCATCAACCATACCGGCGCAGGACCCCGGATTCGAATGTCGCTGGACACGGTTGCCCATGGTCGAGCGTTGTTCAAGGACGACAGCATTCAAACCGTTGAACAGATCGTGAGCCGCCTGGGCAACAAGAACAGTCGACTGCCGGATGGCGCTCTGCCGTCCGAACTGGAGCATCTGTTCAACAATGCGCTGGTTGAATCAGCGCTCGGACTCAAGCAAGCGCAAGATCTGCAGGGATTGATCGGTCGAGCGCCTGTTGATGATCTTTTCAAGGCTGTCCTGGAAAAAGCTCAATACAGCTACACCAGCGCCCGCTCCGCATCCGGTGCTCAAGGTTACGCCGATACACTGGCAACCTTTGCCCAGGTCGAAGCGAAAAACGTCACCTACATGAAGAATTACCAACAAAACGTATTACAGCAAGACCTGGGCAAGGCACCGTTTAATCAGGTCATGCCAGAATCAGCCTTCAATCCAATGGGCTTTACCGATAACTCGCAAAGGGCCGGCGCCTGGATCGTCAATGGTTCTACCTCCCCTGGCAACGACCTCGACAGCATCGTTGCGGTGCTGCGCGAGTACGCCGGCAATCAAAAAACACTGACTGATCCGACCGTGATCAAACAGCTGCATGCCCGTATCGCGCCAGCCACCTCGGACGTCGTGCGCGTGGGCGTCAATGACAAGAAATATGCCAGCAACATCAGTGGATTCGCCGCGATGGAACAACATCTGAAAACACTGAACGCCAGTCATGAGCATTTCGACAAACAATTGCTGGCGACCGTCGTAGGTTTCCATGGTCTGGGCGACGGTAATGGCCGTACGGGTCGTGCCCTGTATGCCATCAGCCAGCTTCGAAACAACCGGTTCACACCGCTGACAAAACAAGAGTTCAGTTTGCTGCACGGACTCGATTAAGGTGAATGCCTGAGAGTGTTGCCACTTAGAAAAACAACAAATACGCCGCACTCACCCCTAGCAACATTGCCATGAGCCGGTTGAACAAACGCATGCCTGCAGGATTATTCAGATAACCCTGCAGACATGTCCCGGCGTATGCCCAACAGCCGACAGACACATAGCAAATCACCAGATACACCGCCGCAAACTGCCAGACCAGCCGCGCCTCGCCGTCCGCGACGAACGCGCCCATGCCCGCTACACAGGCCAGCCACGCTTTCGGATTGAGCCATTGCATCATCGCGCCATATAACATCGACGGCGCCCGACGCGATTTATCCGCATCGATGCGGCCATCGTCCGCCGCCAGTTTCCAGGCCATGAACACCAGAAACGCTGCGCCCGCCAGTCGCACCACCTGCGTCAGTGCCGGCCACAGCCGCAATACCTCATGCAACCCCAGCCCCATCAAGACCAGCAACAAAACGAAGCCCAGCGTTGCCCCGGCGACATGCCGCTGACTGGCGCGAAAACCAAATTGCGCCCCTGAACTCAATGCCACTATGTTCACCGGCCCCGGTGTAATGGAAGCGGCCAGGGCAAACGCTGCCATGGAAAGAATCAGACTCATTGCATACCTTCTTCAATTCAGTTGAACCCGGGCTCAAGGTAAAGAGCCAGGGGAACGCTGTATTGAAGAAAACACCCCTTGCCTGTTCCGCGATGCGTGTCGCGCCCTTATAGCCGCGCTGTCACGGCCCCCCTTATGGCGGGCCTATACTTCAAGAGTCGGCACACTCGATGCGCCAGGCAATCATGCTGGATGCAGTGGCGCATCGAGTGATCGTTAACGCAGGCCACGGCCTGCCTTCATCGTCGGGAGGAGAAAATCATGGCGCGTAAATACATCGACTGCCGCGAGTTCCCAAGCGATTCCAAATGCTCGGTCGCGCTGTCCGCAGACTCTGAAAACGAACTGCTCGAGGCCGCCGCACAGCATGCGGTCAGTGTTCACAAACACACCGACTCACCGCAACTGCGTGCTCAACTGAAGACGATGTTTCACGACGGCACCCCGCCTGTTGAAGCACCGCGTCAGGCTTAGGGCTGCCGAAGGCTGCGGTCTTGGGTTTTGTTCTTCAGCGGGATTGGTGAAGATCAAGATCAAAAGATCGCAGCCTTCGGTCGTTGCATTTCGCCTGTCGCCAGGCGCTTGGCTAAGCTGAATAAATCGGGGGTGAACTGAAACCTGAATGATAACGGCCATCAGCGGATCTGGCTTGGCATCAAGACGGTACTCCCGAAGGAGACGACTATGTATGCGGTGATAAGAACCTACCTGGGTGCTGGAGCAAAGCAGCTTTTCGATCTTCTGGAAAAACGCCATACCGACGTCGACACGGCGCTGCGGACAGTGCCTGGCCTCGTCAGCTACACACTGCTCAATACCGGTGATGGCGGTACGTCGGTGACTGTTTGCGAGGACAAGGCCGGCAGCGATGCGAGCATGAAAGTTGCGCGCGACTGGATTCAGAAAAACGCCTCGAATATCCAAGCGAAACCGCCGATCGTGACGGAAGGCCCGGTCATTGTGCAGATCAATAACACCCCTTAAAGGCATGGAAAGGGATAGACCACGACTTGAGGCAAATGCCTGGCAATCGTGATCTGTCCCTTTTTTCCGCCTGGCACAAAAACAAAAGTGTGCTGCGACTTGCGTCTTCTGCTGTACGGGGAAAGTCTTCCACCGTCCGTGATAAAAATACCGCTCTCGTTCCTGGAGCCTCGTTCATGGACCTCACAACCCTCTTGCTGTTTCTGCCGGCCTGTTTCGCCCTGAACATGGCCCCCGGCCCGAACAATCTGCTGTCGATCAGCAACGCCACCCGTTATGGCTATCGTCGCGCCTGTGTGGCCGGTGTCGGGCGCTTGCTGGCGTTTGCCGGGATGATCGGCCTGGCCGCCGCCGGGTTGTCGGTGGTCCTGCAAACCTCGCAATGGCTGTTCTCTGCAATCAAGATCGTCGGCGCTGCTTACTTGTTGTACCTGGCGTGGCAACTGTGGCGCGCCAATCCCGAAGCCGAACAGCACATCACCGGCACGCCGGTGGGGATTCTGGCCTTGGCGCGGCAGGAGTTTCTGGTAGCGGCGGGTAATCCCAAAGCGATCTTACTGTTCACCGCATTCCTGCCTCAGTTCGTCGACCCGACCCAGGCGGTGCCCCCGCAATTCGCGGTGCTCGGCGCGTTGTTCCTGATGCTGGAATGGATCGCCATCAGCGCCTACGCCTACATGGGCCTGCACATGCGTCGCTGGTTCGCCGAACCTCGGGGCAAGCGGATTTTCAACCGTTGCTGCGCGGGGTTGTTATCGGCGGCGGCTTCGGTGCTGTTGATGGCGCGACGGGCGTGAAATAAACGTGCCCGGTGCGCGAATTCCCTGTCGATTTTCCGGTGGAGGCGTCGGGTGACGCGGCTTAAGCTCAACCCATGAACCTACAAAACGCTTTGCTGCCACCCCACGCCGAGATGGTTCGCGCCATGCTCGAACGCGACACCGCCTATGAGGGGGTGTTCTTTACCGCGGTCAAAACCACCGGGATCTTCTGCCGCCCCAGTTGTACGGCGCGCAAACCGAAGCCGGAAAACGTCGAGTTCTTCGCCCACGCCGATGAGGCGATGTCAGCGGGCTATCGGGCCTGCCTGCGGTGCAAGCCGCTGGACGCCGCAGCCATCGCGCCGGACTGGGTGCAACGACTGCTCGAATCCGTCGACGCCGCCCCCGACCTGCGCTGGACCGATGCCCAGTTGCTGGCCGAGGGCATCGAGCCGCTGAAACTGCGCCGCTGGTTCAAGCAGCATTTCGGCATGACCTTTCACGCCTGGCTGCGCAGCCGACGCCTGGGCATCGCCCTCGGAGGTATCAAACAGGGCGAATCCATCGACGACGCGGCGTTCGATTCCGGCTACGAATCCCTGAGCGGTTTTCGCGATGCGTTTCAAAAGTCGTTCCACATCACACCCGGCCGCGCCGCCCACAGCGAGCCCCTGCTGTTCACTCGGCTGACCACGCCGCTGGGGCCGATGATCGCCATGGCCGAACGGCGTGGGCTGGTGCTGCTGGAGTTTCTCGATCGACCGGCATTGACCAGGGAAATCGAAGAACTGCAGAACCGTTATGGCTACGTCGTGGCCCCCGGTCACAACGGCCATTTGCAGCAGATCGAAGAAGAACTGGCGCAATACTTCGCCGGCAAACGGAGCGAATTCAACGTGCCGCTGCACCTGCCCGGCAGCGTTTTCGCCAGGCAGGTGTGGACTGAACTGACCAAGATCCCGTACGGCCAGACCAGCACCTATGGCGCCATTGCCGCGCAACTGGGCAAGCCCGGCGCCAGCCGCGCCGTGGGCATGGCCAACGGGCAAAACCGTCTGGCGATTGTGTTGCCCTGTCATCGGGTGATCGGCGCAGATGGCTCGCTGACCGGCTATGGTGGGGGTCAACCGCGCAAGGCGTTTCTGCTCAGGCTGGAAAGCGCCGCGGTGCAAATCACCCAACAACTGGCATTCTGATCACTCCAGAGTTTCTTCAATAAGAAGTCATAAGGAAGGACATTCGATGGACACACTCGACAATCAATTTCACCAGTTGCACCAGAGCGGCCTGCTGATTCTGACCAACGTCGCCGACGCCACCGGAGCGCGACTGGTGGAACAACTGGGCAGCAAGGCCGTCGCCACCAGCAGCGCGGCGGTGGCCTGGGTTCACGGTTATCCGGATGGCAACAGCCTGCCGCTGGAACGGCTGGTTTCCACGGTCGAATCTATCGCCCGGGTCATCAGCGTGCCGTTGAGCGTGGACATTGAGGCAGGTTATTCCGATGATCTGGAGCGAGTTGCGCAAGTGGTCGACGCGGTGATCGCCGCCGGTGCCGTGGGGATCAATATCGAGGATGGCGCCTCTGCGCCCGACCTGCTGGCCCGCAAGATCGAAGCCGCTCGCCAGGTTGCCAATCGCCGGAACGTGAAGCTGTTCATCAATGCCCGCACCGACGTGTACCTCAGGGGCCTGGTGCCGGCCGAAGATCGCGTGGCAGAGACGCTCAAGCGTGCCGCGTTGTATCAGGCGGCCGGTGCCGACGGGCTGTTCGCCGCTGGCGTCACCGCGGCGTACGAGATCGACGCCTTGTGCCGAGGCACAACGCTGCCGCTGAACGTGCTCGGCTTCCCGGGCCTGCCTTCACCTGAAGAACTGCAAGCCCTTGGCGTGCGCCGTTTGAGCGCCGGTTCGGGCATCGCCGAATTCCTTTATGGCGCCATGGCCGGCCTGGCCAAAAGCTTTCTGCAAACCGGCACGCTCGACAGCAACCACCTCAAGGCCTTCACCTACGGCCAAGTGAACGCCCTGCTGGCCCCGACCGGGAAAGTTTGACCGCAAGCAATGGAGTGCGGCGCTGCGGGGGGACGACTAGTCTTCCCGCAGTCACCCGCCCCTCAGGATGCTCCATGCCCGACACCTATCAATTGGCCAGCGAATTTCTCTCGGCCCTCGATGCCGACTGGCAGCGTCACATCAGCGCCATCGGCCCTTGCCTGCATCAACCCCATGCGGCACGCGATCCTTATGAGTCGCTGGTGCGGGCGATTGCCTATCAGCAGCTGCACGCAAAGGCCGGCGACGCGATCGTCGGCCGATTGTTGGCATTGTTTCCGGCGAACACCTTCCCCAGACCCGAGCAGATCCTGGCGACCGACTTCGAGCAGATGCGCGCTTGCGGCTTTTCCGCCAGCAAGATCGCGACCCTCCAGGGCATCGCTCAAGCGGCTCTGGACGGCGTGGTGCCGGATTACGCCACGGCGCTGGCCATGGACGACGAAGCGTTGATCGAGCGCTTGATTACTTTGCGCGGGGTCGGGCGCTGGACCGTGGAAATGCTGTTGATCTACAGCCTGGAACGACCGGATATCTTGCCGGCCGATGACTTTGGAGTGCGCGAGGGTTATCGGCGGCTGAAGGGGTTGGAGGTACAGCCGACTCGTAAGCAGATGATTGAGATCGGGCTGGCGTGGAGCCCTTATCGGACGGTGGCGGCGTGGTACTTGTGGCGAGTGCCCAACCGTTAGGTCCCAAGCCCCGTACCGCGAAGGCGCCCGAACAGCCACCATAAATTCAACTGCCCGGACACGCCGACGGTCTAGTCTGTCTTGAGTCATCCCCCCATCGGAGGCTCCCATGCAGCTCGAAGGCTCCTGCCATTGCGGCGCGGTATCATTCAACCTGACCAGCGCCCACCCCTACCCCTATCAGCGCTGCTATTGCTCGATCTGTCGCAAGACCCAGGGCGGTGGCGGGTATGCGATCAACCTGGCGGGCGATGCCCAGAGCCTCAAGGTACGCGGGCGCAAGCACATCTCGATTTACCATGCGCGGCTCAAGGACGAAGGCGATAAACGTGCCCGACGCAGCACCGCCGAACGGCATTTCTGTTCCCTGTGCGGCTCGGGACTATGGCTGTTCAGCCCTGAGTGGCCGGAACTGATTCACCCGTTTGCCTCGGCCATCGACACCCCGCTACCGGTGCCGCCGGAACACACCCATCTGATGCTCGGCTCCAAGGCGCCGTGGGTGGAAGTCGAGGCGCATCCGGGGGACCAGCAATTCGAGGTCTACCCGATAGAATCCATTGCCCAGTGGCATGAACGCCTGGGCTTGAGCCGCTAATCCAAATGCGCCCAGGTCATGCGAAACGACGCCCCGCCCCACGGCGAATCCGCCACTTCCACTTGCCCGCCATGGGATTGAGACACCCGCCGCACCAGCGCCAGGCCCAGGCCGAAACCACCGGTGCGGCGGTCGCGGCTGGCATCGAGGCGCGAGAACGGTTCGAAGATTTTCGCCCGCCCGTCCAGCGGCACGCCCGGCCCATCGTCGTTGACCTGCACTTCGTAATGATCACCGGTACGCACCAACGACACTTCCACCCGCTCATTGGCATAACGAATGGCATTGCGCAGTAAATTGATCACCGCACGGGCCATGAAACGCGGTTCAATACGAACCTCGTCGATCTGACATTCAACAATCAGCAATTGCACCCCGGCGGCTTCCGCCTCCAGCGCCACGCTGCCCACCACACTGTCGAGCCAATGGCTGGCCTGGATGTTCTCCCGGGTAATCACCGTGGCGCCGCGCTCAAGGCTGGCGTACGTCAGCAGCTCGGAAACCATTTCCTCCAGTTCGCCGAGGTCGGCGTACATGTCGGCAATCAATTCGCGGTTCTGGCTCTGATCGGGTTGCTGCTTGAGTTGATCGAGCTCGAACGATAACCGCGCAATCGGCGTGCGCAGCTCATGGGATACCGCGTTGGTCAACTCGCGCTGATTGGCGATCAGCCCCTCGATGCGCGCCGCCATCAGGTTGAAGTGTTCGGCCAGGTCGCGGATGTTCGAACGCTTGGACAACTGGATGCGCACCGACAGGTCGTTGTCACCAAAGCGTTCGGCGGCCAGGCGCAGTTTCTCCAGATCGCGCCAGTGCGGGCGCACCCAAAAGAACAACACGAAACCGATCATCACCGCGATCATCAGATAGGCCGCGGCAATATAGAACGGCATCAGGCTCGGCTCGTCCGGCAGCTTGATACTGAGCAGCTGCGAACCTTCGTCAATCCGCGAGATGAACTGGGTGTACTTGTCGCGAATCACCAGCAGGCCCTGGGCCAACTCGGCGTTCTCCTGATCGGTCAGGGACAGTTGATCGCTCTCGACCAGGGTCAGGCCCAAGCCGTAGTGAGGACGCACGGTTTGCAGTTGTCGCTCCCGGGCCGGGCCGTCCAGGCCGCGCAACTGCTCGACCAGCGACCAGGCCTGACCACGCACCGCCTCTTGGTTATAGCTCTGCATCTGCCCGTCGAGAAGCGCATCGAACGTGCGCTCGACGGTTTGCAGCGCCAATACCAGGCCCGCCGTCATCACCAGAAACAGCCCAAGGAATAACCGCAGCATTTACAACTCCCACGCAAACGGATTGAACAGGTAACCCTTGCCCCACACAGTCTTGATGCACACCGGCTCGCGCGGGTTGTCCTTGAGCTTGCCGCGCAATTTGCTGATGTACACGTCGACGCTGCGGTTGAGGCCGTCGAAGGCGATACCGCGCATACGGTTGAGGATGTCGTCCCGGGACAAAATCTTGCCGGCGGCGCTGGCCAGCAACCACAGCAATTCGAATTCCATGGTGGTGAGGTCGATACCCTCGCCCGCCAAACGCACTTCGCGGCAACTGCGGTCGATGCTCAGATGGCCAAACTCCAGCGAACTGCACACGCTGCTGTCCGGCATCTGACGGCGTTGCAAGGCGCGCAGACGGGCGAGCAGCACCGGGGGTTTGATCGGTTTGATCACGTAGTCGTCGGCACCGGATTCCAGGCCGAGGATGTGATCGAGGTCGTCTTCCTTGGCAGTGAGGATGACGATGGGCGTGTCGGATACGCTGCGGATCTCGCGGCACACATGCAGGCCGCTCTGGCCCGGCAACATCAGGTCGAGTACGACGACTTTCGGTTTGAACTCAAGGAAAGCGGCCATCGCCAGGTCGCCACGGTGCACCTCGCGGACCTCAAAGCCGTGTTGGGCCAGGAAATGCGCAATCAGCCCGGCGAGCTTCTCGTCATCTTCCACCAGCAATACTTTGCCAAAACCCAGGTTATCCATAACGACCGTCTGCCAACCCTTGAATGAAGTGGGCGGCATTATGGCGCCAATCGGTGACGGGACGGTGATCGCAGGCAGCAAAAACCGGCCACGAGGGCCGGTTTTTGGCGATGTTTCATTCTTTTAAGAGTTTTTAACAATTCAGACGCAGAAGATCGGCATTTGCAAGCCGCGCTCCTACCGCGTTATGCGGCGGCCGGGACACCGCTGTGAAAGCGGAACTCCACGTCCGGCGATTCGATCAGTTCCTGCTCGGCAGCGCGAACCCGGTCAATGACCTGCGCAATGTCCTTGGCATCCCCGTACTGGTAGGCCAGCTTCAGATAGCCCTGGAAATGCCGCGCTTCGCTTTTCAGCAGGCCGAAATAGAACTTGCCCAGTTCCTCATCCAGATGCGGCACCAACGCCTCGAAACGCTCGCAGCTGCGGGCTTCGATGAACGCGCCGACCACCAGCGTATCCACCAGCTTCACCGGCTCGTGGCTACGCACCACTTTGCGCAGCCCCGAGGCGTAACGCCCGGCGGACAACTGCCGCAGCTCGATCTTGCGCTTTTTCATCAGGCGCATGACCTGCTCGTGATGCACCAGTTCTTCCCGGGCCAGACGCGACATCAGGTTGATCAGATCGACGTGGGAGTGATACTTGGCAATCAGGCTCAACGCCGTGCTGGCCGCCTTGAATTCGCAGTTTTTGTGGTCGATCAGCAGCGTTTCCTGATCCGCCAGCGCAGCCTGGACCCAGCCATCAGGCGTGCGGCAGCCGAGGAACTCGTGAATTTCGGGAAGGATCATGGGGCTCACGGATAAAAGGTTCAAAACGAAGGGCGCCGATTATACCGGCCTGCCGACAGACCACCAGCCGCCACCGTTGATATGCATCAAGTCGCGAATGCCCGACCAGCAACTATAGTTGTCCAACGCAGTGTTTTTACCTTCCTGGAGAACCCGATCATGCAAGCCATTCGCAGCATTCTGGTGGTCATTGAACCCGAACACTCGGAAAGCCTGGCGCTCAAACGGGCCAAATTGATCGCTGGCGCGACCCAGGCTCATCTGCACCTGCTGGTCTGCGATAAAAAGCATGATCACAGCGCGATGCTCGGCGTGCTCAAGGCGGCCCTGCTGGCGGACGGCTACAACGTCACCACCGAGCAAGCCTGGAACGAAAGCCTGCATGAAACCATTATCGATGTGCAGCAGGCGGAAGGTTGCGGCCTGGTGATCAAACAGCATTACCCCGACAGCCCACTGAAGAAAGCGCTGCTGACGCCCGAGGACTGGAAGGTGTTGCGCACCTGCCCGACACCGGTGCTCCTGGTAAAAACCGCCGGTTCCTGGAAGGACAAGGTGATTCTGGCGGCGATCGATGTCGGCAACACCGATGACGAACACCGTCATTTGCACAACACCATCATTGATTACGGCTATGACATTGCCAGCCTGGCGAAGGCCAAGCTGCATGTGATCAGCGCCCACCCCTCGCCGATGCTATCGGCGGCCGACCCGACCTTTCAGCTCAAGGAAACCATCGAGGCCCGTTACCGCGAGCAGTGCCAGGCGTTCCAGGCCGAGTTCGACATCGACGACGACCACCTGCACATCGAGGAAGGCCCGGCGGATGTGTTGATTCCGTACATGGCCCATAAGCTGGGGGCCTGCGTGACGGTGATCGGCACCGTGGCGCGGACCGGGTTGTCGGGAGCGTTGATCGGGAATACGGCGGAAGTGGTGCTCGATGCGCTGGAGAGCGATGTGCTGGTGCTCAAGCCGGACGAGATCATGGATCATCTGGAAGAGATCGTGACCCAGCATTGAGATTTTCGGCGTCAAGTAGATCGCCATCGCGATGCTTTCAAGGGTTACCCGCCGAAGGCATCCTTGAGAAATCCCGGCGCAATGTAGCGCTGGTAATGCGCTTCGGACAGCAGGAAAAATTCCCGATCAATGGCATCGCGCAATTCCGGCAGGTTCCAGTCGCGGAACTCCGGCAGCAGCACCATCCCGTAGGCCTCCAGATTATTGATGACCCGCGCGCCCCGGGCGATCAGCTGATAAGCCCAGCAATACTCCGACTGATGCGGCACAAAGCGGATCTTGCGCTGCTCCAGTTGCAGGCGCAGCAACGCCGGATCGAAAATTTCCAGTTTACTGGCCATCACTTGCGACAACAGTTGCTCAAGACGCAGCCATACGGCGCGTTTTTCTTCCTCGTTGTAACCGTTCCAGTGAATCACTTCATGGTGGAAACGCTTGCAGCCACGGCACACCAGATCACCGTAAACAGTGGAGCAGAGGCCGACGCAGGGGGTCTTGATGGTCTGATTGGGCATAGGTAGGCAAAACACGGGAAAGCAGAACAGGTCGGCATGTTAGCCCTTTGTCTAACATTCATCACCCCTCAAAATTCGGGGGCTAACTTACCTTTAATTTTTTTTTGCCGTAGAATCAGCCAGCCTTTTAAGGCGCCAATGTCCGTTAAGAAGCTGTTTTCAAAGCGTCACGAGCACAGTCGTTCCTTCAGAGCGGTGTTGGCGAAGGGTTTTTCCAGCGGGGAAAAGCCCAACGCCAACCCTCATCAGCTCCCCGTTCTGCAGGCGTAAAACTTTGAAAGCAGCTTCTGTAAGGAATTGCCGGTAATTCTGGCTAAGCGGCCCACAACGCCACGCAGCGCATGAGTACGGCAATTTCGGGATGAGCGTCCCGGACACCCATTTGGGACCACTGATGAGGGTAATAACTGTGCTTGAAGCCTACCGCAAACATATCGAAGAGCGCGCAGCACTGGGTATCGTTCCCCAGCCGCTAAACGCCGAACAAACTGCAAGCCTGGTCGAGCTGCTGAAGAATCCCCCGGCTGGCGAAGAAGCTTTCCTCGTTGACCTGATCACCAATCGCGTTCCGCCTGGAGTGGACGAAGCCGCCTATGTAAAGGCCGGTTTCCTCTCTGCCCTGGCCAAGGGCGAAGCCAAATCCCCTCTGATCGACAAGAAACGCGCGGTTGAACTGCTCGGCACCATGCAGGGCGGCTACAACATCGTGACCCTGGTAAACCTGCTGGACGACGCCGAACTGGCGCCAGTGGCTGCCGAAGAACTCAAGCACACCCTGCTGATGTTCGATGCCTTCCACGACGTGGCTGAAAAAGCCAAGAACGGCAACGTTCACGCCAAAGGCGTGCTGCAATCCTGGGCTGACGGCGAGTGGTTCAAGAACCGCCCGGTGCTGGCCGACAAGATCAGCCTGCGCGTGTTCAAGGTCACCGGCGAAACCAACACCGACGACCTGTCCCCTGCTCCAGACGCCTGGTCGCGTCCAGACATCCCGCTGCACGCCCTGGCCATGCTGAAAATGGCCCGTGACGGCATTGTTCCGGACGAGCAAGGCAAGACCGGCCCGATGAAGCAGATCGAAGAAATGCGCGGCCAGGGTTTCCCTATCGCCTACGTCGGTGACGTGGTCGGTACCGGTTCTTCGCGTAAATCGGCGACCAACTCGGTGCTGTGGTTCTTCGGCGACGACGTTCCTTACGTGCCGAACAAGCGCGCTGGCGGTTTCTGCTTCGGCAGCAAGATCGCTCCGATCTTCTACAACACCATGGAAGATGCCGGCGCACTGCCAATCGAGTTCGACGTTTCCAACATGAACATGGGCGATGTGATCGACCTGTACCCGCATGCTGGCAAAGTCACCAAGCACAACAGCGACGAAGTCCTGACCACCTTCGAAATGAAGACCCCGGTTCTGCTGGACGAAGTCCGCGCCGGCGGCCGTATTCCGCTGATCATCGGCCGTGGCCTGACCGAGAAGGCTCGCGCCGAACTGGGTCTGCCACCGTTCGACCTGTTCAAGAAGCCTGAAGCACCGGCCGAAAGCACCAAGGGTTTCACCCTGGCGCAGAAAATGGTCGGCAAGGCTTGCGGCCTGGCAGAAGGCAAAGGCGTTCGTCCTGGCACCTACTGCGAACCGAAGATGACCACCGTGGGTTCCCAGGACACCACCGGTCCAATGACCCGTGATGAACTGAAAGACCTGGCGTGCCTGGGCTTCTCCGCTGATCTGGTGATGCAGTCCTTCTGCCACACCGCGGCTTATCCAAAGCCGATCGACGTGACCACCCACCACACCCTGCCTGACTTCATCATGACCCGCGGCGGCGTTTCCCTGCGTCCGGGCGACGGCATCATCCACTCGTGGCTGAACCGCATGCTGCTGCCAGACACCGTGGGTACCGGTGGCGACTCGCACACCCGTTTCCCGATGGGCATCTCGTTCCCGGCCGGTTCCGGTCTGGTCGCGTTCGCCGCAGCCACCGGCGTCATGCCGCTGGACATGCCGGAATCGATCCTGGTGCGCTTCAAAGGCAAAATGAAACCTGGCATCACCCTGCGTGACCTGGTTCATGCCATTCCTTACTTCGCCATCCAGAATGGCCTGCTGACCGTCGAGAAGAAAGGCAAGAAAAACGCCTTCTCCGGCCGCATCCTGGAAATCGAAGGCCTGGAAGGCCTGACGCTGGAACAGGCTTTCGAGCTGTCCGACGCATCGGCCGAACGTTCGGCTGCCGGTTGCACCATCAAGCTGTCGAAAGAGTCGATCACCGAGTACCTGCAGTCCAACATCACCCTGCTGCGCTGGATGATCGGCGAAGGCTACGGCGATGCACGTACCCTGGAACGTCGCGCTCAAGCGATGGAAGCCTGGATCGCCAACCCGCAACTGATGGAAGCCGATGCCGACGCCGAATACGCCGAAGTCATCGAAATCGATCTGGCGGACATCAATGAGCCTGTGCTCTGCGCACCAAACGATCCGGACGACGCCCGTCTGCTCTCCAGCGTCGCTGGCGAGAAGATCGACGAAGTGTTCATCGGTTCCTGCATGACCAACATCGGTCACTTCCGCGCTGCCGGCAAGTTGCTGGAACAGGTCAAAGGTCAGCTGCCAACCCGTCTGTGGCTGTCGCCGCCGACCAAAATGGACGCTCACCAGCTGACCGAAGAAGGCTACTACGGCATCTACGGCAAGGCCGGCGCACGCATGGAAATGCCAGGCTGCTCGCTGTGCATGGGTAACCAGGCACGTGTAGAGCCGAACTCCACCGTGGTGTCGACGTCGACCCGTAACTTCCCGAACCGTCTGGGTGACGGCGCGAACGTCTACCTGGCTTCGGCCGAGCTGGCGTCCGTTGCGTCCATCCTGGGTCGCCTGCCGACCGTCGAGGAGTACATGGAATACGCTGGCAAGATCGACAGCATGGCGGCCGATGTTTACCGCTACCTGTCCTTCGACCAGATCGCCGAGTTCCGTGAAGCTGCTGCGAACGCCAACATCCCGGTCGTTCAAGCCTAACGCTACAACGCCATGAAAAACGCCGCCCATCGTCAGATGAGCGGCGTTTTTTTATGCCTGATGCCAATTGCCCAGCTACGCTTTGCCTGATATCGGCACCAGGACAGCGTGCCACGAGGCCTGACAGGCCTTAACTCACGGAGGAGTCATGCGGGTCATCTTGATCGCCATCGGTTCGGCCGATGACATTTTCCCCTTCATTGGCCTGGCCAATGCGCTGAACCTGCGCGGCCATCGCGCAACCCTGTGCAGCCTGCCGGCGTTCAAGGCCACCATCGAGCAGTACGGGCTGGAATTCGAACCGTTATGCCAGGAAGATGCCGACGAGCCACCCCGCCTCCACGGCTCGAAAACCGCCTTGGCCATGCAGTGGAACGCGGCCTCACACCTGCTCGAACCGACCTATGACTACCTCGCGGCACGGCGTCACGAGGACATCGTGGTGGTGGGTTCGTTTTGGGCGTTGGGCGCACGCGTGGCCCAGGAGCGGTTTGGCATTGCGTACCTTTCGGTACAGATTTCACCGTTCTTGCGCGAGACCCACCGGCTGACGCTGGACCACCTCTGTGCGCCACAACTCAACGCGTTACGCGCCAAAAAGGGCCTGGGCGGGACGGTCCAGCACGTGGTCAGCCAATGGATGCATTCGCCGGACGGCGTGATCAGCCCCTGTCCCGAGTGGTTCGCACCGCAGCAGGCCGCTGCGCCGGCAACCCTGTGCAAGGCCTGTGAAAAGGCCGTTGCGGCCATCGAGCACTGTCACCAGCGAAGCAAAGGTCGTCTGGCCAGGCAGTCGAAGGGGGCGATCAACCAGGACAGCCCCGATTGATCGCCCGCCGTATCAGGCGGTGAGCGAGTAGATCAACGCCGAAATCGCCACCAGCCCTACCAGCGTCACGAAAACGTTGGAGGCTTGGCCACGATAACGCGCCATGGCCGGCACCTTGCGGATCGCGTACATCGGCATCAGGAACAGAATTGCCGCGATGACCGGGCCACCCAAGGTTTCGATCATCCCGAGAATGCTCGGGTTCAGGGTCGCGACGATCCAGCACACCACCAGCATGAACGCAGCGGTCATGCGGTCCAGGGTCTTGGGCGCCGGGCGTTTGCCGCTCTTGACGATCAAACCCTTCAAGCCTTCGCTGGCGCCGATGTAGTGGCCCAGGAACGACTTGGAAATCGCCACGAAGGCGATCAACGGCGCCGCGAAGGCGATGGTCGGGTTGCTGAAGTGGTTGGCCAGGTACGACAGGATCGACAGATTCTGCGCCTTGGCCTCCGCCAGTTGCGCCGGCGACAGGGTCAGCACGCAGCTGAAGACGAAGAACAGCACCATCACCACCATCAACAGGTGGGCGCGGGACAGGATCTGCGAACTGCGCTCTTGGGCATGAGTGCCGTAGCGACGTTTCTGGTCCACCGCGAACGCCGAAATGATCGGCGAATGGTTGAACGAGAACACCATTACCGGAATCGCCAGCCACAAGGTGTGCAGCAGCGCCGACGACTCAGGCAGCGTGGACGCGGTGCTGAGGATGCCGCCGTTCCAGTGAGGAATCAGGAACACCGCCAGGAACAGCAGCGCGACGATGAACGGATACACCATCAGGCTCATGGCCTTGACGATCACCTGCTCACCGCAACGCACCACGGCCAGCAGGCCGAGAATCAGCACGAACGACAGCACGGCGCGCGGTGGCGGCATGATGTGCAGTTGATGTTCGAGGAAACTGCCCACGGTGTTGGTCAGGGCCACGCTGTAAATCAGCAGGATCGGAAAGATCGCGAAGAAATACAGCAAGGTGATCAGCGCACCGGCCTTGATGCCGAAATGTTCTTCCACCACTTCAGTGATGTCCGCGCCTTCACGGCCGGACAGCACGAAGCGGGTCAGGCCACGGTGTGCGTAAAACGTCATGGGGAACGCCAGCAACGCCAGGATCAGCAACGGCCAGAAGCCGCCCAGCCCCGCGTTGATCGGCAAAAACAGGGTACCGGCCCCGATTGCCGTGCCAAACAGGCCCAGCATCCAGGTGGTGTCATGGCGATTCCAGCTTTCGAGGCTCGCTGGTGTCGCCGTTACATAGCGTTCGTCGACGCTATTGGCCTGATCATTCATCCGGTCGGATCTCCGCTTTCCGGTCACTTGCCACCCGGCCAGGACGAGTCGGAAAAACCCGACAGGCAGCGCCCTGGCCGAAACAGGGGCGCGATTGTCCGGGATTCGTCATCAGAAGCAAAGACTTAGCTGAGCAACGGTTTTACGGATCAGATGGGGTTGGCGCGACGCGCGGACAAATCCTCTGCATCTGCCGCGCACTGATCTAGTGTTGTATCTAAGAAGCTCGCCGGTATCGCCAACGCCTGCACGGGTGCTTGCCAACCAATAGCCTATGATCGCTGATCATTGCCAACCCGCACTGGAGTCAGCAATCTGACGCGACGTTCGAGCCCCGACACTCCGCTGCCCACAGGAGCCCAGCATGACCGCAACTGTTCTGGTACTGGTTGAAACCATCAATGAATACCTGCCGATTCTCGAACATCAGGGCTTTCATTTGATTCTGGCCCCGACCCCGGCCGAGCGCGCCACCGCCATTGCCCGACAGGGCAGTCAGATAGAGGCGGTGCTGACGCGCGGCCCTTTGGGCCTGTACGCCAATGAAATCGCCGCCCTGCCCAACCTCAAGATCATCTGCGTGATCGGCGCCGGTTACGAACACGTCGACCTGCAAGCCGCCGTCGACCGGGGTATCACCGTGACCAACGGCGCCGGCGTCAATGCCTCTTCCGTCGCCGATCACGCCATGGCGTTGCTGCTGGCACTGGTTCGTGACATTCCTCGGGCCGATGCTGCCGTCCGTCGGGGCGAGTGGCCGAAAATCATGCGCCCTTCCCTGTCCGGCAAACACTTGGGCATCCTCGGCCTCGGCGCCGTCGGCATGGCTATCGCCAAACGTGCCGCCAATGGTTTCGACATGAAAGTGAGTTACCACAACCGCCAGCACCGCAGCGACGTGCCCTACAGTTATTGCTCGACGCCTACCGAACTGGCGCGCCACTCGGATTTCCTGATAATCGCCACCCCAGGCGGGATCGGCACCCAACACCTGATCAACCGGCAGGTGCTTGACGCCCTGGGGCCCAACGGCTTCATCGTCAACATCGCCCGGGCCAGTGTGATCGTCACCGCCGACCTGATCAGCGCGCTGGAACAGCGACGAATCGCCGGCGCCGCGCTGGATGTCTTCGACAATGAACCCCAGGTGCCGGAGGCCCTCAAGGGACTGGCCAACGTGATTCTGACGCCGCATGTCGCCGGATTGTCGCCGGAGGCCACCCAAGGCACCGTGGAACTGGCCGGCAAAAACCTGACGGCGTTCTTTGCCGGCCGACCGGTACTGACCCCCATTGCCTTGCCACCGCCTTCGGTGGCCACCCGGCAAAACAACTAAAGAACGCCCAACAGCGTCCAGAGCCGCCGGGATTCGGCATCGGCGCTGATCAGTTCACCCAGCAGTTCGCTCAGGGGCTTGTTGCCCCACTCCACGCCCCGCTTGATCAGATAGGGCACCGGGCTGTGGGGTTCGGTGCGCGCCAGGTAGTCGGCGATCAGCAACAACTGCCGGTACGCCTCTTCACGATTCGCCGGCTCGCTGAACACCTGGGGGACTGGAAGCGCTTGCGGCACAGCGGCCGGGCTCGATGCCACCGCCGCAGGCAGGTCGACAGGTGTTGGCGGCGGGGTCGGTTTTCGTGGATGCATGGCGATGAACTCCTGAACCAGCGTCAACAACGCGTCGATCACGTCCTGCAACGCCTTGAAGCCCGGGGCCTGGTTGCCAAGCCAGGCGTCGCTCCACACCTGCAGGCGTTGCAAGTGTTGCTGGCTGAGCAGCAGACTGCCCTGGCTACGCAGCCAGAATGACAACGGCGTGGCGCGAATCTGTTCGGTGACTTTCTTCTGTTCGTTGCGTGCGTTCTCGGCCGAGGCCTTGGCCGCTTTGCCGTCGTTGGCCAGCACCTGTTGCAACTGCAACCGGCGCCAGGCGTCCAGACAGAAGCCGTCGAATTCGTGGTTATGCCGCTCGAACAGCGGCACTCGGGTCAGCAGCACTTCAGCGTAGCGTCGAGCCAGCCATTCCAGCGGTATCACTCGCCATGACTGGTCGCCGTCCTCGGCCTGTGGGTGCAAGTGTTCGGGGTAGCGCTCGCATAGCCCGGCCACCAGCGCCAGACTGCCCGGCAACCCTTCGAGCCCGTCCTGATGCAGCCAGGCCTCCCCCAGCCAGGCGCTGAGCATCAAATCCTTGCTGCGCTCGAGCAGCAGGCTCGTGGTCAGCTTTTCCAGTTCCGGCCACTGGGCGCGCTTGATCGACGACTGCCACACCCCGGTGGGCAAACTGGTGTCGTCCTCTCGGCGCAGTTCACGCAACCGGTCGAACTCGGGTTCATAACGCAAATCCTGACCACAAGGCGCCTCCTCGCTGATCGGTTCGAGCAGTTGCGCAATCAGTTCCGGCAACGGTGTTGAAGGTTGATTCACAGGCCCTCCTCCTCATGGGATTCAATGGCCGCGGTCGACCGGGTCACCATGAACGGTGAACGCGGAGCCCGGGTCGGCAACGGTTGAATGGACAACGGCAATTTCGAGCCCTGGGTCATCAACGACAGGCGCACAAACATCAGGGTTTGCTCGGCGGTGCTGGCCTGCGAGGTCACGGGCAGGCGCAAGGTCAACGGAAAGTCCGTGTAGTCCATATTCGGCTGGCGCTGCATCGACGCATGCGAACGCATCAAGCGCAGCAAAGACCATGGGCCGCCGTACTCCCAGCCCGCTTCCAGATCCCGCACCACCAGGCTCGGCTGTAACGGATCGTTGGCCGGGCGCTGATAGCCATTTCTGGCCCAGCGCAAGGTCAGCCGGATCGGCTGGCCGACCATCCAGCGCAGGTTCTGCTGAGCTTCGCCGGGGTAGTTGATCTGTTGATTGCCGGCATTCAAGCCCCAGGCAATCACCTGATCGGCACCGCGCTCCTCCTCTCGATCGGTGCGCCAGCGCACGTCCATCTCCAGCCCCAGCACACCGCTCTTGTCGCGCACAAACATCGGGCCCAGCCAGGTGCTGGCTTGCTTCAGGCGATTGAGAAAGTCTTCGGCGGCCAGACGCTCCGGGGTCTGGCTCAGCACCAATCCGGCCTGTGCCACCGGCAAACGCTTGTCGATCAGTTCCAGCAAATGCTGGACCCGGGCCGGGTCGGCATCGCTGGCCTGCAGACCATTGGCAAACGGAAAGCGCTCCGCCAGGTACTGGTTGAAATAATTGGCCAGCTCATTCCACGCAGCCGCCGCTTGCTGCTGTTGCAGGAACTGGCAGCGTTGCATGGCGGTTTGTTGCAGATCCACCGCCCGCAATGCCAAGGTTCCGCGCCCGCCGGACAGGTTGGCGGTTTGCAGGATCTGCCCACAGGACGCGACGTCCATTTCGATGAAGTCACGGCTCACCAACTGCTCGATCTGCGCCGGCGAACTGGCGGGGTTCTGATCTTTGTATTTGAGCAGTTCATCGTTGAGCGCACTGAACTGCGTCACCCGTTCGTAATCCAGCGCCGAGAGGTTCTGTTGCTGGACTTTCAGCCATTCCAGCGCCGCAGTGCGGCGCTCGGTGATGCCGAGCATGGTGTTGAACTGCTGCTTGAGGTTCAGTTTCAGATCCTGCACGTCATTGGCGCCATACAGTTGCAGGCCGAGGTTTTTCGAACCGTCCCACTGACTGATTTCGGTGCGCCCGCTGAACAGGGGCTGGGCGACGATTTCATCGAGGCCACTGACGATGTCGGCCAAGGCGCGGCGGTTCAAGGCGGTTTGCAAACGCGTGGCCAGATCGCTGCGGCGCACCTCGATAAAGGCTTTTTGCAAGGCAATCGCCTGAGGTGCCTGCACATCGAAGACGCCACTGTGGACCTGCGCATTGTGCTCGCGCAGGCTCGACAACATGGCCTTGACCACCGCGCCTTCGGCCGCTTGCAGCAACGCGCCACGATACGCCGGGGGAATGCGCGGCAGCTCTTCGGCGGCATAACTCTTGTAACTGGCGAAGTAATTCAGCGCGCTGTCGAGGTCGTCGCCATCGACACCACGCCCCTGTCCATCCGGGACGTCGGACTGATCCGCCTGTAAGGCGATGGCGACAAAATCGCGTTTGAACAGCGCCTGCACCGCGTTGTTCAACTGCACCACGTGCTCTTGCAAGATCAGTTGCCCGCTGCCTTGCTGGATCAGCAAATTATCCCGGGCTCCGGCCTGGGTAATCCACTGGTCACGAAAGCTCTGCTGCAACTTCGACGCCTGTTGATCCAGCTGCTGTTCGACTTGTGGCCCCAGCAACGTGCTTTGGCGCACCTTGTCCATCATCGCGCGGTAACCGGGCACCAGATCCTGCCCCTTGCCCCGGCTCCACGCTGAGTTGGTCAGGCTGATCAGCGCTTGCAGGTCGTCGATCAGCGCTCGCAGGTCTTCCAGCTCGGTGAGGGAATTACCGCTGCCGACCTCCAGCCGCTCCAGATGCAAGCGCAGATAACCGGCCTGACGGACAAAGTTGTCAGCGAGGAAATACTGGTCCAGCCAGCGCTCCATGAGCCCGAGGAAGTTTTCCTCGATCTGCGCGCGCTCGACGGTGAGGTCCAGCGGTTTCAACTCGCTGTTGTCGGCATCCAGCAGCGCCCGGTTGTAAAAACCGGCGCGGTGCAGAGTGCCGGCGTTGAGGTTCAGGGACAGGGCATTGTTACTCAGCAACACCAGGTCTTCGAGCGGCGCCTTGGTATTGTTCAGTGCTTGATTGAACCACTGGTTCTGCTGCTCCAGACTCACCGCACACTCCACCAGCTCCGTGGCCTTGACGTAGTTTTGCCATTGGGCCGGATCTTCGCTTTCGACGTTGCCCCGTCGCTCGGTGTTGCGAATGGTCTTGAGTTGCGCCAGGTCCGCGCTCAACAGGTCGCGCAACGGCAGCAACAAATGGCTGCGGGCGGTCAGCCGTAACTCGTTCTCCAACTGCGCATCCAGCGAGGAGAACCAGGAAGTCGGATACACCACCGAGGTAAAACGCCAGCGCGGCGCCTTCTCCAGCACCCGCCAGAAACCCTGGACGTTGCGCCGGGTCGCCTCCAGCCGATGGGATTCATCCGTGACCGCCGCGTAATTTTTCTGTGCCCCTTGCATCAGGCGAGACAGCTCGTGGGCATCCTTTTCCGAGTCCTGCCACACCCAGAGCATGCCGGCGCCCCAGAGCAGCGCGACCACCAGCGCCACCCCACCGGTCACGCGCTGCCAGCGCTGACGCAGGCGTAACAGACGCGGCACCACCTGGGCCAGACCGCGCTCGGCGACCACCCGGCGCTGCCACAACTGCCGGGCGAAAGCGCTTTGCTGCAAGCCGGTGTCGTAGGCCGAAAACCCGTCGGCGCTGTCGTCCGAGGGCTGGTTGGCGGTGAAATAGACACCGCGAAAACGCGGCGCTTCGCCTTGCGCATTGCCCTGGAAAACCGGCTCCAGCAAGGATTGCAGATGACGCCGCAAGGCTTCGAAACGTTCCGGCAAACCATACAACTCGCCGCTCAACTGCCCGGACAAGGCGCCGATTTCGATGATCGATTCCGCCAGGGCCCGGTTGACCTGATCCAGCGCCTGATCACTCCATTGCGCCTGCCAGACCGCATCGGGCCCGTAGGGCGAAGACCAGCCCAGTGTGCGTTCGCGGGCTTCGAGCGGCAGCGCGGTGATCAACTCCTGAAAGCCCGGCAACTCTTCCATGCCGGTAACGACCACGTACACCGGCAGGCTCAAGCCAAAACGTTGCAACAGATCGATAAAGCGTCGACGCGCCGCCAGGCCCAGGGCCGCCGCCTGCTCGGCATTGCCCAGCCGACTGATCGGCACCGTCCAGATCACTCCGTCCAGCGGACGCTGACTGCGCAGGCGCAGGATCAACCCCAGCAAGCGCCACCAGCCGCCCCGTTGCAGGTGCATGCCTTCATCCGGCAAAAACAGCGCCTGGGGCACCACCAATACCGCCCCTTCGGGGTCCGACCACCAGCGACCGAACCAGGCAGGTTTGTCAGTGGGCTGCAAGCGCCACTGGGTGCATAACTGGGTGCCCTGGGTTTCGTTGCCGAGCATCAGCAGCCAGGGAATCTGGTAACGATCCTGGGTGCCCTGCTCCTGTTCCATCTGCCGCACCGCCAGGTAAAAACTGCGGATCGCCGCCCCGCTTTGCGTGCGCAACCACCAGACCGCCACAGCGACAATCGCCAGCACCAACAGCACGGCGATGATCAGGCCGATAATCCCCAGCGTGCTCATGAGTCTTGCTCCGAGGTGGCCACCGAATCGGTCAATTGCAGGACCGGTTCGAGCTCCTGGCGAATGTCACGCCAGAACAACTGCCCCAACCCGGTCAGCAGCAGAACCACGGCGAGAATTCCCAGGCCCAGGCGAAAGCCATCGGGCAACGAAAGTCGTACCGGCAATTGCAGCGGTGTCACCGCCGAAGGCTGTTCGAGCCGGGCACTGACGTCGGCATAATCCGCCTCGTGCTGCCAGGCAAAGGTGAACAGCGCCAGGCGCCATTTTTCATGCTGGGCCTGATTCTGTTCGCCCCGCAAACGCCCCTGAAAGCCCAGTACCAGGCACTGCAAATAGACATTGGCCAGATCGCGCGTGGTGGGAATCTGCTCGTCCAGCAGTTCCTTGATCGCCAACGGTATCCGCTCACCAGCCTGACGGCTGGCGTACATCCGCGATTCCAGGGGTTTGTCCTGCCACGCCGACTGGCCCGGCCACGGCGTGAACAGCAAAGTTTCATCGACCAGCGCGACAAAGGCATAGACCAGCGCCTGGACTTGCTCGGTGGCCGCATCACCGACTTTGGCGAATGCGGTTCGCCACAGTCGTTGGGAGATTTGCGTGGACAGTTCGACCACCGCCTCCACCAGCGCTTCGTCTTCGCTGTCCTTGGGCAACTGGCTCCAGTCCTGGGACCATTGCTGCCAGGCCTGGCGAAAAGCACTGCTCAGCGGCGCTTCCTGAAGGCCTCGTGTACCCGTCCCGGCATTCCCCTCAGACATATGACGTTCCTTCCTTGATCAAGCACTTTCATTCGCCTGGGCCACAAACAACACCACTTGCCATGGGCTGCTGGCCGGTTTCGAAGCCGGGGCGGCAATCAGCAACGGCAACTGTCCGTCGAACCATTGGCCTTCGGCCGTCACCACGAACAACCGCGTATCGTCGCCGACGCTGTAGGCCACTTGCTCATTGCGACTCATGGCCTGATGGGACAAACCGCTCATGCGCTGACGGCTGAGCAACGGGATGTGCGGCTGCGACGCGATGATCGCCCCGCGCAGCCATTCGCTGGCGGCCTGCTCGCTGGCACCGTTGGGCATGCGCAAACCGATGACCAGCCGTTGGCTCGGCTGGTCGTCGGGCAATTGAATCGAGAAGGACTGTTCGTTGCGTTCGAACGCCAGGCTGCGATAACCGGCGCGGATCAGTTCGAGGGTCTTTTCCAGCCAGTCGAGCACCGTTTCATAGCCGCGTTGCAGCTCGAGGAAATCCAGTGGGGCGAATGCCGGAACCCCGGCCAATGGATCGAGCGCCGACCACGCGCCGGCCAGCCCGAGCAACGAGCCATACAATGCCTGCGGCGTAGCCACGCGACTGTTCAGCAGGCCTTCGACTTCCGGCAATCGCGCCCACAGCGCCGTCAACTGGCGCCGAATCTCCATCGCGTCGTCCTGATTGCCGGCCAGCTGCGCCTGGCGCAGACGACCGGCAAGGAACATGCATTTTTCCCGAGCCCTGGCACACAGCCCCGACACGCGCCGGCCCACTACCGACTCGGGCAACAGGCATGGCGTCGGCGGGGTGTAAGGCAACTGAAGAAAGCCACCGCCCTCCTTGCGAATTCTCAGCAACGGCAGGCAGATGGAATCCGCCTTGTTCAGTTGCGTGCACAAACGTGGATTCGGACGCCAGACGGTGATCGATTCGGGGGACTCGCCGCTGGTAAGGTCCGGCAGCGCATCGCCGACCACCGACTGCAATCGCCCCTTGAGCGGCAGCAACTGACCGGCACGCCACAGCGGGCTGACCGCCAGGTACACGGTGACGGTGGCGTTGTCGGTGGCGTCGATCGCTTCACTGACGTCGAGCTCCAGCATCGGCCCGACACCGGCCTGCAGATTGACCGGCAAACCATCCGGCAACGTCGCCTGCAAATGGAGCAGGCGCACCAGCCCGGCGCTCAGTGCCGAGGGATCGAATTCAACCCGGGTCACGCCCCAGAACCACGGATTACACGCCTGGGCGAAATGCGCTACCAACGCTTCTGCCCGCAGCCCCTGCAATTGAAAATGCTGGGGCAGCAACTGCATGCCCTCATGCCAGCAAACCGCGTCAGGTAGCAGACTCATACGACTCCTTTCGACCTCTTGTGGTGCCTGACTTGAACATCAGCCCCTGTGGGAGCAATCCTGTGGCGAGGGGGCTTGCCCCCGTTGGGTTGCGAAGCAGCCCCAAAATCGCTGATGCACCAACAATCTTGTGAGTGCTACGCACTCAAACGGGGCGGTGCGGCGTTCCGACAAGCCCCCTCGCCACAGAGCCCCCTCGCCACAATCCGGTGTTCAGTTCGGGTGGTCGCTGACCAGCGTCATCTCGCGACTGTCGAACTTGAGCCAGGCGTTGCTTTGATCGTCCAGCCGCAACCGGTGTGCTCCGGGAGTGTTATAGCTGGCGAAGACTAAAAGTCCAGCTGCCCGCTTGCCCCCCAGCGGGAAGGGTTGTTTGTCGATGAATTGGCCGGGCACCAGCTCCAGTCCCCAGACTGCCATCAGCTGTCGATAGTCGCGCTGATACTGCTCGCGTTCGGCGAACCACTGGCGGGCGGTGATGCCCGACAGTTGCTTGAGCAAGTCCGGATCGTTCACCGCAATGAAGTCCACCGCAATCGGGGTGTCATCGTTGGCGCGAGGCGCGACGTCCAGCGTCAGGCTATCGAGATCGACGCGAGGCCCGAACAACGAACACCCGGCGAGTGACAGGAGCAGAACCCAAGAAAAAAAACGTGCGTACAAAATGAATTTTCCTTTTCTCGACACGGTCCAAAAATGTTTTTTGTTTGCTTTTTTATAGACCTGTTCTAGCGTCTTGGGTAGTTCGGTCGGCACGACGAATTTGGAAGGTTCGTCAAAGGAATGACAGGTCCTCTGCCCTCCCTTTCTAACCTACGGTCCAGTAAGGGAATGCGATGAAACGGGCCTCCCGATGCATTGCACCCGCCTCATGCATCGGAGTCAGCCACCATGGCAGAAAGTACTCAGCACAAGCTAGACAGGGTTCGCCCACCCCGGGTGCAAATCACCTACGACGTCGAAATCGGCAACGCGATCGAGAAGAAAGAATTGCCGTTGGTTGTCGGTATTCTTGCCGACCTCTCCGGCAAGCCTCTGGAACCACTCCCGAAATTGAATGAACGGCGTTTCACCGAAATCGACCGCGACAACTTCAATGAAGTCCTCGCCTCGATCGGCCCGCGCGCCACCTTGCAGGTCAACAACACCCTCAGCGGCGACGGCAGCAAACTCAACATCGAGCTCAACTTCAAACACATCGATGACTTCGACCCGGTCAAGGTGGTCGAGCAAGTCACTCCGCTGCGGCGCCTGTTCGAAGCGCGCCAGCGTCTGCGCGACCTGCTGACCAAACTCGATGGCAACGATGATCTGGACAAGCTGTTGCGTGACGTCATTGCCAACACCGAGGGACTGCAGGAGATCAAATCGGCCCGTCCGGACACCGCCGCTCCCGCTCCTGCTGGCGACAGCGAAGCACCGGCTGAACCGCAAGCCTGATCGTTCATCCACCCAGGGAGAATTTTGCCATGCCCGCCTCATCCGCCGCCCAAAGCCAAGTCAGTGACAGTACGACCGAGACTTTGTCCCTGCTCGACCAAATAATCGCCAAAGGCCGCATGGCCCATGACGACAGCCAGCAGGATTACGCCCGCGACATGCTCGCGGAATTCGCCACCCAGGTCCTCGACGAAGGCATGGCCATCGACAAGGACACCGTGGCGATGATCAACGACCGCATCAGCCAGATCGACGAGCTGATCAGCGCTCAACTGAACGAAGTGTTGCACCACCCGGACCTGCAGAAACTCGAAGCCTCCTGGCGCGGCCTGCACCTGCTGGTGAAGAACACCGAGACCAGCTCCCGGCTGAAGCTGCGCCTGCTCAACGTGGCTCAGAAAGAGCTGCAGAACGACCTGGAAAAAGCCGTCGAGTTCGACCAGAGCGCACTGTTCAAGAAGATCTACGAAGAGGAATACGGCACCTTCGGCGGCCATCCGTTCAGCCTGCTGGTGGGTGACTACACCTTCGGCCGGCACCCGCAGGACATCGGCCTGCTGGAGAAACTGTCGAACGTCGCGGCGGCCGCTCATGCGCCGTTCATTGCCGCTGCCAGCCCACGGCTGTTCGACATGAACAGCTTCACCGAACTGGCCGTGCCACGGGATCTGTCGAAAGTGTTCGAGAGCCAGGAGCTGATCAAGTGGCGTTCGTTCCGCGAAAGCGAAGATTCGCGCTACGTGTCGCTGGTGCTGCCGCACTTCCTGCTGCGCCTGCCTTACGGTCCTGACACGTCGCCGGTGGAAGGCATCAACTACGTCGAAGACGTCAACGGCAGCGACCACGGCAAATACCTGTGGGGCAATGCCGCGTGGGCCTTGTCGCAACGGATCACCGAAGCCTTCGCCAAATATGGCTGGTGCGCGGCGATTCGCGGTGCCGAAGGCGGCGGTGCGGTCGAAGGCCTGCCGGCCCATACCTTCCGCACCACCTCCGGCGATCTGTCGCTCAAATGCCCGACCGAAGTGGCGATCACCGACCGTCGCGAGAAAGAGCTCAACGACCTCGGTTTCATCGCCCTGTGCCACAAAAAGAACAGCGACGTGGCGGTGTTCTTCGGCGGCCAGACCACCAACAAATCCAAGCTCTACAACACCAACGAGGCGAACGCCAACGCGCGGATTTCGGCGATGCTGCCGTACGTGCTCGCGGCCTCGCGTTTCGCGCACTACCTGAAGGTGATCATGCGCGACAAGGTCGGCAGCTTCATGACCCGCGACAACGTGCAGACCTACCTCAACAACTGGATCGCCGACTACGTGCTGATCAACGACAACGCGCCGCAAGAAATCAAGGCGCAGTACCCGTTGCGTGAAGCCCGGGTGGATGTGACCGAGGTCGCCGGCAAGCCGGGTGCCTACAAGGCCACGGTGTTCCTGCGGCCGCACTTCCAGCTTGAGGAGCTGACCGCGTCGATCCGCCTGGTCGCGACCCTGCCGCCACCGGCAGCCGCCTAAAGTCGGTGAAACCTCTGTGGCGAGGGGGCTTGCCCCCGTTGGGGCGCGCAGCGGCCCTTGCTTTTAGGTCTGCTGCGCAGCCCAACGGGGGCAAGCCCCCTCGCCACAGGTTTAGGGTTCGGCAACCGTTCACGTGTCTAAATTGAATTTCTTCAGGAGTTTCATGCGATGGATGCAATCATTCTCGACCTCGGCGGCGACATCAAAGGCGATAGCCTGCTCGAGGGTTACAAGGACAAGATCGAAGTCATGTCCTACAGCCACAACGTGGCGATGCAGGTGACCAACGACGTCAGCAACTCGGAGCGCACCTCCGGCAAGCCGCACATCGGCGAATTCACCCTGACTAAATTCGTCGACAGCTCGACGCCCTCCCTCAACGAATATTGCTGCGCCGGCAAACCGATCCCCGAAGCCAAGATCACCATCGGCCGTAACGCCGCCGAAGGCAGCGGCAAGCTGATGCCGTTCATCATCTACACCCTGACCAACGTGGTGCTGTCCAATGTCAGCGTCAGTGGTGGTACGGGTGGCAAACCGGTGGAAACCATTTCCCTGAACTTCACCAAGATCAAGTGGGAGCTCACCGCCCAGAAAGACGACGGCACCAAGGAAGGCACGGCCGCCTCGACCTGGGACATGGCCGCCAACAAGCTCGTCAAGTAAGCGGACGCGTCGGCCATGGCAGGCACCGGCATGCTCCCACCGCTGTTCGAGCGCCTCGCCGCCAGCGAGGTCGGCACCGTGCAGGCGTTCGATCGCCAGGGGCTGCTCGACTCGGTACACACGGAGTTGCTGCGCCTGTTCAACACCCGACGCGGCTCACGTCCGCTGACCTCCCCGCCGAGCATTCTCGACTACGGCATCGCTGACTGGACGGCCTTGCAACAGCAGCGCAGCGATGACCGTCGTCAGTTGGCGCGGGAAGTCCGCGAGGCCATCAACCATTTCGAACCGCGCCTGCAACTGGGCGAGGTCCAGGTCAATCCGGTCCCCGGCCATCCGCAGCAACTGAGCATTCGGCTGGTGGGCGAGTTACGCAGCGGCCAGCAGCACTGGCCCGTGGCCTTTGTCATCGAGAAGGCCAGCCATGGTCTTGAGGTGCGTCATGAGCGACTCGATTGACCCGCAACTGCTCGATTATTACCAACGCGAACTGACCTGGCTGCGCCACGCCGGAAGCGTTTTTGCCGAGCGTTATCCCAAGGTCGCCAGACGCCTGGAACTGTCCCCCGGTGAATGCCCCGACCCGCATGTCGAACGCCTGCTCGAAGGTTTCGCCTTGCTCGCCGCACGCCTGCAACGGCGGCTCGATGACGACTACGCCGAATTCAGCGATGCCTTGCTCGAACAGCTTTACCCGTTGGCCATGCGGCCGCTGCCGTCCTGCGCGATCGTGCAGTTCGAGCCGGACCCGAGCAAGGGCAACCTGAACGATGGTTATCCGTTGCCACGGGACACACCACTGTTCGTGACCACCAGCAAAGGCGAGAGCATCCACTTTCGCACCAGCGCCGCGGTTCGGTTGTGGCCGGTGGAAATCAATGAAGCGTTGCTGCTGGGCAGCGACGAAGCCCAGGCCCTGACCGGTGTGGCGCAAGCACGCTCGGCCCTGCGCCTGAGCCTGCGTTGTTTGGGTGAAAACCAGTGGTCGACGCTGGCCATCAAACAATTGCGCGTGCACCTGGCCGCCTCCCCGGTGATCAACGCCTGCCTGTATGACCTGCTCGGCGCCCACGCCGTGAAGGTGCTGGCCGGACCGGTCGGCAGCGTGCCGGTCATGCTGGCGGGATTACCGCAAATCGTCGGTTTTGCCAGCGACGAAGTGCTGTTGCCGGACGAGGACGGTGTGCATCCGGGCATGCGCCTGCTCGCCGAGTACTTTGCGTTCCCGGACAAATTCAACTTCTTCGACATTCCATTGGCCGGCGCCGCCAGCGATAGCCAGACGCTGTACCTGTACATCGTGTTCGACCGCGCCCCGGCCAACCGTCTGCACCTTCAGGCGAGCGACTTCGCCCTGGGCTGCGCGCCGGCAATCAACCTGTTTCCGCGAACATCGGAACCCCTGCGCCCGGACGGTACCCGCAGCGAGTATCGCCTGGTCGCCGACAGCCACCGGGAAAACAGCGTCGAGATCCACAGCATCCGCGCCATGCGCGCCAGCTCAAGCCAGGGCGTGCAACGGGTGCCAGCGTATTACGGCAGCCAGCATATCGGCGGCGACAAACAATGCTATTGGCATGCGCGGCGGGTCAGCGGCATGACCCCGAATCGGCTGGGCACCGACCTGATGGTGAGCCTGGTGGACACCCGGCTCGATCCGCTGACCGAGGCCAGCGAATACAGCCTCACCGCCGAATTGCTGTGCACCAACCGGCACCTGGCCCAGAGCCTGCCCGCCGGCACGCCCCTGGGTTTCGAACGACCGGGGCCGGTGGCCTGGGCCCGTTTGCGTAACCCGCCGAGCCCGCAGAGTTTGCCGCGACTGGACGGCGAATCGCGCTGGCGGCTGGTGTCGCAACTGACCCTCAATCATTTGTCACTGGTCGAGGGGTCGCAGGCGCTGGATGCCCTCAAGGAAATCCTCCAGTTGCACAACCTGCGTGACGAGGCCAGCGCCTTGCGGCAGATCGACGGCTTGTTGAGCCTCGGCTGCGAACGGGTGATCGCCCATGTCGGCGAAGATGCCTGGCGCGGCTGGCGCAATGGGCTGGAAGTCCGGCTGCAACTCGATCCGCAGCATTTCGTCGGCAGCAGCGCCGTGTTGTTCTCAGCGGTGCTGGCGCAGTTCTTTTCACTCTATGCCACGGCCAATCGCTTCGTGCGCACGGTCCTGGTCCAGTCAGACAAGGAGGTCAGGACATGGCAACCCCAAGCTGGCATGCCGCTGTCCCTCTGAGCCTGAGCCAGAAGCTGCGGCGTGATCCGCAGGCGTTCGAGTTGTTGCAGGCGTTGTTGCTGCTGGAACGCGAACACCCGCAAGCCGAATCCCTGGGCAGCGGCACCGCCCCTCAAGCAGAAGCCTTGCGCCTGCGCGGGCCGTTGACACCGCTGTTTTCCGCCAGCGAAATCGAAAGCCTGACCCAGGAAGCGGGCCAGCCACTGACGCTCACGACGCCAGTGTTCGGCCTCGGCGGGCCCGATGGCCCCCTGCCCTACGCCTATCAGGAATGGCTGCAACAACGGGCCCGGGCCAAGGATCATGCACCGGCCGAGTTTCTCGATCTGTTCCAGCATCGCTTGCTCAGCCTGTTGTACAAGGTTATGCGCAAACACCGGATCGCCGTCGGCTTCACGGCCCCCGGCGCGTCGCCGGTGCAGGCGCAACTTCGGGCCCTGACCGGGCTGTTGCCCAAAGCCTTGCAGGAACGCCAGGCCGTACCCGACTCCGCAGTACTGGCGTGCAGCGCGTTGTTTGCCGACGGTCGTCGCTCGTTGGCCGGTTTCGCCGCAATCGTGCGCGAGCACTTCGAGCTGCCGGTAGAACTCAGCGCCTATGAAGGTGCCTGGCGGGAAATCCCACCGGCCAGTCGCAGTCGACTGCAACCGGGCGGGCGCAACCTGCAACTGGGAAGTAGCGCGGTGGCCGGCACCCGGGTCTGGGATGAACACGCCGGCATCCGCCTGACCCTCGGCCCGCTGACCTCGGCGCAGGCCGCGCAGTTTCTGCCGGACGGTGAAGCCCATCCGGTGCTGGCCAGTCTCAGCGCGCTGTATTTCGGCCCCGACCTGGATTGCACGCTGGTGCTGTTGGTGCGCGGTGCCAGCCCGATGAAACTCGGTCGTCAGGCCCCGCCCTTGCTCAGTTGGAACGGCGGCCTGCAACGCCAGACCAGCCTCGCCGTGCAACGGATCGAAACCCGCCTTCGTCAGCTGGAGATCACCTGAACATGGAACTGGCCAGCTTGATCGGACGCCTCAACCCGGACAACCGCCGCGCCCTCGAACGGGCCGCGCAGCGCTGCCTGCAACGGGGTCATCATTACGTCGAAATCGAGCACTTGCTGCTGGAGTTGCTGGACATCGAGGGCGGTGACTTCGCCTGGCTGCTGCCGCGCTTCGGCCTGGAGCGCGATGCCCTGACGGCGGAAATCAACAAGGCCCTGGAACTGTTCAAATCCGGCAGCACCCGCACCCCGGCGCTCTCGGCGCACACCATCGGCCTGCTCGAAGACGCCGTGGTTCAGGCCAGCGTGCTCGGCCTCGAAAGCATTCGCTCCGGCTTGTTGCTGTTGGCCTTGCTCGACCGCGACGAGCGCCGCAGCCTGCTGCTCAATAGCGCCTCGTCGCTGTTGAAAATTCCACGGGAAGCCTTGCGCAGCAACTTGCTGGAGTGGACCGAAAACTCGCGCGAACACGTTGGTGGCACGCGGCCGGTCAGTGCCAGCAACCCACAACCGAAACAGGACTCCGTGCTCGACCAGTTCACTCAGGACCTGACCGCCGACGCCCACGCCGGGCGTATCGACCCCATCGTCGGCCGCGACGGCGAGATTCGTCAGTGCATCGACATCCTGCTCAGGCGTCGGCAAAACAACCCGATCCTGGTCGGCGCGCCGGGGGTGGGCAAAACGGCGGTGGTCGAAGGCCTGGCCTTGCGCATAGCCGCCGGGGACGTGCCGCCATCGTTGCAGGAAGTCAGCCTGCGGGTACTCGACCTCGGCCTGTTGCAGGCTGGCGCCGGGGTCAAGGGCGAGTTCGAGCAACGCCTCAAAGGCGTGATCGACGCGGTGCGCAGCGCCGACAAGCCGATCATTCTGTTCATTGACGAAGCCCACACCCTGATCGGCGCTGGCGGCGCGGAAGGTGGCAGCGACGCGGCCAACCTGCTGAAACCGGCGCTGGCCCGTGGCGAGTTGCGCACCCTGGCCGCGACCACCTGGCTTGAGTACAAAAAATACTTCGAGAAAGACCCGGCCCTCGCCCGGCGTTTTCAGTTGGTGCAAGTCGAGGAGCCGGACGAAATCACCGCCGTGGAAATGCTCCGTGGCGTGGCTGCGAAACTGGAACAGCATCACGGCGTGCAGGTGCTGGACGCGGCGATCCACGAAGCGGTGAAACTGTCCCACCGCTACATCTCTGGGCGCCAGTTACCGGACAAGGCCATCAGCGTGCTCGACACCGCCTGCGCCCGAGTCGCCCTCGGCCAGCATGACGTGCCGCCTCCCCTGGAAAGCCTGCGCCACCGCCAGCAGAGCCTCAAGGATGAAGTCGAACGCTTGCGTCGCGAACAGGCCACCGGGCTCGATCACCGTGAACGCATCACCCTGCTGGAAACCGAATCCGTGGGTAACGTGCAGGCCATTCGCGAACTGGAAACCCGCTGGAACGAAGAACGGATCGCCGTGCGCGAACTGCTGGAAACCCGCCGCGAACTGCTCACCTTGAGCGAACGCGCCGACAACGACAAACCGGACGAAGCCACCGACAGCCGCATCGATCATCTGGCCGCCGAACTGGTGCGCCTGGAGGCTGGGCTGGACGCCATTCGCCAGGACGATCCGCTGGTGCCGGAACAGGTCGACGGCAAAACCGTGGCCGCGGTGATTGCCGGCTGGACCGGCATCCCGGTGGGCAAAATGCTCGCCGACGAAGCCCATGCCGTGCGCACCCTCGGCCAGCGCATGGGCCTGCGCGTCATGGGCCAGAGCACCGCGCTGAACACCATCGCCCAACGCCTGCAAGCCTACCGCGCCGGCCTCACCGACCCACAGAAACCGGTCGGCGTGTTCCTGCTGGTCGGCCCTACTGGCGTGGGCAAAACCGAAACCTCCTATGCGTTGGCCGACGCGCTGTATGGCGGCGAACGCAACCTGATCAGCATCAATCTTTCCGAGTACCAGGAAGCCCACACCGTCAGCCAACTCAAAGGCGCCCCGCCCGGCTACGTCGGCTACGGCAGTGGCGGTGTACTCACCGAAGCGGTGCGGCGCAAACCCTATTCGGTGGTGCTGCTGGACGAAATCGAAAAGGCCCACCCGGATGTGCTCGAAGCCTTCTACAACGTCTTCGACAAAGGAGTCATGGAAGACGGCACCGGGCTGGTGGTGGACTTCAAAAACACCGTGATGCTCGCCACCAGTAACGTCGGGGCTGAGTTGCTGCTCGACACACCGACCGCGCAACTGGGCACCGATGCCTTCAACGAAGCGCTGCACAACGTGCTGCTGAAAGCCTTTCGCCCGGCGTTCCTGGCGCGCATGACGGTGGTGGCGTATCGACCGCTGGATGAAGCGACGCTGGAAGGAATTGTGTTGGCGAAGCTGGAGAAATTGCGTGGGCGGTACAAAGCGGCGACCGGGAAACAGTTCGAGTTCGATGCCGGGATTGTGCAGGCGGTGTTGGCCAAGTGCAGCGCGGCGGGTGCGCGGGATGTTGAAAACGTATTGATGACCCAGGTAACTGGGAAACTGGCGGAGTGGGTGTTGGAATAATCCCTCAACCCATTCCTCTTGTTTTATCTCGGAGGAGTCGTCTGATGCCCTATAACCCGTTTGAAATCAAAGATCTGGATACTAACAGACCAGAAAACATGCTCGACGAAGATAAAAATTGCGTGGCAATGTCTTTTTCCAGAGTACTGGGAATAAACGTACACACCACCATCAATTTTTTCTTGCAAAAGGGCTGGATCAACTCAGCAAAAAAACTTGAAAACGACATCATTGTCGAAAGCATTGCAGAAAAATTATGTATGGGAAAAATATATAGCAACACACCCTGGGGTGAACTTAAAACTTCCATGGCGAAGGACGTGGACGGTCGATATTTGGCAGTTAATACCGGAGTTCATGGATTTAACGAAAGTTCAAGCACCGTCGGACATGCGTTCTGCATCATCAAGAAAGGAGGACTAGGTGTCGCCGGAAATAATGCAGAAAAAAAGAATGCTCCCTACCATAGCCAAATAGCCCACATGCACAAAATTACGGTGTGGGGCCCCGTACTTTGGTGCCCTTACTTCGGTATTGCGAAGCCGTTAAAAAATGACACACGGTCCGACCAGAACACTCGGGGCGCCACAATGCAACCCTTGAGACAGTCACGAAAAGGGAGATAGATATGACGAGTCTAAATTACTGTTTGAGCCGACTCAGAGGCGAACAAGGAGTCATTGCTTTTGGTGACAGCGAGGACTGGTGTGTGACCCGATTCGACAGTGACGATGACACGCTGGAGGTTTATTGGTCAGAACCAAATGCCCCATATCGACGGACCAGCGCCTCACAGCATTCCGAAGGGGTATTTCGCCCATGGGGTGGACATGCCGAGATGCAGATGATCAGAGGTTTTCAAGAGAGCATCGTTCAGTACGGCGCTATACCTTATCTGGTTGAAATATTTATAAGCAGAAGCCCTTGTTCGCGCTCACAGGCATTCAATGTTGCGGGCCACGTATACCCCGTAGGTTGTGGGAGAAAAATTCTGGAATTGGTAAACGTATATCCCGCAGTTTCAGTCTGGAAAGTTGTCTACAACCAGGTTTTTTCTGGTTCAAGGAACGCACCCGATGAGGAAGCTACCGCCCAGGCGGAGTTCATGATTAACCGACTCAATCAACACCCTCGTGTAGAAGCATTATTATGGGCCGAGTACCAACATCGCCTGCAACCTGCTGGACAATAGCAATGAAAAGAATAAAAAGCAGACGGATTTATGCTTTGCCAAATAGAACATGTCGCTGCGGGCAGTGCTCACTAAAGAAACCAAGGAGAAGAAAAGAAGAGAAAAAGGGGACGGCGCAGGTGACAGGTAAATTGGCGGCGTGAACTGAGCGGGGTTTTCAACAGGAGATAGACATGACGGAAGTCCATAAAGTCGGTCGTTACGCAGGCGGCAATGTAGCCATGTCAGGGGCAAATCCCCTGTACGCCACCTGGCTGGCCGCCAACCACGCCACGAATGGCGGGACCATTCCCGACCTGGCCAGTATTTGCCATGAGTCCTCTTCAGCCCGTCGCGCCCTGGCAGGCTCGGGAGCGTCTCATGGAACCTGTTTCGCCGTGGTCGAACATTTCGACGCCTCGCGTAGCGTACTGATGTACAAATTCGGCGACAGCGCCCTGAAGCTGGACCTCCTCGGAAACTACACCACCACGACCAAAAAAGTCGTCACGACCTTGCGCGGGCATGCGGAAATCAGTGCGTTAGTCCAGGCGATCAATAGCGTCGCACTGCCGGACGGTGATTACGGCAACTTCGTCACCCGTATCTATATCGAACTCAGCCCCTGCCCTCTTTGCGGGCCGCAACTCAGTCCCTATGTCGCAAATTCGGTAGTGATGTACAGCTACGTTTACGGAAATGACCGAGAGATGGATGGGTGGGTCAGCGATAACCAGGCTGCAATCCATGAAAAAGGCGGCAAGTTCAAGTGGTAAGCCCTCCCTTTATCCGCCAACCGAGGCCATTCAATGCCCCGCACTGCCGACAGCAACACCAGCCTTTCCCTCACCGCCGCTTCACTGTCGGTGCTTTACCCTGAGTCGCTGTCCGGCGAAGAAACCCTGAACGCCCTTGGCTCACAAATTCTGAATGGCCTCAACGACGGCACCTCGCTCACCCTGACCACCGCCGTCGCCACCCACGTCACCACCACCCTGCACAACGACGCCCTCACCCGCCCGTTGGACGCACTGGTCGCCGAAATCCGCCAACTCCCCGCCGACGCCACCGCCGAGCGTTATCAGCTTGTACTACGGCCATGGCTCTGGTGGCTGACCCTGGCCAGCAACAATCGCGTGTTCCAGAACCTCAGCACTTCAGACATCGTCACCACCATTTTCAAGGCCCATGCCTTCACCGACTTCAAGCTCTCACTCACCGGCACTTACACCCCGCGCGAATACTGCGTGCAGTACGGCGAAACCGATTTCGCGTTCGTTTCGCGGCTGCTGGAAGAAGAAGGGATTTTCTGGTTTTTCACCCACGAGGACGGCAAGCACACGCTGGTGCTGGGCGACAGCAACGACGCGTTCGTGCCGATCCCCAACGGGCCGAAGGTCAGCTATCTCGGCCAGCAGTTGGGCGAGCGTGAATTGCATGGCATTCGCTCCGGGCAAGTCTGTGTGCAAGCGGTGGCCGGGGTGTATCGGGCGACGGATTATGAATTCACCACCCCGACCACTTCGCTGTACGGTCAGGCTGAAGCGGTGGCCGGGCCACGGTCGATGTACGAACATCCGGGTGGCTACAACGCCAAGGCTCGGGGCGATGCGCTGACCAAGCAGCGGGTCGACGGGTTGCGCAGTCAGGAGAAGCGTTTTGTCGGTGAGAGTGACTGCCGCTGGCTGGTGCCGGGGCACTGGTTCACCCTCGCCGGGCACGATGATTCAACGTTGAACATCGATTGGGTAGTGACGGCGGTGACACATGACGTCAGTCACGACAGCTATCGCAATCGCTTCGAGGCAATCCCCAAGGCCACGCCGTACCGCCCGGAACGCATCACCCCCAAACCGCGCATGCACCCGCAAACGGCAATTGTGGTCGGCAAGGCGGGCGAAGAAATCTGGACCGACGAGTACGGCCGGATCAAGTTGCAGTTCCCGTGGGACCGCGATGGCAAGAACGACGAAGCCAGTTCCTGCTGGGTGCGGGTGGTGCTGCCCTGGAGCGGCAAGGGTTTCGGCATGCAATTCGTGCCGCGCATCGGCCAGGAAGTGATCGTGACCTTTATCGATGGCGACCCGGATCGGCCGCTGGTGACCGGTTGCGTCTACAACGGCGACAACGCCCTACCCTATGCACTACCGGCCAATCAGACCCAGTCCGGGATCAAGACCCAATCGTCCAAGGGTGGCGGCGGTTTCAACGAGTTGCGTTTCGAGGACAAGAAGGATGCAGAAGAGGTGTTTTTGCAGGCGCAGAAAGACCTGAAGATCAACGTGCTCAACGACACCACCGCCACAGTCGGCCATGACGAAACCCTGACCGTACAGAACGCCCGCACCCGCACGGTGAAGGACGGCGACGAGACCGTGACCCTGGAGAAAGGCAAACGCAGCGTGACCATCCAGACCGGCAGCGACTCGCTCGATGTGAAAGACAGCCGCACGGTGACCGTGGGCGCTGACCAGACCCACAGTACCGGCGGCAATTACACGCACAAGGTCACCGGTGATTACAGCCTGACGGTAGACGGCAACCTGACCATCAAAGTGACCGGCAGCCTGACCCTGCAAAGCGGCGGCAGTTTCTCGATCAAGAGCGGCGCCGATCTGGCGGCCGAGGCCAGTACTTCGATCAGTCAGAAGGCCGGCACCTCCCTGAGCAATCAGGCGGGCACCTCATTGGAGAACAAGGCCGGCACGACCATGACCAACGATGCCGGGATCAGCCTGACCAACAAGGGCGCCGCTTCGCAGACCGTGGATGGCGGCGGCATGCTGACCATCAAGGGGGGTCTGGTGCAGGTCAACTGACAAGGAGAACCCATGGCCATCACGCCGCTGGATTTGCAACAGAACGATAAACAGCTCAAAGGGCGCTTGCTCGATGGCCAGCTCGACGGTGCGCTGCACATCAAGGATGACGGGCGCGCGCAGGCTGATTTGCACTACAGCCAGGGCGAACTGCAAGGCACCTCCCTGCTCTACCACCCCAATGGCAAAGTCTCGGCGCAGTTGCCGTTTGTCCATGACAAGCTGCAGGGGGTTGCCAGTTTCTATGCCCCGCAAGGCTGGCTGCAGCGCAAGGCGACTTACCACCGAGGGCTGCTGCATGGCGAGGCGTTCAATTACTTTCCCGATGGGCAACTGGCCGAGGTCGAGTGCTACCGCGACGGCGTGCGTGACGGGCGCTATCAGCGCTTTCATCCCAATGGCAAACCGGCCGTCGAAGCCCGTTACCTCAACGGTCAATTGCTGGAGCCGGAACAGGGCTACGCCGCCGATGGGCGACCGCTGGACGCCGAGGGCAAGCCGATCTCACGGGTGCGCTGGTGGTTCAGGCGCTGGAGCGATCCTGCTCAAGCCTGAGCCTGTTGTGTTGAATGTTATGGCCCCATCGCGGGCAAGCCCGCTCCCACAATGATCACTGTTGTTCGCAAATACTGCATTCACATGAAATCCCCTGTGGGAGCGGGCTTGCTCGCGAAGAGGCCGGCATATTCAACATCGATGTCGCCTGACACGCCGCCTTCGCGAGCAAGCCCGCTCCCACAGTTTGATCATGTGCAGTCAGGGAATCAGCATCTGCATCTGCCCCGGCATCGCGATTTTGATCACGCCGGCCCAGTTGCACATCAGGGTGCTGTTGGCATCGAGGGCCGGCATGCCGCCCAGCAACAGGGTCGGCGCGCCGCCGGGGATCCATGGGGTGGCGGTGGCCGGGATGCACGGCATCGGCGTCAGCACGCCAAGCGCCGCGGCGGTGGCGGCCGCGACCATCGGGTTGGCCATGCTCATGCACGTGCCGAACGGCATGACGTTCACCAGCGGAATGTGATCCATGATGTTCGCCGCCGGCATGCCACCGGTCATTGTGCGATTCACCGGCAGCACATTGAGAACCGCCGGCGCCGCGCCGAAACTGCACTGCAGGGTCGCGGTGGCGCACACTTGCGGACAGCCCATGTCGAATCTCCTTCCTGGAAGCGGTGCTCCCTCAACCATAGCCCGCCGCGCCTGTTCGCGCACATCAGGAACACTGATTATCCGGCAACACGCTAACCTATAAGACCGTGCCGCGCTTGTGGCCACTCCGGCGCGCCATTAGATTAGCCAATGATGTCTGGCCTCCAAAATAAGCAGAAGGGATAAGCATGGCGCTTACTGACCAGTCCACCCGTATCCGCTCTGGCGAAGAACTCGATGCCAGCCTGATCGATCCGTACCTCAAGGCGCACATTCCGGGCCTGAGTGGCTTGCCTGTGATCAGCCAGTTTCCGGGCGGCGCGTCGAACCTGACTTACCTGCTGGAATACCCCGAACAGGAATTCGTCCTGCGTCGGCCGCCATTCGGCCACAAGGCCAAGTCCGCCCACGACATGGGCCGTGAATTTCGCATCCTCAATCAACTGCGGGACGGTTTTCCCTACTGCCCCAAGGCCTATGTGCACTGCACCGACGAATCGGTGATCGGCGCCGAGTTCTATGTGATGGAACGGGTCAAGGGCATCATCCTGCGCGCCGAACTGCCACCGGAACTGGGCCTGGATTCGGCGAAGACCGAAACCCTGTGCAAGAGCTTCATCGACAAGTTCGTGGAACTGCACCGGGTCGACTACACGGCCTATGGCCTGGGCGACCTCGGCAAACCCGAAGGTTATGTCGCGCGGCAAATCAAAGGCTGGAGCGAGCGCTACGAAAAAGCCCTGACCCCGGACGCACCGAAGTGGGAAGCGGTAAAGGCCTGGCTCAACGACAAGATGCCGGCCGATCACCCGACGTCGAGCATCGTCCACAACGATTACCGCTTCGACAACGTGATCCTCGACCCCAACAATCCGATGCAGATCATCGGCGTGCTGGATTGGGAATTGACCACCCTCGGTGACCCGCTGATGGACCTGGGCAACACCCTCGCCTACTGGATCGAAGCCGACGACCCGGCACCGGTGCAACTGATGCGCCGCCAGCCAAGCCACGCCCCCGGCATGCTGACCCGCCGCGAATTCGTCGATTACTACGCCGAGCGCTCAGGCATCCAGATCGACAATTTCGACTTCTACTACACCTATGGCCTGTTCCGCCTGGCCGGCATCGTGCAGCAGATCTACTACCGCTTCTTCCATGGTCAGACCCAGGACAAACGCTTCGCACAGTTCATTCACATGAACAAACTGCTGGAGCAAATGAGCCTGCAAGTCATTCAGAAATCCAGCCTCTGATCGGGCCACATAACAAGGAAAAATCATGTCCAAGACTCAGTTGTTCGACCTCGACGGCAAGATCGCTTTCGTCTCCGGCGCCAGCCGCGGTATCGGTGAAGCCATCGCCAAACTGCTGGCGCAGCAAGGTGCCCACGTGATCGTTTCGAGCCGCAAGCTCGACGGCTGCCAGCACGTCGCCGACGCGATCATCGCCGCCGGCGGCAAGGCCACCGCCATTGCCTGCCACATCGGTGAGATGGAACAGATCACCCAGGTCTTCGCCGCCATCCGCGAACAATTCGGGCGTCTGGACATCCTGGTCAACAACGCCGCGACCAACCCGCAGTTCTGCAACGTGCTGGACACCGACCTCAGCGCCTTCCAGAAAACCGTCGACGTGAACATTCGCGGCTACTTCTTCATGTCGGTGGAAGCCGGCAAGCTGATGCGCGAACACGGTGGCGGCAGCATCATCAACGTCGCCTCGATCAACGGCATCTCGCCGGGGATCTTCCAGGGCATCTACTCGGTGACCAAGGCAGCGGTGATCAACATGACCAAAGTGTTCGCCAAGGAATGCGCGCAATTCGGCATTCGTTGCAACGCCCTACTGCCGGGCTTGACCGACACCAAGTTTGCTTCGGCGCTGGTGAAAAACGACGCGATTCTACAAACCGCGCTGCAGCAGATTCCGCTCAAGCGCGTGGCGGATCCGAGTGAAATGGCCGGTGCGGTGTTGTACTTGGCGAGTGATGCTTCCAGCTATACGACCGGGGTTTCGCTGAATGTGGATGGCGGGTTCCTGTCCTGATTCGGTTTTGCGAATAAACCAAAGGCAGCCTGTCAGTTAAGCCACGGAACCTGTGGGAGCGGGCTTGCTCGCAAAAGCGGAGTGTCAGGCGACATTCATGTTGACGGTGCCACCGTCTTCGCGAGCAAGCCCGCTCCCACAGAGATTTCGCTTAACTGACCAGCATTAGCCTCAAGGCTGTTTGTTTTTATTTGCGCGTGCCCCGCGTAGAAAGGATCGGTGCCTCCAGAGCAAGCCAACAAAGAATATTTATTCCACCAATTGCATTTGGGGAATTTTTATTCCATTAATAGCCCTCCTGAAAATAAAAACCCAAGGACCCCGGCTATGCGCGAACTCGGTATCGGACTCATCGGCACAGGTTTCATGGGCCGCGCCCACGCCTTGGCCTTTCGCAACGTCAGCGCCGTTTTTGAATTGCCGCTGAAGCTCAAACTGGCCGCCCTCGCCGACGCCGATCCGCAGCGCGCCCGTCACTGCGCCGACACCTGGGGCTTCGATGCAGCCCATAGCGACTGGCAACAGCTGATCGACGACCCGAAGGTCAACCTGATCGCCATCACCACCCCCAATCATCTGCACTACCCCATGGCCATGGCTGCCATCGCCGCCGGTAAACCGGTGTACTGCGAAAAGCCGCTGGCGGTGAGTCTCGAGCAGGCCAGTGCCATGCGCCTTGCCGCCAAAGCCGCTGGCGTGGTGACGCGGGTGGGTTACAACTATCAGCACAATCCGATCATCGGCCTGGCTCGGGATTTGATTCAAAACGGAACGCTGGGGCAGATCATCAGTTTCCAGGGCGAGTTCAGCGAAGACTTCATGGCCGATCCCGTTTCACCCTGGTCCTGGCGCTGTGACACCGATTACGCCGGCGGCGCCCTGGCGGACCTGGGCAGTCATTTGCTGGCCATGGCCCGTCATCTGCTGGGCGACGTCGAGGCGGTGTGCGCGGATACCCAGACCGTACACGCGCAACGCCCCGTTACATTGGGTGGTCAGGAACGGCGCGAGGTCGCGGTCGACGATCAGGTCCACGCGTTGCTGCGGTTCGCCAATGGCGCGCGAGGGACGTTCAGCAGCAGCTGGCTCAAACACGGCTACAAGAATCACCTGAGTTTTGAAATCAGCGGCACCCAAGGCACCCTGGCGTTCGATCAGGAACGCTTGAATGAACTGCGGCTGTATCGTGCCGGGCAAGGCGGTTTCCAACGGCTGCTGGCGGGGCCGGATTTGCCGGGTTACGCCGCCTTCAGCCCGGCGCCGGGGCACCAGTTGGGTTACAACGAACTCAAGACCCTTGAAGTGCATGAGCTGGTGATGGCGCTGGCCGGACTCGGCCAGGACGGCACCGATTTCGAGCAGGCATGGGAAGTCGAACGCCTGGCGACGGCGATTCGTCTGGCGGCACGGGAGTCACGTTGGGTCAGGATCGAGGAAATCTGAAGCGCGACTCGGGCCATACCCGCCAGCCGCGCACAGCGCCGCTGGCGGTACGCCAGACCAGGCTTACTGAGTGACGCAACGGGTCAGGGTCGTGGTTCGGGTCACCTGCCCCTCAGCCCTCATATCACCCTGCACATCGGTACTTTCGGTGGTCGAGCAGGTGCGAACCGGCGTCGGTGGCGGCGCCGCAGGGGGTGGAGGCGGAGGACTGGCACAACCACCCAGAATCGCCATGCAGAGTGCGAGCGACAGTGGCGAAAAAGCAAATTTTCCAAAACTGTTCATAGGCTGACCCGCGGTAAGTAATCGACATTTTCCGCGACTCGAAAACCACACCGCGCACCCGCGGCCCTGTCACAGAAAAGAAATACCCTCGCATTCCTTATAGCTTAGCTACCCGCCAATGCCAGAAAGACAGCAACAACTCCATTACCGCGGCCTGCGGGATATGACGCCTAAAGAGCGGAGGATCGATGCAAGCCACTGCTTTCAAGCTCATAGCGCAGCTCTTCAATCAAGGCTGCCACTGCCTTCGGCGTCCGGAGCGTCGCCACGCTCAACCCGCTGACCACCAGATCCACCTGCCCTGTCGCTGGATGATAAAGCTTCACCGTCAACGAATTATCCCCCGTAAGCGCACACTCACAGGCCAACGGCGAAAAGCTCCGCTCCAACTGCGTACGTAATTGCGCCAGATAATTCATCCCGACTCACCTTGGCGACGGCGCAAAATCCACTGCCCGCTTGTTCTGTTCGCACCCATGTGGCTGTTCCTATAGCTGCATCGAAGAGGAGGCGATAGCGGGCCCAAGCCACGTCTCGCACCCTCACAGCCTAGAAAAAGCCCCACCCGATCAACACATGAAATTGCACCATCCCCACTAGTGCATTTGCACCTTAGCGCAGCCCCCTGGAGCGGCTCTCGCTGGAAAACAAACCCCGCTCCCGGGCCCAGACGATCGCTTCACTGCGACTGTGCACGCCGAGTTTGGAATACACCGTCGACACATGATTGCGCACCGTATTGGGTGCCAGTTTCAGACGCGCGGCGATCTCCTTGTCGGCCAGGCCTTCACAGATCAGGCCGAGCACATCGCGCTCCCGGGCGGTCAGGTCGGTGAACGACACACTGGGCAACTGCGGCGAACTGACGTTCTTCACGTTGGCGAGTTTTTCGATCAGCGTACGGCTGAACCAGGACGCATCTTTCATCACCTCTTCGATCGCCGACACCAACTCCAGCTCGGTGCGTTTGCGCTCGGTGATGTCCATCAACACCAGCAGGTAGCAAGAGCCGTCCTGAATATTCACGGTGTCCGCCGAGACCGCACAATCAATCAGCCCGGCATCCTTCCTGCGCACCCTGACATCGACACGATCCACGCGCCCGCTTTTCTCCAGGGTCGCAAACAGTCGCGTGCGGGCGCCCGCGTCATCGATGAAGCCGAGTTGCGCCACGGTCTTGCCGAGCACTTCATCATTGGGAAATGCAAGGGACTCCAGGAAGGCTTCGTTGACGTCCATCACCACTTGGTCGGCGGCGCGGCACACCAGGATCGGCACCGGCGTCAGGCGAAAGGCTTTGGCGAACCGTTCCTCGCTCTGGCGCAGGGCGATTTCGGCCTTATGCCGAAGCTCCATGTCGACGAAGGAAAACAGCATGCAAGCTTCGTCGTTGAGCTCAAGCGGTTGCCCGGCAACGATCACCTGCTTGCTGCCACCGTCGGCCAATTGCAGCTCGGCCTGCATCTGCGGAATGGTGGCGCCGTCACGCAAACGCTGCTTGGCCAAGTCCTTGTTCTCGGCGCGCTCCAGCACATCCAGCTCATAAGCCGAAGCGCCGATCACCTGATCACGGGCATAGCCAGTCATTTCCACGAAGCCCTGGTTGACCTTGATGTAGCGTAAATCGCTGAGGCGGCAGATCACGGCCGGGGCCGGGTTGGCGTTGAAGGTCTTTTCGAAACGCTGCTCGGCGCTGGCCCAGTCGGTGACGTCGTTCATGATCAGCACCAACGATTCCGGCTCACCGGCACGGTCCGCCAGCACCATGCTGCGCACGCTGTGAACCCAGGTGCGCTCTTCATTTTCCAGCTGCGTCACCTCCACCATCACATCGCTGAACGTCTCGCCACGGGCCACGCGGCTGATCGGATAGTTCTCTATCGCGACCGGATGATTGTTGCGATAACGCAAGGCAAAACGCTGGGCGTACTCCCCGGCATTGGCCCCCAATTCGCCAATCTCGCTGACACCGTGCATGGCCAGCGCGGCGTCATTGGCCCAGAGAATGGTCTGGTCGAGCTCCAGCAGAATCACCCCATCGGACAGGCCGGCGATGATCTGCTGCAACTGGCGGCGATTGGTTTCGGTGGTCAGGACGTCCTGGCTCATTGCAGCTCCACAATTGCGGCGGCACCTTTGCGCGCGGCCCAGTGAAGATTACGACCGCAGGCGCTTGTGATAGTGCAAAGCCCGGCACCCGCAGCCCTCCCAAAGTAGCCCTATGCTCAATAGGAAAAGAGTGGTTTAGTGCCGCTCCTTGCCTATCCGGAGAGTTGCCATGACGTTTGATTCTCTTCACTTCACCCCGTGGTCCGCCCTCGCGGGAGGGGTCCTGATCGGCCTTGCCGCCAGCGTAATGGTAGTGGCCAACGGGCGGGTTGCCGGGATCAGCGGGCTGTTGGGCAGCCTGCTTGAGCGTAATGATTCAGGACGGGGCGAAAAAGCCCTGTTCCTGCTCGGACTGTTGGCGGCACCGTTGGTGTGGGTGCTGTTTCATGCGTGGCCGGCCATCGAATTCAAAACCGGCGCGGTGGGGCTGATCATCGCCGGATTGTGTGTCGGCGTCGGCACTCGTTATGGCTCCGGCTGCACCAGTGGCCACGGTGTGTGCGGTATCTCGCGCCTGTCACCACGCTCCATTGCCGCGACATTGAGCTTCATGTTCGCCGGCTTCGCGACGGTGTTCGTCCTGCGTCATCTGCTGGGGTATTGAGCATGCGCAAACTGACCGCTTTCCTCGCCGGCCTGCTGTTCGGCATCGGCCTGTTGCTGGCCGGCATGGCAAACCCGGCCAAAGTGCTGGGGTTTCTGGACATTACCGGTGTGTGGGATCCCTCCCTGGCGCTGGTCATGATCGGCGCCATTGCCGTGGCCTGGGCACCGTTTCATTGGGCCATGAAACAACCAACGTCCTTGCTGGGGGCGCCGATGCAGTTGCCGGTCAGCCGTGAGCTGGACCGACGCCTGATCGGTGGCAGCCTGCTCTTCGGCATCGGTTGGGGCATTGCCGGCATCTGCCCCGGCCCGGCACTGGTGTTGCTGCCGACAGGGCACTGGCAGGCCTGGGTATTCGCCATCGCCATGCTGGCGGGGATGCTGATGTTCAAAGCACTGCAAACCCGCCGTTGAGCATCCCCGCTGCCTATTGCCCCGCTAGGCCAGTGGTCAAGCCGCCTGCTTGCCACTGGCAATCGCCTGCGAAGCCGCCAGCATCGCCCGCAACAACACGGCGCACCCGGCGGCCAGGTCGTCGGGCGCGGCGTTTTCGATTTCGTTATGGCTGATACCGCCTTCACAAGGTACGAAAATCATCCCGGCCGGGCCGAGTTCGGCGAGGAAGATCGCGTCGTGCCCTGCCCCGCTGACGATGTCCATGTGCGACAGGCCGAGCCCTTGCGCCGCGCCGCGTACCGCTTCGACGCAACCTTTGTCGAAGTACAGCGGCGGAAAATCGGCGGTGGGGGTCAGTTCGAAGGTCAGGCCGTGTTCCTCGCAAGTGGTTTCGATGACCTGGCGGACTTCGGCGATCATTGAATCGAGTCGCGCCGGTTCCAGATGACGGAAGTCCAGGGTCATGCGCACTTCGCCGGGAATCACGTTGCGCGAGCCGGGGTAGGCTTGCAGACAGCCGACGGTGCCGCAGGCGTGGGGTTGATGGCCGAGGGCGGCGCGATTGACCGCGCCGACGATCACCGCGGCGCCGACCAGCGCGTCCTTGCGCAGGTGCATTGGCGTCGGGCCGGCGTGGGCTTCGACACCGCGCAGTTTCAGGTCGAACCATTTCTGCCCCAGCGCGCCCATCACCACGCCGATGGTTTTGTGTTCGTCCTCAAGGATCGGGCCTTGCTCGATGTGGGCCTCGAAATACGCCCCCACGGCATGGCCGCTGACCTGGCGCGGCCCGGCATAGCCGATGGCGTTCAGCGCTTCGCCGACGGTCACGCCCTCGGCATCGACCTTGGCCAGGGTTTCCTCGAGGGTGAATTTTTCCGCGAACACGCCGGAGCCCATCATGCACGGGGCGAAGCGCGAGCCTTCTTCGTTGGTCCAGACCACCACTTCCAGCGGTGCTTCGGTTTCCACGCCGAGGTCATTGAGAGTACGCAAGACTTCGACCCCGGCCAGCACGCCGAAGCAGCCGTCGAACTTGCCGCCGGTGGGCTGGGTGTCGATGTGGCTGCCGGTCATCACTGGCGGCAGGTTCGGGTTGCGACCGGGGCGGCGGGCAAAGATGTTGCCGACCGCGTCGATGCTGACGGTACAGCCGGCCGCCTCGCACCACTTGACGAAGATATCCCGGGCCTGGCGGTCGAGGTCGGTCAAGGCCAGTCGGCAGACACCGCCCTTGACCGTGGCACCGAGCTTGGCCAGGTCCATGAGCGACTGCCACAGACGGTCGCGGTTGATGTGCTGATGGGTGGATTGCAGAACGTCTATGGCTGCGTTCATGGTGATCTCCTCAGGCAGTTGTTATTGGTTTCTTCATGAAAATTGTTGGTGACTGTGAGGGATGGCCCCTTCGCAAGCAAGCCCGCTCCCACATTTGGAATGCATTTCAAATGTGGGAGCGGGCTTGCTCGCGAAGGGGCCATCCCTCACACCGCCGATTTCACAGCAGTCGGGCTCGGCCGCATCGAACACAAACCGTAATAAATCAGCCCACCCAGGGCCGAGCCGGTGAACCAGCCGTAGCTGTAGAACCAGCTGAAGGCATCGCTGCCCAGCGACAGCAGCGTCAACACCACCGGCACGCCGAATGCAATGAAACCAAACCAGTTCCACGCCGGGTACACGTCGTCACGATAGAGGCCGGCCAGATCCAATTGCTGTTTCTTGATCAGGAAATAGTCCACCACCATGATCCCGGCGATCGGCCCCAGCAGGCTCGAATAGCCGAGCAACCAGTTGGAATACACCGTCTCCAGGCTTAGATCCGAGACGATCAGCCCGAGCTTTTTCAGCAGTTCATGGGCCATCAGCGCCAACCCGACCAGGCCGGTCAGCATCACCGCTTTGGTGCGGTTGATAAGCTTGGGCGCGACGTTCTGGAAGTCGTTGGTCGGCGACACGATATTGGCCGCGGTGTTGGTGGACAGCGTGGCGATGATGATCAGCGCCATGGCCAGTGCCACCCAGACCGGGCTCTGAATATGACCGATCAGGGTGACCGGGTCGGAGACGGTGACGCCCACCAGTTTGACCGACGCGGCCGTCATCACCACGCCAAGGGAGGCGAACAGAAACATGGTCAGGGGCAAGCCGATGATCTGCCCGATGATCTGATCCTTCTGGCTTTTCGCGTAACGGCTGAAGTCCGGAATATTCAGCGACAACGTGGCCCAGAAGCCGACCATGGCGGTCAGCCCGGCAGCAAAGTAACTGGCCACGCCGGCCCCTTCCGGACGCTTGGCCGGGATCGCCAGCAACTCGGTCATCGATACATTCGGCATGGCCCACACCAACAGGCCCACACCCACCAGTACCAACAACGGCGCCGAGAGGGTTTCCAGCCATTTGATCGAGTCCGCGCCGCGAATCACCACCCACAGGTTCAAGGCCCAGAACAGCATGAAGCCAATCACTTCACCGGTACCGCCGAGAGCCTTCCAGCCATCGAACACCGAGCCGAGAAACAGGTGAATCGCCAGCCCGCCGAACATGGTCTGGATGCCGAACCAGCCGCACGCCACCAGGGCACGGATCAGGCATGGAATGTTGGAGCCGAGGATGCCGAAGGACGAGCGCAGCAACACCGGAAACGGAATGCCGTACTTGGTGCCGGGGAAGGCGTTCAGGGTCAGCGGGATCAGCACGATGATGTTGGCAAACAGAATCGCCAGCAGCGCTTCGCCAACGGTCAGGCCGAAATAAGCGGTGAGCACACCGCCGAGGGTGTAGGTCGGCACGCAGATCGCCATGCCGACCCATAACGCGGTGATGTGCCATTTGTTCCAGGTTCGTTCGTGCACCTTGGTCGGTGCCATGTCGTGGTTGTATCGGGGACTGTCGAGGACATCGCTGCCGGCTTCGAGCTCAAACAAGCCGTCGCGCTCGGTCACTTGCGATCTGATCTGTTGCATGGCCGCTCCACTGTTCTTTTGATTATTTTTGCTCATCAGAGGCTGGCGCAATGCGCGCGAGCCGGACGATGGCCGGAGAAACTGACAACTTTTACGGACCGGCCACGGTGCCAGCGGCGGCATCAATAAACGTGCCGGGTGCCCCGCTTGCGCCTCGGGCAGTGCCATAAAACTTCGCTAACCAACTGATGTTAATCAGCTTTATTTATCCAACTAACGAGTCCCCGGTCAGTTGCCATGTCACTCAGGCCGAATGCCAGGCAAGTTGTCCGAACAGTCAGGACTCAATCTGGTGCGTCGATCTTTTTTTAAATGGTTGCGCATCAACCATAGACCATCCTCAAGCGGCTGATTTCACATAGAAAATCTCGTCTATTTTTAGAACCTGTCAAGTGCGTCAAAATGGTGAGAGGCCTCACCATTTTGGTGATTTTCAATTTAAATCGTTATTTATCAATCAGTTAAAACAGTCATAAGCTTATAAAAAATATTCTTGCTCATTCCATAAACTCAGACTAGTTTCTATTCCTGACAGCGCTGACAGGAATACACCTGTTTGCGTCGGCTTCATATAAAACATTTAGAACCGGCATCAGTCGGTCATGCCTGCGAGGAACTCGGAATGTCTCTGTTGATCCGTGGCGCCACCGTTATTACCCATGATGAAAGTTATCGCGCCGACGTCTATTGCGCCGATGGCGTGATCAAAGCCATCGGTGAAAACCTCGATGTTCCCGCCGATGCGCAAGTGCTCGACGGCAGCGGCCAATACCTGATGCCCGGCGGCATCGACCCGCACACTCATATGCAGCTGCCCTTCATGGGCACGGTGGCCAGCGAAGACTTCTTCAGCGGCACCGCGGCGGGGCTTGCCGGCGGCACCACCTCGATCATCGACTTCGTGATCCCCAACCCCCAGCAATCGTTGATGGAGGCGTTTCATCAATGGCGCGGCTGGGCCGAGAAGTCGGCGTCGGATTACGGCTTTCACGTCGCCATCACCTGGTGGAGCGAGCAGGTTCGCGAGGAAATGGCCGAGCTGGTCAGCCAGCATGGGGTCAACAGCTTCAAGCATTTCATGGCTTACAAGAACGCGATCATGGCCGCCGACGACACCCTGGTGGCGAGTTTCGAGCGCTGCCTGGAATTGGGTGCGGTGCCGACCGTGCACGCGGAAAACGGCGAGCTGGTCTATCACCTGCAACGCAAGTTGATGGCCCAGGGCATCACCGGGCCGGAAGCGCATCCGCTGTCGCGGCCTTCACAGGTGGAAGGTGAAGCCGCGAGCCGGGCGATCCGCATCGCCGAAACGTTGGGCACGCCGCTGTACCTGGTCCACGTCTCGACCAAGGAAGCCCTCGACGAAATCACCTATGCCCGCGCCAAGGGCCAACCGGTCTACGGCGAAGTGCTGGCCGGGCATCTGCTGCTGGACGACAGCGTTTACCAACACCCGGACTGGCAAACCGCCGCCGGTTACGTAATGAGCCCGCCCTTCCGTCCTCGCGGCCATCAAGAAGCCCTTTGGCATGGCCTGCAAGCGGGCAACCTGCACACCACCGCCACCGACCACTGCTGCTTCTGCGCCGAGCAAAAAGCCGCCGGCCGTGACGACTTCAGCAAGATCCCCAACGGCACCGCCGGGATCGAAGACCGCATGGCGGTGCTCTGGGATGAAGGGGTGAACACCGGGCGCTTGTCGATGCAGCACTTCGTTGCCCTCACCTCCACCAACACCGCGAAGATCTTCAACCTCTATCCGCGCAAGGGCGCGATCCGTGTGGGGGCCGATGCCGATCTGGTGCTCTGGGACCCGGAAGGCACCCGGACGATTTCAGCCAAGACCCATCACCAGCAGGTCGACTTCAACATCTTCGAAGGCAAGACCGTGCGCGGCGTACCGAGCCACACCGTCAGCCAGGGCCGAGTGGTGTGGGCCGATGGTGATTTGCGCGCCGAGCGTGGCGCCGGGCGGTATATCGAACGGCCGGCGTATCCGGCGGTGTTTGATTTGCTGAGCAAGCGGGCTGAGCAGCACAAGCCAGTTGCTGTGAAACGCTGAAATCGAGGCCTTCGCGAGCAAGCCCGCTCCCACGGGGGAACGCATTCCAGATGTGGGAGCGGGCTTGCTCGCGAAGACGGCAGTCCTGACAACACAAAAACCAATGCCCGCCAGAGGCAGTACCTCAATAACCGTGAGGCCGACACCGTGATCAAGACCCTGAACCACCTCCCGCATCCCCATGAGGACGCGGCCACCCTCGCTGGCCACTTCACCGACCTGGCACCGCCGCTCAACGACCGTCAGGCGCACCTGGAAGCCTCGCGCTGCCTGTATTGCTACGACGCCCCGTGCGTGAACGCATGCCCGAGCGACATCGATATTCCGTCGTTCATCCGCAATATCCATCAGGAAAACCTGCAGGGCGCGGCGCATAAAATCCTCTCGGCCAACATCCTCGGTGGCAGTTGCGCCAGGGTCTGTCCGACGGAGATCCTCTGCGAGCAAGCCTGCGTGCGCAACAATGCCCAGGAATGCGCGCCGGTGCTGATCGGCCTGTTGCAGCGCTATGCCGTGGACAACGCGCACTTCAGCGAACACCCGTTCCAGCGCGCCGCCGCCACCGGCAAGCGCATCGCCGTGGTGGGTGCAGGCCCGGCCGGTTTGTCCTGCGCGCACCGCAGCGCCATGCACGGCCATGACGTGGTGATTTTCGAGGCCCGGGAAAAGGCTGGCGGCCTCAATGAATACGGGATCGCCAAGTACAAGCTGGTGGACGATTACGCGCAGAAGGAACTTGAGTTCCTGATGGGGATTGGCGGGATCGAGATTCGCCACGGGCACAAGCTCGGCGACAACCTGACCCTCAGTGAACTGCATCAGCAATTCGACGCGGTATTCCTCGGCCTGGGTCTCAACGCCAGCAAACAATTGGGCCTGCCCAACGAAGAGGCCCCCGGCCTGCTCCCCGCCACCGACTACATCCGCGAACTGCGCCAGGCCGATGACCTGACGCAGCTGCCGCTTGCCGATCGCTGCATCGTCCTTGGCGCCGGCAACACCGCCATCGACATGGCCGTGCAAATGGCCCGCCTCGGTGCCCGGGACGTCAATCTGGTGTACCGCCGTGGCGTCGCCGACATGGGCGCCACTGCTCACGAACAGGACATCGCCAAGGCCAATCAGGTGCGGCTGTTGACCTGGGCGCAACCCGAAGAGGTATTGCTAGACAACCAAGGCAACGTGCGCGGCATGCGCTTCGCCCGCACCCGCCTGGTGGAAGGTCGCCTGCAAACCACCGGCGAAACCTTCGAACTGGCCGCCGACGCGATCTTCAAAGCCATCGGCCAGGCCTTCGACGCCAGCGCCCTCGCCGATCCGCTGGCCTGTGAGCTCAAGCGTCAGGGCGATCGCATCCTCGTCGACGAACAGCTGCGCACCAGCATTCCCGGCGTGTATGCCGGCGGCGACTGCACCAGCCTCGATCAGGACCTCACCGTGCAAGCCGTGCAGCACGGCAAGCTGGCCGCCGAGGCGATCAACGCTCAACTCATGCTCAATGTGGAGGCTGCGTAAATGGCCGATCTCTCGATTGTCTTCGCCGGCATCAAAGCCCCCAACCCGTTCTGGCTGGCCTCCGCGCCGCCGACCGATAAAGCCTACAACGTGGTCCGCGCGTTTGAGGCCGGTTGGGGTGGCGTGGTCTGGAAAACCCTGGGGGAAGACCCGGCGGCGGTCAACGTGTCGTCACGGTATTCGGCGCACTTCGGGGCTAACCGTGAAGTCATGGGCTTCAACAACATCGAGCTGATCACCGACCGTTCGCTGGAGATCAACCTGCGGGAAATCACCCAGGTCAAAAAGGACTGGCCGGACCGTGCGCTGATCGTGTCGCTGATGGTGCCCTGCGTCGAAGAGTCGTGGAAAAACATCCTGCCGCTGGTGGAAGCCACCGGGGCCGATGGCATCGAACTGAATTTCGGCTGCCCCCACGGCATGCCGGAACGGGGCATGGGCGCGGCGGTCGGCCAGGTGCCGGAATACGTCGAACAAGTCACTCGCTGGTGCAAGACCTATTGCTCGTTGCCGGTGATCGTCAAGCTCACGCCGAACATCACCGACATCCGCGTCGCCGCCCGTGCCGCCCACCGTGGTGGCGCCGATGCGGTGTCGTTGATCAACACCATCAACTCGATCACCAGCGTCAATCTGGAGCGCATGGTCGCCAATCCCGCCGTCGGCAGCCAAAGCACCCACGGCGGTTATTGCGGCTCGGCGGTGAAGCCGATTGCATTGAACATGGTGGCCGAAATCGCCCGCGACCCGCAGACCCAGGGCTTGCCCATCAGCGGTATAGGCGGCATTGGCAGCTGGCGCGATGCGGCGGAATTCATTGCCTTGGGCAGCGGCTCGGTGCAGGTGTGCACGGCGGCGATGTTGCATGGCTTCCGGATTGTCGAGGAGATGAAGGACGGTTTGTCACGCTGGATGGACAGTCAGGGCTACGCCAGCGTGTCTGAGTTTTCCGGGCGGGCGGTGGGCAACACCACGGACTGGAAGTACCTGGACATCAACTATCAGGTGATTGCGAAAATCGATCAGGAGGCGTGTATCGGTTGCGGCCGCTGCCACATCGCTTGCGAAGACACCTCGCACCAGGCGATTGCCAGCCTCAAACAAGCGGACGGCACGCATAAATATGAAGTGATCGATGAAGAGTGCGTGGGCTGCAACCTGTGCCAGATCACCTGCCCGGTGCAGGATTGCATCGAGATGGTACCGGTGGATACGGGCAAGCCGTTTCTGGACTGGAACCATGATCCGCGTAATCCGTACCATGTCACCCCCTGAAGTCGGTGGCGTCTGAACGGACGCCTTCGCGAGCAAGCCCGCTCCCCCACTGGATCACCTTCGTGCACACAACCTGTGTTCGCCAAAGATCTAATGTGGGAGCGGGCTTGCTCGCGAAGGGGCCAGTAGCAGCACCGCCAACCTCAAGGCTCCAACCCGATCCCGCGCAAGATCACACTGGTCACCGTCTGCACCGCCCGCTCGAACTGCATGTCCGACAACGGCTGATGATCATTCAGGATATTCACCTGGTGATCGAAGTCGGCGTAGTGCTGGGTCGAGGCCCAGATCATGTACAGCAGGCAGGAAGGCTCCACCGGCAGGATGCGTTTGTCTTCCACCCACTGGCGGATTTTCGCTTCTTTCATCTTGGCCCAGTCGTACAGGCTCGCGTCCAGCTTCTCACCCAGGGTCGGTGCGCCATGGATGATTTCGTTGGCCCAGACTTTCGAACCGTACGGCCGGCTGCGGGAATGGTTCATCTTGGCGCGGATGTAGCTGCTGAGCACCACGCGCGGGTCGTCGAACATCTCGAAGCACAGGGCGTCCTGTTTCCAGACCTCCAGCAACCCCAGCAGCACCGCGCTGTACAGCTCGCTCTTGGTGCTGAAGTAGTAATGCAGGTTGGAGCGTGGCAGTTGCACCTCGGCGGCGATGTCGGCCATGGCGGTACTGCCGAAGCCTTTTTCGGCGAAGACCTTTTCGGCCGCCAGCAGGATTTTTTCGACGTTACTGCGACGAATCTCGATCTTGTGATTGCCCATGAGGGCTCCCTGACAACAGCGTTGGTCAAGACTAGCATCCGCTCTACGTCGCGGCGACAGGGGAAAACGAAACTTCGTACAGCGGTCCCGCGGCAGGTAAACTGCCCGCCACTTTGAACCTGCCGCTGAGGTCTTCACGATGCTGCTCAAGAACGCCCTGACCACCGCCGCCCTGCTCGGCTCGCTGCTCGCCGCCTCATCGGTATTTGCCCACGCCCATCTGAAAAGCCAGACCCCGGCGGCCGACAGTACCGTGCAGGCGCCAACGGAACTGCGCCTGGTGTTTTCCGAAGGGGTTGAAGCAACGTTCACCAAAGTGACGATCAGTAAGGACGGTGCCGACGTACCGGTAAAAAGCCTCGCCACCGAAGGCAGCGACAAGAAAACCCTGATCGTCACCCCGGCAGCGCCGTTGGCCGCGGGCGATTACAAAGTCGAATGGCACGCCGTGTCGGTCGACACCCATAAAAGTGAAGGCGCCTACCGCTTCAAGGTGGGTCAGTAATTCATGCCCGAGGCGCTGGTGCTGTGCCGCTTCCTGCATTTCACCGTGGTGCTGATGCTGTTCGGGGCCTGGGTGTTCAGGCCTTTGCTGTTGGGCCGTGCAACGAAGGAGCTGGATCCGGCCCTGGCGCGAGCGACCCGCTGGCTCAGCGCGGTGGCGTTGCTCAGTGGCGTCGGCTGGTTGCTGCTGATCAGCGCCAGCATGGCCGGCTCGCCGGAGGCGGCATTCGACCCGGCGACGCTGGGCCTGGTGCTGAGCAATACCTTTTTCGGCCAGGTCTGGCGCTGGCATCTGCTGCTCAATCTGTTGCTCATGGCAGTGCTGTTGACGCCCTGGCGTTCCAGCGTGCCCCTGCGTGTCGGTCTTTCCAGCCTGCTGCTGGCGACCCTGGCTCCGGTCGGTCATGGCGCCATGCTCGATGGCCTGCAAGGCCAACTGTTAATCCTCAACCAGATTGTTCACCTGACGTGCGTCGGCGCCTGGCTCGGCGGGCTGATGTTGCTGGTGATGATCCTGCGCCAACCGGCCGATCATCCCGTAAGCGCGATACTGCAACGCTTCAGCGGCATCGGTTACGCGTTGGTGGCGGGACTGGTGATGACCGGGCTGATCAACGTGCGGGTATTGACCGGAGCATTCTGGCCGACGCCGTTGCTGTCCGGGTTTGCGCTGATCCTGTTGATCAAGGTCGTGCTGGTGATCGCGATGCTCGGGTTGGCGCTGTTCAATCGGCTGCGGATCGAGGATTGCCAACAGCGCCCGGGCCTGCTGCATACCAGCGTTGTGCTGGAATGGTTACTGGGGATCGGCGCAGTGGCGGCGGTTTCGCTGCTGGGCACCCTGCCCCCTATGATCACCCCCTGAATCACCCCCAATGTGGGAGCGGGCTTGCTCGCGAATGCGGTCTGTCATTCAGCATTGATGTCGGCTGACAGTCCGTCTTCGCGAGCAAGCCCGCTCCCACACTGGAGGGTGTGTTCGGCGGGATTCGTAAATTCTGTTTAAAGGTCTTCTCGCCCGCGGCGGATTTTTCCGGGGCGCTCCAAATGACACCCTCGCGGCACTGTTCAACTCAAAAGGTGCCCCCTATGACCACCGCCCTTTGGCAACGCTCCCCCCGCCTGCTGAAACATCTGCTGGCCGCCGCCCTGCTGCTGCCGTCCCTCGCGTTCGCTCAGGAACGCCCGTGGCCGGATGGCTCGCAACTGGTGATTTCGTTCTCCATGCAATTCGAAACCGGCGGCCAGCCCGACGGTGCCGAAAGTCCGTTCTCCGGCACTCCACTGCCCAAGGGTTATCCGGACTTGCCGGCACAGACCTGGTTCGACTACGGCTACAAGGAAGGCCTGTGGCGGATGCTCGACCTGTGGGACCGCAACGGCATCAAGGTCACGTCCCATGTGGTGGGCGAAGCGGCGTTGAAACACCCTGAACTGGTGCGGGCGATCGCCGACCGTGGCCATGAAGTCGCCGCCCATGGCATGCGCTGGGCCGACTCTTACAACATGAGCTACGAGCAAGAGAAGGCCTTCATCGGCGACGGCGTCGAGGCGGTGCAGAAACTCACCGGCCAGCGCTCGGTGGGCTACAACGCCAACTGGCTGCGACGCAGCCCCAATACCCTGAAAGTGCTGCAGGACCTGAACTTCACCTATCACATCGACGACGTCAGCCGCGACGAGCCGTTTGTGACACTGGTCCGTGGCAAGAAATTCGCCGTGGTGCCTTACACCCTGCGCAACAACGACATCGTGCTGATCGAAGGCCGGCACTTCTCGGCGCAGCAGTTCTACCGGCAACTGGTGCTGGAATTCGACCGCTTGTACGCCGAAGGCGTTAGCCAGCGGCGGATGATGTCGGTGAGTCTGCATGACCGCATCGGCGGCACCCCGGCGATGGTCGAGGCGGTGGAGCGCTTTATCCGTTACGCCAAGTCCCATCCGAAGGTCAGCTTCATGCGCAAGGATCAGATCGCCCAGATCGTGCTGACCGAAAAGAACCCGCTGATCGATAACACCGAGGCGGCGTACAACCATTGACTCAGGTGAATGCAGCCCTCGCCGGGGCTGCATCCTTCGCCAAGTCATCGTATAACCCCCTCTTGGCCGGATGTTTATCCGGTTCACTGATAGGTCACCATCACCGCGATCTATTTCAGCACCCGCTCGCCTGCAATATGGAATGACCCTCCGTCAATTTCCACGAGCCTGTCGTTGACAAGCACCGGAAAGCCTACCAATACTTCGCCGAGTCATACGACAACCTACAACAAATCAATAACAACAACTCCATGTACAGGGACTTTCATGACGACCACCTCCCCAGTCCGTGCGCCTTTCAATCGCCTGCTCCTGACCGGCGCTGCCGGTGGCCTCGGTAAAGTCCTGCGCGAACGCCTGCGGCCATACGCCAACGTGATCCGCCTGTCGGACATCGCCGCCATGACACCGGCCATCGATGACCGCGAAGAAGTCGTGCCGTGCGACCTCGCCGACAAGCAAGCGGTGCACCAGCTGGTCGAAGGCGTGGACGCGATCCTGCACTTCGGCGGCGTGTCGGTGGAGCGTCCGTTCGAAGAGATCCTCGGCGCCAACATCTGCGGGGTGTTCCATATCTACGAAGCGGCCCGCCGTCACGGCGTGAAACGGGTGATCTTCGCCAGCTCCAATCATGTCATTGGCTTCTACAAGCAGGACGAAACCCTCGACGCCCACTCCCCTCGCCGCCCGGACGGCTACTACGGCTTGTCCAAGTCCTACGGCGAAGACATGGCCAGTTTCTACTTCGATCGCCATGGCATCGAGACTGTCAGCATCCGCATCGGCTCCTCGTTCCCGGAACCACAAAACCGTCGAATGATGAGCACCTGGCTGAGCTTCGGCGACCTGACACAGTTGCTCGAACGCGCGCTGTACACCCCGGATGTCGGCCACACCGTGGTGTATGGCGTGTCCGACAACCAGCACGTCTGGTGGGACAACCGTTTCGCCGCGCACCTGGGTTATGCACCGCAAGACACGTCCGAAGTGTTCCGCGAAACAGTCGAAGCCCAGCCGATGCCCGCCGAGGATGATCCGGCCCGGATCTATCAGGGCGGTGCCTTTGTCGCGGCCGGGCCGTTCGGCGACTGAGCCCTCCCCCATCACAACCCAAGGGAATGAGTTGCCATGCAAGCCGAATTGATTGTCGATGCCCGCAATGCGGTCGGTGAAAGCCCGGTGTGGGTCCCCGAGGAAAACGCCCTGTACTGGGTCGATATTCCGGCCGGTGGGTTGCAGCGCTGGAGTGCCGACAGCGGACACGTTCACGCCTGGAAAACCCCGCAAATGCTCGCCTGCATCGCCCGTCACAGCGCGGGTGGCTGGATCGCCGGCATGGAAAGCGGATTGTTTCACCTGCATCCGCACAACGATGGCAGCCTCGACAGCGAACTGCTGGCCCACATCGATCACACCCGCCCCGACATGCGCCTGAACGATGGGCGCTGTGATCGTCAGGGGCGGTTCTGGGCCGGCAGCATGGTGCTGAACATGGGCGCCAACGCCGCTGACGGCCGGCTCTATCGCTACAGCGCCGGGCAACCCGGACCACTCGCCTCCCGACTCGGCGATTTCATCGTGCCCAATGGCCTGGGCTTCAGCCCGGACGGCAAGACGATGTACCTCTCGGATTCACACCCGAACGTGCAGCAGATCTGGGCCTTCGATTACGACATCCACAGCGGTACGCCGTCCAACCGTCGACTGTTCGTCGACATGCATCACTTCCTTGGGCGCCCCGATGGCGCCGCCGTGGATGCCGAAGGTTGCTACTGGATCTGCGCCAACGACGCCGGGCTGATTCACCGCTTCACCCCCGCGGGTCGACTGGACCGTTCCCTCCCCGTGCCGGTGAAGAAACCGACCATGTGCGCCTTCGGTGGCAGCCGGCTCGACACGCTGTTCGTGACCTCGATCCGCCCCGCTGACGACCATGACGCACAGTCCCTGGCCGGCGGCGTATTCGCCATCACCCCCGGCGTTCAAGGTTTACCCGAACCCCAGTTCAACGACTCGCTTTAACCGCTCCCGCCGCATCGCTGTGCCTTGAATAAAAAAATAACAAGACTGGAGAAACGCCCCATGGACTTCAAACGCACGTTGCTCGCCGCTGCGCTTCCCATCACTGCAGCGCTGACCTTCACCCTCAGTAGCGCCACCCAGGCGCTGGAAATCAAATTCGCCGACATCCACCCCGCCGGTTACCCGACCGTGATCGCCGAGGAACAGCTGGGTAAAACCCTGGTGGCCGACAGCGACGGCAAACTGACCTTCAAGATGTTCGCCGGCGGTGTGCTCGGCTCGGAAAAAGAGGTGATCGAACAGGCTCAGGTCGGCGCCATCCAGATGGCCCGGGTCAGCCTTGGCATCGTCGGACCAGTGGTGCCGGACGTGAACGTGTTCAACATGCCGTTCGTGTTCCGCGACCAGGCGCACATGCGCAAAGTCATCGACGGTGAGGTCGGTGACGAGATCCTCGACAAGATCACTCACTCCGAATTCAACCTGGTCGCCCTGGCCTGGATGGACGGCGGCACGCGCAATATCTACACCAAGAAACCGGTACGCAGCCTCGCCGATCTCAAAGGCATGAAGATCCGCGTGCAAGGCAACCCGATGTTCATCGACACCATCAACGCCATGGGCGGCAATGGCATCGCGATGGACACCGGCGAGATCTTCAGCGCCTTGCAGACCGGGGTAATCGACGGCGCGGAAAACAACCCGCCGACCCTGCTCGAACACAACCACTACCAGAACGCCAAGTTCTACAGCCTGACCGGGCACCTGATCCTGCCCGAGCCGATCGTGATGTCGAAAATCACCTGGGAAAAACTCACCCCCGAGCAGCAAACGCTGGTGAAAAAAGCCGCCAAAGCCGCACAGGCCCAGGAACGCACGCTGTGGGACGCCAAATCTGCCAGTAGCGAAGAGAAACTCAAGGCTGCCGGCGTCGAGTTCATCACGGTCGACAAGAAACCTTTCTATGAAGCCACGGCCTCGGTCCGGGAAAAATACGGCGCGCCTTACGCCGACCTGATCAAGCGCATCGAAGCCGTTCAGTAACCCTCCCTGACATTCATGAAAGGCCCGGTACCGTTGACGAGTGGATCGTCAGCGGCGCCCGGTTACGGTGAAACCCGATGAAGAATCTGCTGCTGCGCATCAACGACAGGATTTACATGACCTGCATCTGGGTCGCCGGCCTGTCAGTCCTGGCCATTGCCCTGATCATTCCCTGGGGCGTCTTCGCCCGTTATGTCCTGGGCACCGGTTCGAGTTGGCCGGAGCCCACCGCGATTCTGCTGATGATGCTGTTCACCTTCATTGGCGCCGCCGCCAGTTATCGCGCCGGTGCGCACATGGCCGTGGCCATGCTCACCGACCGCATGGCCCCCGGACTGCGCAAGACCATGAGCATCGTTTCGCAGCTGCTGATGGCGACCATTTGCCTGTTCATGGCCATCTGGGGCACCAAACTCTGTCTGTCTACCTGGAACCAGTTCATGAGCTCTCTGCCCACCCTGCGTGTGGGCATCACCTACATGCCGATCCCCGTGGGCGGTGTGCTGACGTTGATTTTCGTGCTGGAAAAACTCTTGCTCGGTGACCAGAGCAACCGTCGGGTCGTGCGTTTCGATCTGATCGAAGAAAGCGAAGGGGCGGCATGAATGGACGCATTGATCCTGTTGGGCAGTTTTATCGCGTTGATCCTGATCGGCATGCCGGTCGCCTACGCCCTGGGGCTTTCAGCCCTGATCGGTGCGTGGTGGATCGACATCCCGTTCCAGGCGCTGATGATTCAGGTCGCCGGTGGCGTGAACAAATTCTCGTTGCTGGCGATTCCGTTCTTCGTGCTCGCCGGGGCGATCATGGCCGAGGGCGGCATGTCCCGGCGATTGGTGGCTTTTGCCGGCGTGCTGGTGGGGTTCGTGCGCGGCGGGTTGTCGCTGGTGAACATCATGGCCTCGACCTTCTTCGGGGCGATTTCCGGCTCTTCGGTGGCGGACACGGCATCAGTCGGTTCGGTGCTGATTCCGGAAATGGAGCGTCGCGGCTACCCGCGGGATTTCTCCACCGCAGTGACGGTCAGCGGTTCGGTGCAAGCCCTGCTGACGCCGCCCAGCCATAACTCGGTGCTGTACTCGCTGGCTGCCGGCGGCACGGTGTCGATTGCCTCGCTGTTCATGGCCGGCGTGGTGCCGGGCCTGTTGATGAGCGCGTGCCTGATGGTGCTGTGCCTGCTCTTCGCCAGAAAGCGCAACTACCCCAAGGGCGAAGTCATCCCCATGCGCCAGGCGCTGAAAATCTGCGGTGAAGCGATGTGGGGCTTGATGGCGATGGTGATCATCCTCGGCGGTATTCTCTCGGGCATTTTCACCGCCACTGAATCAGCGGCGATCGCGGTGCTCTGGTCGTTTTTCGTCACCATGTTCATCTACCGCGACTACAAATGGAGCGAACTGCCCAAGTTGATGCACCGCACGGTGCGCACCATCTCGATCGTGATGATCCTGATCGGCTTCGCTGCCAGCTTCGGCTACATCATGACGCTGATGCAGATCCCGGCGAAAATCACCACGATGTTCCTGACCCTGTCGGACAACCGTTACGTGATCCTGATGTGCATCAACGTGATGCTGCTGTTGCTCGGCACGGTGATGGACATGGCGCCGCTGATTTTGATCCTCACGCCGATTCTGATGCCGGTGATTCTCGGCATCGGCGTGGACCCGGTGCAGTTCGGCATGATCATGCTGGTAAACCTGGGGATCGGCTTGATCACACCGCCGGTGGGCGCGGTGCTGTTCGTCGGCTCGGCAGTGGGCAAGGTCAGCATCGAAAGCACCGTGAAAGCGCTTATGCCGTTCTACGGCGTGCTGTTCCTGGTGCTGATGGCCGTGACCTACATCCCGGCCATTTCGCTGTGGTTACCGCATTTGGTGTTGTGACCCGTTGAAAGATCGCTACGCCAACAGCTGAGTGAGCACCGCGCGCAACTTGCCGGGCTTCACCGGTTTGTTCAGCAATGGCGCGTCGAGTCGCTGCAACGAACGCCGACACTGGTCGGTGCGGTCGGCGGTGATGATCACCGCCGGTATCGCCTGGCTGAAATGCTCGCGCAAATGCCGGACCACCTCACAACCCACCACCCCGTGATCCAGGTGGTAGTCCGCCAGAATCAGTTCCGGCGCCTGCCCTTGCAAGGCCACCAACGCGGTGGCCTCGTCGGTGGCGGTGACCACCTCGCAGCCCCACTGCCCGAGCAGCGCGCTCATGCTTTCAAGGATGCTGACTTCGTTGTCCAGTACCAGCAGGCGCCGGCCCGGCAACGGGTTGCCGGTGCTCGGCTGCGGTGCGGCCTGACTGATCGGCAGTGGAATCTCATGGGAAATCGGCACCTCGATGCTGAACATCGAACCGCGCCCCGGCAGTGAATGCACCTGAATCCGGTAATCCAGGATCTTGGCGATGCGTTCGACAATCGCCAGTCCCAGGCCCACGCCCTTGCGGTCGGCGGCACGGCCGACATCCAGTTGGTTGAACTCGAGGAAGATCGAGTCGAGACGATCCGCCGGGATCCCGCGCCCGGTGTCCCAGACTTCAATTCGCAGCGCGTCGCCCCGGCGTCTTGCCCCCAGCAGAATGCAGCCTTCGTCGGTGTAGCGGCAGGCATTGCTGAGGAAGTTGCGCAGAATCCGCGTCATCAGCCGCAAGTCGGTATGAATCGCGTAATCACCCATGTGCACCCGCAGGTTCAACCCGGCCGCCGCGGCCACCGATTGAAACTCCGAGACCAGCGGCGCGAACAGTTCGTCGAGGCGGTACAGGGCGATGTCCGGCTTCACCGCGGCCTGATCGAGGCGGGAAATATCCAGCAGGTCGGTGAGCAAGTCCTCGGCCCCTTCCAGCGCCTGATGCGTGCGCTCCACCAACACCTGCTCGACGTCGGGCAGCTTGCGCTCGCGCAAGGTCGAGATCAGCAAACGCGCGGCGTTGAGCGGTTGCAGCAGGTCGTGACTGGCGGCGGCGAGGTATTTGTCCTTGCTGCGATTGGCCGCCTCGGCGGCATCACGGGCGTCGCGCAAGGCTTCGGCGATCTGTTTACGCTCGGTGATCTGTTGTTGCAGATTGCGGTTGGCGTCCAGCAACTCATTGGTGCGCGCGGTGACCCGTTGCTCCAGTTGATCATTGAGCTGTTGCAAGCGCTCCTGGGCCTGTTTTCGTTCGGTGATGTCGGCGACGAACCCCTCCACCAGGCCTTGCTGATCAGGCTTGAGCAGCAGGTTCATCAACACGTCAAGGACGCTGCCGTCCTTGCGCCGCAGCTGGGTTTCATAGCCCAGAAGGCTGCGCTCGCGCTGGAGGACTTCACCGATGCGTTCCAGCTCTTGCGCGCCGCCGACGAACAACGTGCCCGCCAGGTCCGTCAGGGAAAACAGCACCTCCTGCGGGTCCTGATAGCCGAGCATCCGCGCCAGCGCCGGGTTGGCGGCGCGCATGCCTTCCTGCAGGCTGGCCTGGAAGATCCCGTGCACTGCGTTTTCGAACAGCCATTTGTAGCGGTTGCGTTCGGTCTCCAGTTCATCCAGGCGCGCGGCCAGTTCCGGGTAATGACTCTTGCGCGCCGAGTGATTGCCCAGGCCGAGCAACCCGGTCAGCGCTCGTTGTTGCTCGTCAGAGGGCTTCGCCATAGACGACCTCGACGTCGCGCTGACTGGACTCGCGCGGGTTGGTAAGGATGCATGGGTCATCCATGGCGTGTTGCGACAGGAACGGAATGTCCGACGTACTCACCCCGTGCAGACCCAGGGTTTCGTGGAAGCCGATGGCGTGCTTGAGGGCGATCAGGTGGTTGACCAGACGCCCGCAGATCTGCCGGTGATTCAGGCCACGGCAATCGATACCGAAGGTCTCGGCGATGACCTTGAAGCGCTCCGGCGCCGAGCTGTAGTTGAACGCCACCACGTGTTCCACCAGCACCGCGTTGCACAACCCGTGAGGCAGATCGAGGAATCCTCCGAGGCTGTGGGACATGGCATGCACCGCACCGAGGATCGCGTTGGAGAACGCCAGCCCGGCCTGCATGCTGCCGAGCATGATTTTTTCCCGCAGGGCGATGTCGCCGGGGTTGGCGATCATTTGCACCAGATTGCCGTTGATCAGCCGCATCGCCTCCAGCGCATGAGGGTCGGTGAGCGGCCCGTGACCGGTGGAAACGAAGGCTTCGATGGCGTGGACCAACGCGTCGATGCCGGTACAGGCCGACAGGAACGGGTCCATGCTCAGGGTGGTCTCCGGGTCGATCAGCGACACATCCGGCACCGCGGCCTTGCTGACGATGGAGAATTTCATGCGTTCCTGCTGATTGGAGATGATCACGAACTGCGACACATCGGCCGACGTGCCGGCGGTGGTCGGGATCAGGATCAGCGGCGGGCTGGGCATGCGCAGGGTGTCCACGCCCTCGAATTCAAGAATGTTGCGCCCGTGGGCGACGACGATGCCGATGCCTTTGCCGCAGTCCATCGGGCTGCCGCCGCCAATCGCGACGATCACATCGCAATGGTTTTCCCGGTACAACTCGGCACCGAGCATGACTTCTTCGATCCGCGGGTTGGGCGAAACGTCGCTGTACACGAAGTAATCGATGCCCTGGGCCTGCAGACTGGCTTCGACATCGGCGACCCAACCGGCGGCAATCACCCCGGGGTCGCTGACCACCAGCACCTTGCGGGCGCCGAAGGTCTTGGCGTAGTTGCCGACATTGTGCCGACAGCCGGCACCGAAGATGATTTCAGGCGAAACGAATTTACGCAGCTGGCTGAGGTTCTGGCTCATTGGAAAGCCTGTTTTTATTGTTTTGGAAGGTAAAGCCAACACTAAAGCATCCGGCTGCGAATGCAATCAGACCAATGGGTAGCAATTGCCTGGTGTGCCCTCAAATTTTGTATTCACCGAAGATCCCCTGTGGGAGCGGGCTTGCTCGCGAAGAGGCCGGCACATTCAACATCTCCATTACCTGACACACCGCTTTCGCGAGCAAGCCCGCTCCCACAGGGGATTTGTGTGAGTTCTCGATTTATCCGCGATAGATCAGCCGCGACGCCTTTTCATTGCGCAAGGTCAGGTGTTCCATACCCTGCCCCGGCGCGTCGGCTTCGTCCCGGGCCTTGAGAATAACGCTGTGGTGCGGTGACTTGCTGCACACCGGGTCGGCGTTGGCGGCATCGCCGGTGAGCATGAATGCCTGGCAGCGGCAGCCGCCCAGGTCCTTGTGTTTTTCATCGCAGGAACGGCACGGCTCTTTCATCCAGTCATCGCCACGAAAACGGTTGAAACCGAAGGAGTCGTTCCAGATGTGTTCAACGCTGTGCTCACGCACATTGGGAAACTGCACCGGCAACTGACGCGCGCTATGACAAGGCAACGCCGTGCCGTCCGGGGTGATGTCGAGAAACAGGTTGGCCCAGCCATTCATGCAGGTCTTGGGGCGCTCTTCGTAGTAGTCCGGGGTGACGAAAATCAGTTTGCATGGGTAGCCCTCGGCCTCAAGCCGCTGGCGATACTCGTTGGTGATGCGCTCGGCGCGCTGCAATTGTTCGCGGGTCGGCAACAGGCCGACGCGATTGAGTTCCGCCCAACCGTAGAACTGGCAGGTCGCCAACTCAACGAAATCCGCCTCCAGCTCCAGGCACAGCTCGATGATCTGCGCGATCTGATCGATGTTGTGCCGATGGGTGACGAAGTTCAGCACCATCGGGTAGCCCTGGGCTTTTACCGCTCGGGCCATGGCCAGTTTCTGGGCGAAGGCCTTGCGCGAGCCGGCGAGCATGTTGTTGACCCCTTCGTCGGCGGCCTGAAAGCTGATCTGAATGTGGTCCAGCCCGGCGACCTTGAAGTCGCGGACCTTCTGTTCAGTCAGGCCGATACCCGAGGTGATCAGGTTGGTGTAATAACCCATGTCCCGCGCGGCCTTGATCAGCTCGGCCAGATCCTGGCGCACCAGCGGCTCGCCACCGGAGAAGCCCAGTTGCGCGGCGCCCATCTCCCGCGCCTCGCGGAACACCCGAATCCACTCTTCCGTGCTCAACTCCTCCCCCTGTTGGGCGAAATCCAAGGGATTGGAGCAATACGGGCATTGCAACGGGCAGCGATAGGTCAGCTCCGCCAACAGCCACAACGGTGGGCCGGGTTGCTGTTCGATCGCGTTCACAGGGCGATCCCCCGATGCCAGACCCGCTCGCTGGTGACGCTGTGATACGGCGGGCGGTCCAGTTCATAGGCCATGCTCATGGCGTCGAGCATGCTCCACAGCACGTCGAGCTTGAACTGCAGAATCTCCAGCATGCGCTGCTGGCCCTCGACCGTGACGTAATGCGCCAGGGTAATGCGCAAACCGTGCTCGACATCACGCCGGGCCTGGCTCAGACGCGTACGGAAATAGTCGTAACCGGCCGGGTCGATCCATGGGTAATGGGCGGGCCAGGCGTCGAGCCGGGACTGATGGATCTGCGGCGCGAACAGTTCGGTCAGCGAACTGCTGGCCGCTTCCTGCCAGCAAGCACGGCGGGCGAAATTGACGTAGGCATCCACGGCAAATCGCACACCCGGCAGCACCAACTCTTGCGAGAGAATTTGTTCGCGATCCAGCCCCACGGCTTCGCCCAGACGCAACCAGGCTTCGATGCCACCTTCGCTGCCGGGGGCGCCGTCATGGTCGAGAATCCGTTGCAGCCATTCCCGGCGCACGTCGCGGTCCGGGCAGTTGGCGAGAATGGCCGCGTCCTTCAGGGGAATGTTCACCTGATAGTAGAAGCGATTGGCGACCCAGCCCTGGATCTGCTCGCGGGTGGCGCGCCCGGCGTACATGGCTTGGTGGAAGGGGTGGTGGATGTGGTAATAGGCGCCTTTGGCGCGCAGGGCCTGTTCGAATTCGGCGGGGGTCATGGGGGTGTCAGTCATTGCGGTTCTCCGGATTTCGCGGTGTCTGGTCTGGCGCCTTCGCGGGCAAGCCCGCTCCCACAGTTGATCGGTGTGAACATGGATTTTGTGTACACCAACAATCCAATGTGGGAGCGGGCTTGCTCGCGAAGGGGCCATCCGCTACAGCTCAATACTCATGCCGTCATAAGCCACTTCAATCCCCCGCCGCTCCAGCAACGCCCGCTCGGCCGAGTCTTCATCGAGGATCGGGTTGGTGTTGTTGATGTGGATCAGCACCTTGCGCTGGCGATTGAAACCTTCCAGCACTTCGAGCAGGCCGCCAGGACCGCTTTGCGGCAGGTGGCCCATCTCGCGGCCCAGGCTCTGGCCGACTTCGCACACGCGCATTTCATCGTCGCGCCACAACGTGCCATCCAGCAGCAGGCAGTCGGCGCGCTGCATCCAGCTCAATACCTCATCGTCGACCTGCCCCAGCCCCGGCGCATAGAACACCGATGCTCCGTTGCGCAGGTCTTCGATGAACAGGCCAATGGTGTCCCCCGGCTGCGGGTTGCCGCGATTGGGCGAGTACGGCGGCGCATTGCTGACCAACGGAATCGCGCGAAATTGCAGGTGTGGGCAGGCCGCGATGCTGAACGGTTCGCGGTCCAGCCCGATGGATTGCCACCGCAAACCACCGTTCCAGTGTTTGAGCATGCTGAACAAGGGAAAGCCGCTGCTGAGGTCTTCATGCACCCGCCCGGTGCACCAGACCGAATGCGGGCAGCCTTCGCGCAGGCTCAACAAGCCGGTGCAATGGTCGATCTGACTGTCCAGCAACACCACGCCGGCAATCGCCGTGTCACGCAGCCGCCTGGCCGGTTGCAGTGCAGGGAAGCTTTCGAGTTGCGCGCGGATATCCGGTGAAGCATTGCAGAGCACCCACTCCACACCGTCGTCGCTCAGGGCAATGGACGACTGCGTGCGGCGTTGCGCGCGCAGGTTGCCGTGGCGCATGGCGGCGCATTGGCGGCAGTTGCAGTTCCATTGCGGAAAACCGCCACCAGCGGCGGAACCGAGAACGCGGATGTGCATGGGATGGCTCCAGAAGGCAGGCCCGGCCAACGCGACGGCTGACCGGGCGATCAATCAACGGTTGGCGAAATACATCGTCACTTCGAAGCCAATGCGCAGATCGGTAAACGCGGGTTTATGCCACATGGGGTCAATCCTCTTCTTGTGCCGGATGATTCCGGTAAAGCCATTAATGCACGGGGGAAGAGATGACCGAATGCTACTTTCGAAGGAGGTGGCGGCGTGCGTTGGTAGGGGGTGTTGCGTGCTCTTCAAGTACACGGAGAACCCATGTGGGAGCGGGCTTGCTCGCGAAGACGGCGTCACATTCAACACATTGGTTGACTGACAGACCGCTTTCGCGAGCAAGCCCGCTCCCACATTCGGTGTGTGGCGTGCTTGTGGGTTAGAAGAACCCCAACGGATTGATGTCGTAGCTCACCAGCAGGTTTTTGGTTTGCTGGTAATGGTCGAGCATCATCTTGTGGTTCTCACGGCCGACACCGGACTTCTTGTAGCCACCGAACGCGGCGTGGGCCGGGTACAGGTGGTAGCAGTTGGTCCAGACGCGCCCGGCCTTGATCGCCCGGCCCATGCGGTAGGCGCGGTTGATGTCGCGGGTCCACAGGCCGGCACCGAGGCCGAACTCGCTGTCGTTGGCAATCGCCAGGGCTTCGGCTTCGTCCTTGAAGGTGGTGACACCCACCACCGGACCGAAGATTTCTTCCTGGAACACGCGCATTTTGTTGTGGCCCTTGAGCAGCGTCGGCTGGATGTAATAGCCGCTGGACAAATCGCCTTCCAGACGCTCGGCCGCGCCGCCGGTGAGCAGCTCGGCACCCTCCTCCTGGGCGATTTTCAGGTACGAGAGGATCTTGTCGTATTGCTGCTCGGACGCCTGGGCGCCGACCATGGTCTCGGTGTCCAGCGGGTTACCGCGCTTGATCTTGACGATCTTCTTCATCACCTCGGCCATGAACGGCTCGTAGATCGATTCCTGCACCAGTGCCCGGGACGGACAGGTGCAGACTTCGCCCTGGTTGAAGAACGCCAGCACCAGGCCTTCGGCGGCTTTCTCGATGAACTGTGGCTCGGCGTTCATGATGTCTTCGAAGAAGATGTTCGGCGACTTGCCGCCCAGCTCGACGGTGCTTGGAATGATGTTCTCGGCGGCGCAATGCATGATGTGCGCGCCCACCGGGGTGGAACCGGTGAAGGCGATCTTGGCGATGCGCTTGCTGGTGGCCAGCGCCTCACCGGCTTCGCGACCGAAGCCCTGGACGATGTTCAGCACACCGGCGGGCAGCAAATCGGCGATCAGCTCGGCGAACACCATGATCGACAGCGGCGTTTGTTCCGCCGGCTTGAGCACGATGCAGTTGCCGGCGGCCAGGGCCGGGGCGAGTTTCCAGGCGGCCATCAGCAGCGGGAAGTTCCACGGGATGATCTGCCCGACCACACCCAGTGGTTCGTGGAAATGATAGGCGGTGGTCAGTTCGTTGATCTCGGCGGCGCCGCCTTCCTGGGCGCGGATGCAACCGGCGAAGTAACGGAAATGGTCGGCAGCCAAAGGTACGTCGGCGTTGAGGGTTTCGCGCACGGCCTTGCCGTTGTCCCAGGTTTCGGTAACGGCGAGGATTTCCAGGTTCTGCTCGATGCGGTCGGCGATTTTCAGCAGCACCAACGAGCGATCCTGCGCCGAGGTTTTGCCCCAGGCATCGGCGGCGGCATGGGCGGCGTCGAGGGCTTTTTCGATGTCGGCGGCGCTGGAGCGCGGGAACTCGGCGATCACTTCACCGGTGACCGGTGAGGTGTTGGTGAAGTACTCGCCGTTGATTGGGGCAACGAATTCGCCGCCGATGAAATTGCCGTAGCGCGGTTTGAAGGAAACGACGGCGCCGGGTGTTCCAGGTTGTGCGTAGATCATGATGGGCCTCTGTCTGGGTCGATGCCTGTCAGGCCAACAGGCGATGAACCGATAGTAGAGAGCCCCGCCCGCCAGACGAATGCGCCGTTGGCAGGGGGACTCTCGTCATTTGGTAGTAGGTTTGCGCAAATCAAATGTGGGAGCGGGCTTGCTCGCGAAGGCGGTGTATCAGGCAATACACGTGCTGAATGTAAGGCCCTCTTCGCGAGCAAGCCCGCTCCCACAGGGTTATGCGGTGGACTTAGGGTTAGTGCTTGGCGACCAGGTCTTTGGGCAGCTTGAAGGTCCAGAGCATGCCGCCCTGGTTGAAGTCCTTGATGCGCTTGGCCACTTCGCCGCCCCACAGCGGTACCGCGCCGCCCCAGCCGGAGAGCACCGAGACGTATTGTTCGCCGTCCATTTCCCAAGTGATGGGCGAGCCGAGCACGCCGGAGCCGGTCTGGAATTCCCAGACTTTCTCGCCGGTCTTGGCATTGAACGCCTGCAGGAAGCCTTCAGGCGTACCGGTGAATACCAGGTTGCCCTTGGTGGTCAGCACCCCGCCCCACAGCGGCGCGAAGTTCTTGTGGCGCCAGACTTCCTTGCCGGTTTTCGGGTCGATGGCGCGCAGCACGCCGATGTAGTCTTCGTTCAACGGTTTGATGGTGAAACCGGCGCCGAGGAACGCCGCGCCTTTTTTATAGGCGATGCCTTCGTTCCAGATGTCCATGCCCCACTCGTTGGACGGCACATAGAACAGGCCGGTGTCGCGGTTGTAGGCCATCGGCATCCAGTTTTTCGCGCCGAGGAACGCCGGCGCTACAAACACCGAGCTGCCTTTGGCCTCGGAACCCGGCGCACCCGGACGGCTGGCTTCGTTGTAAATCGGCCGGCCGGTTTTATCCAGGCCGCTGGCCCAGGTAATCTTGTCCACGAACGGGAAGCCGCGGATGAATTTGCCGTTGGTGCGATCCAGCACGTAGAAGAAACCGTTACGGTCGGCGGTGGCCGCGGCTTTGATTTCCTTGCCGCCTTCGTTGTAGTTGAACGACACCAGTTCGTTCACGCCGTCATAGTCCCAGCCGTCGTGAGGGGTGCTCTGGAAGTGCCATTTGATGGTGCCGTCATCCGGGTTCAGCGCCAGGCGCGAGGACGAGTAAAGGTTGTCGCCAGGGCGCAGGTGCGAGTTCCACGGTGCCGGGTTGCCGGTGCCGAACAGCAGCAGATTGGTTTCCGGGTCGTAGTAGCCGCCCAGCCAAGGTGCCGCGCCGCCGGTTTTCCACAGATCGCCCGGCCAGGTCTTGCCCGCTTCGCCGCCGGAGATGCCGTTCTCTACCGCTTTGCCGTCCTTGTAGACGTAGCCCATGTGGCCTTCGACCGTTGGCCGGGTCCACAGCAGGTCGCCGTTTTTCGGGTCGTAGGCTTCGATCTTGCCCACCACCCCGAACTCGCCACCGGCCACGCCAGTGATCAGTTTGCCGTTGATCACCAGGGGCGCGGCGCTGATGGAATAGCCTTCCTTGTGGTCGGCGACTTTCTTGCTCCACACCACTTTGCCGGTGTCCTTGTTCAGGGCTACAAGCTTGGCGTCGAGGGTGCCGAAGATCACCAGGTCGCCATACAGCGCAACACCACGGTTGATCACGTCACAGCACGGGCGGATGTCATCGGGCAGGCGTGCGTCGTATTGCCAGAGCTTGCGGCCGGTGCGCGCATCCACGGCGAACACCCGTGAGTAGGAGCCGGTCATGTACATCACGCCGTCCTTGATCATCGGCTGCGCTTGCTGACCGCGCTGTTTTTCACCGCCGAACGAAAAGGCCCAGACCGGGCGCAGGTCCTTCACGTTGTCGACATTGAGGGTGTCCAGCGGGCTGTAGCGCTGACCCTGGACGCCCAGACCGTTGGTGACGACCTGCTCCGGGTTCTTGGGGTCCTGGAGAATGTCTTGATCGGTGACGCCGGCCAGTGCAGTGCCTGACAACAGCATGGCACTGAGCAGCACGCTCAAGACGAAGGGTTGGCGACGTGCGAGTTGGGTCATGACGGCTACCTCTGCGGTTTTTGTTATACCCGGGAAATTTTCCCGGTCTGGTGCAGATTCTTGGGCGCCGCCGCCCTTGCAACAATTGCCCGCAATGCGGAGATTTCTAGTTCCTTGGTACAGGGTCGCAGGAGATGGGAGTTTGCATCTGTGGAGACCTGGCCCCCCCACATTCTTGTGGTAGAAACCGGACCCCGTGGGAGCGGGCTTGCTCGCGAAGGCAGTGTGTCAGGCAACATCAATGCTGAATGTGCAGGCCTCTTCGCGAGCAAGCCCGCTCCCACAGTGGATCTGCGGTGTACACAGTCTCTGCGTTCTCGCCTTACTTGTCCGTGCCGGAATCGACTCGGCTCATCTGCGCGCGCTCATAGCGCGGGTACAAATGGCTGACGCTACGGATCAGTTCATAGCGGCTCAGGTTGATCCCGGCGAAACGTTCGGGGATGGGACTGCGGATCATCTCGGCCATGTCGCTGCCGTTCGCCGCACCGTCGCGCATCAGTTGATCGAGCCATGAGAGGTAATCGCGCATCTGCTCGAACGGTTTGTTGTCCGTTGCCACGGGCCCATGCCCGGGCACAATCAGCGTCCACGGCAATCCCTGAAGCGTGGCGAGATCCGCCAGCCACACCGACAACCCCGGGCTGTTCGGCGTGGTCAGGGCCCGTTGATAAAACACCAGATCCCCGGCAAACAGCACGCCGGTTTTCTGGTCGAGAATAGCCAGATCCGCGCCGGTGTGCCCACCCAGACTCAGCAGGCGCAAATCGTGGTTCCCAAAACTTTGCACGCCTGGCGTCAGGGTCTGCGTCGGCAACACCACTTCGGTGCCGCGCATCCAGTCGCCCACCAGCCGATACATGTTCTCGGCCATCGCATCACCCTGTTGATGCAACAGCTCGGTGGTACCGGCCAACGCGCCGATCGGCACGTCGGTGAACGCCTGATTGCCCAGCACATGGTCGGGATGGTGATGGGTCAGCAGCACCTGGATCACCGGTTTATCGGTGGTTGCGGCAATCGCTTTGCGCAGGGCTTCGCCGTAGCGCTTCGATGGCCCGGTGTCGATCACCACCACGCCTCGCTCGGTGACGATGAACGCGGTGTTGACGATGTTGCCGCCGTTGTTCCTGGCGAAATTATCGGTGCTGCCCTCCAGCAGCCAGGTGTCTTCGGCAATCTGCCGGGGCTTGAGGGCGTAATCGGGATCGGCCAGGGTCGGCAGGCTCACACAGATGAACAACAACAGCATCCAGCGCATCACACGCTCCTTGGGTCAGGGTATGGCCGCATCGAATTGATTGCCGCTGTTGTCGCGCAGCATCAGGCGCGTCTGTCCTGCGCCTTCGATGTCGAAAGCCAGGTTGGGGTTTTCGCTGACCGCCGGGAACAACTCCAGGTGCGCCAGCAACTGATCGTTTTGATCCCGCAGCTCGGCCTGGTTGATGAAGAACTCAGGGATGCCGCTGACCATGCCGTTATCCATTGGATGCGCCACCTGCAAACGCACGCGGCTGAATTCGCCACGGGGGTAACGACCGCCGAGCACTTCGCCGATGTGTTCTTCCCAGCCCGGCTGGGTGCGCACCACGCTTGGCGCCGTGCAGCCACCACCCGCCGCGTCGATCAGGGTCGAGCCGACATGCCACAGCCCGTCGCGGGTCAACACCGCCGCGCGCAATGGCGTGGCCTGTTCGACGCGGATGCGGATCGACAGCCAGGGCAGCACACCGGACAAGGGCTTGAAGTCGACGATTTTCGGCAACGGATTGAGTTCGGCCCAGGCGAGGATTCGCACCACCTCGCCCTTGAACGCCCGGGCATCGATTTCCAGTGGCACTTGCCGGGCGTCTTCGGCAAACGGCGGCGCCAGCAGCTTGACCCGCTCGTCGAACACGAACGGCGCGTCGCCGAGCATCTGCTTGTGATAGAACGCCCACATCACCGAGGGCACCGGATCGACTTCAACCGCCTGCGCGGCCAAGGGCAACCAACAGGCCAACAGCCAACGCGCGCGCCAGTTCATTGTTGATACATCTCGGGCACGTCATAGCGCAGGCCATAATGGGCATAAATGCTTTTGACCGTGCCCTCGCGAATCAACGCTTCCAGCGCCTCTTCCACCGCATAGGCCAGTTGCCGGTTGCTTTCATGCACCGCCATGCCGATCTCCCAGCGTTGCTTGCCCATGTTCGGGTAGGCGTTTTCCGCCAGCGCCACTTGCGGGTCGGCGGCCTGATGAACCTGCCAGTCGATCTCGCCGCGCATGGCCATCACCGCGTCGACTTCACCGGCCTTCATGGCGGCAAACGCCTGGGGCACGCCAGGGTAATGGTGGGTCTTGGCGGCGAGCATGCCGTTGAACACCGAGGTCAGGTAAAACGAGGGCACGCTGTCGACTTCGACGCCGATCGGGTGCTGCTGGAACACCGCGACGCTGGCCACCGAATCCAGCCGGCGACGGTCATAAGCCACTTGCCATTGTTCGGTCTGGTACGGCCCGAACATCACCACATGGCCGTTTTCCAGTTCGCCCAGTTCATTGCGTTTCTGTGAGTAATCGCGGTCGTAGGGCACGCGCATCATCAGGTCGGCCAGTTGCTGATTGTGCAGCTGACTGGCCCGCCAGATGTAATCGCGCAAGTCATCGTCGAGCTTCTCCCCGGCGGGAGCCCAGATCAGTTTCAGGCGTACCCCCATGGCCTTGGCCAGGGCCTCGGCCAATTCGACATCGACCCCGCGAGGCTGGCCGGCGTCTTCGAAACTGTAGGGGGCGAAATCCTTATAGACCGCGACTTTCAGCTCGGCGGCGGCGATCATTTCGTCATAGGTCCGGACCTGTGCCTGCGCTGCCTGGCAGCACAGCCACACAGCGCTGATCAACACCGCGAGCAGGCGCATGGGTCACTCCTCGACGTGCACGCTGTCCAGGTAGGTGCGCACCGCCCACAAAGCTTCCTGACTCAAGTAGTCGGCCATCTTCGGCATGTACACCCGGCCATCACGCACCGCGCCATGGCGCACCCGTTCGACGAACCACTCGTCACCGGCTTCGGCGACGTCGAGCTTGCGCAAGTCAGGGGCGATGCCGCCGGACTTGGCTTCCAGGCCATGACAGGCCGCGCAGTTCTGGTTGTAGGCCGAAGAACCGATTTCCAACGCTTTATCGTGCTCCGGGGAGGAACGATAGGGGTTTACCGCCGCCCAGCCATCGGCATCGACCTGCACACCGGCATCCTTGATCGGGGTCAGTCCCTTGGTTTCGACGGCCTGGGGTACCACGTTGCCGTGGGCCCAGACGGAACCTGCGCTGATGAAACCGGCCAGTAGTCCAACGAGCAAGGCGTTGCGTTTTGTTGTCATTGTTATGCCCTCAAGATTGCACGCAAAACCTCTTTGAAGAGGCTATGGCAGCCATCTTAGGAACGACTTTGCAGCAACCCCATGCTGCTTTGGTGGCCGCGGCCTACTCCCTTGGTAGTAGCGCTTGTGGCGCAGACCCCACCGATACCGGTCGCGCGCCGTGAAGCTTGTCGATGCCGATCAGGGTCAGGATCAGCAACAACGGCAGGAGCAGTGCCTTGAGAATTCGCATGGTCAATCTCCCCCCTTGAGTGATGGCCGTTGTAGCGCCCATGCTAAAACCGCACCGCTCGGGGTGAGTTACTACCTTGGTACTGGCCCATCGGTACTTTCTGCATATTTCCCCGCCCGTCCAGGGTTCCTATGCTGACGCTACCTGTGACGGAGTGCCTTATGCGCCAGCTCGCCCCTTATGCCTTGATCTACCTGCTGGCGATTGCCTGCGCCGCCGGGCTGGCGACCCAGAGTCAGGCGGCGGATGCGCCGTTGCAGGTGCGGATCGGCTATCTGGGGTATCGCCCCGATCCCGGGCCATTGCTGTCGAACGTTATTCCTGAACCGACCGATGCCGGCCTGCGGGGCGCTGAACTGGCGATCATCGACAGCAACAGCACCGGGCACTTTCTCAACCAGCGCTACGAGTTGGTCAGCGCCAATGTCGACAACCCCGACGCCTTGCTCGAAGCCGCCAAAGCCCAGCACCAACAAGGCCTGCGCCTGTTTGTGGTGAATGCGCCGGTGGAAACCCTGCGTAGACTCAGCGCGGCGTTGCCCGACAGCCTGCTGTTCAATGCCGGCAGCCCGGATGACAGCCTGCGCAGCACCGACTGCCTGCCGAACGTGCTGCACAGCCTGCCAAGCCGCGCGATGCTGGCCGATGCACTCGCGCAATTTCTGGTGCTGCGCAAATGGCAACGGGCGCTGCTGATTGTCGGCCCCACCGCCGACGATCAAGCCTATGCCGCCGCCCTGCGCCGGGCGGCGAAACGCTTCGGCCTGCAACTGGTGGCGGAAAAAGCCTGGAGCTTCGATAACGACCAGCGCCGCAGCGCCCAGGCCGACATGCCGCTGTTCACCCAGACCGCCGAGTACGACGTGGTGCTGGTGGCCGATGAACGCGGTGACTTCGGCGAGTACGTGCCCTACCAGACCTGGTACCCACGGCCGGTCGCCGGCACCCAGGGCCTGACCCCGGTGGGCTGGCACAAGACCGTGGAAACCTACGGTGCCGCGCAGTTGCAAAAACGCTTCGAAGCCCTGGCCGGGCGCTGGATGAACGATCGGGATTTCGCCGCCTGGATGGCCGTGCGCAGCATCGCCAGCGCGGTGGGCAAACTACGTCAGGCCGATGCCATGGCGATTCGTACGCTTGAAATCAGCGAGCAATTGCCGCTGGACGGCTTCAAGGGTCGCAAGCTCAGTTATCGGCCATGGAACGGTCAGTTACGCCAACCGATCCCCATCGTGCAACCCCGGGCGCTGGTCAGTACGTCGCCGCAAGACGGTTTCCTGCACCCCTTCAACGAAATGGACAGCCTGGGTTACGACAAAGCCGAGGTCAGTTGCCGCTTTCCCTGAAAGCTCTACAACCACAACAATAAGGAATCTGCCATGCGCCGCACCCTGCTTTCATGCGCTCTATTGCTCGCCGCCGGGCATGCGGCGGCCAGCACCGCCTGGGTCTCCAACGAAAAGGACAACAGCCTGAGCCTGATCGACATGCAGACCCTGCAAGTCACCGACACCCTGCCCGTCGGCCAGCGCCCGCGCGGCCTGTTGCTGTCCCACGACAACAAGCTGCTGTACATCTGCGCCAGCGATTCGGACCGGGTCCAGGTGATGGACGTCGCCACGCGCAAGATCATCAAGGAACTGCCTTCGGGCAAAGACCCCGAACAATTCGCCCTGCACCCCAATAATCGCTGGTTGTACGTCTCCAACGAAGACGATGCGCTGGTAACGGTGATCGATACCGAGACCTCCAAGGTGCTCGGGCAGATCAACGTCGGCGTCGAGCCCGAAGGCATGGCCGTCAGCCCCGACGGCAAGTGGGCGGTGAACACCAGCGAAACCACCAACATGCTGCACTGGATCGACACCGGCACCCAGACCCTGGCCGACAACACCCTGGTGGATCAACGGCCGCGTTTCGTCGAATTCAATCCCGATGGCACGCAGCTCTGGGCCTCGGCGGAAATCGGCGGCACGGTGACGATTCTCGACGTCGCCAGCCGCAAGATCCTCAAGACCTTGACCTTCCAGATCAAAGGCGTGCACCCGGACAAAGTCCAGCCGGTGGGCATCAAGCTCAGCGCCGACGGCAAGTACGGCTTTGTCGCCCTCGGCCCGGCCAACCATGTGGCGGTGATCGACGCCAAGACCTTCGAAATTGTTGATTATCTGCTGGTGGGCCGAAGGGTCTGGCAGATGGCGTTCACCCCGGATCAACGGCAATTACTGGCCACCAACGGCGTCAGTGGCGACGTGTCGGTGATCGATGTCGACACTCTCAAGGTCAGCAAATCGGTGAAGGTCGGGCGCTATCCGTGGGGCGTGGTGGTGACGCCATGAACGCCCTCGAGGTCAGCGACCTGAGTTTCGCCTACGGCCCGCGCGAGGCCTTGCGCCAGGTGAGTTTCAGCCTGGCACCGGGGCGTTTTGCGGCGCTGCTTGGCCCCAATGGCGCGGGCAAATCAACCCTGATCGCCCTGCTCACCCGCCTCTATGATCTGCAACGCGGTGATATCCGAGTTGGCGGCTGCTCGTTGCGCGACGCGGCACGCCCGGCGCTCAAGCAATTAGGGGTGGTGTTTCAGCAAAGCACCCTGGATCTGGACCTCAGCGTCGAGCAGAACCTGCGTTATCACGCCGCGCTGCATGGTCTGTCCCGACGCCAGACCAGGCTGCGGGTCGACGCTGAGCTGGCGCGCCAGGCCTTGACCGAGCGCCGTCGCGAGCGGGTCCGCGAACTCAATGGCGGCCATCGCCGGCGGGTGGAAATCGCCCGCGCGTTGCTGCACGAACCACGCCTGTTGTTGCTTGACGAGGCGAGCGTCGGCCTCGACCCGGCCAGCCGCCTGGCGCTCAACCAGCACATCCGCAGCCTGTGCCGCGAGCAAACCATCAGCGTGCTCTGGACTACTCATCTGCTGGATGAAGTGCAGCCCAGCGACGACTTGCTGATCCTGCATCAAGGCCGCCTGGTGGCCAGCGGGCAGGCTGATGCACTGAGCCTGGAACATGGCGGCGACCTCGGATCGGCCTTCACTCGCCTGACCACCTCTTCAGGGGCAATCGTCAAATGAACGCTTACTGGCAATGTTTCAGCGGTATCGTACTGCGCGAATGGCTGCGCTTTGTATTGCAGCGCACGCGGTTTCTCAGTGCGCTGGTACGGCCGCTGCTATGGCTGCTGGTGTTCGCCGCCGGATTCCGCGCGGCACTGGGCATCGCCATCATCGAGCCCTACGACACCTACATTCCCTATGAGGTTTACATCATCCCCGGCCTTGCCTGCATGATCCTGTTGTTCAATGGCATGCAAGGTTCGTTGTCGATGGTGTATGACCGGGAGATGGGCAGCATGCGCGTGCTGTTGACCAGCCCCCTGCCTCGCACCTTCTTGCTGTGCAGCAAATTGCTGGCGACGTCGCTGATTTCGCTGTTGCAGGTGTACGCCTTTCTGGCGATTGCCTGGCTGTACGGCGTACAACCGCCGGCCATGGGCCTGTTGCTGGCGCTGCCGGCGTTGCTGCTGGTGGCGTTGATGCTCAGTGCGCTGGGCCTGTTGCTGTCCAATGCGATTCGCCAACTGGAGAACTTTGCCGGGGTGATGAATTTTGTGATCTTCCCGCTGTTTTTCCTGTCGTCGGCGCTGTATCCGCTGTGGAAAATGCGCGACTCCAGCGAGTGGTTGTATTGGCTGTGCGCCTTGAATCCGTTCACCCATGCGGTGGAGCTGGTGCGGTTCGCGCTGTACGAACGATTCAACCCGTTGGCGCTGGCGGTGTGCGTGGGGCTGACGCTGGCGTTCGCCCTGCTCGCCGTGCTCACCTTCAACCCGCAACATGCCGCCCTGCGCAAAACTAACTAACACCACAATCCCCCTGTGGGAGCGGGCTTGCTCGCGAAGAGGACAGTCCATCCGACATCCCTGTTGACTGACACACCGCTTTCGCGAGCAAGCCCGCTCCCACATTGGATCTTCATTGAACACAGCATAGGTGTTCCATAAAACAGGACAAAATTACTACTTTAGTACTGGTTTACCTGTCTATCGTCGCATTCACAACGCACCGCTACTGGCATGTAATGGGTTCATAACTATAAGGACTGACCCCCATGCCGCGTGCCCGACGTGTTTTGCTGCGCCCTTCTTTCGCCGCGCTGTCGCTGAGCCTGGTGCTGGGCGCCGCGCAAGCCGAAACAGCGCTGTTCTCCGCCGACGGTTATCGCATCGGCCTGTACCGCAGCCCGACCCCGACCCAGCTCCAGGGCACGAGTATCATCGACACGCCCGGCCTGCAAGATCTGCTCAAGCAAACGCCCCGGCCGGTACTGATCGACGTCTACCGCCGACAATGGCTGCAGGGCCGTTTCATCGAAGACCAGCCCCACGAGAACCTGCCCGGCAGCCATTGGCTGGCCAATACCGGTGACGGCGATCTGACACCCGCCTGGCAAGACTATTTTGCGCGTAACCTGAACACATTGACCGCTGGCGATCCCGCGCAACCGTTGGTCTTTTACTGCCGCTCCGATTGCTGGCTGAGTTGGAACGCGGTAAAACGCGCCGCATCCATGGGCTATAAAACACTGTATTGGTACCGCGACGGTCTGGATGCCTGGCAAGCGGCGAATCTGCCCGTGATACCGGCCCGGCCCGAGCCCTTTCCCTGACCCGAGCGCTTGCGTGTTGTTGCCACACCCTGATCAAAAAAATAATGAGGTGAAAGGCCATGTACAAAATTCTGATTGCCGATGATCACCCGCTGTTTCGCGAAGCCATTCACAACGTCATCAGCGACGGTTTCCCCGGCAGCGAAGTCATGGAAACCGCCGACCTCGACAGCGCGCTGGCCCTGACCCAGGAACACGACGACCTGGACCTGATCCTGCTCGACCTGAACATGCCCGGCATGCACGGCCTCAATGGCCTGATCAACCTGCGCAACGAAGCGCCGACCATTCCGGTGGTGATCGTTTCGGCCGAACAGGACAAGCAGATCGTGCTGCAAGCCATCACCTATGGCGCGGTGGGGTTCATCACCAAATCGTCGCCACGGGTGCAGATGACCGAAGCCATCCAGCAGATTCTCAATGGCAATGTGTACCTGCCGCCGGACATCATCCGCACGCAAAAGAGCGGCGCCAGCCGGCGCATGAGCGAGACCCCGAGCTTCCCGCCGGAGCTGCTCCAGGCGCTGACCCGCAAACAGTTGCTGGTGCTTGAGCGCATGACCAAGGGCGAATCGAACAAACAGATCGCCTACACCCTGGAAATCGCCGAAACCACGGTCAAGGCCCACGTCTCGGCGATCTTGCGCAAACTCAATGTGCACAACCGGGTGCAGGCGATCTTGAGTGCCGGGGATATTGATTTCGGGTCGTATTTGCGGCGCTGAGTTCGCAGACCGAGTCGCCCCCTTCGCGAGCAAGCCCGCTCCCACATTAGATCTGAGTCGACTCGGTCATTGTGGGAGCGGGCTTGCTCGCGAAGAGGCCCTCAAAAACACCAGAAGCCTCAAGGCCTGCCGAGTAGATGACTCATCGCCGTCTTGAGCTTCATCGGCCGCACCGGTTTGTGCATCAGGGTGTGGCCCAGTTCGCGGATCTGTTGTTTGAGTTCATTGCTGTAGTTGGCGGTGATCATCATCGCCGGGATCGCCGAGGCGCGCCGGGCGTTGATGCGGGCCACGGCGTCGACACCGTTCTGCTCGTCATCCAGGTGATAGTCGGCGATCAACAGGTCGGCTTCGGCGTGATAGTTGTCCACTTGCCGCGCCAGGTCTTCCTCCGACAGCGCCGTGACCACCCGACAACCCCAGCCTTCGAGCAAGGTGCGCATCCCGGCGCAAATCGCTGCGTCGTTGTCCAGCACCCACACCCGGGCACCTCGCAGGCGCTCGAGCATCGGTTCACTCATCAATAAATTCGGCAACGCCTTCGGCGCCGTGGCGCTCAAAGGCACTTCGACGGAAAACATCGAGCCCTTGCCCGGCCATGAACGCACGTGAATCCGGTGGCCGAGAATACGGGCGATTTTCTCGACAATCGCCAGACCCAGCCCCAAACCGCGGTCCTGATCCGGGCGTTGCACGTCACCGCGCTTGAACTCCTGAAAAATCTCCTCCAGGCGGTTTTCGGCAATGCCCATGCCGCTGTCCCAGACTTCGATGGTCAGCCGCTGGTGATGGCGCCGGCAGCCGAGCACCACACGTCCGCTGTAGGTATAGCGAATGGCATTGCTCAGCAGATTACGCAGGATCCGCGCGAGCAACTGAATGTCACTGCGCACCAGCGCCGAACACGGGATGAAATGCAGCTCGAGGCCTTCACTGCGGGCCACTTGGGTGTATTCGGCGGCGAGGTTTTCCAGTAATTCGCTGAGGGCGAACGGCGCAATGTCGGCCTTGATCACCCCGGCATCCAGTTTGGAAATGTCCACCAGGGTGCCCAGCAGGTTTTCCACGTCTTCCAGGGAATTGCTGACGTTGCGCACTAGATTCTCGTTGGCCACCGGCTCCCGGCGCTCCAGCAACGCGCTGGTAAACAGCCGCGCGGCATTGAGCGGTTGCAGCAGATCGTGGCTGACGGCGGCGAGAAATTTGGTCTTCGACAGGTTGGCCTGCTCGGCCTCGAGCTTGGCCTCGCGCAAGCGTGATTCCACGCGGCGACGCTCGTCGATTTCGCGCAGCAATTGGTCATTGAGGGTGGTCAGTTCGGTGGTGCGTTCGCGCACCCGCAATTCAAGGTTCTGATAAGCCTGATGCAGCGCCTCGGCGGTGCGGCGGCGCTCGGTGATGTCGCGGATCAACACGAAAATCCCCACCACTTCCCCGCTGGCCAGGCGATTGGGCACGTAGGAGCGCAGCATGTAGCGCTCCTGATTGTTGATGTTGGTTTCGGCGAACTCGAACGTCACGCTTTCGCCGGCCAGGGCCCGGGCCACATAGGCCTCCAGGCGCTGATAGTGCTGCTCGCTGTGCACTTCGCGCAGGCTCTGCCCGAGCATCACGCCCCGGGGCCAGCAGTACCATTCTTCGTAGACTTTGTTGGTGAATTCGTAGACCAGATCGGCATTCAGGTAGGCGATCAGCGCCGGCACATGGTCGGTGATCAGGCGAATCCAGCGCTCGCTTTCGCTGAGGGCTTCGGCGTGTTGATAGCGTTCGGTGATGTCGGTGAAGGTATTGACGAAACCACCTGTGGGCAATGGATGGGTGCGGATTTCCAGGACCCGGCCATCGTACAGGCGCTGCTCGCATTCCTGCACGTACCGCCCGTTGGCATCGCGACTGGCCGGGGTCAGCAGGTTCAGTTCACTGTCGGCGATCACCTCGGCGAACGGCCGATGGGCCGCCACCGGAGCCAGGCCGCTGAGTTCCAGGAAGCGCCGGTTCCACAGTTCCAGAATGCCCTCGGCATTGACCATCGCCACCCCTTGGGACAGGTTGTCGACCGCCCGTTGCAGCAGGTGCGACTTCTGCGCCACGGCCTGCTCGCGGCGCAGGGTTTCGCTGAGTTTGACGTCGGTAATGTCGGTGAACAGGATCACCCGCCCGCCTTCCTGGGTCGGCCGTTCACTGACTTGCAGCCAGCGCCCGTTATGCAGGCGGTAGAGCAGGTTTTCGTCGGCATGCCCCCGGGGTTCTTCGCTGAACAGCCCGGTCGAGGTCATCAAGCGTTTGACCTCGCGCAGGCGCATCCCGGCGTTGATCCGCACCCGGCTGTTGCCCCAGAACGCCTTGAAGCGGCTGTTGAACAGCACGATCCGCTGCTCGGCGTCGAACAGCACAAAGGCGTCGGAGATGCTTTCGATGGCGTCGATCAAGTGTTGGTGGGCGGTTTCGGCCCGCAGCCGCGCTTCGCTGAGCAAGTGATTGCCGGCCTTGAGTTCGGCCATGGCCTGGTTCAAGGCATCGGTGCGCTCACGCACCTGCTCGGCCAGCACTACCGAATGCTGGAACGCCGCATACGGGTCGTTGCCCCGGGTGATGCCGGACTCGATGCGCTCGATCAGCGCGCCATTGATGCGCTGCAGTTTGTGGTTTTCGTGGCGCAGGCTGGCGATCTGCGCCTGAAGGTCAGCGCTGTCCAGGGGAGCGTCCTCGGGCAATGGCAACCCCGGTGAAGGTCTGGTTGATGTGCATGCCATTGAACTGTTCTCCGTAGGTATTGAAACCCATCACCCGTTGCTCCCGCAGGAACGCGCCGATCTGCTCGAGACTGCCGGCATCTTCCAGTTCCAGGCGCCTGAGAAAACAGTCGCAGCCGATGGTCAGCAACAGGTCGCCGAGACGTTCCTGTAAACCGTCGAACAGGTTTTGCAGGTTCGGCAGCATGGGGCCGGGGCGCATGACGGTAAGGACGATGCCGTTTTCCACCGCGCAATAGAAACTCAGGCTCAGGTCCGGATGAACCTGCTGGATCGCCCGCACGTAATACTGATCGTTGATCCGCACCGCCAACGGGTGCGCGGCAAAGACTCGGTAATCGAGGTCGGCCACCGCGACACCGATGTGCCGGGCGTACTCTTCGGCGGCGGGTTCGGCGTTGAGTTCGAATACCCGGCGCGAGGCGCTGTCGGCGGCGGTGACCACCAGTTTTTCGGCCCGGGGCAGGATGTGGTGGGTGGTGAACACTTCGAAGTCCAGCCAGGTATTGACCAGCACCACCACCGCCGCGCCGCTGTGAAACTCGCCGCCGAAATACACGTGGGTGTGGGTCAGGTAATTGTCGTCGCCAGCCGAACCGCCGAAATGCGGAATATCGCCCAACGCCGCGCTCAAGGCAGCGAGCACCATTTCTTCACGACTGGACAAGCCATCGAGCAGGGTCAGGGCAAAGCTGTTGCCCTTGATCGGCGCCAGGGTGTTGCTGCGACAACCACTGACCAGACGCTCGACCATTTGCTGGGCATCGATCAGGCTGAAATGCTCCATCTCGTCGATCAGTTCGGTGGAGATGGAAAAGTGTCGATGATCGAAACCCACGGCCGTCACGCAACTACGGCCATAACCTTGGGGGGTGATTTCGCCGGCACTGGTGCAGCCCACCAGGCGAATGCCGCCGAAGCTCTGTTGCAACGCCTGGCCCAGCGCCTGCAAGTCGTACTCGGCGGAACAGAAGAACAGCACGAAGCCCAAATGCGGGTGCAAAAGTTGTCGCGCCAGATCCTGCGCCGCTTGCTGGGCATCGATGGCCTGGGACATGGCACTGACCACACCGTCACTCTGAACCTGCTGCATCGTCGCCCCTCGCCTGTATGAGGCTCGAGTGTACGAAGCCTGCCGGCGGTGACGAATGCTACTTGGGTAGCGGGTGGGTGGTTCGATGGGATGAGAGGACGACAATATCTACAGAACACCACAAATCCCCTGTGGGAGCGGGCTTGCTCGCGAAAGCGCAGTGTCAGGCAACATAATAGTTGACTGGAAGGCCGCTTTCGCGAGCAAGCCCGCTCCCACATTGGATCTGCGTTGTGGCGACTGCGGGGTTACCAGGTCAACACCGCCCCCACCGCAAACGTATCGGTGTTCTCATTCTGGGCGCTGGTGTCGTGACCGTTGATTTCAAACTGGTTGTACTCGGCCACCAGCTTGAGGTTGTCGTTGACGTCATGGAACAGCGCAACGCCGCGAGTCTCGTAATCGGCACCGCTGCCCACCACGCCGTTGCCGTCGTCCTTGGTCTTGCCATAAGACAAGGCCAGACGGTTCTTGCCCAGTTTGTAGGAGCCCTGCAACAGGTAGCCGTCGCTGTCGACATTGCGCAGGGTCGGCTCGCCGGCGTTGTTGGTGAAGAACGGGTTGATGCCTTTGGCCTGGAAACCGGAACCGGTCAGCGACAGCCCGCCCATCTTCGCCTGCACGCCATAGCCGACGCCTTTGGAGGTGACGGACCCGACGCTGGAATCGGTGTTATCCGATGTCTGGTAGCTGCCATTGAGCCAGCTGTAAATCTTCGCCCCGCCGAGGTCGAACTGATAGGTGATCTCGCTCTCGGTGCGCGGGTTCTCCTGGTACGCCTTGCCGGTTGCGCTGCTGTCGTTGGTGTCGACCGGGTCCATGATCCCCACCGCCACCCGCAAGCCGTCCATGATCGGGGTGCGATAGGTAATCTGCGAGGTCGGGAACGGGTACGGATAACCGCTGCCGATGTTGCCGAACGACACCCCGCCGCCGTCCACCAGGCCCAACGTATCGCTGACCTGCCCATAACCGGCCAGCAGTTCGTCGAGCAGGATGTTGGAGCGGGCAAACAGGCCGAAATCCTTGCCGATCAGCACCTCGCCCCACTCCGGGTTGGCCACTGTGCCGTAGAACTGCCGCACGTCGATGGCGGTGTCGGTACCGTTGGTTTCGCTGTCGTTGATGGTCACCCAGAACGAGGCGCGGGCGCCGAGCTTGAGGTCATCGACCTGCTTGCCCATGTTGAAACCCAGATAGTTAGGTAAAAAACCCATCTTCACCCGCGCCTGGCGCCGGTCGTACTGATCGCCGGCCCGGTCCACGTCGCTGTTCACATAGAAGGCGTTGATGTAGCCATCGGTAGAGAACGTGGTCTGGTCCTTGTCGTACAGCATGATCTCGGCCTGGGCGATTGAGCTCAGGCCCAGGGATGACAGACTAACGATGAAAGCCGGCAAGAAACGATGCTTGAAGTTCTTATTGTTGTGCATGACGCGCTCCGCTACGGGGACTTGATGTCGGAGGCGATTATCGAAAGCGGACAGGCGGCGTCATACGCTGCCTTGGGGGCGGTTGTCAGATGCTTTGGACTGGCCGGTGGCGCGCGGCAAATTCGGTGTAAGACCACCCGCCGGCCAGGCCCGGAACTTAGGGTGTAAGCCTGTGGCCCCCACAGGCGTCCACAGGAACCGGTGCGCGCTAGGCGAGCGCTCTAAACAGCATGTAAACAGCGACCACCACGCAGACACTGGCGAAGCCCATCTGCAACCCTCGGGCTGGCACCCGCGCACAGAGTTTCCGGCCGAGGATCATCCCGACGATGCTGGCGACAATGAACGACACGCCCAAACCATCGATCCGTACCCCGGCGTGAAACGCGCCGATCACCCCGATGATCGAAATCAGGCTGATCACCATCAACGACGTGGCGACGATCCCGCGCATCTGCACATCGGTCAGTTGCTTGAACGCCGGCACTATCAGAAAACCGCCACCGACCCCGAGCAGCCCCGAGACAACGCCGGTCACCGCGCCGAGGGCTGCGAGGGTCGCGGTGCATTTGGCGGTCCAGGAAAAACGCCCGGTCTGCTGATCGAGCATGCAATTTTTCTGGCCCCAATTGGCATGGCCGTGATCGCTGGGACCGTCGTCGAGCTTTTCCGGGCGCAGCATCCGCCAGGCCACCATGATCATCAGCAAGCTGAACAGCACCTTCAGAATCTTTTCCGGCAACTGATGGGCGAAGTAGATACCCACCGGCGCAAACACCGCGCCGAGCAAAGCAATCAACAGCGCCGCGCGATAGCGCACCAGGCCATGGCGCAGACCGTCGACCGCACCGATCGCCGCCGCACTGCCCACCGCGAACAACGCGACCGGCGCCGCCTGGGTCATGGTCAGACCCAGCCCGAGCACCAGGGCCGGCACGGCAAGAATACCGCCACCGGCGCCAGTCAAACCAAGCACCAGGCCCATGAGCACACCGAAAAAACTGGCCAGCAACATAGGATTCTCTCAATCAACCTTGGACAGATGGGTCAGCCATTCGCGACCCTTGAGCAGGCCATTCCAATAGAACCACGGCAACAGGGTCGCCTTGAGAAACCAGGCCGAACGGCGCGGCACCGTCGGGTCGAGGGGAAAGGTCGGCAGCAACTTACCGGCATAACCGAACTCGGCGAGAATCACCTTGCCCTTCTCCACCGTCAGCGGGCAGGAACCGTAGCCGTCGTACTTGAGCGGCAACGGCTGCTGCTTGCGCAGGGCCAGCAGGTTTTGCGCCACCACCACGATCTGCTTGCGCGCAGCGGCGGCGGTTTTCGCGTTGCTGGTGGAGCAGACATCGCCCAACGCGAAGACATCCGGATAGCGCACGTGTTGCAGGCTGTGCGGGTTCACTTCGCACCAGCCGGCGGCGTCGGCCAACGGGCCTTGGCGGATGAAATCCGGCGAGACCTGAGGCGGCACGACGTGCAACAGGTCGAAGGTTTTTTCCTGCAGGGTCACGACGCCCGCAGCATCCTTGACCTCGAACCAGGCGGTTTTCGCCGGCCCGTCAACCTTGACCAGATTGGAATTGAAGGCCAGCCGGGCGTTGTACTTTTCGATGTACTTCATGAGCGGCGGCACAAACGTCGCCACACCGAACAATGCCGCGCCGGCCAGATTGAACTCGACGTCGAACCTGTTCAAAACACCGGTTTTGCGCCAGTGATCGCAGGACAAGTACAAGGCTTTCTGCGGTGCACCGGCGCATTTGATCGGCATCGCCGGCTGGGTGAAGATCGCCTTGCCGCCGCGCAATCCCTGGACCAGCTCCCATGTGTAGGCCGCGTGCTGATAGCTGTAATTGGAGGTCACGCCGTTCCGGCCGAGGGTGTCCTGCAGGCCTTCGATCTTCTCCCAGGCCAGGCGCAAGCCAGGGCAAACGACAAGGTTCTGATAACCGACGGTGCGGCCATCGTCGAGGGTCAGCTGTTGGCTGTCCGGGGCGATGTCGGTCACGGATGCCTGCAACCAGGTGGCCTGACGCGGCATCACCGAGGACATCGGACGCGCGGTGTTTTTCACCGTGTAAGCACCTCCGCCCACCAGCGTCCATGCCGGCTGGTAGTAATGCTGGCTGGCGGGTTCGATGACGGTGATGTTCAAGCCCGGATCGCGTTTCAGCAGGCTGGCCACCAGGCCAATGCCGGCGGTCCCGCCGCCGATTACCACAATGTCGGCACTGATGGATGGGCCCCAGTGTTGATCGTTCATCATTCATTCCTTGTTGTTGCACGCATGGCGCCGGGTTCAGCCCTGATGCCAGTCAGTTAAGTGCAATCCATGTGGGAACGGGCTTGCTCGCGAAAGCGGTGTGTCAGGCAACATCGATGTTGACTGTGCCGCCGTCTTCGCGAGCAAGCCCGCTCCCACATGAGATTTGCACTTGGCATCAGGTTCAGCCCCAGCTTTTCAGCACCGCTCCGCAGTACAACCCGGACAGCGTCTTCATCACCTGAATCACTTCGTGACTGGCTAAACCATAGAATATGTACTTGCCTTCACGACGGGTCGCGACCAATCCCTCGTCGCGCAGGATGCCCAGCTGTTGGGACAGTGTGGGCTGGCGCACGCCGGTCATTTTCTCCAGCTCGCCGACATTGCGCTCGCCCTGGGTCAGCTGGCAGAGAATCAGCAAGCGGTCCTCGTTGGCCAGGGCCTTGAGCAGTGCGCACGCCTTGGAGGCCGAGGCCCGGAGTTGGGCGACTTCACATTCGGTCAGACTGGATTGCATTTGCAGGATGCCTTCAACGTCACTTAAGCTGCGGACATTATGTTTAAACATAAAGTGTTGCAACCGGTTATTTTCCTCCTGCCCTTTCCACAGGTTCATGCCCATGTCTGCGCTGATTGAAGCCTTCCTCGACCCCGCATCGTCGACCTACAGCTACGTGATCTACGAGCACGATGGCGGGCACTGCGCGATTGTCGACCCGGTGCTCGATTACAACGCCGCCGCCGGGCGTACTTCGACCGTCCAGGCCGACAAGATCATCGCCTTCGTTCGCCAACACCAGTTGCAGGTGCAATGGCTGCTGGAAACCCATGCCCATGCCGACCACCTGTCGGCCGCGCCGTATCTGCGTCGGGAACTGGGGGGCAAGATTGCGATTGGTGAGTCGATCAGCAAGGTTCAGGGGGTGTTCAAGACACTGTTCAACCTCGAACCGGGATTTAGTGTCGATGGTTCACAGTTCGATCACCTGTTCGCCCCGGACGAGTCATTCCGCATTGGCAACCTCAAGGCCACGGCCCTGCATGTGCCCGGGCATACCCCGGCGGACATGGCTTATTTGATCGACGGCGACGTGATTCTGGTGGGCGACACGCTGTTCATGCCGGACGTCGGCACCGCGCGCTGCGACTTCCCTGGCGGCAACGCCCACCAGATGTTTGCCTCGATCCGCAAACTGCTGGCCTTCCCCGCCAGCGTGCGTCTCTTCGTCTGCCACGATTACCCCCCCGAGGGCCGCGCCCCGCAATGCCAGAGTACGGTTGGCGAGCAGCGCAAAAGCAACATTCATATCCACGATGGTATTGATGAGGCCGCCTTCGTCGCCATGCGTACCCAGCGTGACGCCGGATTGGACATGCCGACACTGCTGTTGCCAGCGATTCAGGTGAATGTGCGGGCGGGGAATTTGCCACCGGCGGAAGATAATGGCGTCACTTACCTGAAGATCCCCCTGAACCAACTCTAGCCCCGTAGCAGCTGTCGAGCACCGCGAGGCAGCGTTCGGCGGCGCAGCCGTCGTAATCCATCCAACGCGGTTTACCTGAAAGAACGCGGTTGCAGGTTTTGCGACGGCTGCGCCGCCGAACGCTGCCTCGCGGTGCTCGACAGCTGCTACGGCCGCTACAGCCGCGATCTTCAATTGGCCAGAGTCAGACCATTCGCCGGCAACGGCAACGCCGTCTTGTAGCGCACTTGCTTGAGCGCAAAGCTCGAACGGATGTTCGCCACCCCCGGCACCTTGGTCAGAAAGTCCATCATGAACCGCTCCAGGGACTGAATGGTCGGTACCAGCACGCGGATCAAATAGTCCGGGTCGCCGGCCATCAAATAGCACTCCATCACTTCAGGGCGATCCGAAATCGCCTCTTCGAAATGCTGCAGCGCCTCCTCCACCTGTTTCTCCAGGCTGACGTGAATGAACACATTCACATGCAACCCCAGCAGATCGGCATCCAGCAGGGTTACCTGCTCGCGAATCAGCCCCAATTCTTCCATCGCCTTGACCCGATTGAAGCACGGCGTCGGCGACAGGTTCACCGAGCGCGCCAGGTCGGCGTTGGTGATGCGCGCGTTCTCCTGAAGGCTGTTGAGAATGCCGATGTCGGTACGGTCCAGTTTGCGCATGAGACAAAAACACCTGTTTTTTATGTTTATGCAGATTTTTTATCCTCAAATGACCTCCAGCGCAACGAAACACAGAGAAATATTCTTCTTGGCCCGGCCTATGATTGTTGTAGGACAAGAATTCTTTTACCGAAGAATGACTGCCAGCTCACTACAAGAAATTCACAAGATCGAGCGTAGAAGCCATGAACCAAGCGTACGAACCGCTGCGCCTGCACGTTCCCGAACCCTCGGGCCGCCCGGGGTGCAAAACCGACTTTTCCTACCTGCATCTGACCGATGCCGGCTTGGTGCGCAAACCCCCAATCGACGTAGAACCGGCCGACACCGCTGATCTGGCCAGGGGCCTGATTCGCGTGCTCGACGACCAGGGCAATGCCCTGGGCCCATGGGCTGAAGGCGTACCCGTCGAGATCCTGCGCAAAGGCATGCGCGCCATGCTCAAGACGCGGATCTACGACAACCGCATGGTGGTCGCCCAGCGCCAGAAAAAAATGTCGTTCTACATGCAGAGCCTCGGCGAAGAAGCCATCGGCAGCGCCCAGGCCCTGGCCCTGAACATCGACGACATGTGCTTCCCCACCTACCGCCAGCAAAGCATCCTGATGGCTCGCGAAGTGCCGCTGGTGGACCTGATCTGCCAACTGCTGTCCAACGAGCGCGATCCGCTCAAGGGCCGCCAGTTGCCGATCATGTACTCGGTCAAGGAAGCCGGTTTTTTCACCATTTCCGGCAACCTCGCCACCCAATTCATCCAGGCGGTGGGCTGGGGCATGGCCTCGGCGATCAAGGGCGACACCAAAATCGCCTCGGCCTGGATCGGCGACGGCGCCACCGCTGAATCGGATTTCCACACCGCCCTCACCTTCGCCCACGTGTACCGTGCGCCGGTGATCCTCAACGTGGTCAACAACCAGTGGGCGATCTCGACGTTCCAGGCGATTGCCGGCGGTGAAGCCACCACCTTTGCCGGACGCGGCGTCGGTTGCGGCATTGCCTCCCTGCGGGTCGACGGCAACGACTTCATCGCGGTTTATGCCGCCTCTGCCTGGGCCGCCGAACGGGCCCGACGCAACCTCGGCCCGACCATGATCGAATGGGTCACCTACCGCGCCGGCCCGCACTCGACCTCCGATGATCCATCCAAATACCGTCCCGCCGACGACTGGAGTCACTTCCCGTTGGGTGACCCGATTGCGCGCCTCAAGCAGCACCTGATCAAAATCGGTCAGTGGTCCGAAGAGGAACACGCCGCTGTCAGTGCCGAACTGGAAGCCGAAGTGATCGCCGCGCAGAAAGAAGCCGAGCAGTACGGCACCCTCGCCGGCGGCCAGATTCCGAGCGCCGCGACCATGTTCGAAGACGTCTACAAAGAGATGCCGGAGCACTTGAAGCGCCAGCGTCAGGAGTTGGGGATCTGACATGAACGATCACAACAATAATATTCAGTTGGAAACCGCGATGACCACGACCACCATGACCATGATCCAGGCCCTGCGCTCGGCCATGGATGTGATGCTTGAGCGTGACGATAACGTCGTGGTGTTCGGCCAGGACGTGGGCTACTTCGGCGGCGTATTCCGTTGTACCGAAGGCCTGCAGAACAAGTACGGCACCTCCCGGGTGTTCGATGCACCGATTTCCGAAAGCGGCATCGTCGGTGTCGCCGTGGGCATGGGTGCTTACGGTTTGCGGCCAGTGGCCGAGATCCAGTTCGCCGACTACGTGTACCCGGCGTCGGACCAGATCATTTCCGAAGCCGCCCGCCTGCGTTATCGCTCGGCCGGCGAGTTCACCGCGCCGATGACCCTGCGCATGCCCTGCGGCGGCGGCATCTATGGCGGCCAGACCCACAGCCAGAGCATCGAGGCGATGTTCACCCAGGTCTGCGGTTTGCGCACCGTCATGCCGTCCAATCCTTACGACGCCAAAGGCCTGTTGATCGCCTCCATCGAAAACGATGACCCAGTGATCTTCCTCGAGCCGAAACGCCTGTACAACGGCCCGTTCGACGGTCACCACGAGCGCCCGGTAACCCCATGGTCGAAGCACCCCGCCGCGCAAGTGCCGGACGGTTACTACACCGTGCCGCTGGATGTGGCCGCCATCACCCGCCCGGGCAAGGACGTGACCATCCTGACCTACGGCACCACGGTTTATGTGTCGCAAGTCGCCGCTGAAGAAACCGGCATCGACGCCGAAGTCATCGATTTGCGCAGCCTGTGGCCACTGGACCTGGAAACCATCGTCAAGTCGGTGAAGAAAACCGGACGCTGCGTGGTTGTTCACGAAGCGACCCGCACCTGCGGATTCGGCGCCGAGCTGGTCGCGCTGGTGCAAGAGCATTGCTTCCACTACCTGGAAGCGCCGATCGAGCGCGTCACCGGTTGGGACACTCCCTACCCGCACGCGCAAGAGTGGGCGTATTTCCCTGGTCCGTCCCGTGTGGGCGCGGCTTTGCATCGGGTTATGGAGGTCTGAATGGGCACGCACGTTATTAAAATGCCGGACATTGGCGAAGGCATTGCAGAAGTTGAACTGTCGGTGTGGCACGTCAAGGTCGGAGACATGGTCGTCGAAGATCAGGTGCTGGCCGATGTCATGACCGACAAGGCGATGGTCGATATTCCATCCCCGGTGCATGGCAAGGTCATCGCCCTCGGCGGCCAGCCCGGCGAAGTCATGGCGGTCGGCAGCGAGTTGATCCGCATCGAAGTCGAAGGCGCGGGCAACGTTAAAGAGTCGGCTGAGCCGGTGGTTGCCGTGAAAGAAGCGCCGGCGGCGCCAGCAAAAGTTGAAACCGTCGTTGAAAGCAAACCGGCTGCGACTCCGCGTCCGGCCGCCGTTTGCCAAGGCCCGATGGTCGCCCGCGAAGCCAATGAACGTCCCCTGGCCTCCCCGGCCGTGCGCAAGCATGCGCTGGACCTTGGCATTCAACTGCGCCTGGTGCGTGGCAGCGGCCCTGCCGGGCGGATTCTGCACGAAGACCTTGAAGCTTATCTGGCTCAGGGTCGGTCGAACGCATCGACAGCCACCGCCGCTTACGCCCAGCGCAACGACGAACAGCAAATCCCGGTGATCGGCATGCGCCGCAAGATCGCCCAGCGCATGCAGGACGCCACCCAGCGTGCCGCCCACTTCAGTTACGTCGAAGAAATCGACGTCACCGCCGTCGAAGAACTGCGCGCACACCTGAACGAAAAACACGGCGCGACTCGCGGTAAGCTGACGTTGCTGCCGTTCCTGGTCCGCGCACTGGTCGTGGCCCTGCGCGACTTCCCGCAGATCAACGCCCGTTACGACGACGAAGCCCAGGTCATCACCCGCCTCGGCGCGGTGCATGTGGGCGTCGCCACGCAAGCCGACATCGGTTTGATGGTGCCGGTAGTGCGTCACGCCGAAGCCCGCAGCCTGTGGGACAACGCCGCGGAAATCTCCCGTTTGGCCACGGCTGCACGCACTGGCAAGGCCAGCCGCGATGAGCTGTCCGGCTCGACCATCACCCTGACCAGCCTCGGCGCCCTGGGCGGCATCGTCAGCACGCCGGTGCTGAACCTGCCGGAAGTGGCGATCGTCGGCGTGAACAAAATCGTCGAGCGGCCAATGGTGGTCAAAGGCCAGATCGTGATCCGCAAGATGATGAACCTCTCCAGTTCCTTCGATCACCGCGTGGTCGATGGGATGGACGCGGCGCTCTTCATCCAGGCCATTCGTGGCTTGCTCGAACAACCCGCAACGCTGTTTGTGGAGTAAGGAATGCAACAGACTCTAAATACTACGCTGCTGATCATCGGTGGCGGCCCTGGCGGTTACGTGACGGCGATCCGTGCCGGTCAGTTGGGCATTTCGACCATTCTGGTGGAAGGCCAATCGCTGGGCGGCACCTGCCTGAACATCGGCTGCATTCCGTCCAAGGCGTTGATCCACGTCGCCGAACAGTTCCACCAGACACAGCACCACAGCCAGTACTCGGCGTTGGGCATCAACGTATCGGCGCCGACCCTGGACATCGGCAAAAGCGTCGAGTGGAAGGACGGCATCGTTGATCGCCTGACCACTGGCGTCTCGGCGCTATTAAAGAAACACAAGGTCCAGGTCATTCACGGCTGGGCGAAAGTGATCGACGGTAAAACCGTTGAAGTCGGCGACACGCGGATTCAGTGCGAACACCTGGTGCTGGCCACCGGTTCGACAAGCGTCAACCTGCCAATGCTGCCGATTGGCGGGCCGATCATCTCCTCCACTGAAGCCCTGACGCCGAAAAGCGTGCCGAAACGGCTGGTTGTGGTCGGTGGCGGTTACATCGGTCTGGAGCTGGGGATTGCTTATCGCAAGCTCGGCGCCGAGGTCAGCGTGGTCGAGGCGCAGGACCGCATCCTGCCGGCCTACGATGCCGAACTGACCCATCCGGTGCACGAAGCGCTCAAACAACTCGATGTGAAGCTTTACTTGAAACACAGCGTTGAAGGCTTTGATTCACAAAGAAATTCTCTACAAGTTCGTGACCCAAACGGCGACATCCTGAATCTTGCAACCGATCAGGTGCTGGTGGCCGTCGGTCGCAAACCCAACACCCAGGGCTGGAACCTCGAAACCTTGAACCTGGACATGAACGGTTCGGCAATCAAGATCGACAACCGTTGCCAGACCAGCATGCGCAACGTCTACGCCATCGGCGACCTGAGCGGCGAACCGATGCTCGCCCACCGGGCCATGGCCCAGGGCGAGATGGTTGCCGAACTGATCAGCGGCAAACACCGCGAATTCAACCCGACCGCCATTGCCGCCGTGTGCTTCACCGACCCGGAACTGGTAGTAGTCGGCAAGACCCCGGACGAGGCCAAGGCTGCGGGGCTGGACTGCATCGTGTCCAGCTTCCCGTTCGCCGCCAATGGCCGGGCCATGACACTGGAGTCCAAAAGCGGCTTCGTGCGGGTCGTGGCACGCCGGGACAATCATCTGATTGTCGGCTGGCAGGCGGTGGGCGTGGGTGTTTCGGAATTATCGACCGCGTTCGGTCAAAGCCTGGAAATGGGCGCGCGGCTGGAAGACATCGCCGGCACCATCCACGCGCATCCGACGCTCGGCGAGGCAGTGCAGGAAGCAGCGTTGCGTGCTTTGGGGCATGCCCTGCACCTTTAAAGACTAACGCAACCCTTGGTAGCAGCTGTCGAGCACCGCGAGGCAGCGTTCGGCGACGAAGTCGTCGTAATCCGCCTGACGCGGTCTGCCTGAAAGAATGCGATGACCGGTTTTGCGACGGCTTCGCCGCCGAACGCTGCCTCGCGGTGCTCGACAGCTGCTACAACGAGGTGCATCGATGGTCGCGGAGTTCGTAATCCGGGCTGCGATTTAGGCCCGGAATGAAGTATTGTTGTCCCCATCCAGAAAAATGTCAGAAGCCTTGAACCGTTTCGACGGTTGTTAAGTGATAGAGGGTGTCATGGGTAACGAAAGCATCAATTGGGACAAGCTGGGTTTTGACTACATCAAGACAGACAAGCGCTATCTGTCGCACTGGCGTAATGGCGAGTGGGACAAAGGCACCCTGACCGAAGATAACGTGCTGCACATCAGCGAAGGCTCCACTGCCCTTCACTATGGCCAGCAGTGCTTCGAAGGCCTGAAGGCCTACCGTTGCAAGGACGGTTCGATCAACCTGTTCCGCCCGGACCAGAACGCCGCCCGCATGCAACGCAGCTGCGCGCGCCTGCTGATGCCGCAAGTGTCCACCGAACAGTTCATCGAAGCGTGCAAGGACGTGGTCCGCGCCAACGAGCGTTTCATCCCGCCTTACGGCACCGGCGGCGCGCTGTACCTGCGCCCGTTCGTGATCGGCGTGGGTGACAACATCGGCGTGCGTACCGCACCCGAGTTCATCTTCTCGATCTTCTGCATCCCGGTCGGCGCCTACTTCAAGGGCGGCCTGACCCCGCACAACTTCCTGATCTCCAGCTACGACCGTGCCGCCCCACAAGGCACCGGCGCGGCCAAGGTCGGTGGCAACTACGCCGCCAGCCTGATGCCAGGCTCCCAGGCCAAGAAGGCGCACTTCGCCGACGCCATCTACCTGGACCCGATGACCCACACCAAAATCGAAGAAGTCGGCTCGGCCAACTTCTTCGGGATCACCCACGACAACAAGTTCGTCACCCCGAATTCCCCTTCGGTGTTGCCGGGCATCACCCGTCTGTCGTTGATCGAACTGGCCAAGACCCGTCTGGGCCTGGAAGTGGTTGAAGGTGACGTGTTCATCGACAAGCTGTCCGACTTCAAGGAAGCCGGTGCATGCGGTACTGCTGCCGTTATCACCCCGATCGGTGGCATCAGCTACAAAGACAAGCTGCACGTGTTCCACAGCGAAACCGAAGTCGGCCCGGTCACCCAGAAGCTCTACAAAGAGCTGACCGGTGTACAGACCGGCGACATCGAGGCGCCAGCAGGCTGGATCGTCAAGGTTTGATCTGACGCGACTGTCCGTTTGAACACAAAAGCCCGGCCATCACATTGAAGGCCGGGCTTTTTTTCGTCCGCGTTTCGGACAAAACGTCACTAGACTTGCCACGTGCAACCGCCATCAACAGGTGCCACCAAAACCATGGATAAATTCTGGCGAAAGTATCTGGCCTTGCTGGACACCGATTTCACCACACAAGTGTTCGACAACATCAAGAACCTGCTGGTGTGCGCCCTGCTGTTCGCGGCGGGCACCAACGCGTTGCACGGCGGCCATCATGTATTCATGGGATTGTTCGCTTCAAACCTCGCCGGCTGGGGATTGATTGCAACGTCAGCACTGCTGATGCTGCTCAGTGTCAGCGACGGCTTGCGCCGGCTGTCCAGGTTGCCGTATCACACGGCGTTCCAGATCATCCTGGGTCTGGTTTACCTGGTGCTGGCGGTGCGGGTGGTGGAGATCGTCTGGGACTTCAGGGCGTAGCGGTCACGGCACGAGGTGTCTGCCAACTCAGCTCATCCTGAGCAATCCGGGCAAACAACCACTCCACAAAGATCCGCGTGTGCGCCGTCACGTCCGGCGCAACACCGTAGTAATAACGCGGCAACGGCATGCGCAACTCGGGCAACGGGCAGATCAGGTGTCCACTCAACAGATGGTTGCCCAGCAAAGAGGTCGGGCACAAGGCAAGGCCCTGTCCCTCCACGGCGGCCTGAAGCACCAGGTGCATGTGATCAAACTGCCGGGTTACCTGAGCGGCTGACTGACTTTGGCCAAAGTGCATGGCCCAATTGTGCCAGTCTTCGCGGCGGGCCTTGGCGGTCAGTAGCGTGTGGCGGCTCAGGGACGTGAGGTCTTCAAGCGGCAGGCGCTCGATCAGCGATGGCGCCGCGACCAGCAACAGTTCATCTTCGAACAGCGCTCGCGCCTCAATCGTCGGTGCCCAATCGTCACGACCACGGCGAATGACGATATCGAACCCGTCGCGTGCCTGATCGGGTGCCTGGGTCTGGGTGATCACCTGCGGCTTGATGCCGGGGTACTGCGCAACGAAATCCGCCAGCCTGGGCGTCAGCCAAAGCATGGCGAAGGACGGACGCACATTGATCTTCACCGTAGGCAGCGAGGCATGCTGCTTGAGCGCACTGGCGGCGTTGGCGATCTGCGCCAGCCCGGCGCTGACCTGTTCATAGAAGCGCTGACCGGCCGGCGTCAGCACCGATTGACGGATACGCCGCTCGAACAGCAGAACCCCCAGGTATTCCTCGAGCAATTTGATATGCCGGCTGACGGCACTGTGACTGACATGCAGCTCTTCGGCCGCCAGGCTGAAGCTCTGATGACGAGCAGCAACGGCGAAGGCGCGAACAGCATTAAGCGGCGGTAGTGGATTCATGCGTCTAATTTAGTCACCTATGCGCTGTAATTAAAGCGTTTGTCACGCCCTCCTCGCCACGCCAATCTGCCAGCACGCAGCCAATGCCACCTGACGGAGCAAGCCATGAACAGTTACGGACTCTTTGTACTCTTCGCCACCCTGACTATTTTGAGCCCGGGGCCTGGCGTGGTCCTGACTCTGTCCAACGCGGTACGCCACGGCTGGACGGGGGCGGTGCCGGGCATTCTGGGGATCGCGTCGGGGGCGTTTGTCGTCGCCGCCGTCAGCGCCACCAGTGTCGGCCTGATACTCAGCACCTCGGCGAACGCCTTTACCGCGCTGAAATACGCAGGGGCCGCCTATTTGTTGTACCTGGGCTACAAAAGCTGGCGCTCGGATCGTTTGAGTCCCTTGCTTGAAACGCGCCCCTCAAGCCCCGGCTATCGCTTCGTCGAAGCCGCTTCGCTGCAGTTTTTGAACCCCAAGGCGGTGTTTTTCTTTCTGGCGGTGTTCCCGCAATTCATCGACACCTCGGCGCACTTCTACAGCCAGTTCTTCAAACTGGTCGCCTCCTACGCCATTCTGGTGATCCTGGTGCATGGCAGCTATGCCTTGCTCGCCAATGCCGCCAAAGGCTGGTTGTCGAGCCCCAAGGGTTCCTGGCTGGCGGCGAAAGTCTCAGGGGTGACCTTCGCCGGTTTTGGCGTGCTGATGGCTTCGGCCAGTCGTTAAGCCGCAGGACCGGCAATCGCTCGGCGCCTGTTCTCGGTGGACGAGAGTGGCGCTGTCGTTCCCTGAACCGGCAGTTCAACGGCGAACCGACGACTGAGTTCCTTGTGCCCCGCTACCGTCAACGCCAACGCCCGACTGTCCAGGTCCTGCGTCACCCATTGGCGTTTGATCGCCGTTTGCAGCAACGCCGCGCCCAAGGCACCGCCCAGGTGCGGCCGACGCATGCTCCAGTCCAGGCATGGACAGGCGAAGCGGCGGCGCAAAGTGCCAAGGTCTTTGACGTCGATACCCAATCCTTCGAACAACGCTTCACCACTGTCGCTCAATCGATAAGCCTGCTCATCGGTTTGCAGCAACCACCCCGCGTCGATCATCCGGTCATGCAGCAACACCGCCAGGGTACCGGCCATGTGGTCGTAGCAGGTGCGGGCGAATTGCAGGCGGTCCGGGGTGCGCGGGTTGAACATTGGCGCAGCGTTCTGGCCGATCACCATCAACGCTTCCAGGGCCTGGGCCACGCGCTTGTCCGCGAGGCTGTAATAGCGATGGCGGCCCTGAACGTGCAAACGCACCAGCGCCAATTCCTTGAGCTTGGCCAGGTGTGCGCTGGCGGTCGAGGCGCTGACTTCGGCAACCGCCGCCAGCTCGGTGCTGGTGCGGGCGTGGCCGTCCATCAGCGAGCAGAGGATTTTCGTCCGCGCAGGCTCGGCAATCGCTGCGGCCACTTGAGAAACGCCGACGTCATGTTGTTCTGCGTTCATATTTCGCTCCCGGACGAATCAAGGCCCTTTCGGACTGGAGATAGTAGCAACACTTTTCAACCATCGATAAGGCTGCGACCCATGGACCCGATCATCGCTGCGACTCACGCCGATCCATACCCCTACTACGCGCAACTGCGTGCCGAGGGTGGATTGGTTTTTCATCAGGGACTGAAACTGTGGGTGGCCAGTAGCGCCCGCGCCGTTGCCGCTGTGCTTGCGCATCCGGACTGTCATGTGCGACCGGCGCATGAGCCGGTGCCCAGGGCGATTGCTCAGGGCATGGCCGGCAAGGTGTTCGGTCAGTTAATGCGGATGAACGAGGGTGAGCGGCAGCGTTGCCCGAGGGCGGCGATTGAGCCGGGGCTGACGCTGATTGATGTGAATGACGTCAATTCACTGGTCAGCGCTCGATTGATTACCCCAGGGGCCGATGGGTTGTACACGGCGATGTTTCGCGGGCCGGTCTGTGTAGTGGCGGCGTTGTTGGGATTCTCTCCGGCGCAGGGCCGGGCCATCAGCGAGCTGACCGCCGACTTCGTCGCCTGCCTGTCGCCCCTCAGCGATCAGGCACAACTGGACGCTGCCCATGTTGCGGCAGAACAGCTGAAGGGATACTTCATCGAGCTTCTGGCTGATCCGAACAATCGAAGCGCCCTGCTCGCCGGTATCCAGCAGCGCTTCGCCACCTCGACCGACCCGGAAACCTTGATCGCCAACCTGATTGGCCTGTTCTCCCAGACCTACGACGCCACCGCCGGGCTGATCGGCAATGCGCTACTGGCGTTGAGCCGAAACCCGCAGATCGACTCGACTCAAGTCAACGACCTGATCGCCGAAGTGCAGCGCTTCGATCCTCCGGTGCAGAACACCCGCCGCTTCGTCGCCGCACCGTGCGAAATCGACGGCGTGAACCTGAACCCCGGCGACGTCATTCTGGTGCTGCTGGCTTCGGCCAATCGTGATCCGCTGCTTAATGACGATCCCGATATGTTCCTGCTCGAGCGCCCAAACCGCCGCAGCTTCACCTTCGGCGCCGGCCGTCATCAATGCCCGGGGCAAGTGCTGGCGTTGAGCATTGCCCGCGCGACGTTGGTTGAGATCTTGGCGATGAAACCTGCTTTGGGCCGGTTGACCTGGCACTACCGCCCTTCCCTTAACGGGCACATTCCTTTGTTTGCTGATCTGCCGAACGCCTGACAGACCGTGTCATCGTTCTTCGCCTTGTATCGCGGTAATAGCGGATCAGGCTTGCAGCAAAAACAGTGTTGCCATGATTCCCCTCCCTGGAAGGAGCTGTGGCGGACACCCTTGATGATATTGAGGCATTCACCTGACTTGCCCACCCGCAAAGGGAACTGGCCGTGAACCGGGCGCTGGATAACATCGATCCGCAGTAATAGCCGATCAAGCCTTCAGCAAAAATAGTTGTTGGAATGAGCATCCGTGGCGAGGGGGCTTGTCGGAACGCCGCATCGCCCCGTTCGGCTGCGCAGCAGTCGTAAAATCAGCGTATGCGGTCAGTCCTGAGAAACCGCGATGGATTGGATTTGGGGTCGCTGCGCAACCCAACGGGGGCAAGCCCCCTCGCCACAGCAAGCCCCTCGCCACAGATAGCAAAAACCCCGCTCTCTCCTCTCAGAGACAGCGGGGTTAATCATTTCAATTCACTCGCCAATCAATCATCCCGCGTTAGCACTTCCAGCAATTCAATCTCGAAAATCAGATTCGAATTCGGCGTAATCGCCCCCATCGACCGCTCGCCGTAGGCCAGATGCGCCGGCACCAGCAGCTTGCGTTTACCGCCAACCTGCATGCCCATGATTCCCTGGTCCCAGCCCTTGATCACCCGCCCCGTGCCAATCACACACTGGAAAGGTTTACCCCGGCTGTAGGAAGAATCGAATTCAGTGCCGTCTTCCAGCCAACCTCGATATTGGGTGGTGATCAGCGCGCCTTTGACGGCGGCTTTGCCGTCGCCCACTTCAAGGTCGATTACCTGCAACTCATCATTCATTACATTCACTCTATCAGTGCGCTTGCCCGAGCGGGCTTGATGGGCGCCGTTTTCCCAGAAATGCAGGCTATTGGCAACCGTTTCGCTCTGTATCTGGCAGTGGTCGTGAACCAGACACTGTACGAAAACTGCCTGATCGCCACTCGGCGACTTTTCGTACAGCCCCTAATTTACACAACAGGACTTATGTAACCCGACAATACGCCGATACCGTGCAGCGGCACGGAAGCACCGAAGCAGCACTTACTCCATAGAAGGCAGGAGCCTGAACAATGTTTGAACACATCTGGCGCAGCATCCATTCCCCGGGCTACTTCCCCAACGTACTGGAGTGGATGATCAATATTCTCCTCAACCCGTTCATGGTGATTATGTGCCTGATGGTCGGAGCGCTGGCCGGTAAATGGTGGAGAGCCATCCCCTACGGCAGCCTCACTTGTTACGTGGTGTTCCTGAGCCGGTCGTCATTCTATCGGTGGGGAAGCATTTTCCCCGAAGCCGGCCTGCCTGCGCTGTTGATTGATGGCGCACTGCTGGCCATCCTCGGCTTCTATTTGAAAGGCGTACTCAGAACCCGCTCAGAAGCAAAACCCGAAGGCCATTGGTTGCGCTGGCTTTATCAAAGCCTGAAGGTCGTCATGCTGACAGTCATGGTGATGTTCTGGGTACTCGTCGTGCTGTTTGTCGTGACCTTCACCGTCTCGGTCGCGACCCAACCGTCAGTGGTGTGACCCACCTCCTGCTTGCCAGGGTCTGTACGAAAAGTCGCCGAGTGTCGATCAGGCAAGGCAAAAACAGGCGAAGAAGCGGAGTTTACGGGTTGTAAATGAGCATTCCGAGGCTGTTTTTAACGCAGCATGATCGACACGCAGGCAGTTTTTCGTAGAGAACCTTAATATACCCGCCACCTCCCCCACGGTTTGATACACCATGAGCGCAATTCCTCAATGAGTCAGCTCTGGATCGATATCACCATCGGCTCACTGACCTTTGCGCTGATCATCGCGCTGATCTGGCGCGATCGTTCGTTGCAAAAGCAGTTGGCCGAGTGCCGTGCGCTGATCGACAGCCTCACCGAGGGACAAAGCATCCACCAGGAAGGCGACGCCGAGCGCTTCAAACGCAGCCAATACTTCGCCCGCATCGGCACCTGGGACTGGGAAGTCGATACCGACAAGCTCTATTGGTCGGATGCAATCTACGGGATGTTCGGGTTCAAGATCGGCGAGGTGACGCCCTCCTACGCCCTGTTCTGTTCCTGTGTGCACCCGGACGACCGGGCCAAGGTCCGCGCCGGTGAATTGCGTTGCCTGGAAACCGGCGAAAACCACGACGAGGAATACCGCGTGGTCTGGCCGGATGGCAGCATCCGCTGGCTGCGGGAGACCGGCAATGTGGTCAAGAATGAGCATGACGCAACGATCAAGATGATGGGCGTGGTCCGCGACATCACCGAAGAAAAAGCCTCCGCCAGTTATCTGCAACACCTGGCCCATTACGACCCGCTGACCGGCCTGCCCAATCGCCTGGTACTCGAAGAACGCTTGTCCGACGCCCTGGAGCAGGCCCGCCTCAGCGCCACGCGGGTGGCACTGGTATTTGTCGACCTCAATGGTTTCAAGGCGATCAACGACCACTATGGCCATGCCGCCGGCGACCGCGTGCTGATCACCACCGCGACACGCCTGAAGAAAATCCTGCGCTCAACCGACACCGTCGCCCGGATTGGCGGTGACGAGTTCGTGGTCATCCTCCAAGGCCTTCCCCAAGGCAACAGCCTGCAAGACGAAGCCCGCAGCATCTGCCAGAAAATCTTCATCGAACTCGCACCGCCGGTGACCATCGGCAACGACCAGCGCCACATCGGCACCAGTCTGGGCGTGGCGGTGTTCCCGGACCATGCGCCGAGCATGGACCGCTTGATTCACATTGCCGACCTGGCGATGTATGAGGCCAAGCGCAGCGGAAATAATCAGTATCGGTTGGGTGATCAGACGGTGAGTCGGGTCTGACACAAGCGCTTCAGATCTTGAACTGTTTGACCAAGGTTTCGAGGCCGTGCCCAATGCCGTGGAGGTCATTGACCGTCTGCACGCCACGCTGGGTTTCATCGGCAACGCTGTCGATTGCCCGGGCGATTTGATGCACGCTGCGGTTAATCTCCTCCGCCACCGAAGTTTGCTCCTCCGCAGCACTGGCGATGTGCGCGTTCATGCTGTTGATAGTGGCGATTAATTCGACGATGTTGCCCAACGACTCACCGGCCTGATAAGCCTGAGTGCTGGCCCCCTCCCCGGCTTCACCGGATTGATGCATTGAGGTCACGACGGTGCTGGTGGCTCGCTTGAGGCGCTCGATCATCGCCTGAATTTCCTGGGTGCTTTGCTGGGTACGACTGGCAAGAGCACGTACCTCGTCGGCAACCACCGCAAAACCTCGCCCGGCATCACCGGCACGAGCGGCCTCGATGGCCGCATTCAGGGCCAGGAGATTGGTCTGCTCGGCAATCGAACGGATGACATCGAGCACCGTGACAATTGCCGAAACGTCGCTTTGCAGGCTGTCCAGAGACGCACCGCTGCGTCCCAGGTCCAACGTCAATCCCTGAATACGAGCAATGCTGCCGTCGACCACTTGCCGGGCGCGTCGAGTCTGCTGATCGGTTTCCATGGCCGCGTCCGATGCACTCTGAGCACTGACCGCGACTTCCTGCGCCGCCGACGACATTTGATTGATCGCCGCCGCTACTTGATCGGTCTCCTGACGCTGCTGCTCCATGGCCAGGTCCATATGCCGGGCCTGCTTGGCCACTTGCCCGACAGCGTTGCTCAATTGCCCGGTCATTGCCACGATTTGACTGACCAAACCATGAATTTTGCCGATAAAAGCGTTGAATGAACCGGCCAACTGGCCGAACTCATCCTGGCTGCCGACGGGTAAGCGTCGGGTCAAATCCCCCTCACCGGCAGCAATCTCGTCAAGACTGTCGCGGATCAGTGTCAGCGGTCGCAGGCCGGCATTGACCAATAGCAGCGCCAATACGCCAATAATTGCCAGCAATACCACGGCCACCATGATGATCCCGTAAACAATACTGCTCACCCGTCGGTCGATGTCCGCACGAACCTGCGCCACCTGGGTTTCAATGCTGTCCAGATTGACGGCCGTGACCACTACCATGTCCCATTTGGGCAGGAAAAAACTGTAGGCCAGTTTCGGCACAACTTTATCGGTATTGACCAAGGCCCCGGCATAGTTGACGTAGTGCGAGTCGTTCTTTGCTGCCGCGACCATCTCGCGATTCAGATAAACCCCGTCGCGGTCCTTTCGATCGCTCATGTTGGTACCCACACCTTCGCTGCTTTCACCGCGAAACAGGCGCACGACTTGACTGTCGTAGCCGATGAAGTAGCCGTCATCGCCATACTTCATTTTCGACAGTTGGCTGATAGCCAGGGCCCGACTTTGCAGGTCGCCACTGTTTGCGTTGTTATACAACCCGGCTATGGAACTGCGGGCGATGCTTGCATAATCTTCGAGCCTGGCCCGACTCTCGGCCAGCAACCGATCGCGGGTTTGCGTGACTTCCTGCTCCGCCAACGACAGCAGAATCTTGCTGGTGGTGATACTCAGTACCACTGCGAACAACACCACGGGAAGTAACGTGAGCAGCAGTATTTTTCGTTTAAATGACATATCCGGTTTCCTTCGTCGCGCGACCTGGACTGCTAACTGAAAAGGCGCCCGCAGCCTGCTGCGAGCACCTTCCGGCGCCGTTACCAGAGAGCAATGTCGTAAGTGAAATAGATCCGGTTGCTGTCACGTCCACGCGCGAAGTCCGAACGGTAGACATAGTTGCGCAGCTTCACGCCAAGCCCCTTGAACGTGCCGCTCTGGACCACATAGGCCAGTTCGGTGTCGCGTTCGGACTCTTTGATGTTGGTGTCGGACTTGCCGTCGTTGCCTTTGAGATAACGGGTCATGAACGTCAGCCCGGGCACGCCCACCGGTGCAAAGTCGTAACCGTAACTGAGCATCCAGGTTTTCTCGTCCTCTTCAATGAACTTGCCGATGCCGACGTTGCTGAATGAGTACACCGTCGCACCGCTGATGTATGGCAACCCGGCGTCTCCGCTGAGTTTTTGATAACCGCCACCAAAGGTGTGCCCCGCCACCGCGTAGGACAGCTGACCGCTGAGCATGTCGTTATCGATTTTCGACGCGTAGGCTCGGCCCGCGTCATTGCTGTTGAAATAGCGCAAGTCGCCGGTCAACACCCCGGGGCCCAATGGCAGATCATGCTGGATGCCGGCAAAGTTCTGGCGATAGAAGTTTTCCAGCTCACCGTAGAAGTAACTCAGACGGGTGTTCTTGCCGAGTTTGTAATCACCACCGGCGTAGGTGAAATCGCCACCTTTGTCGCCTGAGTAGCCGTCAGGAACAATCGACACGCTGTCGGTGGAATCGCGCAGCTTGAATCGGTCCAGATGACCGCCCGTCAGGGTCAGGTTTTCGATATCGGTACTGGTGACTTGTCCACCCTCGTAGGTCTGCGGCAGCAAGCGTGCATCGTTGTAGATCAGTACCGGCGTTTTGGGCAGCAGGGTGCCGTATTTGAGGGTGGTCTTGGCCAGTTTGACCTTGGCCGCAGCCCCGGCACTGGCGAACTCGTCGGCGGCGCGACCGTCATCGTGTACCGGCAACAGACCGGTGCCACTACGGCCACGCCCGGAATCGAGTTTGACCCCCATCAGGCCCAGTGCATCGACCCCGAAACCGACTGTGCCGGGGGTGAACCCCGACTGGAAATCCAGCAGGAAACCCTGGGCCCACTCGGTGCGCTCACTTTTGGCGGTTCTGGCGGAGCGCGCGCTCAAGCCATGTTCATCGCGAAAATTTTCGTTGAAATAGACATTGCGCAGTTGCAGCTTCAACTTGCTGTCGTCGATGAAATCACTCGCACCGGCAGTGGCCATCGGCAACACGCCCAGAAGAGGAAGAAAAGCCCCGCGAGTCAGGAAATGGGTCATGTCGAACTACTCATATTGTTGTTTTAAGGATGCACATGGCCGCGCGCCCGCCATCGGGAGCGTGGAGTTCTATCAGCGGTGAGTCAGGGGTGAATCAGGAGAACAGCGTCAAGGCACCGGTCAGCAGAGCCAGCGCGGTGACCACCAGGGAGGTGAGTACCGCCCATTTGACGGTGGCTCGCTGGAAATCACCGATGTCGCGATCGACCATCCCCACCAGCAACAGGGTCGAGGCCACCAGCGGGCTCATCAGATGCACCGGTTGGCCAAGAATCGACGCTCGGGCGATTTCCACCGGATCAATCCCGTAGGCCGCCGCCGCGTTGGCGAGGATCGGCACCACGCCGAAGTAATAGGCATCGTTGGACAGCACGAAGGTCAACGGCATGCTGGTGATCGCCACCACCAATGGGAACAGGTGCCCCCAGGACGGTGGAATCCAGTCCACCAGGGTTTGCGCCAGGGAGTCGACCATTTTGGTTCCGGAGAAAATCCCGGCGAAGATACCAGCCGCGAACACCAGCAGGACTACAGTCATGGCGTTGCCGGAGTGCGCGAGGATGCGTTCTTTTTGAATGTCCAGTTGCGGGTAGTTGATCATCAGCGCCAGCACGAAGCCGATCAAAAACAGGATTGCCGAGTGCATGACCCCCATCACCAGCGCGACCATCACCGCAGTCACCAGCAACAGGTTGACGTAGGCCAGTTTCGGGCGCTTGTGCGGCGTGTCCTCAAGAATCGCCTTGATGTAGCAATCGCTGCCACCGCTCTGCAGCTCGGTATTGCCGATGCGTTTACGCTCGGCGCGGCCCAGCAGGAACGCGCTGAACACCACCCACGCGGCGCCGCCGATCATGGTCGGCAACAGAGGAACAAAATACGCCCCGGCATCCAGCCCCAACGCGGCAATCGCCCGGGTCGCCGGGCCGCCCCAAGGGGTCATGCCGCTCATGATGCTCAAAGCCAGCATGGAAATGGTCGCGAGAATCATCGGGTTCATGCCGATGCGCTTGTACAAAGGCAGCATCGCCGCGCAGGTGATCATGTAAGTGGTCGTGCCGTCACCGTCCAGGGCGACAGTCAGCGACAGCAGCGCAGTGCCGACCGCGATTTTCATCGGGTCGCCGTTGACCCGCTTGAGAATCTTGCGAATCAGTGGATCAAACAGCCCCGAGTCGATCATCAAACCGAAAAACAGAATTGCGAACAGCAGCAGCGCTGCCGACGGGGCAACCATTTTCAGACCGTCGAGCATCATTTTGCCGGTGGTCCCACCAAAACCGCCGATGACTGCAAAGACGATCGGAACAATGGTCAATGCAACGATCGGTGACAGACGCTTGGTCATGATCAGGAAGGTGAACACAACCACCATGGCCAAGCCGAGTAAGGCGAGCATAGGGCAACTCTCTCTTGTTATTATGGATTGCGTGGCCGATGCGCAGGCGAACGACCCCGAGCCCGCCAGGCGACGCGATCGGCGACGCCCGGCAGCAGGTAGTAAAAAGGTTAGTGTTTGCAGCGCTTACGCGGGACTAAATGTGCGTGGTGGTCCCGACGCGGTCCCAGGTTTGATCGCCAGCCGGAACAACCGGTGGTGTTTTGCCGTCCAGGGTATCGAGCAGGACCTGACGGTCGCAGGCGCTCTCCGAGATAGAGATCACCACGGTCGCCACGGCGTTACTCGCCAGGCTGGTCAGGGCTCGCGCCTCGGACATGAAACGGTCGATCCCGATCAACAGCGCCAGGCCTGCCAGCGGAATGTCATGGATCACCGTGAGCGTGGAAGCCAGCGCCACGAAACCGCTGCCGGTCACCCCCGCCGCGCCCTTGGACGACAGCAGCATGATCGCCAGCATGGTCAAGGTTTGGGTCATGGTCAGGTCGATGTTGCAGGCCTGGGCAATGAAAATTGCCGCCAGAGACAGGTAGATCGCCGTGCCATCGAGGTTGAACGAGTACCCCGTCGGCAGCACCAGCCCCACTACACCCTTGCTGCAACCCAGGGCCTGGAGTTTCTCCAGCATGCGTGGCATGACCGGCTCAGTGGAGGACGTTCCCAACACCACCAGGAATTCTTCGCGCAGGTAACGCAGCAGCTTCCACAGGCTGAAGCCGTGGGCGCGGCAAATGCCTCCCAGCACCACAAAGACGAAGAAGGCGCAGGCGACGTACAAGGTCATGATCAACTTTGCCAGCGAACCCAGCGAGGTGATGCCGTACTGTCCGACGGTGAACGCCAGTGCCCCGAAGGCACCGATCGGCGCAAAACGCATCAAGTAGGAAAAAATCTTGAAGACCATCTGCGATGCCGCTTCCAGTACGTCGAGCACTGGCTTGCCACGTTCACCCAGGGATGACAGGGCGAAACCGCACAGCACTGCGATAAACAACACCGGCAACACTTCACCTTTACTGAACGCACCTATAAAGGTGTCGGGGATGATGTGCATGAAAAACTCGACCACCCCAAGCTTCGCCGCCGACTCGGTGTATTGAGACAGCCCCGCCGTACTCAAATGGCTCGGATCGATGTTCATGCCCACACCCGGCTTGAACACATAGACCGCGACCAGGCCGATGATCAGGCTGATCACCGTCAGCCCGAGAAACAGCAGCATGGTCTTGCTCAGCAAGCGGCCAAGAGAGCGTTTGTCGCTCATCCCGGCGATGCCGGTGACGATGGTGCAGAACACCACCGGCGCAATCATCATTTTGATCAGCTTGATGAAGGCATCACCCAACGGCTTGAGGGCAATGGCCTGCTGAGCCCAGAAGTGTCCGACCACGACGCCCAGCAGCACGGCGCAGAGGATCTGGAAGTAGAGCGATTTAACAATTTTCATGGCATCACCCATTTTTTAGAATTGTTCTGATGCAAAAACAACAGTGACTGCGCGGGAACTACCCGGCGAGCCGTTGGGAAACCGGAGCATACACAAAGCCGGAAAACAGTCTTCGGGCGGTACGAACAACAGAGGCGCGGATTGTCTCACCGTTTTTACCGGTGTAGGACAGCACGACATCGATGCCGCCGCTCGGGTGCTCGATCCGCACCTGTTGCAGACGCGGCCCTCCGGTATTGCCGAGCATCTGCGCAACCACACTGCCTTCGCTGACGCATGCAGTGGCCAGACCGATGGAACCGGTAATGGCCAGCGCACGGTGGCAGTTGTGCGGCATGAAGTAGCGAACCTGAAACGTGCCGCCGGCCTTGGCCGGTGCAACCAACACAGGCTTGGGGATGACCTTGTCGCTGACGTCGCCCAGGCCCATGGCCATGCCGGCCCGCAGCCGCAGGGCTTCGAGACGGTGCATAAAGTCTTTGTCGGCATCCAGTTCGGCCGGCGTTTCATCGCCGCGTTTGCCCAGGTGACGCGCCTCGATGATCAGCATCGGCATGGCCATGTCGATGCAGGTCACCGGAATGTCGTCGAACCAGTCCTGGGTGTTGCCGGTTGGAAACAGCTTGCCGGTCTTGCTGCCCGCCGCGTCAAGGAATGTCAGTTGAACCGGTGCCGCGGTGCCAGGCACGCCATCGATGGCGGTGTCGCCTTCATAGCTGACTTTGCCGTTTGGTGTCTGCACATCAGCGGTGACGAAGGTGCCGGTGTTGAGGTTGCGAATCCGCACGCGGGTCAGTTCATCGGCCGCCTTGACCAGCCCCTGCTCGATGGCAAACGGCCCAACCGCACAGAGCATGTTGCCGCAGTTCGGGGCGGTATCCACCCGACGCTGGGACACCATGACCTGAACGAACAGGTAATCGACATCGGCGTCGGGATGCAACGACGGGCTGACGATGGCGACCTTGCTGGTCTGCGGGCTGCCGCCGCCGATGCCGTCGATCTCCAGTTCGTGACCGGAGCCCATCACCGAGAGCAATAGTTCATCGCGCTCTTCAATCGAAACCGGTAGATCCCAGGCGAGAAATACCGGTCCCTTTGAGGTACCACCGCGCATCAGCACACAAGGAATTCGTTGCATGGCCACTAACTCTTGTTAATCAATCGGGGTAATTGATGTCTTGCAAACAAGAGTGACAGGGAAGTAATTGTGTTTCCAATGCAAAGATCGGAGCAATTATTGCGTTTCACAAAATAAAGTTTTAACGTTCAGAACCTGGTCCAACGCCCTCCCCAACGAGATAAGACATGGAATATGAGCTTCAGGACATCCGATCTTTCGTGAAAATCGCCGAACTGGGTAGTTTTCACGAAGCTGCCGATGCATTGCATCTTTCGCAACCAGCCTTGAGCCGGCGGATAAAAAAACTTGAAGAGGGTTTAGGGACTACGTTGCTCGATCGCACCACACGCAAGGTCAGCCTGACCAGCGTCGGCCGCGACTTTCTGCCCAAGGCTCGTCGATTACTGGATGACTTCGACGATTCGATCCTGAACATCCGTGAATTGGCCGAACGGCAAATCGGTCAGGTGACCCTGGCCTGCATTCCAACCGCTGCGTTTTATTTCCTGCCGTCGGTGATTCGTCTTTATAATCAGCGCTATCCGAAAATCCGCATCCGCTTGCTCGACCTCAGCGCCAATGAAGGGCTCGAAGCAGTGTTGCGGGGGGAAGCCGACTTCGGCATCAACATGATGAGCGGCCAGCACCCGGACATCGAATTCGTTTCACTGGTCAACGAACCCTTCGTCCTGGCCTGCCGTCGTGACCATGAACTGGCCCAGCGGACGTCCGTGACCTGGTCAGAACTGAGCGATTACCGGTTGATCGGCGTCGGACGCCTGAGCGGCAACCGCATGTTGCTGGACCACGCCCTGTCGGGCCTGAGCTGGCGTCCGCAGTGGTTTTATGAAGTGCAGCATTTGTCCACCTCGCTAGGTATGGTCGAAGCCGGGCTTGGGGTTTCCGCCATGCCGAGCCTCGCAATGCCGGCGGCGGATCACCCAACACTGGTGAGCATTCCGCTGACTGACCCCGTCGTGAACCGGACACTCGGCCTGGTGTATCGTCGAGGCGCATCATTATCGCCGGCGGCGGAGAAGTTCGTTTCAATCCTGCTTGAACAATGGCCCCACTGAGCCCTGAGCTCGCTCAGCCACCTCGTTGCTGACTGAACGGACGCCAGCCTTTATCCTGACGCCCCGCTGAAAATCGGGCGAGCGCCGCTCTCGCCTGCCCCACCCAGGAGTTTCGCATGCCCCACGAAGGCAACCTGTTGCAAGCCGCTGTCGTCTTTTTGTTCGCGGCGGTGCTCGCCGTTCCCTTGGCCAAGCGCCTGCAACTGGGGGCGGTGCTCGGCTATCTGTTTGCCGGGGTGATCATCGGGCCGTCGGTGCTGGGTTTGATCGGTAATCCACAAAGCGTCAGCCACATTTCCGAGCTCGGGGTGGTGTTGTTGCTGTTCATCATCGGCCTTGAGCTGTCGCCGCGACGTTTGTGGGTGATGCGCAAATCGGTGTTCGGCGTGGGCCTGGCGCAGGTGCTGTTGACCGGTACGGTGATTGGCGTGCTGGCGCTGTTCGTGTTCGGCCAGTCCCTGAACAGTGCCATCGTGTTGGGCCTGGGCCTGGCGTTGTCGTCCACCGCGTTTGGCTTGCAAAGCCTGGCCGAGCGCAAGGAACTGACCAGCCCCCACGGGCGGTTGGCGTTCGCGATTTTGCTGTTCCAGGACATCGCCGCGATCCCGTTGATCGCGATGGTGCCGTTGCTGGCCGGCGGCGATCACACCAGCAGCGCGGCCGAAGATTTGAACCATGGCTTGCGGGTGCTGGGCAGCATCGCGGTGGTGGTGATCGGCGGGCGTTATCTGTTGCGTCCGGTATTTCGCGTGGTGGCCAAGACCGGTCTGCCGGAGGTGTCCACCGCCACCGCGTTGCTGGTGGTGATCGGTACGGCGTGGCTGATGGACCTGGTGGGCGTGTCCATGGCACTCGGTGCGTTCCTCGCCGGCCTGCTGCTGGCGGATTCCGAATACCGTCACGAGCTGGAGGCGCAGATCGAGCCGTTCAAAGGCCTGCTGCTGGGGCTGTTTTTCATCAGCGTCGGCATGGGCGCCAACTTGAGTCTGTTGCTCAGTGCGCCGGTCGTGGTGCTGGGGCTGACCCTGCTGCTGATCGCCATCAAGCTGCCGTTGCTGTTTGTGGTCGGTCGACTGGCCGGGGGCTTGGGCAAGGTCAATGCGATTCGTCTGGGGATCGTGCTGGCGGCCGGTGGTGAATTTGCCTTTGTGGTGTTCAAGATCGGCCGGGATCAGGGTTTGTTCGAGCCGCGCCTGTACGACTTGCTGGTGCTGACCATCACCCTGTCGATGGCGCTGACGCCACTGTTGCTGCTGGCCTGCGCACGCCTGGTCAAACCCAAGGTGCAACCGGTGGAGGTGCCACAGAAGTTCCGCGAAATCGACGCCGACTCGCCCCGCGTGGTCATCGCGGGCATGGGCCGTATGGGGCAGATCGTGGCGCGGATTCTACGGGCGCAGAACATCAAGTTCATCGCCCTCGACACCTCGGTGGAAACCATCGAACTGTCCCGCAGCTTCGGCGGTGTACCGGTGTTTTACGGCGACCCGATGCGCCCGGAAATCCTCAGCGCGGCCAAGGTCGAGCAAGCGGAGTTCTTTGTGATCGCCACCGATGATCCGGACACCAATATCAAGACGGCCGAGGTGGTGCACAAGCTGTATCCGCACATCAAAATCATCGCCCGTGCCCGTAACCGTCAGCATGTGCACCGGTTGGTGGATGTCGGGGCGCAGGCGGTGCGGGAAACCTATTACTCCAGCCTGGAAATGACCCGACGGACCCTGGTTGGACTGGGGCTGACACAAGCCCAGGCGGATGCGCGGATCAAGCGCTTTACCCATCATGATGAACAGGTGCTGGAGGCTCAGCACGCGGTGTATGACGATGCGGCCAAAGTGATGCAGACGGCCCAGGAAGCGCGGGCGGAACTGGCGAAGTTGTTTGAGTCGGATCAGCTGGAGGAGCAAGCGGGTAAGGTTTGAGGTGTCTGTGAAGGCCTCTTCGCGAGCAAGCCCGCTCCCACATTGACCGAGTCAGCCGCACATTTTGTGGCTGACATAGACCCAATGTGGGAGCGGCCTTGCTCGCGAAAAACGATAACGCGGTATCCAGGCAAACCCGAATTATCGCTGACGCTCGTTGACACCCGCACCAAAGCCCTTGGGCAGCATGCGCGTGAGCGTGTTGTCGCGAACCCAGTAGTGATGGACCAACCCCGCCGCCGCGTGCAAACCGATCAGCCAGTAGCCGGCACTGCCGAGCCACTCATGCCAATGCTTGAATTGCTTGGCCAGCACCGGATCAACCGCCACCGGCGCCGGCAGGAAAAACTCGAAATACGGCATCGGCTTGCCACCGGCGGCCAGCATCAACCAGGCCAATAGCGGCGTTGCGATCATCAGCACATACAACGCCAGGTGCATGAGGTGCGAGGCGCCGGTCTGCCAGGTGGGCAGGGCCGGAGTAATCGGTGGTCGGGGCGTGAGACGCCCGAGCAAGCGCACCCAGACCAAGGCAAAAATGCTCAATCCGAATAAGCCGTGAAGCCCCAGGAAAAGGCCCCTCAAATCATTTCCACGGGGCAGTAGCCCTTTGATCTCGATGCAGCCATAAACGCCGATGAACAGCGCCAACATCAGCCAGTGCAAGGTGATCGAGAGTTTTCCATACCGGTGTACTGCTGAATCTGGGGTCATACAGAGCCTCGTATAGATCAGTGGCGGCTGCCGACTCATTTCGTGCAGCCTGGATCCGGTTTCGTCAAACCGACCGGCGCCACCCTGCCCGTCCAGTCTTAAGACAATCTGAAGGTCGCCTTCAGACTTCGTTAAGAATCGCCTTTGATACTCCTCCCAAACTGACTCAAGGGAGGCGTTCTTGCCCATGCACGATTTCGACTGGAACATCCCTCTGCCCCTGCACTTCGGTCAAGCCGAAACCCCGCAGATGAGCCTGGCCAGGGCCTTGCCGGACGATGCCCAGCGCCCCGTCTTCGAAGCTTTTATCCAGCAGCGGTTTCGCAAGGCCCATGGCGCCGATATCCGCCATTTCATGCCGCAACTGTTCGGCATGAGCGATGAGTCCGGCACGCTGTGTGCGGTAGCCGGCTTACGACTGGCCAGTACCGAACCCTTGTTTCTGGAGCGTTACCTGGACGAGGCGATCGATACGCTGATCAGCGCCGCTGCTGGCCAACCCGTGGACCGGGCCGGGATTGTCGAGGTCGGTAACCTCGCCGCCAGCGATACCGGCAGCGCGCGACTGAGTATCATCGCCATCACCTACCTGTTGGCCATGGGCGGGCTGGAATGGGTGGCGTTCACCGGCAATATCGGGCTGGTGAACAGTTTCCATCGCCTGGGTTTGAAGCCGGTGACGCTGTGCGCCGCCGACCCCGAGCGGCTGGGTGAGGACCGTCACCACTGGGGCAGTTATTACGAGAGCCAGCCATGGGTGCACGTCGGCAACATCCGCGCCGGTTTCATTCATCTGCGCAATATCGGTCTGTTCAATCGCCTGGGGTTGCCAACCTCCCTTGAGGAGTCCAGCCATGTCGCCTGAAATGGAGCGTTTCAAACAAACCCTGCGCCATCACGCCGAACACAAAGGCAACGCCATCGCCCTGTGGGGCGATCAGCTGAAACTGGACTACGCCACGCTGTACGCCGAGGTCATGTATCGCCAACAGCGTCTGCGCGACGAGCATGTCAAGGTGGTCGCGCTGGCCCTGGACAATGGCACCGAGGCGATGCTCTGGGACCTGGCTATTCTGTTTGAAGGCCTGACCTGCCTGACGTTGCCGCCCTTCTTCAGCCCGGCACAACGCATCCATTGCCTGGAACAGAGCCAGGCCGAACGGGTGATTGCCGAACCGGAACTGGAAACCGAGCTGCAAGGGGCCGGCTACGAACACGCTGGCGAATTCTGGCGCCGTCCCTTCAACGGACCGAACCGAATACCCGAAGGCACCGCCAAACTCACCTTCACTTCCGGCACCACCGGCACGCCCAAAGGTGTATGCCTGAGCGCCGAAAGCCTTTTGCGGGTGGCCCGTGAGCTGGATCAGGCGAGCAAGCCCACCCACCCGCGACATCACCTGGCACTGCTGCCCCTGGCGATCCTGCTGGAAAACCTCGGCTGTTATGCCGCGCTGTATGCCGGCGCGACCCTCAGCGTGCCGAGCCAGAAAACCCTGGGCATTCAGGGCGCCAGCGGTGTCGATGTGCCGCGCTTGTTGGGGTGTCTGGCCTCCCGCGCGCCCGAGAGTTTGATCCTGGTGCCACAGTTGTTGCTGATGCTGGTCAGCGCCGCCGAGCAAAAAGCGTTCAACCCCCAATCGTTGCGTTTTGCCGCCGTGGGCGGTGCGCGGGTTTCCGAAGAACTGCTGCATCGTGCCCAGCGCATCGGCATGCCGGTGTACGAGGGTTACGGATTGTCGGAATGCGCGTCGGTGGTGTGCCTCAACCGCCCTGGAGCACACCGCCCCGGCAGCGTCGGCCGGCCCCTGCCCCATGTCGAAATTCGCCTGGCCGACGACGGCGAAGTGCTGGTCAAGGGCTCGACCCTGCTCGGCTATCTGGGGCAAGCGCCCTACCACGATGAATGGTGGCCGACCGGCGATCTCGGCGAGTTCGACCCGGAAGGTTTTCTCTACCTCAACGGGCGCAAGAAGCATCAGTTCATCACCAGTTTCGGACGCAACGTCAACCCGGAATGGGTCGAGGCCGAACTCACCCAGCGTCGCCACATCGCCCAGGCGTTCGTCTACGGCGAAGCGATGCCGAGCAACCACGCCCTGCTCTGGCCCCATCGGCCGGACTGCACCGATGAAGAACTGGCCACCGCCGTGGCCCAGGCCAATGAGGCCTTGCCCGATTACGCTCAGGTTCATCACTGGACCCGTCTCGATCAACCGTTCACCCCCGCCAACGGCTTGCTGACCGCCAATGGCCGACCGCGCCGCGACGCCATCGTCGAGCGTTACCGGGCGCAGCTCACCGAATCCGTTATTTCCGAGGAATCTGCACCATGAGTTTTTTCGACACTCTGCAAGAAGCCACCCAGCAGGAACGCCACGAGTTGTTCAACCTGCCGATCATCCTCGATGCCCTTGAGGGCAAGGTCAGCCTGGACAGCTACCGCGCCTTCCTCGCCCAGGCCTACTATCACGTGCGCCATACCGTACCGTTGATGATGGCGTGCGGCGCACGTCTGCCGCAGCGCCTGGAATGGTTGCGCAAAGCGGTGTGCGAGTACATCGAGGACGAATACGGCCATGAACAATGGGTACTCGATGACATCGCGGCCTGTGGCGGTGACAAAGACGCCGTGCGTGACGGCCGTCCCTCGCTGCCAATCGAGTTGATGATCAGCTTCCTCTACGACCTGATTGCCCGGGACAACCCGGTAGGCCTGTTCGGCATGGTCAACGTGCTGGAAGGCACCAGCATTGCCCTGGCCACCCACGCGGCCGGCAGCATCCGCGAACGCCTGGCGCTGCCGGAAACCGCCTTCAGCTACCTGAGCTCCCACGGCTCGCTGGATATCGAACACATGCAGACCTACTGCCGCTTGATGAACATGCTCGAAGACCCGGCCGATCAGGCCGCGGTGATTCATGCCTCGAAGGTCGTGTACAAGCTCTACACCGACATGTTCCGCGGCCTGCCGCGTGATGGGGAGAATCTGCATGCGCCCGTCTGAGGCTCGCGTGGTATTGACCGGAGCCAGCGGCGGCATCGGCCTGGCCATCGCCGGCACCCTGTGTGCCAGTGGCGCCCATGTATTGGCCGTGGCCCGGCATCGGGAGTCGCTGGAGCCCTTGCTCGAACGCTACCCGGAGCAGTTGCGCTGGGTCGGTGCGGACCTGACCTCGCCCGACGACCGGCGCAACGTGCTGGCCGCGGCCGAAGCAATCGGCGGCATCAACCTGCTGATCAATGCCGCGGGCGTCAATCACTTCGCCATGCTCGAACAGCTCGATGACAGCGAGGTCAACGCCATGCTGGCAGTGAATGTCGGCGCACCGATCTGCCTGACCAAGTTGTTGCTGCCGCTGCTCAAGCAGGCCGAGAGTGCCATGGTGGTGAACGTCGGTTCGACCTACGGCTCCATCGGCTACCCCGGTTACGCCAGCTATTGCGCCACCAAGTTTGCCCTGCGCGGTTTCTCCGAAGCCCTGCGCCGGGAACTGGCCGATACCCGGATCAACGTGCTCTACGTCGCCCCCCGGGCGACCCGCACCAGCATGAACAGTGCGGCGGCCCAAGCGCTGAACGATGCGCTCAAAGCCAATGTCGACGACCCGCAAACCGTTGCCTCGGCGGTCATCCACGCCATTGCCGGTGACCGTCGCGACTTGTACCTGGGCTGGCCGGAACGCTTTTTCGTGCGTCTGAACAGTCTGTTGCCGCATCTGGTGGACCGTGGCTTGCGCAAGCAATTGCCGCTGATCCGTCGCCTGAGTCAGAAGACCGATAAGGAGAGCCTCAAACCATGAAGAAAATTCTCGCCTGCTTGCTGTTCGGGGTACTGAGCCAAAGCGTCTGGGCGCTGGACGCCGCCGATCAGCAGCGCCTCAATGCCATTCAACAAAGCTGGGCGCACATCCAGTACGAATTGCCCGCCGAACAGCGCAGCGCCGCCTTCGAAAAACTCGCAGCCCAGGCCTCGACGTTCACCCGGGAACGCCAATCCCTGGCCGAAGCGTGGATCTGGTCCGGTATCGTCACCAGCAGTTGGGCCGGAGCCCAGGGTGGCCTCGGTGCCCTGAGCAAGGCCAAGGCGGCCAAAGTCGATCTGGAAAAAGCCCTGACCATCGATCCCAAGGCCCTGCAAGGCTCGGCCTACACCAGCCTCGCGGCACTGTATGATCGGGTGCCCGGCTGGCCTATCGGTTTCGGCGACGCCGACAAGGCCGAACAACTGTTGAAGCAGGCCTTGGAGCTGAACCCGACCGGCATCGACAGTCTGTACTTCTGGGGCGATCACCTTTACCGTCAAAAGCGCTATGGTGAAGCCAAGCAAGCACTGCAAAAAGCCCTGCAAGCAGCGCCCCGCCCTGGCCGGGAAAGCGCCGACGCCGGGCGGCGCAAAGAGATCGAAGCGTTACTGGTGGACGTGAACAAGAAACTCAACTGACAGGAGTCCGCGTGCGTTTATTACTGATCGAGGATGACGTGGCCCTCGGCGAGGGCATTCATCAGGCCCTGGGCCGTGAGGGTTACACCGTCGACTGGCTGCAGGACGGCAGCAGCGCCTTGCATTCACTGCTCAGCGAAACGTTCGATGTGGCCGTGCTCGACCTCGGCCTGCCGCGCATGGACGGCCTGGAAGTGTTGCGTCGCTTGCGTGACAGCGGCTCGAACCTGCCGGTGCTGATCCTCACCGCCCGGGATGCCACCGAAGACCGCATTGCCGGGCTGGATGCCGGCGCCGATGATTACCTGGTCAAACCCTTCGACCTGGCCGAACTCAAGGCTCGCCTGCGGGCCTTGTTGCGCCGCAGTGCCGGTCGCGCGCAAGTGCTGATCGAACACGCCGGCATCAGCCTGAACCCCGGCACCCAGCAAGTCAGTTATCAGGGCGAGCCGGTGGCGTTGACGCCCAAGGAATATCAACTGCTCCACGAATTGCTCTCGCCTCCGGGCCGGGTCATGACCCGCGACCACCTGATGCAACTGCTTTACGGCTGGAACGAGGAAGCCGAAAGCAACACCCTGGAAGTGCATATCCATCACCTGCGCAAGAAGTTCTCCACCGACCTGATCCGCACCATTCGTGGGGTGGGTTATCTGGTGGAGGAGCGTCGATGACTTCGATCCGGCGTCGTACCCTGACGCTGATCATCGGCCTGATGCTGACGGGGTTGGCAATCCTCAGCGTGTTCAACCTGCACGACAGCAATCACGAAATCGCCGAAGTCTACGACGCCCAACTGGCGCAGAACGCCCGGCTGCTGCAGGGTGTGATGCGCATGCCACTGGCCAGTCATGAACACGCCGAACTGTATCAAGCGTTCAACAAGGCCTTGAGTGAAGCGGTGCCGGGCGTCGATGGTCACCCCTATGAAGGCAAAATTGCCTTTCAGGTGTGGAATCGCAAGGGCGAAGTGCTGGTGCACACCGCCAGTGCCCCCTCCTTCACCGCGCCGCCGACGACACATGGTTTCAGCGATGTGGTGGATTTGAACAACCGTCATTGGCGGGTGTTCGTGCTCGAAGACAAACAGAACGACCTGAGCATCTGGGTCGGTGAACGGGACGACGTGCGTGCGGACCTGGTCGACCGGATCGTGCGTCACACGCTGTGGCCCAATGTGTTGGGCAGCCTGATTCTAGCGGCCATGGTCTGGCTGGCCATTGGCTGGGGACTCAAACCCCTGGCCGATATGGCGGCGACGTTGCGGGCACGGCACAGCGGTTCTCTGGAGCCGTTGCAACTGACGCCGTTGCCCAGCGAACTGGAACCGATGCAAGCGGCGCTCAATCGCATGCTCGCGCAAATTCAAGAGGTGCTTGGCCGTGAGCGGCGCTTCATCGCCGACGCCGCCCACGAATTACGCACACCACTGGCCGTATTGCGGGTGCATGCGCAAAACCTGCAGGAGGCCGGCACGGAACAGGAACGTCGTGAGTCCCTGGCGTTTCTGATTGCCGGGGTCGATCGCGCCAGCCGTCTGGTCAATCAGTTGTTGACCATGGCCCGTCTAGAACCCAAGGCCGTGGCGCCGGTGCTGCACAGCATCGACCTGAGCGAAACCGTGCGCGCCAGCCTGGCCCAGCTCACACCCTGGTTGCTGAGCAGGAACCTGGAACTGGCTTTCGACGCCGAAGACCGGCCTTTCAAAGTCCTTGCCGATGCCGGCGCCATCGACATCGCCCTGAACAACCTGGTCACCAACGCGGCGAATTTTTCGCCGGAGCACGGCGTCATCACCGTGCAACTGAGCCAGGACGACGGGTTCTACAACTTGAGCGTCCAGGACCAGGGACCGGGCATCGACGAAGCGGATCGCGCACGATTGTTCGAACGCTTTTACAGCCGTGGAAACACTGGGGGCGCGGGCCTGGGGCTGGCCATCGTCAACACCATCGCGACGCGGCTGGGTGGGCGGATTACTCTGGTCAATCCGCCGGAAGGTGGGTTGCGGGCGACCCTGTCGATTCCTGTTGACCAGCACCATTGAACACTCTGTGGCGAGGGAGCTTACTCCCGCTGGACCGCGCAGCGGCCCCAAAAAGGGACCGCTGCACAGCCCAACGTCAGTTACCCACTCACCCCAGCAGAGCGCGCCTACTTGGGCAGATCAATCTTATCCAGCACCCGGTTCGCGGTGATCTCCGCCACCATGATGCTGTTTGAAATACCCAGCAGGGCGTAGCGCGACTCACCCTCCAGATGATCCACCAACTGATGGACCATCACATCGACCGAGGCCAGGGTCTCGACCAGAAAAACCGCCAGGGTTTCGGCCGTGGCCTCTGGGGCTACGGCAAACAGTTTGCTGGGTTTACGCGCGGTGGCTTTGATGTCGGCGTTTGAAGGGAAGTGGAAATTCAGAGCCCGCTCGGCGGCCTCGTTGAGCTTCTTTGAATCGGGTTCGTACGGGGAGACCGGATCGGCGTCCGGCGGATTGGGCGTAACCTTGAACATAAGCTGGCTTCTCTGATTGGGTGCCACCCTCCTGCTGCTAAACGAGAGGGAGGCAGCTGTACGCAGGTTAGCAGACCGGGGAAGCTAGCAAAGCCGGCGCGCCCGAAGGCGCCCTGCGCACAACCACCATCAAGTGCAGGCATGGGAATGCCTGACTGACAAGAGCTTGTGCACCTTGCTTATAACCCCGGGCTGCTAAACCCGATCACTGATGGGCAGTGACGGGAATCAAGTTACCGAGCGGGCCCAGGGCGCACAAGCCGGCGGATTCTGTCTTACGTGTAGGGGGTGGCGCAAGGCGTTGTAGCCTTTGGATGGTAACGGCAAGCTTCATTTAAACGATCGCGATTTTTCTTGTTTAAACGGGCTTTCCCAACAACAACTCCTGCTCACGCTCACACAACCCCACCACGTAATCCCACAGCACCCGCAGCCGCACCGACTTGTGCAGCTCGCGCCGCGTACTGATCCAATAACTGCGCTGGATGCTTTCATCCGGCAGCAACGGCACCAGTTCAGGATCGGCGCTGGCCATGTAACACGGCAGCACGGCGATCCCCAGGCCCGAGCGAGCGGCCTGTTGTTGGGCGATGACGCTGGTGCTGTGAAACACCACCCGGGGGTTGCGGCAGAAGCTGTTGAGGAACATCAGTTCCTGGCTGAACAACAAGTCGTCGACGTAGCCGATCCACGCATGGCGGCCGAGGTCTTCGCGGCTGCGCAGTGGTGGCGAGCGGTCCAGATAGGCCTGGCTGGCGTAGAGCGCCAGTCGATAGTCGGTGAGTTTGCGGGTGACCAGCATGTCGGCGGCCGGGCGTTCCAGGTGAATGCTGATCTCCGCTTCACGGTTGAGGATGCTGACGAAGCGCGGCACCGCCACCAGCTCCACTTCCAGCCCCGGGTAGCGTTCGAACAAGCCGTTCATGCGGCTGGCGAGGAACATGATGCCCAGCCCCTCCGTTACCCCGACGCGGATCTTGCCCAGCGGCGCGGTGGATTGGGTGATTTCTTCCTGGGCCAGCAACGCGACGTTTTCCATGGCCTCGGCGTGCTTGAGCAGCGCTTCGCCAGCCGGGGTCAGTTCGTAGCCTTGGGCATGCTGGACGAACAGCGCGGTGCCGAGGCTTTTTTCGATGGCCTCGATGTGTCGGGCCACGGTGGCGTGGGTGGTGTTCAAGCGGCGAGCGGCGGTCAGCAAGCGGCCGCTGCGCTGCAACTCGAGAAAAAACCGCAGGTCATTCCAGTCGAACATGAACCATCCTTGACGTTATGCCGTTAATAACGCTGTTTAAAAACGCACAGCAGCTGCGCAAAAACTAACATTCTTTTAACGAAAGCTAACAACTAGGATGACCGACAACAAGAACAACAATACGAGGTCAGGGATGCAGACTTCCCTTGATGAATACGACTACATCGTGGTCGGCGCCGGCCCTGCCGGGTGTTTGCTGGCCAATCGACTGTCAGCCAACCCGCAACACCGCGTGTTGCTGCTCGAAGCCGGCGGCCGCGATAACTACCCGTGGATTCATATCCCGGTGGGTTATCTGTTCTGCATCGGCAACCCGCGCACCGACTGGTGTTTCAAGACCGAGTCGCAACCGGGCCTGCAAGGCCGCGCCCTGAGCTACCCGCGTGGCAAGGTGCTCGGCGGCTGTTCCTCGATCAACGGCATGATCTACATGCGCGGCCAGGCTGGCGACTACGATGGCTGGGCGGCCGAGGGCAATCCCGGCTGGGGCTGGCAAGACGTGCTGCCGCTGTTCAAACAGAGCGAAAACCATTTTGCCGGCGATTCTGAATTTCACGGTGCCGCCGGCGAATGGCGGATCGAGCGGCAACGCCTGTCGTGGCCGATTCTCGATGCCTTCCGCGCTGCTGCCGAACAAAGCGGCATTGCCAGCATCGATGACTTCAACCAGGGCGACAACGAAGGCTGCGGCTATTTCCAGGTCAACCAGAAAGCCGGGGTGCGCTGGAACGCGGCCAAGGCGTTTCTCAAACCGGTCCGTCACCGCACCAACCTCACGGTGCTGACCGATGTTGAAGTCGACCGCGTGCTGCTGGAAAACGGTCGTGCCTCGGCGGTCAGCGCCCGTTGGCAAGATCAGGCGAAAACCTTCAAGGCGCGCAAGGAAATCATCCTGTGTGCCGGCTCCGTCGGTTCACCCGGCATCCTCCAGCGTTCCGGCATCGGCCCTCGCCCGCTGCTGCAACAACTCGGCATCGGCGTTGCCCATGAACTGCCCGGCGTTGGCGGCAACCTGCAGGACCACCTGCAACTGCGGCTGATCTACAAACTGGAAAACGCCCGCACCTTGAACCAGATCGCCGGCACGCTGTGGGGCAAGATGGGCATGGGCCTGCGTTATCTGTATGACCGCAGCGGCCCGTTGTCCATGGCGCCAAGCCAACTCGGCGCCTTCGCCCGTTCGGGGCCGGAACAGACCTCGGCGAACCTCGAATACCACGTGCAACCCCTGTCGCTGGAGCGTTTTGGCGAACCGCTGCACGCCTTCCCCGCCTTCACCGCGTCGGTCTGCGATCTGCGCCCGCAAAGCCGTGGCCGCATAGACATTCGCTCCGCCGACCCGCGAGAAGCGCCGCTGATTCAGCCCAACTACCTGAGCCACCCCGAAGACTTGCGCGTGGCAGCCGATGCGATACGCCTGACCCGCCGTATCGTCGCTGCACCGGCCCTGCAAGCGTTCAAACCGGTGGAATACCTGCCCGGCGACAGCTTGCAGAGCGAAGAGCAATTGCACGAAGCCGCCGCCCGGATCGGCACCACCATTTTCCACCCGGTGGGCACCTGCCGGATGGGCAACGATGCGGACGCGGTAGTCGACGCCGAGCTGCGGGTGCATGGCATCCCCGGCCTGCGCATCGCCGACGCCTCGATCATGCCGCGCATCACCTCGGGCAACACCTGCTCGCCGACGCTGATGATTGCCGAGAAAGCTGCGCAACTGATCCTCAGCCCTTCGCCTATAGACCTCTCCCCTGTGGGAGCGGGCTTGCTCGCGAAGGCGGCATTACATTCAACATAGAGATCGACTGACCCACCGCTTTCGCGAGCAAGCCCGCTCCCACAGGAGATCGCACTAGATTTAAGGACGTTGAAATACCGCTGCAAGGACTACGCAACACCAGTGGAACAACAAAAACAATCACTGTGAGGGATACCGATATGTCAGAACATGTTCAGCCCCTGGAAGCCGTCCGCAGCGCGGGCACCAGTCAGGAAACCCAGAAAGTCATCTTCGCCTCGTCCCTGGGGACGGTGTTCGAGTGGTACGACTTTTTCCTCTACGGCGCCCTCGCGGCGGTCATCAGCAAACAGTTCTTCGCCGGGGTCAACGACACCACGGCGTTCATCTTCGCGCTGATGGCCTTCGCCGCCGGCTTCATCGTGCGGCCGTTCGGTGCGCTGGTGTTCGGACGCCTGGGGGACATGATCGGGCGTAAATACACATTCCTCGCGACCATCGTCCTCATGGGCCTGGCGACGTTCTGCGTCGGTTTGCTGCCGACCTACGCGAGCATCGGCATCGCTGCGCCGATCATCCTCGTGGTGCTGCGCATGCTCCAGGGCCTGGCGCTGGGGGGTGAGTACGGCGGCGCTGCCACTTACGTCGCCGAACACGCACCGATCGGCAAGCGCGGCTTCCACACCAGCTGGATTCAATCCACCGCCACCCTCGGCTTGCTGCTGTCGCTGCTGGTGGTGCTCGGTTGCCGTTACTTCACCGGCGACCAGTTTGAAGTCTGGGGCTGGCGCATCCCGTTCCTGTTTTCGATCGTGCTCCTGGGCATTTCCACCTGGATTCGCCTGAGCCTGCACGAGTCGCCTGCGTTCGTGAAAATGAAAGAGGAAGGCAAACTCTGCAAGTCGCCGCTGCGCGATTCTTTCGGCAAATGGGAAAACCTTAAAGTGGTGCTGATCGCCCTGTTCAGCATCAACGCCGGGCAAGCGGTGACCTTCTATGCCGCGCAGTTCTACGTGCTGTTCTTCCTCACACAGTTCCTGAAAATGGACCCGGCCCTGGCCAACAGTCTGCTGATTGTCAGCGTGATCATTGGCGCGCCGTTCTTCATCTTTTTTGGCTGGCTGTCGGACAAGGTCGGACGCAAACCGGTGCTGATGATCGGCCTGCTACTGGCCACCGCACTGTACTTTCCGATCTTCAAGTCCATCGCCCACTACGCCAACCCGGCCATCGACCAGGCCAGCCGTCAGGCACCGATCACCGTACTGGCAGACCCGGCCACCTGCACCTTCCAGTTCGACCCGGTGGGCAAGGCGAAATTTGACAGCCCGTGCGACAAGGTCAAAACCTTCCTGGTCAAACAAGGCCTGCCCTACAACAGCGAAGCGGCCCCGACCGGCAGCGGCGTGCAGGTGAGCGTCGGTGACGTGAAGCTCGACGGCTTTGACGAAGCCGCCCTGCGCGGCGCAGTGACCCTGGCCGGGTATCCGTCAAAAGCCGATATCCAGCTGATCAACAAACCGATGATCGTGGTGTTGATCGTCGCGCTGATCATCATCTCCGCCATGTGCTACGGCCCGCTGGCGGCGCTGATGGTCGAACTGTTCCCGACCCGTATCCGCTACACCTCGATGTCCCTGCCCTACCACATCGGCAACGGCTGGTTCGGTGGGTTCCTGCCGACGGTGTCGTTTGCCCTGGTGGTGTACACCGGGGACATCTTTTACGGGTTGTGGTACCCGGTGGTGATTACCGGGGTGAGCCTGGCGGTGGGGATGATGTGTTTGCGCGAGACCAGGAACGTGGATCTGGATAAGAACTGACGGCATGCCTCTTTTAGAGAAGCTTGCCTCTGGTTAAGGCGCGGAACCTGTGGGAGCGGGCTTGCTCGCGAAGAGGGAGTGTCAGTCGACATAAATGTTGTCTGGCACACCGCCTTCGCGAGCAAGCCCGCTCCCGCAGGGATTACGACGCCGCCAGTTTTTTGCACATCAGGTATCGAGCACCTCAAACGTCACTTCGTCGGGATAGAACGCCACATACCCGCCAATCTGCGCGACCGACACCTTGGGGTGCTCATAACTCCATACCGCGTTGGCACTTTCATGCCCGGGGATCTGCAGGCTGTAGTAGCTGGCATCGCCCTTGTACGGGCAATAGCTGGTGTGGTCGGTGCGGGCGAAATACTGTTCGGCGATGTCCTCCCGCGGGATGTAGTACACCGGAGGATAATTGGTCTCATGCATGACCAGCGCCCGAGTAGACGACGCCACTTGAATGCCATGGAACTTCACCACCACGCAGCCGGGTTGGGGGACGATGGAGATGGGACTACCGGCACCTGGGACTTTCATGAAGTAGGTTCCTCTGTTGCTGTTGTGCGGTTTCCGCACCCTAACAGGTATACCTTATGTTCCGGCTTCGCGAGCACTTCGAAGCCGAACGGAGCGTGCTTCAGTCGCTGGATTGACCGCTGTCATCAACGGCAACAGCTAAAGCTGTACATCCATACAGATAAAGATTGCTCCATCGCTCATCAACCGCCATTCTGTGCACCTCTGGAACACTGATCGACGATGGTGGCTATGCGGCTGTACCTCTGTGAAAAACCTTCCCAGGCCAAAGACATCGCGGCCGTGCTCGGCGCCAGGCGTCGGGGCGACGGCTGCTGGCTGGGAACGGACGTCACGGTGACCTGGTGCATCGGCCACCTGCTGGAAACCGCTCCACCAGATGCCTACGACGCGCGTTACAAGCGTTGGGTGCTGGCGGATCTGCCGATCATTCCGGAAAAATGGAAAATGACCGTCAAACCGCGCACGGCCAGCCAGTACAAGGCAGTCAAACGCCTGCTCGGCGAGGCCAGTGAACTGGTGATTGCCACCGACGCCGACCGTGAGGGCGAGATGATCGCCCGGGAACTGGTGGAGCACTGCCGTTATCGCGGGCCGATCCGGCGGCTGTGGTTGTCGGCCCTGGACGATGCATCAATCCGCAAGGCACTGGCGGCGCTCAAGCCGGGGGCCGAGACGTTCAGCCTCTATCATTCGGCGTTGGGGCGCTCCCGGGCCGACTGGTTGATCGGGATGAACATGAGTCGGCTGTTCACCCTGCTGGGGCGTCAGTCCGGCTATCAGGGTGTGTTGCCGGTCGGTCGAGTGCAGACGCCGACTTTGCGCCTGGTGGTGGATCGCGACCGCAGCATTGCCAATTTCGTCCCGGTGGCCTACTGGGCCATCGACGTGCAACTGCTGCACGATGGCACTGCGTTCACTGCCCAGTGGCGCGCGGCGTCCGATGCCTGTGACGATCAGGATCGCTGCCTGAACCAGGCGCTGGCCCAGCAGGCGGCTGCGGCCATTGGCAACGCGGCGAGCGCTCGGGTGATCAAGCTGCGTACCGAGCGCATGCGCGAAGTCGCGCCGCTGCCGTTCGACCTCGGCACCTTGCAGGAAGTCTGCTCGAAAAAACTCGGGCTCGGCGCCCAGGAAACCCTCGATATCGCCCAGGCCCTGTATGAAACCCATAAAGTCATCACCTACCCGCGCAGCGACTGCGGCTACTTGCCCCTGAGCCAGCACAGCGAAGCGCCGGGTATTCTGGCGGCGCTCCGGCAAGCCGATCCGGCTCTGAACGCCTTGCACGATTATCTGCAGCCACAACGCCGCTCACGGGCCTGGAACGATGCCAAGGTCAGCGCGCACCACGGCATCATTCCGACCGCCGCGGCGAAGAACCTCGACCGGCTGGTGGGCAAGCAACGGGCGGTCTACACCCTGATTCGTGCGCGTTACCTGGCGCAGTTCCTGCCCAACCATGAATACGACCGCACCCAGGCCGACTTCGACTGCGCCGGTGAAGCCTTGCGCGCCGTGGGCAAGCAGATTGTCGAGCCCGGCTGGAAACGCGCCCTGCCCGAAGCCCTCGCCCCCGCCAAGGGCCGCGAAGCCCCCGCGCCGCAAACACTGCCGACACTGGCCGAAGGCCGTGACTGCGCGGTGGCCGACGTGAAACTCAAGGACCTCTGGACCCAACCGCCCAAGCCGTTCACCGAAGGCGATCTGATCAAGGCAATGAAAAACGTCGCCAAACTGGTGGAAGATCCGCTGCTCAAGCAAAAGCTCAAGGACACCACCGGCATCGGCACCGAAGCCACACGCGCCTCGATCATCCAGGGCCTGCTCGACCGCGGTTATCTGATCAAGAACGGCAAGGCCCTGGCCGCGACGCCGGCGGCTTTCAGCCTGATCGATGCGGTGCCGCGCGCGATTGCCGACCCCGGCACCACGGCGATCTGGGAACAGGCGCTGGACATGGTGCAGAGCGGTGAAATGAGCCTGGAAGAATTCGTCACCAAACAGGCCGCGTGGATGAGCAAGCAAGTGGCGCGCTGCGCCGGCCTGAACCTGACCATCAGCGGGCCGGCAAGCCCCGCCGGGCGTGGCGCCACACCGTGGAAAAACAAACGCAAACCCGCCAAACGCAAGCCTTCGACCGGCAGCAAGCGCGTGGCGAAACCGACGGGCAAGGCGTGAAGGCCGTTCGAGTGAATCGAAATGGTCTAGTGTTCCTCAACATGAAACCTGTGGGAGCGGGCTTGCTCGCGAAAGCGGTGTATCAGGCGACGTCAATGCTGACTGACACTCCCTCTTCGCGAGCAAGCCCGCTCCCACAGGTTCCGCGCCAGGCAACAGCCCTGCTTTTTCAGAAGGTACGATCATGGCGACAATCAGGAGCCAGCCCTCGATAGAACTGCACGCCGCCCAGCGCGACGAACTGGAGATCATCGAAAACCTGATGCAGTTCTACGTGTACGATTTCAGCGAATGGTTGCCGCTGAAGCTCGGGGAACATGGCTTATTCAACGTCCAGCCCAAACTGGATTACTGGCGCAACCCGGCAACCCGGCCGTTTCTGATCAGGGTTGATGGCGAGTTGGCGGGGTTCGTGACCGTGGATAACGAAACCCATATCGTCGGCGCCGAGTACAACATCGGCTACTTTTTTGTCAGTCGACGCTTTCGTGGCCAAGGTGTCGCGAAGTTTGTCGTCTCTGCCCTCTTGAGCCGTTTCCCCGGTCAATGGCAGATTTTCCACATCGATGCCAACCAGCCTGCGCGGCTGTTCTGGGCCAGGGTGATGCCCGATTTCACGGGCGGAGCGTTCACTGTGCATCAGCTGCCGATCGACGGCTATCCATGCACCCTTTACCGCTTTGAAAGATTGCAGCCTTCGGCAACGCCTACGGGGCCGGGGTAAGCGCTGCCGAAGACTCCAAGCGCCAGCCACGCTAATTTTCTAATTCCAAAACCACTTTGTCCGACAATATGTAGTGAACAAAAATAATCACTACAAAACCGTTGACGCCTCCGATTTGCCCTTGCATGATGCAGACGTCTCCCCGATCGGGAGTACAGGCAACACGTTTGAGCAAGTTCGTCTGACCGCCGAGCTGTTTTTCCCGGATACACGCTGCCCACAAGGCAGATTGAAGAAGCTGACCTGGCCTGAACGTCCAGTACAAGGGCGAGAAGCGCTGGCGATCAATCCTCATGAAGCTTGTGGCCGACCCTGAAAACGTCGGCAGTGGCCTCCAGGTTTTCGCTGCTTCTCTTCGTTGTGACGCTATTGCGTAGCAGTTATTCAACACGACTACATGCAACAGATGCGCGACCCCGTCGTATTGACGGCCGACCGCTGACGTCCTGGTTTCGGTGCCAGGGATCAACTAACCGATGGGCTACCTGTATTAGCGAATCAACTTTGAAAGATCACCAAATGGTCAAGGGGCTTACAATGAATCTGAACAATCAACCGACTATCGATGAACTGGCTCGCTTGTTCGCTGCGCAAAAAGACAGCCATGACAGCCATATTCTGTGGATCAGCAAATCGGGCCAGGTCCATATCGACTGCCTGTCGCCCCATGCCCACGAAGAAGAGTTCGACAAGAACAACCAGAACCTGCTGGCCCGCATGAAGATGTACCGTCGCGGCCAGGGCTATGTCGGCAAGAAAGCCGCGGCCGACAAGGACTTCATCGGCAGCGTGCTGCAAACGCTGAAACAGGCCTGGGCCTCGATGCAGAACCAGAATGAAGTTCGGGTGATTGATCGTTTGTACTGATCTCTCCCAAATACAAGAAGGCCCCGCTCGTTTATCGAGCGGGGCCTTTTTTTGTTTCTTGTTTTTGCACCTCTAACTTCGCACCGGGTCAAAAGAACAAGGCTATGGTTAACAGTGCGCTGGACATCGGTTTATCCGCTGGAGGTCTGCGATGAAAACAACCCTGACATTCATGCTACTGGCATTGGCGAGTGCAGCCCATGCGAACAGTCTCCCCGGCATTCCCGCCTTCGATGTGGACTGCCCCGGAAAAATCATGGTCCACGCCGACCAGGATGGTCCGGTGATGATCAACAGCAAAGAAGCCCAGACCAAAATGATCAATGATCGTCTTTTCGAGGCCAAGGGGCCGGATGTGACGATCTCGATCAGCATCGCGGATGACGACACGGTAGCCGTGACCTATACCAGCAAGAAAGGCGGCAATGGCATCTGCCAGTCGGTGGATGATTGATTCACACGCTGGTGCTGCCGGCCATCACCAGGTTCGCGAACGCCACAGACGCGGCACTGTGATAGTTGTTCTTCCTGCGCAGCAATGCCGCGTCGCGCCGGGGTGCCTCGCCCTGTAATTCAATCCGGCGCAATGCCCGTTCCGCCGTGGCGATGGGCTCCGGGAGGATGGTGGCCATCGGCGTGTGGCGAATGACCTCCAACAGCGTACTCACCGAATTCACTTCGATCGCCACCTTGGGCGTGATGTTCTGCTGCCGAAAATACTCGTCGATCAAGGACCGGGTGACGAAGTCCGGCGTCAGCAACGCGAACTGCAGTTGCGCCACTTCCTTTGGCAACAGCGGATTCTGGCGTTCATACAACGGATGGCCGTGCCCGACCATCAGCCCCAGGGTCTCGACAAACGCCGGCAGGCACTCGATGTCGGGGCTCCTCACCGGGGTAAAGGCAATGGCAATGTCCAGCGAGTCATCGAGCAGCCCCGCCTCGATGTCATCCATCGACAACTCGAAAATATCCAGGTGGATGTTCGGAAATTTCGCTCCATAGTCGCGCACCAGCGGCCCCACCAGATACGCCATGAAGGTGGGCGTCATGGCCAGTCGCAAGGTGCCGCGAGACAAGTCCTTTACGTCATGCAGCGCGCGTTTGCCCGCTTCCAGTTCCACCAGTACCCGCCGGGCGCAATCGATATAGGCCAGCCCTGCGTCGGTTGGTTTGACCGTGCGTGAGGTGCGGTCGAACAGGCTGACACCCAGGGTTTCCTCCAGTTGCCGGATCTGCTGGGACAGCGTCGGTTGAGAGACGTGCAACGCCTCGGCGGCGCGGGTGAAGCCGCCGTGGTCGGCGACCGCCAGCAGGTAGCGCAAATGTCGGAGCAGCATGGGGCTCATCATCTATAGGCAGGACTTATGCAAAGCATTGTATATCGATCTTGGACGCTATGAATCAATCAACCGAAGATGGCTCCACTTTCCAGCCACAACCGATAGGAGTCACACCATGCAACAGTCCCACGCTTACCAGGACACTAGTCTGGCCCTGACCACTTCGATCCTCGATGCCAAGGCGCGCAAGAATCTGTCCTGGCAGGATCTGACCGATGGCACCGGCCTGGGTCTGGCCTACGTCACCGCCGCCCTGCTCGGCCAGCATCCACTGCCGGAAGCCGCCGCCAGAGTGATCGGCGAAAAACTCGAGCTGGACGCCGACACCGTGGCCCGCCTGCAAATCATCCCGCTGCGCGGCAGCCTGTCGGGTGTTCCGACCGACCCGACCATCTACCGTTTCTACGAAATGATCCAGATCTACGGCACCACGCTCAAAGCCCTGGTTCACGAGCAATTCGGCGACGGCATCATCAGCGCGATCAACTTCAAGCTGGACCTGAAAAAGGTCGAAGACCCGGAAGGCGGCTCCCGTGCCGTGATCACCCTGGACGGCAAGTTCCTGCCGCTGCGTCCTTTCTAAACAACCCAGTCAATCAAGACGCAGAACCTGTGGGAGCGGGCTTGCTCGCGAAGAGGGAGTGTCAGTCAACATTGATGTCGCCTGACACACCGCTTTCGCGAGCAAGCCCGCTCCCACATGGATTGCATTTTTTGTCCCCTTCATTCATTGCAAGGAAATCAGCCATGAAAGCGCTTATCGAAGGTTTATTGAAGTTCCAGAACGAAGCGTTTGCGCAACGTACCGATCTGTTCAAACACCTGGCCACCACCCAGCATCCGGGCACCTTGTTCATCACCTGTTCCGACAGCCGTGTGGTGCCGGAACTGCTGACCCAGCAAGAGCCCGGCGAACTGTTCGTGGTGCGCAATGCCGGCAATATCGTGCCCTCTTACAGCCCGCATCCCGGCGGCGTGTCAGCCACGGTGGAATATGCGGTCGCGGTACTGGGGGTGACTGACATCGTGATCTGCGGGCATTCGGATTGTGGCGCCATGACTGCCATTGCCCAGTGCAAATGCATGGATCACCTACCCGCCGTCAGCGGCTGGTTGCAGCACGCAGAGTCGGCCAAGGTGATCAACGAATCCCGCCCTCATGCCAGCGACGTGGCCAAGGTAAATTCGATGGTGCGGGAAAACGTCATCGCCCAACTGGCGAATATCCAGACCCATCCGAGCGTGCGCCTGGCCCAGGAAAAAGGCCGGCTGAACTTGCATGGCTGGGTCTATGACATCGAGACCGGTTCGGTCGACGCCCTGGATGGCGACAGCCGCACGTTCGTGTCACTGGCCGAGCACCCGGACACCTGTGCCGTTTATGGCAAAGTGATTGAAGCCGCTTGAAAGCTGCACTCGCCCCGCTGCGCCAGGCTTGGCGCAGCCTCGCTGATATGAACAGGCGCGCGACCACCCCCGGCCTCGTTTCCCGACCGGGAATGTGACACTCACCAAGTCGCCCCCGTTATTTATCGTCCGTCTTCGCTGACGATTGTGGCCGACGCTCAGCGGACTCTTCGGCATTGGGCGCTTCTGGAAAACTGCCTGGCGTGAACACATGAGTGAGCAATTCGCTGGCATCGATATTGACGACACCAGGAACCGTGCGGGCCAGAGCAACAGCCTGCTCACACTGTCTATGGGTGTTGACGCGACCGCTCAATGCCACCGTGCCCGCGTGGGTTTTGACGTGGACATTCAGGCCAAGGTTGGGTTCGGCCAATGCCAGGGCCGACTTCACCCGCGTGGTGATCCACGCGTCGTGAACGACCGTTTCCAGACCATGGGAGTAACGTTGAAAGGAATGAAGTTTCATGGAACAACCCTCCCTCACATAATCCGAGGCACCATCCGTCTGCGCGCAGACACGGACTCACATTAAGTATAGTGCGGACGGTGGCCGGGGGCCGGGGGCTGCGCCTAATGAGCGACGAAAATCCTGTGGGAGCGTGGCTTGCCCGCGAAGAGGGAGTGTCAGGCAACATTGATGTCGCCTGACACCCCGCTTTCGCGGGCAAGCTCGCTCCCACAGGTTTTGCGCGTTTCAGCGTTTGACCGACAGACTCGTCTGGGTCATGCGACTGCGGATGGTGAACACGCCATCACCCGAAAGAATCGCGCTGCGTGCAAACAGACGCCCGCTCTCCCAGTTCGAAAGCCCCAGTTCCGGCTTGTTCAGCGCGTACTGTCCGTCGACCCAGCGGGTGATCCCGTTGCCGACAAAAGGCGCGTTGACCGCGTTGTAGAAGCGCTCCTGCGCCAGTGCATCTTCACTGATCAGCGACACGGTGAATTGCGGGCTGTAGCGGTTGAACAAGGCGATGGCCTGGTCCAGGTCGTCGACAATCTTCAGGCTGACTTCCGGGGTTTCTTCCCATTCCCACTCGCGGCCCAATTGCTCCTCGGGCAGCGGTTCGGCCTGTGCTTCGGTCTGATAGCCTTCGGCGCGGTACACCTCGACGCTCGCGGTACGCCAATCGCTCGGCAAATGCTGCTCGCTACCCTCGACGATATGCAACTTGCAGCCTTGGCCCCGAGCGGTACCGGCCTGTTGCAGCGCATCGAGAAACAGCGGCACCAGTTCGCCAGCGCGGTCGCGGTGGATCAGGCAGACGTTCAGGGTGTTGCAGACTTTGCGGTCCAGCGAGTTGCGCACCACGGCGGCGAAGCGCTGGGCGTCGGCGTCTTTATTCGCGATCAGCCAGGCGCCACCGGTGCCGTGCAGGCTGACGGCGGTGCCGGCCTGTTGCGCGATGCTGCCCAACTGGCTGACCGCCCCCCCCGAACCACGGGCCACGGCCAGCGACAAACGCCGGTCAGCGAACATCGCCCAGCCGGCCGCGTGATTGACGCTTTCGACCAGTGACACCGCACCGCTTGGCAACCCGGCGTCGGCCAGCGCCGGATTCAATGCATGGGTGACGATGGCCTGGGCGGTGCCCAATGCGTCGCTGCCAATGCGCAGCACCGCGGTGTTACCGGTACGCAATACACCGGAGGCGTCGGCGAAGACATTCGGCCGGCCTTCGAACACGAACGCGACGATGCCCAACGGCGAAACCACCTGTTCGACTTTCCAGCCGTCGTGCTCGACGCAACTCACGACTTGACCGCGGGTGGCCGGCGCATCGCGCCAGGCCCGCAGGCCTGCGATCATGTCGCCACGCATGCGTTCATCGGCCAGCAAGCGCGTGGTGGAGCGCCCGCGCGCCTTGGCCCGCTCGATGTCAGCCAGGTTGGCGGCCGCAATCAAGGCCCAGCATTCCGGGGTTTCCAGGCGTTGCGCAAAACGATCGAAGAACTCGCTGATGGCCTGATCCGAAACGCTGGACATCGCGGCAAACGCCGCCTCGGCACGCTCGATGGCGACCGCCGCCGCTTGCTGGTCCGCCACCGGGATCAGCAACAACTCGCCGCTGACCTGCTCCACCAGCAGATGGTCACCGGGCTGAAAGCGCGCCGCCAGCTCGGGGCTGACGACCGTGACACGATTACCGGCAAATGGGATCGGCGTACCAGCGACTAGACGTTCGAGCGCAAGAGACATGAAGCGGTTTCACCATGCAGGGGGGCGGTCGGAAAATGTATAGGAAAATCCGTGGAGCGTCATTCACCGGGACGCGGTGGCGGTTACTTTTTCGCAAGTCGAAATACATCTTGCTCCAGGCGATTGCTTCTTTGTTTTCGCCACCCGGCGTTCACGTCATAAACCACCAGCAGCAAGGACTCCTCTACACCCTCGGTGCCTATAAAGGTCATCCCTTCGGCATGATCGCAGCCTTTATCCTCTCCTTGCCCATAAGGAACCTCCAGGACCGACGTCATTTGTTCGCTGGAAACGAAACCTTCAGTTGCTGGTCTGGCACCGCCGCGCCATCGAAATACAGTGACGGGCCCGTCGAGGTCCATCGTTGGCCCCGCCAGGATCAACATATCGTCACCATCGAGGCATAAGTCCCTGACGCCGAGTCCATTGAGCTGGAAAAAATGCTTTCGATACTTTCGCCCACCCGGCCCGATTTTCTTCAGCCTCAGTGTGTGAGCAACCTTGGGATGGTCTTCGGGTTCGACCTCCAGAATGATTGCCCATCCCCGCAGCACAGGCCCTCGCAACCCGATAAAAACACGCTTGCCGTTAACCTCGAGGCCTTCGGTATCGAACCCGTTGTCCTTGCCGGGAATGTGCAGGAATGCCCCAACATGTTCGTCGTCCTTGAGTTCATCGAGCAATTCGTTACCCAGTTGATTGCCGGCCAATTGGGCGGCGACTCGATCATCGCTGGCGGTGCCCTTCACCAAAGTGAACGTCCCGTTTTCTTCGACCAGTGGAATCCGGGCCAGGAGAAAACGATTGCCATCACGGCTGACAGTGGCCAGACGCTCGGCGTTCTTCTTCAGGGACTTGCTGCTATCGGGCTTTTTCCGCTTCAGGCTGTGAGAGCCCACGATCCAGAGATACCCTGAGTCGCGGTCGTAACTCATGCCTTCCAGGTCGGCTTCAACGTCTTCTTTGCCAACGTCCGGCATGACCGGCAGCGTCAACAGGGATGCCAACGGGAACCGCTTCTGCTGATCAAACAGAAATTCGCCCGGGCTGGCGCGCTCACGCCGGGTGAAACGTTCAAGGCTCAAGGATTCATCATTGGCGACCCACAGGGTATTGCCGATCTGCACCACGGCAGACAACCCCTTGCGCAAATGAGCGTCCGCCTCATTGAAGACGAGAAGCGCGGAACCGAATTTCATCATGGAATCACCCGCGCCTCCACCCGATCGGGTGAGCAGTCAAAAATTGTCTACTTCACGCTAGCGGCCATCAGGCGCAAGTCAAGGAACGCCATCAGAACACCGACCAGCCAATCCGCTGACTCAACAACTCCAGCGCCGCCATGCCCGCGAGGGAGTTGCCGGCGGCGTTCAATTCCGGGGACCAGACGCACACCGTGAATTGCCCTGGCACCACCGCGACGATGCCCCCGCCCACTCCACTCTTGCCCGGCAGACCGACGCGATAGGCAAAGTTGCCCGCTTCGTCGTACAGCCCGCTGGTGGCCATGATCGAGTTGACTTGCTGGGTCTGGCGGGCGCTGAGGATCTGTGCGCCGCTGTGTTTGCAGAAACCGTCGTTGGCCAGGAAGCAGAACGCCCGGGCCAGGTCCACGCAACTCATGCGCAGCGCGCAATGGCTGAAGTAGCTGCGCAGCACCGCTTCGACGTCGTTATGAAAGTTGCCGAACGACTGCATCAGGTAAGCCATGGCCGCGTTGCGCGCGCGGTGCTGGTATTCGGACTCGGCAACCTTGCCGTCCACCATGATGTTCGGGTTGCCGGACAAGCGCCGGACAAAATCGCGCATCGACAATGCCGGCGCGGCAAATCGGGACTGGTTGATGTCGCAGATCACCAGCGCACCGGCGTTGATGAAGGGATTGCGCGGGCGCCCACGCTCGAATTCCAGCTGCACCAGCGAGTTGAACGGCTGGCCGGACGGCTCGTGGCCGAGACGTTCCCAAATGGCTTCGCCGGAATGTTCGATGGCCTGCACCAGGCTGAACACCTTGGAAATACTCTGCACCGAAAACGGCGTGTCGGCGTCTCCAGCACAAAACAACTCGCCGTCATTGCCATACACGGCAATGCCCAATTGATTGGCCGGTACCGTGCCGAGGGCGGGAATGTAGTCAGCCACTTTGCCCTGACCGATCAACGGTCGGACTGCGTCAAGGATCTCGTTCAACAGCGCTTGCATGCCGGGTTCCGAAGTCTCGCCCCATGGGATTGCGGGGACACTGTCGCTAGACGCCGCTGACCGGCGCTGAATCACAGTTTTGTATGGGAATGTATCTGTTGCGGCCCGGGATACACCCACTTGCACCGGGCGACCTTTCAGACATATCGCCAATACAGCTGATTGCAACACTTCTGGCGTCCGCTGACCACCGATAACCGCTAGTGGCTGCCGAGCAGCTGCTAGCGGTAGACACTCGCAATGAATGCCCGGAGACCAAAACCATGACCACCTCTCTCTCATCAGCCGTCCAGGGCCTGCACCTGAACCTCGACCGCGTCGGCAACTGGATCGCGCCTCTCACCCTGCGGCTGTTTCTGGCCTGGGAGTTTTTCGAGTCGGGCCTGGAAAAATGGAACGGCCAGAACTGGTTCGCCGATATCCAGGACAACTTCCCGTTTCCCTTCAACCACGTTCCAGCCACGCTCAACTGGGAGCTGGCGATGTGGGCCGAACTGATCTGCGCCCTCACCTTGCTGGCAGGCCTGGGGACGCGGCTTTCGGCGATTATTCTGATCGTGGTGACTGTCGTCGCGACCGCTGCCGTTCATTGGCCGGCCGATTGGTCTACATTGAGTGAACTTGCCCAGGGTTATGCCATCAGCAATAAAGGCCACGGCAACTTCAAGCTGCCGCTGATCTACCTCGCAGCCCTCATGCCGTTGTTGTTTTCGGGGGCCGGCAAACTCAGCCTGGACGCGTTGTTGGCTCGATGCTTCTGGCGGCGCAGTCAGCGCTGATGCACCAGCGTCGAGGTAACCCCAAACCCACCCCACCCAACTTGTGTAGACAGGAGCCATCATGAGCGTAACCACCCAATGGATCGAACTCAGCAGCGCCGAAGGCACCTTCGGCGCCTACCTGGCCATCCCCCATACCCGTAAAGGTCCGGGGATCGTGCTGATTCAGGAAATCTTCGGCGTCAACGAACACATCCGTTCGGTCGCCGAGCAATACGCCGCCGATGGCTATCTGGTCATAGCGCCGGATCTGTTCTGGCGCCACGGCCACCGTATCGAACTGGGCTACGACGAAGCCGGCTGGAAACGCGCCGTCGAATTGATGAACGCCACCAACATCGCCAAGGCCCAGGCTGACATCAAACTGGCCATCGACGCCCTGAAGGCGCATCCGGGGCTGGACGGCAGGATCGCGTCCATCGGTTACTGCTTCGGCGGCATGCTGTCGTACAACACCGCGGCCAACGGCTTCGTCGACGTGGCGATCGCCTATTACGGCGGCGGCATACAGAACCAACTGGATCGGGCCGGTGAAATCAAAGTGCCGCTGCTGATGCACTTCGGCGAACAGGACAGCCATATCCCGATCGACGCCGTGAAGCAAATCGCCGAGCGCTTCGAGTTCAACGACGATGTCGATATCGAGGTGTATCCGGGTGCCGAACATGGCTTCAACTGCTCGCACCGTGACAGCTATAACCAGCGGGCGGCGGTCGAGGCGCATGGCAATACGTTGATCTTTTTAAGTCAGAACCTTTGATAGCCGGGGTTGGCGCTATCAATACTCGGTGAGTATTCAACCCGGAAACCAGCATGGACAACCTCGCAAAACCCAGACCAGCCTCACTGCGTATCCCCTCCACGGTCTGGGCCCTGGGTTTTGTCAGCCTGTTCATGGACCTTTCGTCAGAGCTGGTGCACAGCCTGTTGCCGGTATTTTTGGTCACTACTTTAGGCGCCAGCGCACTGACCGTCGGGGTGATCGAAGGCATCGCCGAGGCGACGGCGATGGTGGTCAAGATATTCTCCGGCGCCATCAGCGACTTTATCGGCCGGCGTAAAGGCCTGCTGTTGATGGGCTACGGTCTGGCGGCGTTGTCGAAGCCGCTGTTTCCCCTCGCGCACTCGGTTGATGTGGTATTTACCGCGCGGTTTCTGGATCGCATCGGCAAAGGCATTCGTGGCGCGCCGCGCGATGCGCTGGTCGCCGATGTCGCCCCGGCCGAAATTCGTGGCGCCTGCTTTGGTCTGCGCCAGTCGATGGACACCGTGGGGGCGATTCTGGGTCCGGTTCTGGCGATCGTGCTGATGCTCTGGCTCGGGCAGATCCATCTGGTGTTGTGGTTTGCGGTGATTCCGGCGGTGATATCGGTGGCGCTGATTGTCGGTGGAGTCAAAGAGCCTACCGATGTCGCCGGGAAACACACCTTTCGCTCGCCTATCCACTGGAAGGTTCTGCGGGAGTTTTCCCGGGGTTACTGGTGGGTGGTGATCGTCGGCGGGCTCTTCACGCTGGCCCGTTTCAGCGAGGCCTTTTTGGTCTTGAAAGCGCAGCAGACAGGCCTGACGGCCACTTGGGTGCCGATGGTGATGGTGGTCATGTCGCTGCTGTATGCGGTGTCTGCCTACCCTGCCGGCTGGCTGTCCGACCGGATCAGCCGCACCAAGTTGCTGTGTGTCGGCATGGGGCTGCTGATCCTGGCGGACCTGCTGCTGGCGCAAGCGGATTCAATCATGACCATGATGGCGGGCGTGGCCTTGTGGGGTCTGCACATGGGTTTCAGCCAGGGCATTCTCGCGACGCTGATCGCCGACACCGCCCCCGAACATCTGCGGGGCACGGCGTTCGGCCTGTTCAATCTGATCAGCGGCGTGTGCCTGTTGATCGCCAGCGTGCTGGCTGGCGCGCTATGGGAAACCTCGGGCTCCGCCAGCACTTTCATCGCCGGGGCGGTGCTGGCGGCTGCGGCGCTGGCGTTGCTCCTGTTGCGCAAGTCCTAATGCCGGCAAATTAAGCCGCAGCGCACTCTTTGTAGCAGCTGTCGAGCTTGCGAGGCTGCGTTCGGCTGCGAAGCAGTCGTCAAACCAGAACTTGCGGTGTGTCAGGCGAATCGCGTTAGCCGGATTCACGACTGCTTCGCAGCCGAACGCAGCCTCGCAAGCTCGACAGCTGCTACAGGTCGCGTTGCGACTGACCGGCATCAGCGCAAGTCCTAGTCCTCGATCGCGGTGAACCCGCGTTGCAAATCCTCAATCAACGCGTCGACATCTTCCAGGCCAATGTGCAACCGCAGCACCGGGTTCAATGCGCGATCTGCCGCACTGTTGCGATCCTGGGTGTCGGCGACGGTGACCAGGCTTTCATAGCCGCCCCAGGACGCGCCCAGACCAAACACCTGCAGCGCATCGATAAACCGCTCGACATACGTAGCGTCGGCATCACGCAGTTCGAAGGACAGCAATCCGTTGCTGCCCGTGAAGTCCCGCCGCCACAATACGTGATGGGGATGATCGGTCAGCGCTGGGTGAAACACCCGTTTCACCTGCGGTTGCGCTTGTAGCCAATGAGCGATTTCCAGGGCCTGGCGTTCGTGCACCTCCAGGCGTGGTGCCAGGGTTCGGGCGCCGCGCAGCATGGTGATCTCCACCCGTGAAGACCCGACGCTCGAAGGCTTCGCCTTGCGCACTTCGCCGGTGTGGTGGATCTGCTCGGCGCAGTACATTCATACGCCCGAAGAACCCTTGCCGCTGATTCTGGTGGATGAACCGAGTATCTATCGTCGCTACGCCCTGGAGGCGCTGGAGCGCGCCAACATTCCATGGCGCCAGGCGTACCTGGCGTCGAACCTGATCGGCATCAAGGCCGCAACGCGTGCCGGGCTGGGCGTCACGCCCAGAAGCATGGAAATGCTCGGCCCGGACATGCGCGTACTCGGCGAAAACGATGGTTTGCCACGGCTGCCGGACGTGACCTACCACTTGTGGATTCGGCCCAACACCGTGAACCCGCTGGTGCGTCGGGCCTATGAATTGATCAGGAGCAGTCGGGGGCTTTGACGCGGCTCGCCAGCTACCGCAAACGCAAACAGGCTCAGCAATGGGCACGGGCCATGTGGGAAATGTAAGCACGCAACACCGGCCTGCAGGCTTTTCAGTGGGTTCAGGCCGTCCATTCGACCGAACCCCGTCACGCGTGAACGCGCAACAACCCTCGCGCTTTCTGGTGAGCGCAGGCGAACCCGTGACGGACTTGAACCTGTGGGAGCGGGCTTGCCCGCGAAGAGGCCATCACATTCAACATTGATGTCGCCTGGCACACCACCTTCGCGGGCAAGTCGGATCGCCGCACCACCGTTCCCAGCAGAAATAGTGTTTTCGATCTAAGGGCCGATAGCAGCGCTTCGTAGCGGACGGCTATCGGCCAAAAGCGAACCTTAACGATCGTGAATCAGTCTTCACCTTCATGCGCTCATTTGCCAACCCGGTGCCGTGCAGCTATTGTCAGCTTTATGAATCAGCCACGAATTGCCTTGACCACGACTACCACGACCGCCAGAGGCGGGTCGTGAGAGGTGTCGTGAGCCAATAACACACGAACTTCAAAGGCCCGCCAGTGATGGATAGGGCCTTTTCTTTTGCCCTTGTGTCGCTGGTCCAAACGCAAGGAAAAGCACTATGTATGCACTCTTGATTCTCGATATGCAGGTTGGGTTGTTTCATGGTCCGGAAAAACCATGGGCTGGCGAAGCTCTGCTAGACACGTTGAATAACCTGTTGAGTAAAGCCCGGCGTGCAGGTGCGCCGATTTTTCTCGCACGCCATATTGGTCCACCTGGTTCGCCTATCGAGTCCGGAAGTCCGTTGACGCAACTGGTGCAGGAACTGGAGCTACAGGGCGACGAAGTGATCTTCGAGAAAAGCCGACCCAACGCCTTCACCAAGACTGCTCTGGCCGATCAGCTACGAGCTTGTGGCGCTCAGGGCGTGGTCATTACCGGAATGAAGACCCAATACTGTGTCGACAGCACCTGCCGCGCTGCACGGGATTTTGGATTCGATGCTGTGCTCATCGCCGATGGCCACACCTGCAACAGCACCCCTGCGCTGAAGGCTGAAGAGATTGTTGCTCATCACAATGCGACTCTGGCGGGACCATTCTGTCGCGTCGTATATGCTGAGGACTGGTGTTTCTAACCGCCATCGACAGACCGGCCCGAGTCAGGGCCGATCTGTCCGTTTTGGGTCGAGGCTGTGTAAAAACGTTTTTGATCGTAATAGGTGGCTGGATTCGACACAAAAATTGCGCTCCTACGCAAATTTCAGGTCTGCCGAGTTGCCGAGCGCCAGCAATCCTAGAGCTCCACTTTGTTGTTCGCGGACTGCGTCAGAAACTCGGTGATCAGTGACGTAACCTGCTGTTGGATTACCTCGCGCGGGCGAGCATTGTCGCCATCCCCGCAAATGATGCCATCGCCAGGAATGTCCTCTTCGAGCAATGCCACTGCACCTGGTTTGCAAATCGGCAAGAAGCTGAAATGGCTGGCGTCACTGATCTCGACATAGCGGCTGGACGCTTGGGGCAGGCGTGTGGCCAGGTTGGCGGACTCCAACTGAGCAGGCAGTTCCACCGATGGTGCGCCGGCAGCGATAACTAGCACCGGCACCGGCAGTGCCGCAAGGCTCTCATCGGTCATCCCGCGCGAGAGCCCAAGGTCCAAAGAAACCACAGCGGTGACGCGTTGATCGCGCAAATCGCCGGCCAGACCGGCCTTTAATGCCGGAGTACTCTCAGGGTTGATCTTTTGATAATTGGTGCAACTGGATAACTGCGGATGGAGTTTGCAGTCACGGGCAAACAGGGCCGGGTCGAAACGAGCACCGGCGATCTCCATTGCAGTCCAGCCGCCGAGTGAATGGCCCACTACAGCAATTTGACGCTTCGTGACCACGCCAAATTTTTCAGGTTGCGTGGTGACCGCCTCAATGGCCCGATGCAGGTCAATGGGCCGCTGCCATAACTGCGCCGCCGCTTGCGGGCTTCGATCATGGGTCGTGGTGCCGGGGTGGTTGACCGCTGCGACAATGTAACCCTTATGGGCCAATGCACTCGCCAACCAGTTCTGATTGTTCCAATTGCCTCTGAATCCATGGGAGAGCACCACCAATGGGTGCTCGCCAGCAGAGGGTGGCGCGTTGCGAACCGCTGAAGCACCGACAAACACCACATCGTCGCCGATCAACTGTGGGGTGATGGTCGTTGTACTGGGATACCAGACGACCATCTCCAGCGGACGCTCATTGTGTGGGTCCGGCAGGGTGTAGGATTGGAAGCCGACAGAGTTGACGTCAGCGAGAGCGCTGGTCGTCAGACAGGTTAAAAGCAGAGCGCCGAGAGCTGTTTTCAATGGGTTGTCTTCCTTGATTTAGATAGGGGTTCAGAACCTGGAACCCACCGATAGCGTGCATCACATCTCGCAAATTATAGAAATCCAGCGCCGTGAGCAGGTGAATCTGCACCGACATTAAAGCCGATACTCCGACTGACATGCATAGTTTTCGTTATCTGCATTGACCGGTCAGCAGCCGGGCTTTCGGGGCAAGTCCGAAGGGCCGCTATGGGCCGACAGCAGCCGTTGCCGTGTGGAATGGTCGTGGCCCGCCCCTATCGCCCTCCTGCTGCGCCCTCTTCACGCTCACACCTGATCCATAGCCTCGGCCACTCCCTGATCCTCACCCAGAAACCCGCCGCTTTGATGCTGCCACAGCCGCGCATAGATGCCGTTCTTCCCGAGCAATTCGGTGTGGGTGCCCTGCTCGATGATGCGTCCGTTGTCCATGACGATGAGCCGGTCCATGGCCGCGATGGTGGACAGTCGATGGGCGATAGCGATCACAGTCTTGCCCTGCATCATTTCATCGAGGCTTTCCTGTATGGCCACTTCGACTTCCGAGTCCAGCGCGCTGGTGGCCTCGTCAAGTAGCAGGATCGGGGCATTCTTGAGCATCACCCGGGCAATCGCGACGCGTTGGCGTTGGCCGCCCGACAGCTTGATGCCGCGCTCACCCACAAGGGTGTCGTAACCGGTATGGCCTTGCCGGTCGCTCAACTGGCTGATGAACTCATCGGCCTGGGCATTGGCCGCGGCGCTGCGGATTTGCGCGTCGGTCGCATCGGGGCGGCCGTAGGCGATGTTGTCGCGAATGGAACGGTGCAGCAGGGACGTATCCTGCGTGACCATACCGATGGCGCCGCGCAGGCTGTCTTGCGTCACGTGCGCGATGTTCTGGCCGTCGATGCGAATCTCCCCGCTGTCGACGTCATAAAAGCGCAGCAGCAAATTGATAAGCGTGGATTTGCCGGCGCCAGAGCGGCCAACCAGACCGATTTTTTCGCCCGGACGGATGTGCAGGCTCAGGCCATCGAGCACCTGACGTTCGCCGCTATAATTGAAGCTCACCTTATCGAAGGTTACCGCCCCGCCGGAGGTCACCAGGACGCCCGCGTCCGGCGCATCCTGCACCTTCGGGCCGCGGGTAAGGGTTGCCATGCCATCCTGCACGGTGCCTATGCTCTCGAACAGCGAGGTCATTTGCCACATGATCCAGTGCGACATGCCATTGATGCGCAACGCCATGGCGGTGATTGCCGCCACGGCACCTGCGCCGACCTCACCCTGGTGCCATAGCCACAGGGCATACCCCCCTGCTGCCATGATCAATGCCACCACCAATGCCTGATTGACGATTTCGAACTGGCTTACCAGGCGCATCTGACGAAAGCCGGTTTGTTTGAAATCCTCCATCGCTGCACGCGCGAAATGCGCTTCACGATTGGAGTGAGAGAACAGCTTCACCGTCGTGATGTTCGTGTAGGCGTCTGAGATACGCCCGGTCATCATCGACCGCGCATTGGCCTGTTCCTGTCCGACTTTCCCCAGGCGGGGCACGAAGTACCACATGGCCAGCCCGAACAACACAACCCAGGCAACAAAGGGCAGCATCAGTTTCAGGGCGAAGCCGCCGGCCAGTGCGATGATCGCGATGAAATACACCCCGATCCCGGGTGCGATCTCGATAAGGGTGAATAGCATGTCGCGCACCGCTAGCGCCGTCTGCATCACCTTGGTAGTGACCCGGCCGGAAAACTCATCGGAAAAAAACGAAAGGCTTTGCCGCAGCATCAAGCGATGGAAGTCCCAGCGCAGCCGCAACGGCAAGTTAATCGCCAATATCTGATGCTGCACCATGGTGCGCAACGCCACCAGCCCGACACTGGTCACCATTACGATGCCCATGCCCCACAACACGCGACGTTCCTGCGCAGCCGCTTCACCGCCTGCCTGCCAGGTCGAGAGCAGGTCCACGACCTGCCCGAGGAAGGAAAATAGCCAGGCTTCGTAAATCGACACACCGGCACTGAGCAGCGCAAACACAAGGATGTAACCGCGGGCTCCCCGCGTACAGGCCCACAGGAAGCGAGCCAGGCCGTCGGGTGGCGGTGGTACCTCGTCAGGAGGAAAGGGGTCGAGCCTTCGTTCAAACGCACGAAGCATGGTGTTCTCCAAAACGATCAAGTTGAGGAGATTCTGCCATTGAACGGTTGCTTTGAGGGGGTTGCGAAGTTAGAGGTATGCCGCTAAGGCAGATCGCTCTGAGGATTGAGTTGCCGGGAGCGGCCTCTTATACGTTGCCAGAGACCCGGTCGGCAGGGATAAATTTGCCGGTATCGAAGAGGGCTGGCCAAGACCGGACGTTCATCAAGGACCGTTTTCTACCTGTCAGAGTCGGGAGAAAACGACCCATAGCAGGTGGTCAACGAGGTGCGAAATCACATGTCATAGACTCAATTTTGGTTCGTGCACTTTTAACTATGCTTTGATTTTTTTCATCTCTACGCGGTTTGCGCAGAGTATCCGGCGAGGTTAGAGCGATATGCCTCCGGTTGTCTGTCCGCCAGGTCTTGAAACGCACGGGGCCGCACAATCAGTCCGACGCGGTGGCAGCAAGTGCTCCGCTCAGCAGCAGGCCAGATGTCTCTCGATCAACCTCGTCACTTCGGCTGCGTGAGTAAAGCCCAGACTGTGATCGGCGCCAGGGAAAACGTGTAGTTCAGCACGGGGTAACAGTTGAGCAAGGCGCTGGCCGACGCGAACGGGGCTGATCGGATCAGAATCTCCCCAGAGGAGCAGAACTGGCATGCGCAACTCTATCAACTGGAGCGTAAGGTCGGTGCGGTCGTACAGAAAACAACTCGGCAGTGTCGGGTTGGCGGCAGCAAAATCCGGGCGCCAGTCATGCGCGCCCAGAGCAGACATATCTACCCCGCCAGAGGTGACGGTCAGCGTCAGGTGCGTGATCAGCTCAGGGCGTTCAAGCGCTGCAAGCACAGCGACTATGCCGCCCATGGACTGTGCCACCAGCGCTGTGGGCCGGTCGATCTCGGCCAGCACGCGAGCCACCAGATCATCCATGCCAGTCACGCCAGGCAAGGGTGGAGTGTCTCCAAAGCCGGGCCAGCCGATATGGATCTGCTGCGCCGGGTGGGTCAAGCACTCAGCAACCGGATGCCAAAACCGGGTGTTACCTGAGGCTCCGGGCAGGAAGAGGAGTTTGGCGGGGGATGCGATCACAGGTTCGGTCCTTGAAGGTGGGATTGAAAGAGTCAGCAGGAGGGAAAAATGGATGCGACGAGGTTCGATAACCACTTCGAAACGAGAGCCGCCGGTAGAGAAGGGCAACTCGCGACCCAAAGCTGCCCTTCGCAGGGGGCAGATAGCGGCCAAAAGCAGTCAAATGCCTCAAACCTGTCTTGAATAGGTGGACAGCGGCACTCGACACCCAGGGTTCTGTAGAGACACCCGCACTCGTACGCGATGAGGTACAAGCATGTTGACGCCGAATTGACCCACGTGCCGAGGCAAGACTGACCCATCTCCAGACCTGCACAAATCCAGCACAGTCAATGATTCGCGAGGAGTCAGACTTGATCAGTGAAATCTCGGCAACGGGGGCAATTTGGCGTCGGCGCGAATATCCGGGTATTCTCAGCTAATATGATTCCGAAAAACGGCTTTTCTCAATTTCTGCGATTTATGTTCTCGGGCCGTTACTGATGGCAGTTGCTGAAACGACATCGTGAAAAATTATCTTTGGAGAAACTTTCAGCAAGGACTCGAAACACTTGATTTTGTTTTGCACAGGCTCAGAATTCATGTGAGTTTCCCAAGCAGCCTTATCTTCATAGTATTCGTAGAGAACGAACGTGTCTGTCTCTACTTGGGGGCGTTGAACAGCGTAAAAAAGAGTACCTGGCTCATGTTCTGCTAACGCAACTAAAGATCGCAAGAGGCTTTCGAGTTCTTCGGATCGTCCTTGATCCGCTTGAAGCTCCACTAACAATACAAACATGATGTAATTCCTAAAAATTATGGACTCAGTGTCCCTAGGATGCCGGCTTTTCGGAGCGGGGTATTGTAAAAATGCGTCTTGGTGCGTGCGACTCGTAAGTGCTGGTACGGTGCAAGGCCCACTCGGCGCTGAAAATCATGAATGAAATGTGCCTGATCATAGTAACCACACGCTAGAGCTCTATCTATTGTCTCGGCTGAAGGCTCAAGCATCAAACTCCGGATAGTCTGCTGAAATCGACTGAGACATTTGGTTTCGTTGGGAGATTGGCCGGAGAACATTTTCCATCGACGCTCAAGTTGTCGACGCCCCAAACTTAGTGTGCTGGCAAGCGATTCAATCGATATTGTTGAACACCCCCGATAGAGCGTGGTCATGGCTTGTTCGACGAGCAAGTCTGTTGATGGTCTTAGATGATCGGCCAAAAAAGACTGGATAAGTGCGATTCTTTCTTGGCGATCAATAGCATAGGATAAATGTCGGAGCAGTTTTGTGCCCGCCCTCCCCCAAATGTCTTCAACGGAGAGCTGGCAATCCGCTAATTCGTTTGCCGGGATATCTGTAAAACGTTGCAGCATGCCAATCTTAAAACGGACAGCGATAAAACCAATACCTGAGATGGGCGAGAGATTGATGGGCCTGCTGCGAATGCAGAACAGGTGACCGGGACTGACTGTGAAAGAGCAATCCTCTTTGGCTTTTATCCGAAATGGCTCCCCATAATGAAAATACAACTCCGCCCCCGTGCCCGGGAGCAATGTCGGGAGGTGGACGACTTCCGGTGACTCACTCTCCCACCCCCAGAGGCGATCAATGAACGGGCGAAGTCTCAAAGCCGGATATTGATTGAAAATATTCATTAGGAAAACCCTGAAAAGGCCCGATTTTTACACAATCGCAGGGCCTGTATGCCGCATCGTTACTGGATTTCATTTTTTGAAAACCAGTCTTCGCGAGAAAACTATGGCCGACTTTTTCAACAGAATCGGCCGTTAACTTCCCCTCATGAAAGGCAGCTTTGGGTTGTGGATTTCTACCCTTCGCGAAAGGCAACAACCGGCAAGTAGCGGTCGCATTCGACAGGTGAACTTCTGAGCGCCCCGCTTAGATATGCAGCCAAGCCAGCGAACCCAACATGACGCCAATACCCGCGGCCCCAAACGAGATCCGCTTGAGCCATTCCTTACGCGTCAGCAAGGTAATGGCCGCCAGTGAAATTGCTATTTGAATCGCTGTCATTGCCTGGGCCCAGCGGTGATGCTGATGCAGCGCCTGCTCTGACTTCTCGTCCCACTCTCTTGCCCTTTGTTCGAATGCTTCAGCCTTCTTGCGCGCCTCCTCCTTCTGTTCCCCGTACCGCCGCGCCTCAGCAACATAATGGGCGGAGTCCAGCCCAGGGAGATGGCTTGCCAGATCCGACAGATTCTGCCGGCTGGACTTGGCCTGGTAGTAACTCCACTCGTTGGCGGCTTCGGTTTTCTGGATGGCGGCGTTGTTTTTGTCCATGGCCGCCTCATTCTCCGTTGAGCCGGCCTGATAGCTCATCAGGGCGCCGACGGTCGCCATGATGGCTGTCATCACCGCAATCTTGCTGGCAAAGCTATCGCCTTGTGCATGCGCATGATGGGTGGTGTGCTCAATGTGTTGCTCGTGTGGGCTGGGGACTTCGAACTCTGCAGGCATGGGTGTCGATCTTGGAGACGTTAGTGGAGATGGACAGCATTATGAATTGTCCCTGATTCTTTGGACACAATTGACTGGCAGCCAGTAGTCGGTTGTAGCCCCTCGCGAAAGGCAGCAATCGGCCAAAAGCGGTCATTCAGACTTCGCCGATTACGGCCAAAAACCGCCATCGATGCCCAAAGATCTACAGACTTACACGTAGCCAGAGCAAAGAGTGATATGTAACTGCTATACCTTCACCTGCTGCGTTCCAGCATAGTAAGAGGATAAATGAACATGGGATTTCTTGGAGACACCTACCAACAAATCATCACATGGCGCCGGCTCAGCGATTCGGCGGCAGTGAGATACGTCTGTTTTTTGAATTTCCAAACCTCACTGTACACAGTACAAAGCGCTGATTTTTTTAACCTGCCATTGGATACCTCTAATCAAACCTTCCTTGATAGTCAGTTGATTGAGCTATTTATCGAGGTTTCGCCGCGCGATCGGAGTGATGGATATCGGAGCTTGATGGAAGCTATGGACGCTCACGATGCAGCTTTCTGAAGGTACTCAGCTTATGGTTACCAACCGGGCCGAGAGTAACACGACTAATTGAAGGGACGGTCTGCCCGGGCGAGTGCTCGCGTTTCGGGATCGACGTCGAATGCACACTCTGCAAGCACCCAGGCCGGAGCGATGTTCGTGTCGGTCAACGCCTTCACTGCCCGCTTTCGGCAGGTCGAACACGGCGAAAACTCATATACGTAGAGGAGACAGTCGAGCGCCTCTTGGCCAGGATGCGCTTCGCACAAGTTTAAGAGTTCTCCGACGAGATGGTGCATTTTGTCAGCATCATCAAGCTGTGTTAGGTGCTTCGTGCACAATGAAAAATCTCCCTCAAAAAAATTGTTCACCAGCAACGCGACACCGTTTGGGACGTTGCCATCAGCGATCAATCGCTTAGCCACATCTCGCAGTTCTCCGTGCGTTTTAGGTGCAAGAGCCTCTACTGCCGCCCACTGAACTTGTGAGTCGGCATGGTCAATCCAGCGGAGTAATCGACTTTCGAATCGAGGAACGCCGCTTTTTGCAAAGCATCTGAACAGTCGTTTGACATGTTCCGGCTCCTCCGACGCAAGCAGGGCTGCGAATACTATGTCGCGTTGATCGTTAGTGGCTTGCGTTCCCCATCTTCTGAGCCAATAGCATTGTTCTCTGGGGTTCTTTTTGACATACGCCACGACCTCATTGCCATCAAATAACATTGGTTCAACGCGGGTAGAAAAACCGCTAAGGCTATCGTGTGTCTCGCGTATCCCCACGAGATAGCTCGCAATATCGGAATCAACCGCGGCCTTACGCTCCAATGCGGCAAGCCCTCCTTCAATCCCTGTGGTGGCATCAAATTGTTTGATCGGATAGTCATCAACCCAGAAATCCGGATCAGCCTGCAACCATTGCCCCATCTGCCTGACGACATATATCAAGCCATCCACGCCGTCGAGTGCGATGATTTCCTCAGCGCCAATTACGCTAGCGGTACCCGGAAAGAGCGCTAGGGAAGAATACAAAAGACGTCTCGCGTCTTCTGATCCTGAAGCAGCCAGTTCTTTCAGGATCGCACTGCGCTGATTACTGTCGCGTTGATTCTCGGGCGGTGGCGTGTTCTCTAGCGCCTTGATCGCCTGCACCACCTTTGCGTTCAGCTTCGCGCGATCGACAATCGAAAACAGCCACGGAGCCCGATCTACCTCCAGCTGAGGATCATAGGAAACGCATGTTAGGCACGCTTCGATGACTATCTCTTCCAGCCCCTTCGATCCATGATTTTCGACGTGATAAATAGCGCGCCCATGACCTGTCCTGAGAGCCGCGGCGAATGCGGCTTTGGCAAGGGGCAGAACCGGGTGTTTTATTCGCATAAGGCGTCCAATATTGGATCATCAAGCCTGTGAAGATTGCGGTATTTCTTCGCCTCGCACCATGACTATAGCAATCGTGAAGCCGCCGCAATTATGAACTGTAGGGCAACTGCCGTCGTTAATTGGCCAGTTTTAGCCGATTGATCCCCGGCAAGCTGCGATGGAGGCGCGAACGTCAGCTACGGGTCGTTTTCTGCCTCTCACCACAGGCAGAAAGCAGCAATTTGCAGTCTTTAGTGAACGGCAGCCTGGGTCGAAAGCGGCCCTTCAAATGGTCAACCGCTTCTCCATCGGTTGATAGATCAGCCCGGCAAGCTCGCCCACTTCCCCTGCCAACGCAAAGCCGTAACGTTCATAAGCGGCCACTGAAGACAGCGACGCTCTGACTGTTACTACATTGGCCCTGGCCTGCTCCAGAGCCGCATTCACCAAGCGCTTGCCAACGCCGTGGCGCTGCCAGACCGGCGCAACGAACAGCATCGCCACATGGCGCCCTTCCTTTAGCTCGATCAGCCCGACCAGGGTTCCCTCTGCGACACAAACCAGCATCAGGTTGTCACTTACCATTCGTTCGGCAAACGCCTTCTGCGCAGCCACCTTTGTGAAGGTTTCCACGCCCTGCGCCGACAGCGAGGGCGCAACCGCCAGCATGAACGCCTCCAGGCACAGGGCATTGGCGCTCGGCAGGTCTTCCTGAGTCATCTTGCGTATCTGCATGGTCGTCGTCCGTGACTTGAGTAGGGGTATTTTTATACCAGAACATCCGACCTTGAGATACGCAGCAACGTCTCTGCGAACAGACACTGCCATGCGCGACAGGTACCGTTATAGACCGGCAGCTTCGGGTCGATTGCGGGCCTTCGCGACAGGCAGAAATCGGCCAATAGCAGTCCTTGATGTATGTTTGTTGACGCCATATGTTACTGGCACTCATGGAGGATTCTGACTGATGGCACGCGTGGGATTGATACTGACACCCGGTTTTGCGGACTGGGAATATGCTTTCATTGCTGGAACTGCGTCCCCGTTTTACGGGATCGACGTCAGGTTTTTCGCTTCTACTACGGGGCAGTTCCGCTCGCAGGGTGGATTGGCTGTAACTGTCGATAGCAGTTTGCAACAATGTCTGGACTGGAAACCCGACGTTGTTGTCGTCATTGGAGGAATGGTCTGGGAACGTGCAGAAGCACCGGATATTCGAGACTTTCTTCATGCTAGTCGTTCAAGTGGAGCGATAATTGCCGGTATCTGTGGGGGAACGCTGGCACTTGCGAGGGCCGGGCTTCTCGACACGGTTCCTCATACCTCGAACAGCTCTGACTTCTTAAAACAAAATGCCGTAGGTTATGAAGGGCGCAGGCTTTATCGAAGCAGTCCAGTAGCTGTGGTTGCAGACCGCATCATAACCGCTCCAGGCCCTGCCCCCGTTAGCTTCACCTGCGCAGTGTTCGAAGGTGCCGGGCTATCTTCAGAGATCATTTCTCAGTTCAGGTCAATGTTGGCAGCGGAACATCGGTGACCGCTACGTCCTACAAAACAGCCGATCAGGTGATGTGTTCGAGTGGCTACTTTTTGGCCGATTTCTGCCTGTCGTGAAGGGCAGAAATCGCCCCGAAGCGGACGTTCGTGAGTGGCGGATACCGGCCAAGAGCGGACGGTCGTGTTCAGCCGTTTATCTTAGTTATCTGCGAGGCGGTACAGTGCTTGGGCATGAGATGTCGTCAACCCGGCACGTTGCAGATTTCGGCGACTTTGGGAGCTGGCCAGCACGGTCGCGGCGATCAAGTGGCAGCCATGCTTCTTCGCTTGCTCAATTCGATGAGATATCAGTGCTCCATGGTAGCCAAGGCCCCGGGCATCCTTTCGGGTGGCAGCCGTTCCAAGGTAGGCAATGCCATTACTGGCCAAATACATTGAGACTCCTGCCACGACTTTCCCATCAGCCTTCAGGACGCAGATTTTCAGACGTCCGCTCGACGTCTGCTCTGCGAAGGATGCTTGATTCAGCAATTGGTACTCTGGTTTGGTATGAAAACCGCCCGCATGCACATCTGCGAACTGAGCAAGAGTTTTGGACGTGACTTCCTCGATTTCGAATGAGTGGCGACTCAAGACCACCTTCTCGATGGCACACGCGAGTTGCAAGTGAGTCCAGCCCCTCAAACGCTCAAGCTGCGCTTCGCCCACAAGTGAGTACTTCCCCAACGCGGAAGGTTTCCCGATAAGGGGAGTTACGACCTCTAGCTCCGAATGGACCTCACACGAGACTCAGGTCATGGCAGATCATCACTGGTGGTCCGCTCAGGAGCTGAAGGTATGGCCTGAGGCGTTAGTTGAGATGCTCGTGGATGCAGGTGTCTTCGAACCGGCTGCGTAACCGTCACCGCGAATCCATATGCGTTTTTACACACTCTGGGCCAAAAGCAGCCAGTGGAATTGTGAACGAATTCGTCTAGCCTAAGTATCTATGCGGAAACGAATGCTTCTGGCGCATGACTGAGGAGAGTTTGCTTGATACTTGACTTACTAAAATCGACTCTTCACTTGAACAACCATATCAAGGCTGCGTTATTTACCACGCTCGCCCTATTAGTATTTATAGCACTCTATCTCTCCGAACTTTCAAATAAGCCACTACCCTTCAAAGAAAACGCTTCCATGACAGAGGGCACACTCGTGTGGGCTGATGGCACTCAAAGAGGGATCCGGCTTATTATAAGAGACAAGTCCACTAATGAATTAAGAAAATTTCTCGCTCTCCCAGACTACACAAAACTTCCGAAGGGTCTCACAAAAAGCCGAGGAAACCACATCACCATTACACATTATGGAAAATTAGTGACTGGATGCAATTTAGAGTCGGTAGGATTTTGCACACCAAGATGCGGTGAGGCTTACGAGTGCAAAGCTAATAGTATAAAACACTCAGCTGAGGCCTTAAGACATACCAGCATTACCATTTTTTTCTTTTTGGTTGGCATAGTTCTTCATTATTTTTTCCGGGCCAAAAAATCTCCGAAGGATTAATCGCTAAGTTGGTAAAAACTCATGAGGAAAATTGGCAGAACATCGGAGGAGTAAGCTTACCTTCTGATGATTTAGCGCCTGCCATGGGTCGTGAGAGGCAGAAACCCGCCAAAAGCTGCCTGCTGGAACCGACTGAAATCGACCCGAAGCAGTCTTCGCTAACGATTGAACTCACAGGCCTGGACAGCCGTTCGGGCAGGTCCGGCGGCATGATGGGTCAGCCCGTAAAGAAGTACTTGCCTTTGATTTTCCTGGGATTGACGAAGACGAAGTCTGGAAAGATTTTTCCTCGGACGTACCAAACAAAAGCCAGGATAACGATACTTATAGCTAATGCGATAGTGGTTGTTGCCGGACTCGATGCAAACCCCGCAAGCAATCTTGGGAATTGAGAAAGCGCAAGGAGTATGTACGCGTTGTAGGCGCCGACGCGATGGTTGTAGAAGCCCCATACCAAAAACAAGGGGATCAAGGTCATTGAAACACCCATAACCCATTTGGCCGTTGGCCCCATTCTGGCGCCGATATCCACCCCCAGAAAGAATGCAATCAAGGCCTGGGCGAGCATTATCGTGATAAGAATATTGACCTTGCGATCGTGCTCGTCACAACGAATTGGATCTGCATACGAGGCTATAAAGTAGGCAAGATGACTGTCTTTTACACCCCGCCCGGAGAGTCGTGAAAACACTTCCGACTTTGCAGTGCCGGCGGCGAGTAGCTCGCGAACTTTTTCCTTGATTTCTTTCTTGCTCAATGTTGAATGTGAAATGCTTTCTCTTTGCGTCAACTTGACAGATTTCTTAGCAGGAAACACCAGGACAGCTACGGCCCCGATAAAGGCTAGCGTGCCCAAGAAAACGCCGAAGTAAAAACCCCCACCTAGTGAGTAAGTACCCGGCTTCACTCTACCCTGCTTTGTAGGGTCGACAAGAATTTCGATTACTTTTCCTTCCCGGAGTGTTGCAACTGATCTTTCGACCGACTCAAGGCTGGTCTTACAGGGCCGCTGCGATATTTCGAGCGGATAAGTGTATTGCTGTCCGTTCAACTCAAAGGTCACGTTAACCAGAGGGCAATAGGTCATACCCTTACTGCGCATCTCCTCAGAAATGGAGACAGTGGCGACAGTGGCATTCAACCTCTGCCAAGTCTTCGTCTCGTCCACCTCCTTGTACGAGGAAAGAGACACGAAAAGACAGAGCAAGCCAAAGGAAAATAAAACAACGAACAGGGCCGTCCTTAGCAAGAGCAAGAAGGTCTTCATAAGGCTCCTTGACCAACGTGAAATGGAGGTCAGTTGGGATATGACACCTTGGCGGCAAGCCCCCCCGCGCGCGGTGTAATGATGCACTGAGGTTAGTCCGTAGATACTCAAATGCAATGCACTTCTCGCGCTTCCGCTCCTGTTCCCACCGGCAGCTTTGGGTCGGATAGCGACGGTCTGGCCTAGGCCGTCGCAGTGGACGATTAGACCTCTGTCTGCTCTGCCATTTCTAGAGCATCATCTACCTCGATGCCAAGTACCTGACAGTGCTTTCGAGCTTCGTATGACCAAGCAAGAGTTGGACTGCTCTCAAGTTCTTTGTCCTGCGATAGATCAACGATGCCTTGGTTCGCCGTAGCGTGTGAGTACCCTACATCGTCGGGTCAAGTCCAATGGCTGTTACCCATGCTTTGACTATTCGAGCGTATTGCCTGGTGGAGAGATGATCTGAGCCATGCAACCGGGTCGGGAACAGGAAGTCCTCACTGCGAAGATGGGCCTGATGCATCCAAGCCTCCAGAACCGTTCGTGTTTGCTCAGTAATTTCAAACTGCACTGGATGCTGAGTTTTCTGCTGCATCACGATGGCCCGTGACGACACATGCTCCCCATGAGCAATGTCTCGTACTCGCAGCTTGGTTAAGTCACAGGCGCGCAGTTTGCTGTCGATGGCCAAGTTGAAGAGAGCCAGATCCCGTGTCTTCTCCGCGAGTTGGAGTCTGACCCGGATGGCCCAGATATCTCTGACTCGGAGCGGGGCTTTCTGCCCTACAAGCTTTCCCTTGTTCCAAGGCTGATGGCGATATGAAGCAATATGTTCATGGCTTGTCCTCCAGATTGAGGGAGGACAAGGGTGGATCAGTCACAGTGCGTGGTGGTTGCTAACCGACCCAAATCGGTTAGTCGTGCCAGGCAGAAAACGACCTGAAGCTGCCCGTTGAATCTGACTGCAATCGGCCGAAGTCACCGGCAAGCAGCAGTTCGTAACTGTTATCCGATGCAAAGTTCGCCATTGAATTTATGAAGGCGGCAAAGCGCCGTATCAAGACGCCGTAAAGGTATTTTCCATCGGCCAGCGCATTTCCAGATGTTCAGTCAAATAATTCATAAAAGCTTTGACCTTGGGGGTGATGGCGGCGCGCTCCTGGACGCATACATAAATATCGAGCGGTTCAGCGTAGGCATACGTTGAAGCGTGGCGATGTTCAAACAGAGGAACGAGTTGGCCACTTTCGATATAGGGCGCCGCCACGAACTCCGCCAAACGGGTTATTCCCGCGCCGCGGATGGCCATTTGGGCTAGAGCGTCAATATCGTCGCTGATTGCGGTCGCATTGAGAGTAGCGTCGTAACGTTGCCCATCCCGGATAAAACCCCAACGTAGAAAGCGTCCGTCTAGCGGGTAGCGAAACGCTAGACAGGCATGGTGTTGGAGTTCTTCAGGATCGCGTGGCCAGCCGACTCGTTCCAAATAGATGGGTGACGCGCAGATGATAAAAGGGACTGAAACGATCTTGCGAGCGACGATCCCCTCTTCTAATTGTGGTTTTATCCGCAGGCTCAGATCAATGCCTTCTTGAATATGATTAATTTTGCGATCTGTGGTTGAGAGTTCAAGTGTCAGGCGTGGGTAACGTGCAGCGAAGCCGGGGATTAGTGATGCCAACACATGCCGTCCGAAAGCGGAGGTAGAAGCGATGCACAGTCGCCCTTGGAGTTGAGTCTGCGCGCTGGTGATCGCGCTTTGCGCCGATTCGAGATCACGCGCTATGCGTTTCACTTTTTCGTAGTACACCATGCCGCTTTCGGTTAACGCCATGCTACGCGTGGTGCGCTGGAGAAGGCGCGTACCCAGGTGGGTTTCCAAGCGATTTATGGTCTGGCTAATGGCTGCCGCACTGACGCCCAGGGTTTTGGCCGCGCCCACGATGGAGCCCGCTTCAACCACCTTGATAAAGCTAGCAATCGCCCCTAACAGGTTCATCTTTGTTCCAGCGAGAAGAGTCATTCATAAGATTTTGTTTATAAAGCAACCACTGCTAGCCGTCTAGTTGCTAATTTTTGATCTTGCTATGGTGTTCATCACCTACCAATCGAAGATGAAAAAGGTCTGATATGAATCCAAAAACATCCTCTAAAGCTCTATCTTTCAACCAGCGTAAGCTCTCGGCTCGCGCTACGCCTTATGTTTTCGCACTGTATATGGCCACAATCATGGCGCTCTTGATGTCATTCGTGATCACTGCGGCAAATTCCGGTATTGATATTGATTACCTAAGTAATGCGCTGCACGCCTATAAATTGGCCATGCCAGTGGCATTCCTGTGCATACTCGTCGTTCGCCCCATTGTGCTCAAACTGGTGTCTTTGACTGTACACCCACATCGTTAAGGGCGGCCGCTTGCGGCCCAATTGATGGGGTGTTGTGGACAACCCTATTGGGTCGACTGTTGCCGACCGTCACAGGTCGGAGTCGGCCAAAAGCTGCCCTTCATGGAGGGCAGCAGTCGGCCCAGAGTGTGTAAAAAAGCTTCACCAAAATTGAAGTGCCCGCGTCTACGTTAAATCTGAAGTTTATCGGCACGTCAGCAGATGTGGATTTTGCATAGAAGCGCGATTTTCAGTCCGGTTTTGAGTACCTGTCGCGCTCAAAAACGTTTTTACACAGCCTCGGCCAAAAGCGGTCGTTCAGTAAAGAGGGAGAAATTTCCAATATGTGTTTTTTTCGCAACAGATTAAAGCCCGCTCTTAGCGTCCGAGTGGGGGCGGCCCATAAAGTTCGGTTTCCCAGTCTTCAAGAGGTGGCGTCACTTTGAAAGATGAGTCGCAGTAGGACCTTAGGTAGTCAGTCGCTCTCTTTTGGGCGTGGGTGAAATTGAGCACATTCCCTTCACTGTCCATTTCTATCACGTTCGCAAATATTGCGAACACCATCTCAATTGCACTTGGTTCTGAGCCATAAACGTCTAGGTACTCCACGTTTTTTAGCATGTAGTGGGTTCCACTTGCCATGAAGTATGCAAATGTTCGGAGTGCCCCACTGAAATCGTTACTTAGCTTTTTCATATAATTTTTCGTAGTAAATATTCTGGTTTGATTGAAGGGCGAGCTCTATCACGTCCCAAGCAAAAAGAAAGGCTTGTACCGTTAACCAGGATCTAAGAATACACAACAGTACCGGACGGCAATTTTATACCGCGCAGAGAGCGGTAACAGACCCCGTTCCCATACACAAGGCCCGCATCCTGGGCTTGAGCTTTAAGCACTAACGCTCGCAGCTTGTGGACGAGTCGAGATAGTCGCTCCCTGAATAACAGCGGTTGAATTGGCCGCCGTGGTTGCCTGGGGTACTGAATTTCACCTAGATATTCCCGCCAGCTTGTGGGTCGCTGATATAGCGCCATTTCGAAATTATTCAAAATTTCCACCGCGTTATTTAGATCGTCACCTCTGAGGCAAAATCTTACGTTCATTGACGTAATGCTTACCCTTGCATCTCTTTGAGCATATTGTTCAAAAGCAGGAGCTATCAGGTAAAAATAACCAAGGGAATGAAAGCAATCAGATCTGAAAACAATTTGGTCTTGAGACTCTAGCCGCCACAATTGCTCTGTTTTTTTCGAGGTGTATAAACCGATGATGTGATGCATGTGACTATCCTGATTACTGACATTCTTATTGGTGACGGCAAGCTCAGTACTTTGCAAAGACTCAGCATAGCGGCCCATGCCATCCATTTGCCACGGTTTTGTCTGCTTCTGGCCCAGAGTGTGTAAAAACGCTCATGGCCTCATCGTCTTGGATCATCGACGTTATTGGCGGAACGATCACAAGGCAAATGCTGCGTGTCGTATCAGTCGTGACCTGGAACACATCAACGTCGCTTTTACAGTCTCTGGGATGGGCCAAAATCAGCCTTTTTTAGGCCAGCAACGCCTTCATTAAACCGTTGGCACCGATGATTTTCATGACCCGTTTCAGGTTGTAGGCGAGCACATTCAAGCTCATCTCCGCACTCACCCCGGCCAGCTTCCGCGTCAGGAAGTGCGTTGCACCCATCCACTGTTTGAGCGTCCCGAAGGGATGCTCAACCGTCCGTTTTCGGACTCGCATCATCTCCGGGGCTTTGCTCAGCCGAAGCTGCATTGCCTCCAATACGGCTTCATGTTCCCAGCGGCGAATTCGTCGTTGCGTGCTCGGTGTGCACTGCGGCTTCATGGCGCAGCCTTGGCAATTCGAACTCCAGTAACGGTGAAACTTCAGGCCTTTTTCAACGCTGGAAAAACGCCAAATCAATACCTCTCCAGCCGGACAAATGTATTCATTTTTTGAAGCGTCGTAGATGAAGACATCATTGTTGAAACGCCCATCGGCTTTGGCTGCTGAGGTCATCGGCTTGGGCACATAGGCGGTGATATTTGCATCGTGACAAGCCAGGATTTGTTCACTTTTGAAGTAACCTCGATCAGCCACTACCGACAGCGTTTCTGACGCCATCGCCTCGCGGGCTTGCTTGGCCATCGAGCTGAGTTGATCGCGGTCGGAACCGACGTTGGTCACCTCGTGCGCAACGATCAGATGGTGCTGCGTATCGACCGCTGTCTGCACGTTGTAGCCGACGATTCCGGTGCCGCGCGTCATCATGGAGCGAGCGTCTGGATCGGTCAGTGAGACCTGTTTATCCGGCGACTCGTTGAGCTGAATTTCAATCGCTTGAAGCTCCTTCATTTGCGCCTTCAGCTTGGCGATTTTCTCTTCCAGCCGCACGACACTGGGCTCGGAAGCTGTGGGTTCTTGCTGATCGGCAGCATCGAGTACCGTCAGGTAACGGTTGATGCTCGATTCAATTTCTTCCATCCGCCGCTTTAGTTTGGCGCTGGTGAAATTGCGGTCACGGTTGTTGACTGCCTTGAATTTGCTGCCGTCGATGGCCACCAGATTTTCTCCGAACAATCCCAACCGCTGACACAGCACAACGAACTGGCGACAGACGCCTCGGATGGCCTTGCTGTTGTCTTTTCGGAAGTTGGCGATGGTCTTGAAGTCCGGCATCAAACGCCCGATCAACCACATCAGTTCAACGTTGCGTTGAGCTTCTCGCTCCAGCCGTCGGCTCGACTGAATGCGGTTGAGATAGCCGTAGATGTAGATCTTCAGCAGGATCGAAGGGTGGTAAGCAGGCCGGCCTGTGCCAGCAGGAATAGCACCGTCAAAACCCAGATTGACCAGGTCGAGTTCATCGACGAAGACGTCGACTATGCGCACCGGATTGGAATCGTTGACATAGTCGTCGAGGCTTTCGGGAAGTAAGGTGCTTTGCCCTCGATGTTCACCTTGGATGAAGCGCTTCATGGGCGATCCCTGCGATGAAATCCTCAGAAATCATAGCAGGACTAACGGCGGCGTTATGTTCAGACATTGATGCGTTTTTCGACCGCCTGTAGTTGCCTTACCGGGTCCCAACCACTCGGCGACGCTTGAGCTTTGCTCCACCAAAGCATTCCTTTAGAGATCCATAACCTGCGCAAATCAGCATGAGCAGACGTCGCGTCATCATAGCCAAACTGCGTGCCGCAGGACGGGCACATGCCAAACGAAGAGCAACCAACGTCGTCGTATGGAGGCTCTTCAAGCCCCGCGTATCCACAAACCGGACAAAGATATGAAACGTTGCCTGCAATCATCCAGCCCCCAGATTTCTAGCCTCTAGCCCAGTTTGTCGGCGTGCCTGCTGATCTCTGGAGTTTTATACTGAGCAACTGATGTCTGACCTGACCTAGGCTGAGTAGGGCAAAACATTCCGGAGTGGAAACGGCTAACAAGGGTTTTGACACACTCTGGGCCGTTTACTGCCGGTGCTGACCGGCAGCTATGGGTCGTTTTCAGCCTGTCGCGACAGGCAGAAACCGACCCAAGCCAGCCAGTCGTGACTGGCAGAAATCGTCATCAGCGAACGTCTCGGGGTTGGGACTCAAAGTCAAATGGTAATAGAGGGCAGTTCACTCTTTTTCGGAAGAATGGTGGACTGTCCACCTTGCCTCCTGGAGTAAGTTTCTGCGAGCAGTATTTGTTCACAGATAAGGGCTGGTTAAAAGTTAATCCAAGAGGCCGGTAAATTGTCCAAGCGAACGAAGCAAGCGTATTGATCCTCTTGTTAAAAAACTCACCCCCTATATACGATGGCATCGTTCAGCGCTTTTTCTACGAGAGTTATTTCTTGTTTGTTATTGCTTCTTAGTGCCGCATTCTCACCGGATGAGGTTGTTAGTATGACTCTATATTCAAACTTCTTTTTTATACGAATTATCAAACAAAAGCCCACAACTATTAGGCCAATCGGTTGGATATAGTCAACTATACCGCCCTTAGATAAAAAGAAAAGCATCCAGATAATTCCGCCAGCTACAAGGAATGCCGGAGCAGTGCGCGATGAAGTTACATCGACCTCGGATACTTTGATAGAATTTACAGATGACAAAGCGTAGCTCTGGTTGTTGACGATAAACCTGGCGTTGGTGACTTTTATATTGTCACTCTCATAGAAAGTCTTTTCGTCCATGAGTTACTCCTCGCCTTTTAGATTTTTTCTGGTGACATGCATTGTTGTGTGTGCTCACCATATAATGCACGCATATTGCATGCCATAATTTGTCGATCAGTTTGGCTGCAAATCAAGCATAGCTACTAATTTTCTATTGGGTTATCCACGGGCAGCAATTGGCCGTTTTCTGCCGGTCGCAACTGGCAAACCCAAAGCTGGCATTGTCCAGCCTCTGCACTCTGCCTTGAACAGCATTGGAATTGCCCGTACGTCACGGCCAAGTAGCTTCAAGTCAGACGATCTACTCTATTAAGGAATGCGGGGGACCGGTTGGATCGACAACCCAAACCGGTCACTCAGATCTGAAGTATCGGCAGCAAACGAAGGAATGCAATGAAGCGATCGTTGTTGTTTTTCGGATTATTCGGTATCGCCTTTAGCGCGACAGCCGCTGTTCCACCGCCCGAGGGAGCATTCGATGCGATCGTCTGGCCGGCCTCGCTGAAGGCGGCGCCTTCGGAAAGCGCGACGCTTGGGGAGTTCGTCATTCAATTCGAGAAAACAACGCTAGCGCAGGTGATGAGCGAAGCTTCCATTGGCATCATCGTGCATCGAGGCGATGCAGGTGGCAGTGTGTATTGGCTGTGCTACAGCCAGCCAAATGTCGGAGTACGGATATGGGTCATCTCGAGTGGTGAGATGGGGGGTGACAGACACTCTGTGACCCGCGTTGTCGCCGAGCAATTTAAGACTGCACAACCGAGCACCGACTGTCCTGAGTTACCGGTACAGTTGCAACCCCTGTCACTTGCCAATCACCTATGGCTAGGCTCCATGGATGTAGATATTCAAAGAGTGCTTGGGATGCCTTCACATCAGGATGGCGCATGGCGGACTTTCGACTTCCAGGGCAAAACGAAAGGCAAGTGCGAAGGCGGATATGATGTCTATAACTGGCTGTGGACCCGGTCGGACAAGGGGCGCGTCAACAGGATTGATGCGGGAAAAATAACCAGCTGCTAGTCCAGTCTCTGGCCGATTGCTGTCGATCACGAAGGGCTGTAAGCGACCCACAGCGGCCGGTCACCTTTGATCCATTCAGCCCATTCGGATTTTATACTTTATTAATTTGATGGCTAATGGCCGCTTGCGATAAGATTATTCGATTCGAAAACTCAAGAAACTGAAAGTATGCGTTGGCTGATTTTCAGCGTCGCAGTTGCCATTTCGTTAATGGTTGCGGGGTGCGTGGTGCAGTAGCTCCTAAAGTGGAGGGTGGCAAGGCAGGCACGTCCGGTGACGCCGTTGCGGATGCCGGTACTAAACCCCTGACTCACACAGCAAAACGGTCCGAAACTGAGCAGTACCGAGCACGATCAGTCGTGTAGCAAATGGAGCTTTCTGATGGCTGCACGCCACTTTACCATCGCCTTGCTGGCACTGACCTTGGCCGGATGCGCTACAAACAATGAACTCAGACCCATCTCCCCGATGCCCGAAGCCGAATACGCACAACTGATGCTGGTGCAATCAGAAGCAGGTACCGGGTCTATTTCAGGGAAGCTTTTCTTCACGGACCGCAGAGGCCAAATACGCTATGGCAACAACAGCAATATGCTGCTGTGGCCGGCAACGCCCTACACAGAAAAGCGGCAACAAGCCGAACGGGATGGTATTCGATTGCCGGATCGATTTGACCCCAGAATTGATCTGCTCACCCGTCGCACACACAGCAACAGCTCAGGCGAATTCCAATTTGACGCAATACCGGCAGGCGCCTACTTCATCTGGAGCGTGGTCGACATGAATTCGCTGACAAGACGAATCGTTGTCGAAGAAGGCCAGCAGACCACCGTGTTTCTTACCAACGATTGACCAAGGCATACCCTGCCGGATCGCAATTTCACCACAAGGAAATAAAGGATGAACAAGTGGGTATTGGCGCTCGCCGCGATGCTATCGCTGGGCGGCTGCGTCACCGCTTCTAACATGATTGATCGAGCTGATGAACATAAGCCCATCGATCCCCAAAAAGCCATTGTTGTCGGTTTTGTTTCCGAGGGGTTTCTCACTCAGCCCCACGGACTGAATGTACTGCTCAAATACCACGATCCGGCCCCCCAAGCGAAAGCGACGCGCATCGCACTTACGACACTGGACCAGAACAACGAAATTCGTGGCACCACGCATATCATGGGCAACACCTTCGTTTACGAAGTACCTGCGGGCACCTATGAAGTCACCCACTGGTACTACCGTTTTTATGACGGGTTCAGTGCCGATCAGAAAAAACCGCTGGTCTTCAGCGTCAAGCCTGGGGACGCCGTATATATTGGCAACTTCCACGCAAACTCGCTGACGATGTGTCTCTCCAATCGTGACGACTTTGCAAAGGCCGTTATCGATATCAAAAAGGCTCACCCATTCCTGACCAACGTGGCGATAACGAACCTGTCCCATGACCTGCAATTTCCAGGCTGGCCCAATACAAAGGCCACGGATGTGTTTGGAAAAGGGCTGTGCAGGGTGCAATAACACCGGACGATGTGGCTTTGTCCGCCGCCAACGGACCGCAACTGCAGCCGATGAATGGTACAAAACGCTGGAAACAGGCGGTGAATTTCCCCTAGTTTCGTGAAAGCCTCCGGATGACCGCTTTTGGCCGTTCTCTGCCAGTCGCGTGAGACAGAAAGCGACCCAATATAGATAGTCCGTGTCGAACGCAACAAACCGTCGGGATGAATTACTCCCCGGATTGCAAGCGCTCGATAGCTTCGAGAAGCTGGCCGTCGAAGTACTCGGTTTCATCTCGTTCCTGGTCTTCCATGCGGCGCTTCGCCTCGATGAGCAGGTGTTTGGTCGCGATGTTCTGATTCAAAAAAGTAGCGACCATAACATCATTCAAACTCTCTAGAGGTGTGTCCCATGCCTCTTTGCAACGCTTCATTAGTCCTGTGTGGTCATCCCCACTCCATGGACCTAAAATATCCGAGACTGCCAGGGTGGAGGTCATGAGCCTGCCTTTGAGAGAAATTGAAGGGCTGGTAATTTCGCACGCTCGGGAGATTGATGAATAGCGAAATCGAATGCCCGCTTTTGGCCGATTGCAGCCTGAATCATGCGTTGCCAAGAAGCATGGTGTGGGTGGCATGGTCATCATTTGATCGGTTGAAGCCGCAATGAAGATAAAAGGCATCTCCTTCAGGTGTATCAGTAGAAAGGCGCACGATCCGAAATCGATGAGCGGCGTATTCAACAAGCGCATTTACCAAAGTTTGTCCGACTTGTTGCCCTCTTGACGAGGCTGCGACGTATACCCGGCGCAGCCTTGCCGTATCGTTTTGAGAATACGGATCAACCGAAAGGCCTCCGATGCCTATCAGGCAATAGTCCATATACGCTGCCATCAGACACTCACCTGGTGCATCGAAGCGATTTGCCCCGGATTTCCATTCGACAATCAGGCGGGTGAGAAACCTGAACCCTTCTCCGACCGCCTCTTTTTCCAGGGTCAGAATCTGTGGCGGAAGGTGCGCGATCCGTTGAATCTCAACTTGTTTCATTCATCGTCCCTGACTTGGTGTGAACGAGAGTCTTCGTGTGTACGCGGTGAAGGATGCAAGAGGCAGCTTTCGGCCCAGAGTGTGTAAAAAAGCTTCACCAAAATTGAAGTGCCCGCGTCTACGTTAAATCTGAAGTTTATCGGCACGTCAGCAGATGTGGATTTTGCATAGAAGCGCGATTTTCAGTCCGGTTTTGAGTACCTGTCGCGCTCAAAAACGTTTTTACACAGCCTCGGCCAAAAGCGGACTCTCACGATAGCTGCTTTTTGGACGCCAGCGCACGACGCGGCGTCTGACCCAAAATGGATCTCAGTCGCGCGCTAGCTGTCGAGAAATTCAAACGACGAGTTTTAGCAGATTTTCCAACAGCTCTTTAAACTCAGCGCGATCTGTATAATTTTCCCGGTGCGTAGACCGGTGGAGGATCTGCTCAGCCGTCATCAGCGGCCAGAGTTTGTCGATCACATCGTCCGCTTTGATGTTCTTATCTCAGAACCCAATCTCAACGACGGCTATTTTCTCCTGCTCTCGCGATTGCTTGACTCGTAGAGTGTTGAAGGAAGAGATTTGCAAAAAAATATTCGTCATTTACATGTACCTTCCAGCAGCAAAGGACGCTTGATGAGAACCCCGCTACTCGCCCTTACCCTCGCAGCTCTATTGAGCGCATGCGCAATCCCTTACGAAACCCCGGAAGCCCGCGCCAATATTGAACGCGATCTGAAGCTCAGCGCAGACGAAATCGTCACTATCACCGAAACCAACTGGTGCTTATCTCCCTATGGTGATTTGCAAGTGTGCAGACCCAAGCAAGGCCTGGGTGTGCTGACCAAGAGCAAGCTAGTGCTGGCCTTCTATAAGGGCGGCATCTACCAGCAAGCTGAAGTCATCAACGCCAGCGATGTGCAGTGTGCCCACCTGCAAAGTGGCAGAGCCGCAGCCGATACCTTCTACCTATTCAGTGAACGTTGGGCCGCCATGCTGGCGCCAATTACCGTGGGAGGTGCTTTGGCCCTCGACAAGAAAGCCCAGTTCCTGAGCGTGCTAGTGCCGCCAAACACTGAGAGCTTCACGGCTGCGCAAGGAAATTTTATTCAGGTCACCGATCGCAAGAATTACTCGGCTGTGGCGGTACCAGGTACCAAAACCTATGTAGGAACCAGCGAGAGTATTCGCCAGATTTTTAATCCGTGTACGCAGGGAAAGAATCGCTCAGCCGCATCCTAAGTCCTGACCTGACCTTTCGAGTGAAACAGTCCCAGCAGCAATTGAAGCGCAAGTAGTTCAATGCAAGCCCGATGCGCCGGGCCTGTCGAGAGCCGACAGTCGGCTGCCGACAGTTACAGACACAATGAAAAAGAAGGGCTGCATTGGGTCGATTGCTGCCCTCCGCGACAGGCAGCTATCGGCCAACAGCGGTCGTTGAAATGCTCAGAATCACGCTATGCAACATCACTTGCTCAGGCTATCGCTTGATGCTCGACTGCTCTGAAACCTAAGCTCTGAGTGAACCGCAACAGATAGCCATCTGGATCAAGTACCAAAAAATTAAGCTCTCCGTGCAGGCGCTCTTTATCTCGGTACCAGCACTCTTCAATGGGTCTGCGCAATTCAATACCAGCGTCCTCGATGGCCCTAGCCAAAGCTTTGGTATCAGAGCACTGAATCGAAAGATTCATCCCTCGTCCATAGGGTGATAATAGAGGGCCAACACGCCATGGAGACTCTTCCAAGTCATCCTGCTCCAGCATCAATTGGCTCCCTTGAAAGGACAGAAAAGTGAATTTGTCTTCAGGCCTTTCGTATTCAATTTGGAAGCCCAGAATCAGGCAGTAAAAATCTAGGCTTCGTTTTAAGTCAGAGACAATCATCTCTGGAACTAACGTGTTCATCTTCATAAACGGACTGCCTTGTCGTTGATAACACCCCTCAAGCAGTGGGACTTTCGGCGAAAAGACCCGATCGAGTCGGATCACTTTTTAACCGGCGTATTCCAGCATTCGGGGTTAAGTGAGCACATGTTGTATTGACGATCCAACAACGCCATGCGGGGAGTTGGGCCTCAGTGGTGCGGGCTCTTTTCATTCGGGGCGTTTGGTGACGTGGCCACGGCTTGAAGTGTGCCATCTTCGACTCGGCTCAAGACGTACCATTCTCGCCTATCACCCTTCCCTGTTACCGGAGTTACAAGCCCGACGCCCCTACGCCGCCTGCCGCCGCATGGTCAGGATAGCAGCACCGAAACCGATGAATGTCGACCCCACCACCCGGCTGACCCAACGAGATAGCGCAGGTCGGGTTAGCACACCCTTGGCCCGCGAGGCGAGCGCGGCATAGAGGCTCAGGGACGACACCGACAATGCCATGAAGATCGAGGTGAGGATCAGAAATTGCGGCAGCAACGCCGCACTCTGATCGATGAACTGCGGGAACAACGCGGTGAAGAACATCGTCGCCTTGGGGTTGGTCACCGCCGTCAGGAAGGCTGCTTTGTAGAGTTTGGAACGAGTCGGCCGGCTTTCCTTCAAGTCGTCCTGAATCCCGTCCGGGAGCATTGGGCCCTTTTTGAACAATTGTCTGATGCCCAGGTAGAACAAATAACCGGCACCGATGAACTTCACTGCGTTGAACAGCCATTCGGAACTGGCAAGCAGCGCCCCCAGCCCCAGCATGGCAGCGGACGACAGGCAGAACAGGCCACTGGCGTTGCCGAGCGATGACCATATGGCGCTGCGCTGCCCATGGGCCAGGCTATTGTTGATCGCCATCAAGGTCGCAGGCCCTGGGCTGGCAATGGCAATCGCGGCGACCAATGTAAACGTCAGAATCGAGTGAGAATCCATTTTCAAAGCTCGTGGTGGTGGGGGCTGGCATGTTACAGGAACGAACGGGACAACGAGTTAAGTGGTGCTCGGTTCCCCATACGGAATTGGATTGAAAGCGTTCCTTGCCCACCGACAGCAACCGACCCAGAGCTGACGTTGGCGATAGGCAGAAATCGGCCAAAAGCGGTCAATCAACCGATGAAATTTGCCTTGTAACCCCTTTTCGATGTTGTATGTAATCCCACGCACATTCAGCGCATAAAATGGTTCGCAGGAATGGACACCAGCTCCCTCACATTTCAACAGTTGTTTCGTCCGGGAAGCTCCTCAAATGGCTACACCGTGGCCGAACGACTCTCCATCGACTTTCTGATAAACGAACGTTCGTTGCTCAATGCTCTCGCCATGGCAGCTGGTGGTCATTCAGATTTCATGGGCTGTTTCGTCAAGGGCTTCCCGGAGCCAAACAGCCTATCTAACTCTCGTCTGCTTTTACGCGAACACGCCGAAACGGAAAGTGGTCGTATCCTGCTTTACATCTGCCCCGAGTGCGGCGACATCGGTTGTGGCGCCTACTCAGTGTATGTTCGCCAAAACGATGATTGTTTCACGTGGGATTCCTTTGCTTACGAGAACGGCTATGAAGAGCCTCAAATCATAGATGGAGTTGGCCCCTTCACATTTGAAAAGCATGCATATGAGGCAGCTATCAACGATGCGGCGACGTTCTAAAGGTAATTCAACTGCCTTACTGCAGGTATTTGCAACGGACACAATCGGCCAGAAGCGGAGTGTAGACGGGTAGCCGCTGATATCCCTACGCTGGTCAATCTAGTAATTGCACAACGCTAACAAGGAGCATTCATGTTAGCCATTGGAATTGATCGAGATAGCGTGCATGCGGGGGATGATCCGGAAAGCCATAAGACATCGATCAGGCTCGATCCAGCAGTAACGCTGCGCATCTTGTTCGACGCGATACAAGGTATGGGCTACCTGCCAGGCATCAGTGGAGGTAAGGCTACGTGGATTATTTGTTCGTCAGGCAAACAAATAGGTGTTTTAGCGCAGCAATGGCCAGAACCTAAATTGGTCATCCCCGCTGAGAGCATCGTCAGTCAATATTTTAGGGATACCGAGCCTCACCTTCTGTTCAGATATTGGTGCCAGGCAGATCCAGACCATGTCTTTTCACACATCCAAGCCGGAAATGAGCCACCGTCTCGATTTTAGGATTTGCGGAGGGCTGCCTGATGATTAAGAAGCTGAAATGTCTGCTATGGGTCGATTGCAGCCCTTCATGACAGGCAACAATCGGCCAGAATCAGTCGCTCGACAGCCCGTACACTCATCGTCGAGAATGAGCCGGACACTCAGCGCCCAATGGCGATCAGCAATACTAAGGGATGGTTCCGTCCACAGGACTCGCGAGGAAGCACATGATCGATGGTTCCGCCGTTTTGACAGTTTTTTTGGTCTACCTTACCGGTGTCGTTATTCCAGGGCCGAATTTTGTCGCAGTGGTCCATAAAGCGGTGTCTGCAACACGGTTAGAAGCTCTGGCCTTGGTGGCGGGTATCGTACTGGTCAACTTGTTCTGGTCCACCTGTGCAATTGCAGGTCTCGGGATTGTATTTGCTGCGCTCCCTTGGGCTGCGTTTGTTGTAAAGGTTCTGGGGGCTGCCTACCTGATGTGGTTCGGATTCCGACTGCTGATCAACGCAGGGAAGAATGCGCTTGGCCCGCTAAATGATGCCGTCGCCGGTAGTTGCAGGCAGTCTTTTTTTCAGGGGGTGATTACCAACATAGGCAACCCCAAGTCCATGGCCTTTTATGCCGCCGTCTTTTCAGCCGCAGCCCCCGCTCACGTTTCGTCAGGCACGTTTTTGTCGATGCTGGCAGTTGTAGTGGTGGTTTCAATGACCTGGTATGGAATGGTCGGAATCGCTCTATCGCAGCCTAAGATTGCTGCTGGGTATCAAGGTCGGAAGAAAGCAATCGATCGACTGTGCGGTGGTTTGATTTTGTCTCTGGGGATCCGCCAGCTGGTTTAGAACTTGTTCTGTGATGCAAGAACTGCCCTTATGGACAGGCAGCAATCGGCCAAGAAGCGGACATTCGAAACCTGCCGCCTCTGCTGATTATCTGCCTGGCGATATAACGCTTGAACATGGATGCAATCAGACCGGTGATTACTCGTTCAAGTCTTTGACCAGATAGCCATCTACGATTTGCGAAACGCCCGCCAACGCAGTACGCAGTAACTCCGGTTCGGTGCGATAACGCAACGGCGTGTAGCCATAGGTGTTGGCGCCGTTGAATGCGGTGATCGGCTCATTGCGCTGCCAGATCAATTCCTCGCCGCGTTTCATGACACCGCTCACGGCAATCGTCGGGTACACCACACTGCTGAAGCCTTGCGTCAGCGCGAACCCCCAGTTCAGGACGGTCAACTCGATCTGCGCATCGGCTGGTTCGTTTTCACCCACGATCTTGTAACGGCCGGTGGCGGTCAATTGCTCCTCGAAACTCTTTTTGACCAACTCGCCCAGATTGATATCCGCCGTCTCCATGTTGTAAAGAATCGCATCAACCGTCGACATCGACGCCAAGTCGCCTGCCTTCAGACCTGCGGCAAATCCGGCCCCACCCAAAGCAGCCTTGGTCAGGTTCGATGCACCTGCCGCCATCCCTACGCCAGCGCCGACACCCGCGCCCAATGCCGCGCCCCATGCCTGCTCACGGCCCATGTAAGTCATCTGTTTGGGTTGCCATACAACCGGGAGAACTTTCACGGTATGGATCTGGGTACGGTATTCGGGCTTGAATTTCTGGTTGGCACATCCGGCAAGGAAAAGAACGGCAAACATCATGACAGCAATCTTCTTCATGAATAACTCACGACGCCAAGGGAATGTGCGTAGGTTGTCGTCAGCGCCAGGAAATTCTGAAGGGAATCAGGAGCGCTGGCCGCGATTGCTATTCCCTATTCTCGATCTGGGTAACCGACGGGGCGCACCGAAGGAGGTCACTCGTTTAGGCACTGTGTCCTTTTCGAAATCCGCTCCGGTTCGTGTCCCCGGAGTGGGTCTTTCCCCAAACGACTACCGGCGCCAGCGTCAGGGCTCTGCTGGCCGCAGATAGGGCTCGATAAAGCCGCAGCCAAGGATCTCGTTCAGGCGTTGCGCATCGTTCATTCGGCGAAACAGTCCAATAGTCTTCCACGGCGCATGACCATCGACATTGGGCGCTCCCAATCCGGCCAACAGGTCGGCGATCAGTATTGATCGGGTCTCGAAAGAGATGCGCGTCAGCCCGGTACTATTGCCGACGCCGGCATGGGCATGAGCCCCGGAAAAGGCGATCAGGCTCCCCGGAGCGATATCGACGGCAATCCCCTCCTGCGGGTCGATCGTTTCCAGCAGATGCGGAATGGCTTCGTCGGCATCCACGGCATTGCGGCCGTCTCGATGGGATCGCTGCAAAATGGCGCGCATATCGAAATCTGCGCTCGAATTACCCAGCGGTCGCTGCCAGAGGCCTGGATACAAGGCGACGGTACGCCCTGCCGCGATGGGATAGATGGGCGCCCACCAGTTGGTTTGTGCATAGATATTCGACCCCCAGGTATCGCGGTGAAACGCGATGGTGGCCGTCGTGCGGGCACGCGGCGTCGACTGCTCTGGCTCGCAATGTGGCTGAAAACGCAAATGCAGGCGATCGCACGCCAGGGTATCGGGGGCGATGCCAAGGCTTTGCACGACGTCCTGCCAGCGCTGCTGGACCTCAGCCGAGCCTGCGAAGTCGTTCTGTATTTTCGCAAAGCGCTCAGTCTGCTCAGGGTGGCTCAAATGGCGATGGATCTGTTGCGGCGACCAGGGATGCAGCGCGTCTTCGAGGAACGCACGCGTATATTCCACCAGTGCCGTCATGGGCTGCAGGTCAGTGAAGCGAATGATCTCGCCAGCATAGATCCGGTCATGCAATTGGCGAGCGGTGCTCGGTATGGCCAGCGAGCTGTACATGACTGGAAGTCCCCTGAAGGTGCGCCCCCTGACTTTAGATCCACGCCGAGTGTGGTGAAAGTGGCAGGTGAGGCGAAAAAGCGCGGATCAGGCCCTGGGGACGTGAGCAACAGGCGACCCGTCGCCGACCAGCCAGAAGACACTCAGAAACTCAACCGTGTACCAGATAGGCTCCCAACGGAACCCGATGCCGTAGCTTCTTGCATTTGCCGGGTGGGGGCTGATGTCCGGGCGGGCGATCAGGAAACCAGATTCGGCATTTACCCGGAGGCGGCCAATGGCCACGGGGAATCTCAACGCCATCGTACGCGGGCGCTGGCTCGGTGGAAGCCGATTGCAATGCTCCTTCGGGCATTGCGCCAGCATCGCGCCCAGTATCCGGAGGAGCTTGTTCAGCAGCGGCCATCTCTGCTTCGCGGAGCCTTTGGGCCTCCTCTTCGAGCCCCTTCTGTACTGCGACCTGGTCCTCTTTGGCGTTGGGTGAGGCGCTCGAAGCGTTGGCCTGCTGCGCCGCCTGGATCAATTGGAAGTTGCGGTTGCGTAACGCTACGTTGCTACCGACTCTCATGTTCGAACGCACCGCCAACGTTTCAGCCTGCTGGTACTGCCCCTGCTGAAGACGCAACACACCGAGATAATGCAGCGTCGCGGGATTGTTCGGCTGGATATGCAGGGCCCGCTCCAGCGTGGCAGCGGCTTGGTCCAACTGACCATCTCCATACTGCCGCGAGGCGGTTTCGATCAGGGTGGTTGATGCGCTGTTGCTTTGCGAGGGCGCCCTTCGCTCGGCAGCAACCGAACAAAACGACGCGACGGCGCAGAACGCCAGGAGGAGACTCGGCAGAAAAATCTTGGTTGGCATCAGGGGGGCGGACTCGGCTGATCTCGGACGGCGCTGTCGTAAAACAGGCCACCAGCGCTGCTCGGCATCTGCGACACAGGGCCCCCATTGACCGGACCTATACCCTGAAGTTCCCGCCACAACGGCCGCTGCGGACGGAGTGGAATCCGCGGGCCGCCGCAACCGGTATCAATTTTTACCTGAAATTTTAAGCTGGTATCATTCAAGCACTGACAAACCGAGCAGAAAATATGAATCGTCGTAAAAAAATAAATCAGTTGTTAAAGGCTAACGCCAAAAAGGCCAGCGCCAAATTGGCACCGAAAAGCAAGACTAAATACATTAGTAAAGCTGACCGATTGAAGCTGGCGGCTGAAGCCGGTCAGGACTCAATCACTTGCGCTGAGAGCTGATCTACGTAGCCTTCGCGACCGATCTCTTCCGCCCCTGGGCCCACTTTCCTGCCCAACCGACCTGACAGATTGCGCGGACGCCAAAACCGCTACAGCGGTTTTTTTGTTGAGCTGCAGGGCGTAAACCGAGATGGGCGAGGCCTGTCACTGCGGCAGGACTCTGCGCAGCGTGCCATTGGCAATGGTCTGGCACCTCCTGACCGTATTTCATACCTGTAAACGATGTCTCCGGTTTCTACCCGGGCAAGCCCGCTCCCACAGGGATATGCATCTGGCTGACTGCAGCCGTCTACATCTCAACCTGCGTACCCAGTTCGATCACACGATTGAGCGGCAAATTGAAGTATTTGAGATTGCTGTTGGCGTTCTTCAACAAGAACGCGAACAGGGTCTCGCGCCAGCGGGCCATGCCGATACGCTTGGTCGGGACGACCGTCTCGCGGCTGAGGAAATAGGTGGTGCGCATCGGGCTGAAATCCAGCTCTTTCAAATGACACAGGCTCAATGCCAGCGGTACGTCGGGCTCCTCTATAAAGCCGAAGTGCAGACTGACCCGGAAGAACCCTTCGCCATAGGACTCGACCTCGAACCGTTGATCCGCAGCCACACGCGGGCGGTCTTCAGACACCACGGTGAGCAACACCACCTGCTCGTGCAGCACCTGGTTATGCAACAGGTTGTGCAACAGGGCATGGGGGACAGCGTCGGATCTGGCCGTCAGAAATACCGCGGTACCCTGCACACGATGGGGTGGCTGCGCGCGGATGCTGCTGATGAACAACGGCAGCGGCAGAGCGGTTTCATCCAGCCGCTCGACGATGATCTTGCGGCCCCGTTTCCAGGTGGTCATCAAGATGAACAGGGCGATACCGGCAATCACCGGAAACGCACCGCCCTGGAAGATCTTCGGTGCGTTGGCGGCGAAGTACAGGCTGTCGACCATGAGAAAACCCAACAGCATCGGAATCGCCAGCCAACGAGGTGTTTTCCAGAGCAGCAAGACAACAGCCGAGGACAAAATGGTGGTAATCAGCATGGTTCCCGTCACCGCCACGCCATAAGCCGCCGCCAGCGCACTGGACGATTCAAAGCCGACGACCAGCAACACGACGCCGACCATCAGCGCCCAGTTCACGATGCCAATGTAAATCTGCCCCTGCTCCTGACTGGAAGTGTGCTGGATGAACATCCGAGGCACATAACCCAGCTGAATGGCTTGGCGAGTCAGCGAGAATGCCCCGGAAATCACCGCCTGGGAGGCGATGATGGTAGCCAGTGTCGACAACGCGACCATCGGCAGCAAAGCCCAGTCAGGTGCCAATAGATAGAACGGGTTACGTATTGCTTCCGGGTTTTCGAGAATCAGCGCACCCTGGCCAAAGTAATTGAGCACCAGGCCAGGCAGTACCAGCATGAACCAGGCCCGAGCAATGGGTTTGCGACCAAAATGGCCCATATCGGCATATAGCGCTTCTGCGCCGGTCAATGCCAACACCACGGCGCCCAGAATGGCGACACCAATGCCCGGATGAACCACGAAAAATCGCACGGCCCACGCAGGATTGAGCGCTTGCAGCACTTCCGGGCGTTGCAGGATGCCGTAAATGCCGAGAATGCCCAACACCACGAACCACAACACCATGACCGGGCCGAACAGAATACCGATACGCGCCGTGCCATGTTTCTGGATCAGGAAAAGTGCCACCAGGACGATAACGGACAGCGGAACCACCCAATGCCCGATGCCCTCGAACGCAAGCTGTAACCCTTCAACCGCGGAGAGCACCGAGATGGCCGGGGTGATCATGCTGTCCCCGTAGAAGAGTGCCGCGCCAAACAGCCCGAGCAACACCAGCACCCTGCTCATTTTCGGATACGGCGCCGCGGCCCGACGTGCCAGTGCCGTCAGGGCCATGATGCCCCCTTCCCCCTGGTTGTTGGCGCGAAGGATAAACAGCACGTATTTGATCGAAACGACCCAGATCAAAGACCAGAAGATCAGCGACAGAATGCCCAGTACACCGTCGTGATTGGGCTGGACGCCATAGTGGCCGGCGAACACTTCCTTGAGGGTGTAAAGCGGGCTGGTACCAATGTCCCCATAAACCACGCCCACCGCGGCGATGAGCAAACCCACTCCCGATGTTTTGGAGTGGGATTCTTCATGGGCAGGGATCGCTGTTTCACTCACAGGTAGCTTCTCCGGGGTTGAAGGAAAAATGGCAGGCCACCTTCGAGCAAGAGGGTTTGCGGGGGCAGCGGGTAAACGTTTCGACTCAGTCGCCAGGAGGCCCAACAGCTTGCTAATGAGATTAGCCCATGCGTTGTCATACCGTTCGCCGAGAGACAACGCTGAACACCTCGGGTCAACCGGGGACGAATGTGTGCAGGCCTATCGATGATAAAAAAGCGCGGCAAGTATCGTCGCCGGAAGACTTGCCTACCGTAAAGAAACCGTAAAAATGTATCGGCAAGCCCTGTTACAGATCAGCGGGTGAATCTGGATCAATTTTCTTGTGCGTTACTGAAAATTGTCCTTAATTGGAGACAAGGTTCTCTCCGGAACCTGGCCACTTCTATATTCTGTATTTTCAACCCGAGTCACCGGAATCGAGTGCCAAGGCACCACAACATGGAGTTTGCGAATGAGCCGACGGTCTATCCATGAGGGCGACACTGCCAATGGAACCATCGATATTTCCTCAGAAGATAGAGAGCCAACCTCCCCGGCCCCTCACAACCTGGGGTTGAGCGATGTCCTTGAGGCACTGCCCGAGGCCATCTACACAACCGACGCCAACGGCTTGATCACCTTTTACAACAATGCCGCGGCGGCGCTGTGGGGAGTGAGCCCGGCGCTGGGGGAAAGCACTTTTTGCGGCTCCTGGAAGCTCTATTGGCCTGACGGCACGCCCTTGCCCCACGATGAATGCCCGATGGCCATGGCATTAAAGGAACAGCGTCCTGTCAGAGGGCTTGAGGCCATCGCCGAGCGTCCGGACGGCACACGCGTTCGTTTTCTGGCCTGCCCCACGCCGATTTTCGATGCGACGGGCGGCCTGACAGGCGCCGTGAACATGCTGATCGATCTGACCGAGCAGACTCTCGCCGACTCCGCCGCGCTGAGGCATGACGCGCTGGTCGAATCGTCCGCCGATGCGATCATCGCCAAGGATCTGAACGGGACAATTACCAACTGGAACGCCGGCGCCCAACGACTCTTCGGTTACACGGCCGAAGAAGCCGTCGGCCAACCCATCGCCATGCTCATTCCCCTCGATCTGCAGGATGAAGAACCCGACATTTTGGCGCGTATCCGTCGCGGCGAGCGCATCGAACACTATGAAACCGTCCGGCGGCGCAAAGACGGCAGCCTTGTCGAGATCTCCCTTGCCGTCTCCCCCATCAGAAGTCGGGAAGGTCGTGTTATCGGAGCGGCCAAAATCGCTCGCGATATCACCGAGCGCCGACAGGCGGAAGAACAAAAGAGCCTGCTCATCCGAGAAATGGATCACCGGGTGAAAAACCTGTTCACCCTGGCGAACAGCGTTGTTTCATTGAGCGCACGTTCGGCAACCACCTCCAGCGAGCTCGCCTCCGCCGTTTGCGCACGGCTGAACGCATTGGCGCGAGCCCATACCCTGACCATACCCCACGGTTTGAGCAGCGAACAGCCCACGACATTGCATGCACTCATTCAAACCATTATCGCGCCCTATGCCGGTGGAGATGACAACAGTCAGTCCCGCGCCGTCGTTACCGGCCCCGATATAACGATTGAAGGTACATCAGTCACAAGCTTCGCTCTGCTGCTGCATGAGTTTGCGACCAACGCGGCGAAATATGGGGCTCTCTCTGTGCCTGAAGGGCTTTTGGATATTTCCTGCAGCGAGAGTGAGGAGCTGTTCACCCTCGTCTGGAGAGAAAGGAATGGGCCGTTCATTGACAGTGAACCCGATAGCACCGGCTTTGGAACGCTTCTCGCAAAAGCGACCGTGCATGGCCAGCTTCATGGTGAAATCCACCGTGACTGGAAGCGCGAGGGGCTGACCCTCACCGTAGCGTTTCCCACCCGTTACCTTCACGGCCAGTAAAAAGCTGGAGCCCGGCGGTGTGAAGCGATTGGCACCTACCGCGCCGTCCCGCCACCAGGCTTATAGAATAGAAATTTCCGGGTCTCGCCGGTCTTGGTGTACTCCTTCGCCCAGTCGGGTTTCACCGTTCTGTCGTGGAAATACAAAGCACCATGGGTGCGGTCCGTGAGTTGCTTGTTGAGTGCCTTGCGCGCGATTTCCTTGGCCAGAGTATATTCGTCATCTTCTTTCACCTGATCTGCACGCCCGTCGCACCACCATGAAAACTGGCAGGCATGCTTTTCAGAACCTTGCTTGACCACGCCGCACACCGTATCCGGGAAACCTTCATGGCCCAGCCGGTTCATCACCACGCTGGCGACGCCCTCCATGTCGGCATCCGTCACCCCTTTGGCTTCCCAGTAGATGCTGCGTGCAAGGCATGTAATGGCATCGTCCAGCGGCGCCGAGCCCGCCGGATCGACCGCCTGTGCTTCAGAGGTGGTGATGGTCTCGGACTTGGGTACCGGAACTTCACCCCCCTTCTCTGCCGCTTTCTGCTCCAGGACCTGCGCCTTGTCTTGAGCCACTTCCTTTTTTTGCTCCTGGTCAGTCGCCCACACCTGGCCGCACAGAAGGATGATTGCGAAACAGGTGGCGCCCCCTTTAAATCGCATGATTCGACCCTTCCGGTTGAAACCGGGTTGAGCAATGAAACGATCACGCTCCAGCGCTGACCTGGGTTGAGTGTAGTCGTCGGAACTCACTCCAACAGGCGACAATAAACTGCACGTTGGCGCGAAAAAGGCATTGCATCGGGAGGGGTGAAATCGCGCATCATGGGCGCAGTCTGATCAAGGGAGATTTTCATGCGCAGCCTGTCATCCGTTTTGCATCTTGGCGTGTTGTCATTCGGGTTGGTGTTCAGCGTCATCGCGTCGGCGGCCGATGAAAAGCAGCTGGTCGAGTCGATCAACGTTTACCGCAGCCAGGTGCAGCGCTGTGCCGGTCAGGTGTCGTCGGAGTTGCCGCCGCTGGCGAGCGATCCGCGTCTGATGCTGTCCGCCACCAGCATCGGCGACCTGCAGCAGGCCCTGGCCCGAGCGGCTTATCCGATGGTCAACGTGCAAGCGATCAGCTTGTCCGGCCCGCGAGATGCGCCAGCCGCGATGAAGGCGATTCAGGAGAGCTTCTGCCAAGTGGTGCTGGACCCGCAATTCGTCGACGTCGGCGTCAGCCGGGACGGCCGTGAGTGGCGCATTGTGCTGGCGCGGCCTCTGTTGTCCGGGCGCTTGGGCGACTGGCAGGCGGAGGGACAGAAACTGCTCGAAGCGATGAACAGCGCGCGCACGCAGGCCCGCCAGTGTGGTGCCCAATCCTTTGCCGCCACGACGCCGCTGGCCTGGAACGCCACGCTCGGGTCAGCCGCCGAGAGCCACAGCCGGGCCATGGCCAACCATAATTTTTTCGATCACAAGGACCGCGATGGCCGCACGCCGGGTGATCGGGCTGAACTGGCGGGGTACGCCGGTCAGCAAGTCGGTGAGAACATCGCTGCCGGGCAGGACACAGTGCGCAAGGTGGTCGATGGCTGGCTGGCCAGCCCGGGCCATTGCGCCAACCTGATGAACCCGCAATTTCGCGAACTGGGGGCGGCCTATGCGGTGGACCCGAAGAGTGACGCAGGTATTTACTGGACGGCGATGTTTGGCACGCCGTGAAGAATTGCCAGTTGAAAAAGGAATCGCCAGTTGAATAAAACCCCCTCCTCGACCGTCGAACAGCAGCTGTCGAAGCCTGAAGCCATTAGCCTGCGGGAAGCCTTCCTGTTCTGGCTCAAGCTCGGCTTCATCAGTTTCGGCGGGCCGGCCGGACAGATCTCGATCATGCACCAGGAGTTGGTAGAACGCCGACGCTGGATCTCGGAGCGGCGCTTTCTACATGCCCTCAACTACTGCATGTTGCTGCCCGGGCCGGAGGCCCAGCAACTGGCGACCTATATCGGTTGGCTGATGCACCGCACGCGGGGTGGCCTGATTGCCGGCGGGCTCTTTGTGCTGCCGTCGCTGTTCATCCTGATCGGGTTGTCGTGGGTGTACATCGCCTTTGGCGAAGTGCCGGCGGTCGCCGGGCTTTTTTATGGGATCAAGCCGGCCGTCACCGCGATTGTGGTGCAGGCGGCCCACCGGATCGGCTCGCGGGCATTGAAGAACAACTGGCTGTGGGGGATAGCCGCGGCGGCGTTCGCGGCCATCTTCGTGTTCAATGTGCCGTTCCCGTTGATTGTGCTGGGCGCCGCGATCATCGGCTATTTCGGCGGGCGCCTGGCCCCTGAACGGTTCAGGACCGGGGGCCACGGCGCGGCGAAAAAATCCTTCGGCCCGGCCTTGATCGACGACGACACCCCCACTCCCGAACACGCCCGCTTCAGCAGTTTCAAATTCCTGCGCCTGTTACTGGTGGGCGCGGTCTTGTGGGTGCTGCCGATGGGGATTCTTACCGCCCTGTTCGGCTGGGACGGCACCCTGACCCAGATGGGCTGGTTCTTTACCAAAGCCGCGTTGCTGACGTTCGGCGGTGCGTATGCGGTGCTGCCTTATGTGTATCAGGGCGCTGTCGGCCACTATGGCTGGCTGACGCCCACGCAGATGATCGATGGCCTGGCGCTCGGCGAAACCACTCCCGGACCGTTGATCATGGTGGTGGCTTTCGTCGGTTTTGTCGGCGCCTATGTTCATCAGGTGTTCGGCCCGGATCAACTGTTCCTGGCTGGCGCCCTCGCTGCCACGCTGGTCACCTGGTTCACCTTTCTGCCGTCGTTTCTGTTCATTCTCGCCGGCGGCCCACTGGTGGAGTCGACCCACAACGAACTCAGGCTTACCGCGCCGCTGACCGCAATTACCGCGGCGGTGGTCGGCGTGATTCTCAACCTGGCGTGTTTCTTCGGCTACCACGTGCTCTGGCCCAAGGGCTTCAGCGGCCCACTGGACTGGCCTTCGGCGCTGCTCGCCATTGCAGCGGCCATTGCCTTGTTCCGCTTCAAACGGGGTGTGATCGAGGTACTGATCGGGTGCGGGCTGATCGGGCTGGCGGTGCATCTGCTGCGCTAGCGCCCGACCAGGTAATCAATGAAGTTTCCGTTGCCGCTGTAGCTCGGTCTTCAACCAGAGGTTGGCCGGTTGTATGCCTGCCGGACAGCGCACTTCATAGGCGTGGCCACTCGTGCTGCTTCGAGTGGCCGCCAGTTCAATGAAGTCTTCTGCGCTGTTCACCTTCTCCTGTTCTTCAAGGTACTCCAGCTTCTTCTCCAGATGCGCCCGGGCTTGAGGGCCGGCGTATTCGCTGCCGTTACGCACAAACCGACACTCACTGTGCTCGACAAAGTCCAGCAGGCTGTTTATTTCCTGAGTGGCTTGAGGGGAGGTTTGGGCCTGGGCATTGAACACCATGGCGGTCAGGCCGAGACCTGCTGCGATCAGGCATTGAGTGAGGGGTGCAGTCAGCATTCGCATAGTTATTCCTCAGGAAATCAGAGCGGTGATGGCCGCTCTGAAGCTGGGCAGGAACAGGTCAATCGTCGTCTTGGTCGTCACGGTCGCGGTCGCGGTGCCGACGGCGATCATCACGACGATCATAATCCCGGTCATACCCTCGATCATCACGGTAATCATAGCCACGGTCATGGTCGCGACGGTATTCACGGTGATCCCGATCGTACCTGTCTCCCTCTTCCCAGTAAGGAAAGCAACCTCCCAGCAGGAGAGTACTTGCAATGGCCAGGGTCATTATCGCGGTGCGCTTCATTTGAACGTCCTAAAAGGTCAGAACTACGGGGATGAGGTGACGCTAGCGGCGAATCGATCGCAGAGCGTTCAAACCCATAGTTACGACCTTCCGGCCGATCAATGATTCACTTGACGCCCTACCTTATAGCGTTCTCTGGCTGTTACCGATGGTTTTGGCTTTTTCGATGGCCCATTCCATCGCCGCTTCCATGTCCAGCAGATGCGGCGAGGGGTGTTTGTCCTCAACGATCACCGAGCCGTCCGGCCAATAGACCCCCATGAACATCTTCAGTGAACCGTCTCTCAATATCTCGGCTTTGACCTCAATCGAGCATCCGTTCGACAGCGTTTCCGAGTGGGTTATATGACGCTCAGTCATGACTGCATTCCTCCCGTCGTTGCTATCAGCGTAACCCATGCAGCGCCGGACGCGATGACGCTCAGGCGTCTGCCTGCACCACCTCGATCCCCAGCTTTTGATAATCCTCGACATTGCCGGAGGCCAGGTGACGTTCGGTGATCAGCGTATGCACGCGGTTGCAAGGCGCAACAACGAAAGGCTCCACGGCACCCAGTTTGTCTGCGGTGGTCACGGCAATCACGTGGGAGGCACTGGCGAGCATCGCCTGCTTTACCGGCACTTCATCGAAATGCAGCGAGCTGAGGCCAACTTCCGGATGAATGGCGCAGACGCCGGTGAACACCAGGTCGGCCTTGATGCCCTCGATCAACCGCAGGGTTTCATGCCCGCTGGAAGACATCGTCGCGGGATTGAGCTGACCACCCGCCAAAATCACCGTGATGCCTTTGTATTCGGCCAGAGTGATCGCGATCATCGGCGATGCGGTGATGGCTGTGATGACAAGGTCCGAAGGCAGTGAGCGGGCAATCTGCAGCGTGGTACTCCCGGAGTCGAACATCACGATCTGGCCATCCTTGACCCGGCCTGCGGCGAGCTGCGCCAGCCGGGTTTTCACCTCATCGGTTTCGCTGATCCGGGTGAAGTAGTCCTTGCCCGTGTCCTTGGGCCGAGGCAGCGCCCCGCCATGCACCCGCTGCACCAGCCCGGCACTGGCCAGCTCCGAAAGATCCCGGCGGATGGTGTCTTCTGACACGGCGAAATGCTGGCTCAGCTCGGAGGCCATGACCTTGCCGTCGCGTTCGAGGATCAACAGGATTTTTTGGCGGCGCAGTTGGGGGAGTTCGGCTGAGGAATGCTCGATTTGCATGGTTATGCCTGTTTTTGCGTGTTTGTGCGAGATTAGCCAAGTCCCTCAATCAACACAACCGACATGGCCGCGCGCAACCTGTGGGAGCGGGATGCCCGCGATGACGGTTGCACATCCGGCATCGATGTCGCCTGACACACCGCCTTCGCGGGCAAGCCCGCTCCCACAGGGATTTGCGCTTCCCTGATGCCTATCCCAGCGCATTCACGATGAACTCACGCAACCACCGATGCGCCGGGTCGCGATGAGCGCGCTCGGGCCAGAGCATCGACATCTCGTATCCCGGCACTTCAAGCGGGGGCTCCACCATCGCCAACGCATGCGTATCGCGAACCAGGCGCGCCGGCAGCATCGCGACCATGTCGGTGCTCTCCACCACCGACGGGACAAACAGAAAATGCGGGAGCGAAAGCACCACCCGGCGCGTCATGCCCAGCTGGGAAAGCGCCTGATCGGTGACACCCTCAAAGCCTCCGCCATCCCGGGACACGATGACATGGTCGAGTTCGCAGAACTGCGCGAGTGTCGGTCGCTTGTTCAACAACGGATGGCCGGCACGCCCCACCAACACATAACGCTCGGTGAACAATGCACGACGCCGCAAGCCCGCAGGAGCGCCCTCGCTGATATGAAAAGCCAGGTCGATTGCCCCCTGCTCCGCTTGTTTGGCCAGTTGTGACGGCATCAGGTCAAACACCGCCAGACGCGTACCCGGTGCCGCCGAACGCAGCCCGGCCAATGCGGGCAAGATAATGGTCGACTCGCCGTAGTCCGACGCCATGACACTCCACGTCTGCCGCGCCTCGGCCGGGTTGAAAGGGCTGGCGGGCGACACCGCGCGCTCCAGGGCTTCCAGGGCCTGGCGCAACGGCTCGCGCAACTCATCGGCCCGGGCCGTGGGCCGCATGCCCCGTGGCCCCGGCAGTAACAGCGGATCGTTGAAAATATCCCTCAATTTAGCGAGATGAACGCTCACCGAAGGTTGCGACAGATTCAGACGTTGCGCCGCACGGGTCACGTTGTGTTCCGAGAGCAGGACATCGAGGGTCAGCAGCAGATTGATGTCCAGACGCCGCAGATTATTCATGACAATACCTGGCATATTGGTTATTCATTTCCAATATACCGGCTAAGACCTGATTCTGCTGGCTTCTGACACCGGAGACTCAGCCATGAATGTTCTACTCGTATATGCCCACCCCGAACCCAAATCGTTGAACGGATCGCTCAAGGACTTTGCCGTCAAACGTCTGGAGGCTGCCGGCCATCAGGTGCAGGTCTCCGATTTGTACGCGATGGACTGGAAAGCTTCGCTGGACGCCGAGGACAGTCTCGGCCGGCCGGCTGACGCGCGGTTCGATCCGTCACAGGACTCCAGGCGCGCTTTCAAAGAAGGCTGGCAACGACAGGACATCGTCCTCGAACAGGAAAAACTGCTCTGGGCCGATACCGTCATTCTGCAGTTTCCGCTGTGGTGGTTCTCGATGCCGGCGATTCTCAAAGGCTGGGTGGAACGCGTCTACGCCTATGGGTTTGCCTACGGCGTAGGAGAACACTCCGATGCGCGCTGGGGCGATCGTTACGGGGAAGGCACGCTGGCGGGTAAACGGGCGATGCTGATCGTCACCACCGGTGGCTGGGAGTCGCATTACAGCCCCCGGGGCATCAATGGGCCGATCGACGATGTGCTATTCCCCATCCAGCATGGCGTACTGTTTTACCCCGGCTTCGACGTGCTGCCTCCGTTTTTGATCTATCGGACCAGCCGAATGGATGAGGCGAGATTTTCAGCGACCTGTGAGGCGCTCGGTCAACGGCTCGATGACCTCGAGAAAACCGCACCGATTGCTTTCCGGGCGCAGAACTCAGGGGCGTATGACATTCCGCAACTCACGTTGCGTGATGGGATTGCTGCGGGTCAATCCGGCTTTGCGGCTCATATCGGGCAGGCAGAGCGCGACGAAACCGTTGTACAGGTCTCATCCGCAAAAGCACGCGCGGTGTAGAACGGATCGGCCACCCGCGAACACGAAAAAGCCCGCACAAGGCGGGCTTTGGAAATCGATGTAGGTGGCCAGTGCTGGTCTCTGGCTTACGAGATTTATCGGGCCTCTCACAGAACAGGATTTTTAGCTTTAGGCTGTTCTGCCTCACACGGCATAAGGGCTGGATCTCAGCGCGGAGATCTTTCTAACCGTGTACCCTTGGGAGCGCGCCCCACACCTCCTCGCTATCCCTTTGCGCATCAGTCTGCGTCTTCACCTACAACCTCAGAATAGCAAACCGTTCGAGGCTTGGGTCGGGATTTTTAGACTGATTGTTTTCAAGGGGAAAGCTCGGTAAATGGAAAAATACTAACGCCGCAAGCGGACCTCCGTACCACCTCCAACACCGCCAGAACATCGCAGCCCTGCATCGGTAATTTGTATTCAAATGCCAGCTTTATAATATTTTACCGATCCAGGGGTGATCCCTAGTCTTGACCCAAGAAATGGCAGGCCACAACCGACCTGATTCCAACTTCGAAGGGTAAAGACATGACCACTGAAAAAACAAAAACAGATACGCTGATCGTGGGCGCCGGTCAGGCTGGCGTGGCCATGAGTGAGCACCTGAGTAAACTCGGCGTGCCTCACCTGGTGCTGGAGCGAAGCCGTATCGCCGAGCGCTGGCGCAGCGGTCGTTGGGATTCGCTGGTGGCCAACGGCCCGGCCTGGCACGATCGGTTTCCGGGTCTTGAATTCGACGATCTGAGCCCCGACGGTTTCGCCCCGAAAGAGCGGGTGGCGGATTATTTCGAAGCCTACGCGAAGAAGTTCAACGCCCCCATCCGCACCGGCGTGGACGTCAAGAAGGTCGAACGCAATGTCGGTCGCCCGGGCTTCACCATTGAAACCTCCGAAGGCATGATCGAGGCCAATCGCGTGGTCGCCGCCACCGGGCCGTTCCAGCGCCCGGTGATTCCGCCGATTGCCCCGAAAGATCAGCCATTCACCCAGATCCATTCCGCCGAATACCGCAACCCGCAGCAACTGCCCGAGGGCGCTGTGCTGGTGGTGGGTGCCGGCTCGTCCGGGGTGCAGATCGCCGATGAATTGCAGCGTGCCGGCAAGCAGGTTTACCTCTCGGTCGGAGCGCACGATCGCCCTCCTCGCGCCTACCGCAACCGGGATTTCTGCTGGTGGCTGGGGGTGCTCGGCGAGTGGGATCAGGCGGCAATGAAGCCCGGCCGGGAGCACGTGACCATTGCCGTCAGCGGTGCCTATGGCGGCCGTACCGTGGACTTTCGTGGGCTGGCCCATCGCGGGATGACACTGGTGGGGCTGACCCAATCGTTCAATGGCAGCGTAGTAACGTTCCAGCCCAACCTTGCGGAGAACCTGGCCCGCGGCGACGAGAACTACCTGGCGCTGCTCAATGCCGCCGACGCCTACATCGAACGCAATGGCCTGGACCTGCCACAAGAACCTGAAGCGCGGCATACCTTCCCCGATCCGGACTGCGTGACCCACCCGATTCTTGAGCTCGACCTGACCAAGGCCGGCGTGTCTTCGATCATCTGGGCCACCGGTTTTGCCACCGATTACAGCTGGCTCAAGGTCGATGCCTTCGACGACAACGGCAAGCCGCAGCATCAGCGCGGTGTGTCGAGCGAGCCTGGGGTGTATTTCCTCGGCCTGCCGTGGCAGTCCCGTCGCGGCTCTTCGTTCATCTGGGGTGTTTGGCACGACGCCAAGTACGTGGCCGACCACATCGCCATTCAGCGTTCATACCTTGAATACCACGACGCCGCGCAGCGCCAGGCTGAAACCGCTCTGGCCGCCCACAAAACGACTGTCAGCGCGTAAGCCTTTTTCTTTCAGGAGCCTCAGATGTCCATGCCAACCCATACCCGTATTCGCATGTTCAACACCAAAGAAACCTACCCGAACCAGAGCCTGGACAACGACCTGTGCCAGGCCGTACGGGCCGGCAATACCGTTTATGTTCGCGGCCAGGTCGGTACCGATTTCGAAGGCAACCTGGTGGGCCTCGGTGACCCGCGTGCGCAAACCGAGCAAGCCATGCGCAACGTCAAACAATTACTGGAAGAAGCCGGCAGCGACCTCAGCCACATCGTCAAAACCACCACTTACCTGATCGACCCGCGCTACCGCGAGCCGGTTTATCGGGAAGTGGGCAAGTGGCTTAAAGGCGTGTTTCCGATTTCCACCGGGTTGGTGGTGTCGGCACTGGGGCAGCCGCAGTGGTTGATGGAGATTGATGTGATTGCGGTGATTCCTGAGTAAGCAGGTAGACCGAGTCGCGGCTTTCGCGAGCAAGCCCGCTCCCACACTTAATCGGCGTCGTGCACGAATTTGTGTCCACTGAAGATTCAATGTGGGAGCGGGCTTGCTCGCGAAGACGCCATCACAGACACCACTTTCTCCAAGCCCGAACAAGGAGCAAAAACATGACCTTCTCCATCACCGCCCGTTGCCCCGAAACCGGTCAGTTCGGCATTGCCATCAGTTCCTCAAGCATCGCCGTCGGCGCCCGCTGCCCCTGGCTGCGGCCCGGTGTCGGCGCGGTCTCCACGCAAAACATCACCCTGCCGTCCCTCGGCCCGGAAACCCTGGCCCTCATGGAGCATGGTCTCGCGCCTGCCGAGGCTCTGGACCAGGTGTTGACCCGCAACGGCTACAGCCAATACCGACAAATCACAGCGATTGACCACCTCGGCCGCACCGCGCATTTCAGCGGCTCAGAAACCCTGGGCATCCACAACGCCGTGTCGGGCGAGCAATGCGTGGCCGCCGGCAACATGCTCGCGGACCGTGCCGTGATCTCGGCCATGGTCGAGGCATTCGAGCATGGCGAGGGGCAACTGGCCGACCGCTTGCTCGCTGCAATGAACGCCGCCATCGCCACGGGTGGCGAAGCCGGGCCGGTGCATTCGGCGGCGATGGTGGTGGTCGGCGAACTGACCTGGCCGATCATCAACCTGCGGGTCGATTGGGCCGATCACGACCCGATCACGCAATTGCAAAAGCTGTGGGACGCCTATCGCCCACAGGTCAAGGACTACATCGACCGCGCCCTCGCCCCCGACAAGTCCCCAGGCTACGGTGTCGCCGGAGACGACCGATGAGCCACAGCCGCGATTTGCTGAAAGCCTTGGTGGCGTTCGACACCACCAGCCGCGAATCAAACCTGCAGCTGATCGAGTTCGTCCGCGAGTACCTCGCCAGTTTCGATGTGCCTTGCGAGCTGGTTTACAACGACGAGCGCAGCAAGGCCAATCTGTTCGCCACCATTGGCCCGGCGGATCAGCCGGGCATCGTGTTGTCGGGACACACCGACGTGGTGCCCGTCGACGGTCAGCCGTGGACCGTCGCGCCGTTCCAGCTCACCGAACGCGACGGCAACCTGTACGGTCGCGGCACCGCGGACATGAAAGGCTACATTGCCTGCGTACTCGCCCTGGTGCCGTCACTGGTGCAGGCCTCGCTGCGACTGCCAGTGCATATCGCGCTGTCCTACGACGAAGAAGTCGGTTGCCTTGGGGTCCGCTCGCTATTGAAAGCACTGGAACAGCGCCCGGTCAAACCGATGCTTTGCATCATTGGCGAGCCCACCGAGCTCAAACCGGTGCTCGGCCACAAGGGCAAGCTGGCGATGCGCTGCGACATTCATGGTGAAGCCTGCCATTCGGCGTACGCGCCGCTCGGGGTCAATGCGATTGAATACGCCGCTGAACTGATCGGTGAACTGGGGCGGATTGGCCACAGGCTCAAGGCGCCAGAGCATCACGACACCCGTTTCGATCCGCCGTTCAGCACCGTGCAAACCGGCGTCATCTCCGGCGGCAAGGCCCTGAACATCGTCCCCGCCGATTGCCGCTTCGACTTTGAAATCCGCGCCTTGCCCTCGCACGATCCAAGTGAGATCGCGCAAGAATTGAAGACCTACGCCGAGCAGCAAGTATTGCCGCGCATGCGCGCCGTGAGCGATCAGAGTGACATTCGCTTCAGTGAGTTGTCGGCCTATCCCGGTTTGGCAACCGATGCGCACAGCCAAGCCGCTGAGCTGATCGCCGCGTTTTCCGGCTCGCGGGAATTCGGTACGGTGGCGTTCGGCACCGAGGGCGGCCTGTTTGACGCGGCGGGTATTGCGACGGTGGTGTGCGGTCCGGGCAGCATGGATCAGGGGCATAAGCCGGACGAGTTTGTCAGCCTCGAACAACTGAACGGCTGCGACCAAATGCTGCAACGGATGCTGCTATCAATCAGCCGCTGATCATTGGCCCGACGCTCAGGTATAGAGTCGGGCCAGTTCTTCCTGGCAGTAATCCACGAACAGCTGTACCGGCTTGGTCAATTGCACCCTTCTCAACCAGGCCGCCGACAAACCCGAACCGGTCACGGTCTCGGCCAGCGGTATGCACACGACTTTCTGCCCGTCATAGGTGTATTCGGAAAACGGTTTGGTGACCAGAATCGAAAAGCCAAAACCGCGCCCGACCATCCCCCGCACCATCTCGATCGAAGGCGAGCTGAACACGATGTGTGGCGTCAGCCCACGCTCTTCAAAGATGCTCACGAAGTAGGTCCGGCTCGGCACCACATCCAGCAGAATCATCGGCTCCAGCACCAGGTCATTCAGCGACACTTTCGCCTGTTGCGCGAAGCGGTGATCCGCCGGCAACAAGGCGTAAGGCTGTTGCGGCGGCATCAGCGGCACTGTCTCAATCGTGCTGTCCAGATCGTGTTCGAACAGCATCGCCAGGTCGATGCTGCCGGCGGTCAGTGCCTGCACCAGTTCCTGCTGCTCGCCATCGCGAATGCGGATCTCCACACCTGGCCAACGCTCTTTGAAACCGGCGATCAAACGCGGCAGGTACAGCGGTGCCACCGTTTCAAAACAACCGATATCGATCTGCCCCGCGACCACGTCGTTGTCCGCCAGCGCGTTCTGCTCAAACTCATGGGCGACCCGCAGCAGCTCCAGCGCCTTGCGATAAAACCGCGACCCGCTCGGCGTCAGCGAAACACCCTGGGCGTGATGCCGGATAAACAGCTGCACGCCAAAACTTTCTTCCAGGTGCTTGATCGCCGTCGACACCGACGGCTGCGCGATATAAAGCTTGCGCGAAGCCTCCGCCACGCTGCCGCAGTCGGCGGTGGTGACGAAATATCGAAGCTGTCGCAGGTTGTAAGCGGCCATGGGGACCTCCAGACACAACACATCAAAATCAAAAGATCGCAGGCTCCTACAGGAGTCAGTCGATGCACAACTCTGTGGCGAGGGGGCAAGCCCGCTCACCACAGGTTATTCGCCAGGCTCGGCAAAACCAGGCATTACGGAGTCTCCGAGAACGCTCAGGATCAAGGCTGAACATACCCGACACACCCAAACCACGGGCATATATTTTTTAAGGTTTGAAGCAACAAACTTACTAATTTATCCATCCCCGAAATCGGCATTCCACAAATGATCCAGAGCCGCGCCCAGTTCGGCTCACTCGGCGGCCATTCCCCCCACTCCCCCCGAAATTTAATGAACCCCGCCCATCACCACTCACCTAACTGAATGAATATCAGGAGGTGACTCATGCAAATCGAAACGATCTGGATCGTGCTCGCGGCAGTGCTTTTGCTGATCGAGTTGTGGGCGATCAACAGGGTACGTAAAGCCGAGGGCAAATCGAGCAACAAACTGGTGTGGATCGTGGTGATCGTGTTTGTGCCGCTGTTCGGGCTGATAGGGTGGGCCATGGCGGGACCAAAACACATTGCGCAGAACCCGTAGTCACCGCAGGCCAGACAATAACGCCGGATAGCGTGCGGTAACGATCTGAGAACTGCGCATACCCAAACGACAAAGCCCCGAATAATCGGGGCTTTGTCGTTTCTACCTGGAACACCCAGTCCATCATCCAGAGTGCTCACCCGCAGCATGACTGCATCAGCATCACACCGAAGTGGCCCAAGAAGCGGTTTGGCCTGGATGAGTCAGCCTCACTCTGCTCGCGACTGTGTGAGCGACCACATCCAGATGCTCAACACCACGAGCAATATCAAGGCGAGCACGCTTGGCCACAGGGGCATGGGATACCCATTAACGAGAACCTCGGGGCGAATAATCAGGCGCCCCAGTTGCGCCAAGGCCATCAGTGCGTAGACGGTACCGGCCACTCGCAATCCAATGATCCGGGATTTCATGCTGTTCTCCTCGACCTGACTATGAACGTAACAGGCGAGCAAAAGCGCTATTTTTTTGCCGGCCCAGTGTGTGAAGCCGTGAAGGGGCGGCCAGCCTTGGCGCGCTCCTCTCCTGCGCTCGGAAACCACTATCCAACCCTGGCCTTCACCAGAGGGAAAAGGGGACGAATTTATTTTCCAACCATCGCACGAACCAAACAAATAAATCCGCCCCTGAGGGATCTGTCCCCACTCATCTCCTTCTCTTCATCCACAGCCCAGTAAATTGCGTGTTGTCCGCTAAACAACAGTTTTCATACGGAAATAGACTGTAGCCGCCATCACGGCCACTGCAATCACGACAACGAGGCCTTCGCGTTGCAGCATGTGCCAAGGCAGTTGCCCGGCCTTCAGTTTAAGTGCTCGTAGTGCCCGAGCCCACATCGAGACCCTACCGCCGCTCAGGGCCACATTTGTGAAGTAAATCGTACCGAGGAACACCACCACCGGGCTTACCCATCGCAGCCACAGGACACCACCGGACCATGCGCACGCCAGGGCTGCGGGCACTGCACTGGGGAGTATGTGGCGGAGCAACAAGAGCCCAGCGCCTTGTCGGTACCAACGGCGCGGGAGTAACAATCGGCTAAGCAACACATCCAACGGCCCCGCTACCACGGCTACCATGGCCCAAACGTGGTAAACCTTCATGCCCATCCAGATCAATACCGGCATTATCAGTGGCATGATGACCATGCCGAACGCTTCTTTCTTCGTAGGCCCGGTAAGCACCGAAGCCATAAGAACAGCACACAGCGCCATCCATAGGAAAAGGTAAACCCCTCGATAGTTTGTGGCCGGCAACCAATCCCGCCAGTTGTCGAGTGGTTGCAGCCCAAGACGCTGGGGCACTTCGGGGTATTGATATTCAATGGCTTGGGCGAGCTCTGCAAAGCGTTGCCAGTCGAGGTTGCTAAAGCAGTCGGCCATTTCACGCCGGCGGCGGTCAGTCATGGGTTTGAACAGCATGGCGGCTGCCTGCCCATGGATTTTATCGGCGTCGAATCTGGCCAGATCGCCGCGTAGGGTCTCTGCAAAAGCTTGCGCCTCGCACCGCCGGATCAGTCTGTCCCAGCGCCAGTACTCGCACGGCAGATCGCCTTGGGTTTCGTTCCAACCCATGACCTGACACACACCATCGAAAAAGGCTGGCGACCATTTTTCGGCGGACTCGAGCCAATCCAATATGCTTTGCTCGAACTGCTGGCGGCGCTCGAAGGGCAATAGCCAGTCGCTCGCCAGCCAAAGGCACAGCGCTTCCCGCACTTGGCGCTCTTTACCCTCGGCCAGCCACTGCTGCATCTGTTCCAGGGACGGTTCCGGAGGACTGATGGCGGTTGGAGTGTCGACGCTATCCTGAGGGATTACCCACGTAGGGGCTTGCGCGGGCGGATGGTATTCCGGGGTTGATGCGCTTGCGGTTAACGGGGAATTAACGTCTTCCTCATCAATCTGCGCGCGCCAGCGGGACTCGGCCAGCGAAGCTTCATAGGCTTCCCGAAGGCGCTGGAACTGATTGGGGTTTTCGTCTGGGCGGTGGATTTTCAGCAGCCGCGCATAGGCGCGTTTGATGCTGCGTTCGTCCGCGTCCGGGGTAAGGTCCAGCACTTTCCAATGGCTCATGGTGACTCAACCCTCCCGCTCGAAATGGGCAAGACGCTGGGTAATGTCGCCACGGGCTTCGCGTATCAGGCGTTCATCCTGGGTGTCGAGCATTTGCTGAAAATGGTTCGCCAGCCCGGCAATACGTTCCCGGCCATCGCCCAGGCTTTCCTGATACAAGCGGTCCAGCCGGGCCAGCAGCAAGGTATTGATCTGCTGGTCGCGCGGGTGCACTTTCAGTGCTTCGAGGGCCGCCAACCGTTGGGCGATTTCTTCAGGAGCCAATACCCCGGGGTTGTTCTCGATGACCAGCCGATGGGTTTCGTCATTAATTGGCAAATGCACCTGGGCTTCGAGCAAACCGTTATTGTCGTAGGTGAAGCGTATGTCCAGCGTTACCTCACCGGCTTTGCGCGGTGGTACGGGGATTTCCAGTTCACCCAGGAAAATATTGTTGGCCACCAACCGGCTTTCGCCTTGGTAGATACCTAGCCTGACTACTTTCTGGTTATCACTGAGGGTGGACACGTTACGGGAGCGGCTCACCGGCACCACTGTATTGCGCTCGATAATTGGCAAGTAGTGGCCGCTTTGGTAACCGGCGCCTAGCTGCACCGAGGTCTCGATTCCCAAGGTATAGGGGCATACGTCGGTAAGTACCACTTCTTCGAGGGAGGCATGGCGCGCCTGTAGCGCCGCCTGGATAGCCGCCCCCTGCGCAACTACCTCATCCGGGTTGAGCTGCATCGCCGGGATTCGCCCGAACAGGGCCGCGACCAGCTTTCGCACCAACGGCATGCGCGTGGTGCCGCCCACCAATAATATTTCGTTCAGGTCAGCCACCTTGATCCGGGCGTCGCGCAACGCGCGCTCGATCGGGGCTCGCAGGCGGTCCAGCAGAGGCCGGACGATGTCCGCCAGGTCGCTCTGGGTCAGTTCAAGACTCCATTCACGCGTTTGCTCGCGAAGGATAAAGCTCGTGACTTGCGCCTGCCCCAAGGCATGACGAACCCGTTGTGCCTCACGCCGCAACCGCTGTGCTATGGCAGGGTGGGCCGTGTCTGGCAGGTCAGCGGCACCGATTTTGGCGATGAAATGCTCCACGAGCCGGTCATCGAAATCTTCACCCCCAAGGAAATTGTCCCCCGCGCTGGCGCGCACTTCCATAACGCCTTCGAACAGCTCGAGGATGGACACGTCAAAGGTGCCACCCCCAAGGTCGAACACCAGAAAGGTCGCTTCGTTTCGCTGTTGCAGGCCATAGGCCAAGGCTGCAGCGGTGGGTTCGTTGATCAGCCTTTCAATTTTCAGCCCGGCCAGTTCGCCGGCAATACGCGTGGCCTTGCGCTGGGCATCACTGAAATACGCGGGCACGCTGATCACTGCTTCGTGAACGGGCCCGCCTAAGGCGCGCTCGGCGTCGGCCTTGAGACTACGCAGTAGCATCGCCGAGAGTTCTTCCGCTCGATAGGCGCGCCCGCCCAGCTGCGTTTCACGGGCGCTCCCCATATAGCGCTTGAACAGAGATGTGGTGAGGTGGGGGTGGGTGTGCAGCCGTTCGCAGGCAATATCCCCGGCGATCAGTTGGCCGTGGTCGTCGAGGCCAACGACGCTGGGTGTAAGGAGGTTGCCCAACGCATTGGGGAGTAGCCGGGCATGTTCGCCATCCCAGGCAGCCACAAGGCTGTTGGTGGTGCCCAGGTCGATACCAATGATCACAGTCACTTTTCCTTAAATGAGGCGGCCGGCCAGCAGAGGACCTTGGTCGTAGGCTCAGTCATTATTGATGTAGGCGCGATTTGCGGATTCGTAGTCGAAGTTATCGGCAGTGCTGATGGTGGCTTTAACCCGCCCGCTTTGCCTTTGCCGGGTCCGACATTAAGTCGCCTTTCGAGCTCATCCTGGAAGTTTCAGCAATAAAATCACTAATTAACGCCGGACGGCGTGCGGTAACGATCTGAGAACTGTGCATACCCAAGCAACAAAGCCCCGAATAATCGGGGCTTTGTTGTTCCTGGCGGGTACACCCTCCGTAAATCCCGGAATGGTCGGCACTCGCGCCGGCGACGCGTTGGCAACACCCGCTACGAACGCAACACCCCCATCGCCCGCCGATACTTCTCAACGCGCTCCAGATCCTCCCAGGACGGCTGGGCAATCCGCGACAAGTCGCTGTTCTCTTCCAGATCCGCCAGCTTCACCACCCGCCCGATCGGGTTCTGCGCCGCGCGCTCGACGAACGCCTCATAAGACTCGCCCGGCACCTTGGTCACCGACGCAATCGCCGTCAGCACTGCTTCGCTGAAGCCTTCCTTGCGCAGCTCGTCGAGGCTGACACCGCAGTCCTCGACCACGTCATGCAGTACCGCGACGATGCGCTCTTCCAGCGTGTTCACCCGCAGCATGACTTTCAGCGGATGCAGGATGTAAGGCGCCCCGCCCTTGTCCACCTGCCCCTCATGCGCCGCGGCGGCGATGGCAATGGCGCGTTCCAGTGACTGACTCATGGGATTCTCCTCGGGTTAAATGCCGTGACGTCGCGGTCAGGATTTTGAAGTCTGCAAAATATGTAGGAATTTGCCTTTTGTGGCGAGGGAGCTTGCTCTCGCTGGGCTGCGAAGCAACCCCAAACCCTGCTAGCCCGTTTCCTCAGACACACTGCGATGCCCGGTTTTACTGCATTTGCGCCACAGCGTGGGGAAAAGCCACTTTGCGAAATGACCATCCGAGCGTCCTACACCCCGGTTGCGGCTATCAAAATCGCTGCCTAGAGTGGGGCTGTCGCTGACATCGGTTGGCGATAGGGTTTCGCAGCCCTTAAGATTGACACCTTGTTCCGTCAAGCACGGTCGGCTCCCGGCTGAGCATCACTTTATGGCGGTTGTGCGTGGGAGACCTTCGGGTCTGCCGGGTCTTGGTGTTAATCCTCCGGTCTGCGAACCCGCGCATAGCTGCCACCCATTTTGTTTCGCAGCAGAACGGTGGCAATTCTACTTTTATTAGGATTAACACCATGACGACGCAAAACCCGCTCCGCCACTACACCCCCATGTCCCATTTCGCCACCGACCACCCCGTCCTCCTCATCGACGCCGACGCCCCACTGCGCGAACTCCACAGCTGCCTCAGCGAGCGCCTCAATGCCGTCCTCAAATACCTGAACCTGATGGCCTGTACCAGCCTCCCCGACTACGCCGAGAACGACATCAACACAGTCACCAATATCGCGCGGATCCTGGTTCAGGATGTGAGTGATGTGTTTCGGGTGATTGAGCAGCGAGGGTTTGATACGCCCAAGGGGCAGTGATTAAATTTCAGTCGTAGAAAAACCGCATTACTGCGGTTTTTCTGCTTCCTGCACCGACTCTGACAACAACAATCAGTAAACCTGCACCCGCCACAACTCCCGCGACGAAGAACCCGCCGACATCGGCAGCCGCCCATGCAGCGTCCGATAGTTATCGATCAGCACCAGATCCCCCTCACTCCATTGATGAGCAATCAAACACTCCGGGGCATAAACCAGCGCATTGACCTGCTCCAGCAACGCCTGTTGAGCCTGCTCGTCATGGTCCTGCACTGACTGGCTCAAGGTCTGCAATGTCGAGTCGGTGCCCTCTTGGTAGCGCAGGATAAGCTCGCCGCTGCGGGGGTGGTGGTCCACCAGGCTGTACATGCGCGGCGAGCCGCCGAAGTAGGTCATTTTGGTGTAGTAGGTGATGTTCACGCCCTGCCATTGTCGGGCGACTTGCTGCCCGACTTTGCGCAGTACGTTACGGCTGTCGACGATGGTGGTCTGACCCTCGCCCGGCTGCGGCGCGGTCTTGCAGTACAGCATGAATTTGCTGGCGCAGAATTTCGGGTTGCGTTGAACTTGTGCGTCGCTGTCGGGCAGCATGTTCAGGTCCCAGTGCAACGGTGTTTTCTCCAGCGAGTGCACCACGCCTTGGGGTTTGTCCGCAGGCTTGACCACGTGGACGGCACCGAAGGCCCATTCGTAGAGCGTGCCGAAGCGTTCGCAGCTGCGAGCAAAGCTATCCTGGTCGTCGAAACGACAGCCTTTGAGGCAGACGAAACCGAAGGTTTCCACCAGAGCTTCCAGCAGGCCGGTGGACAGTCGTTCGAAACCCAGCCCCAACGGGTCTCGCACCACCAGGCCAAACAGCGGAAGTTTTTGCAGTTCGTACTCGAAGCCTTGGGCCTGCGGGTTTTCTGTTTGGTGGTAGAGCCATGGCCGCCCTTCATAGGTGACCAGCACATGGTGGTCGAGGTCGACCTGGGCGCGGGCGCGGAGGGTTTGGCTGCCATCCAGGTTGCACACCGGTACGGTATGCCAGGGGCTGTCCGCGCGGGTCAGCCCTTCGGCCAGACCGAAGGTGAATTTGGGGCCGGCATTGTTGTATTGATGGACCGACAAGCGAATGTCATCGCCGAAGAAACGGTCCACCGCCGCGTTCAATGCCTGCCCGCGATACATCATTTGGTAGGCTTTGAAATTGATTTGTTGCAGGTACTCGTCCTCGCTCTGCCCGTCTTCGCGGCACAGACGCAGGTCGTTGTAGAGGTGACTGCAGAGGTTGTCATGCGCGCGGCTGAGGGATTCATCGTGCCGGCTCTGCTCGATCAGGTCGCCAAGGTTTTTCCACGGTAGACGGGCCTGCTTGATCAGGCTGGCGCGAACCGACTCGGCACTTTGGGCCTGGGGAAACAGGTCTTCCATGCTGACCCACTCAATCGTGTGGGTGGTGCACAGTTCACGCAACGCCCGGTTGTAAGCGGCGCGAACGTCGTCGGCCACGCCGACGATGTCATTGAAGGTCGTGCCGTCGCTGAGGATCGACACCACGCAGCCCGGTGCGTGCAACGCGGCGATGGCTTGGCCGAGTTGGTCGAGGCGCTCGATGGCCATGACCTCGCCGTAGTCCGGCAGCACACCGAAGGTCTGGTCGCTGGCGTTTGGCGACTTGCAGGGAAAGCCTGGCAAAACCAGACGCACTGGCAGGCCCTGATCGAAGCAGTGCCCCAATCGAAGCGCCAGATGCGCCCTGCCTTGTGTGTCGAAACAATCATCCGTGCCTTTGAGCAGATAACCGGCCAGCAAATCGCTGACGGCAGCGATCCAGGCATCTCTATGTTCCATAGAACAATTTCCTTGAGGGTGTGTGTGTATCAATAGGATTTAACGGTGTCGCCATGCCCGGTGAACGCATGCGCAGCCCCGCAGGCTTGCTGCAAAATGCGCAGCAATTCGGCCGGGTGTTCACAGCAGAAGTTCGGGGCCTGGGCCTGCAAGTCTGGTGTCAGGCCATAGCCCCAAGTGACCGCCGCCGAGTGCATGCCTGCGGCACGCGCGGTTTGCAGATCGATCTCCGTGTCACCGACGAACAAGCAGTGGTGCGGATCAACCGACAACCGCCGGGCGGCTTCCCATGCCACATCCGGCTGAGGCTTGAGCGCCCTGCCCGCGCGATGCCCCAGAATCGTCCCGAAGGTATTCTGTGGAAGCAGTGCATCGGCGACTTGCCGGGCCATTTTGTCAGCCTTGTTGGTGACGATAGCTAGCGGCACTTCCAACCGGCGACAGCCTTCGAGCAATTCCAATACGCCGCTGAATGGCCGGGAAAATTGAACCAGGTTGTTTTGGTAGAGCGCTACATAGCGCTGGTGCATGGCGAGCGCATCAGCGACACCAAACTGCGTGGCAACTCGCTCGATCATCGCCGTGGTGCCGCCGCCGATATACCCGCACACTATTTCCGTGGTCAGCGCCGGGCAACCGTGTTCGAACAGCACTTGGTTCAAGCACCAGGTGATGTCGGGCAAGGTGTCGACCAGAGTCCCGTCCAAATCGAAGAGTACGGCTTCGACCCGTAACCGAGACGTCATCATTGAGCACTGGCGTAGTGACAAGGACGCCCCTTGCGGAACACCAGGCGGTGATAGCGCTCATCGACATTGCTGCGTTTTTCGAGGGTGACCACACCCCGTCGCTTGATGGCCACCGAATGCCAGGGCGTACGCCACAGGTCACTGGTTGGCACCAACCGGATACCGATCTTCGTCGAGACCGCCAACTGCGGGTGAATCGACAAGCGCAGGCAATGCGGGTAACGCGCCTGCAACAGCGCCCCCCAGGCTTCACTGCGCTGGATCACCCGCTGCGAGGCCGGTTTGGCGACCTTCTTCACTGCGTTGAGGCTCATGCCAGCGAATACTTTCAGTCCCGAGTAATCCTCGGAAAGAAAGCGATGGATGCCGCAGTACATCAACATCATGTGCGGATCATCCTTGAAGCGCTGCTGCAACAAGATCAATGACTGACCGTGCTCGATCATCATCTCTTCACGCATGGCGTCCAGACAATCCAGCTGTGGGTAGGCATCCTGGAGGTCGAAATGGGCGAACGTGCCGGGATAGTGCTGTTCGGCGTAGTCCTGGATAGCGTCGGTGTAGGCCTTAACGTCCGCATCGGGAACATGCACCAAGTCAGAGAACACATAGCCATCGGAGCAGATATGAATCAGCGCTCCCGGTGCGTAGATCTCCTGGATCTCCTTGCACAGGCGATGTAACTCGTCGATTGCATGATGTTCCGCAAGATCAGGCAGATGGCTGAGGGTTTTCTTGCGGCTGGGCGACTTGCCGGGAAAGGCTGGCAAGACCATTTCGACCTTGCGACCGCTCTCGACCGCTTGCATGACCTTGGTCAGATGGGGTTCCAGCACTTGCGACGACAGTTCGTGATCCTGCCCCGGGGCGAGGCTACGACGGCGAAACAGGCATTCAAGGATTTGCTCGGCAATGTTCATGTGTGGGGGGTTCTGATGCTCGTGCACCAGCTGACCGCACACCTGTTGAGCGACGGTGTTTGAACCTTGCATAGACAATCCTTTGTGTGGTGAACAACGGCCATCTTGTGGCCATCGGCAGATATCCCTTACCTGCGGGCGGCTAAATTCCTACAAGTCGTGAGGGCTGTCAATCGTGGCAATCCGGAATATTACGGCACCAAAATCATCGAAAAACCCTCACACAGGCTCATGCAACGTCCAGGCTGGCAAGGCCATACTGCGGCCACACAAGTGTGCCTGGTCCTGATTCCATTACGCTCTCCTGAAAAATAGATCGGAAGGTGTGAACCTTGTTCAGGATGGGACAAACCAGACAAATAAATCCGTCTCCTTTCCTTCGTCCCCTTTCCTTCTCGGCATCAGCGTCAGAAACCACCACAGAGCCATCAGGCCGCTTGTTCGTCAAGTAGTACGTAGCATGAGAAAATGATTGAGAAAATGGGACAGATATATTTTCTGGCCACCGGACAAACCAAACAAATAAGCCCGTCACCTTTATGTTGATTTCCCTTCTCTCCAAACAGAATTTTTTTCAGTTCGAACAGACATCAGCAACTGAAAAACCCTTGTATACAGTTACTCACAGCGCCCAATTTTTCACCACTATTTTATAGCATACCACTATATGGATCAGCAATATTATCACCAAGTTCGCTTATCGCATTTTCTATCTCAGCCACCACATCGGACGGCAGACCACTAACATCCTGACTCAATATAAACCTGAACAACCCAACAAGACCTAGCCTTGCAGTAACAGCAATAAGACACTCAACCAATTCCAAATTATCGGCATTCCAGCGCGAGATTAAAACCCGTTCTATTTCACCTTTTAAATAGTCACCCAAAATTGCATACGTTTGCCATTGACGATCGCTGAGCTCAAGAAAATTCCTTACAACCTCAAAGTCCTCACACTCAGCAAGCGCACAGCTCTCGATAAGCTCGAGAAACTCGGCATGTAATTCATCCTCGGCCATGGAGTCTGGCAAGGAACTATAATACGAAAAATTCTTCATTCTTTAAAAATCTACAGGAATGTGAGTTAAGTTAGAGGGCTTCCTGTATAGCCAACCATCCTACCCAAGTAATTTATTTCCAATTTTTATTTGCGCAGCCCATCCTGCACCAGAGTTAGCCCCTGGAAACTTTGCAGCTGCGTTTGCATCAGGCGAGCGCCACTTAATTTCAACTTTTTCCTTCCCCAAACATACTAATATTTACTCCCATCACTGATGACACCAGAAGATTTTAAGCTATCTGCAATACCTAGGGGAGAATTTCCAGTTTAGCGCACCACGGTTTTATTTATTAGAAAAATTAGTAATAAATAAGCCGCTCTCCTTTCCCCCACCCTCATGGTGTCCCCTAGCAAAATAAATCCTCTCCTTTACGGACATCCGCCGTCAGTTAAATTCAATATAAACGGGGACAGACCACGTTTTCCATCTAAAAAATCTAGTGCTTTTTCGGTCTGCCCGGGCATCCCCGCCGAGCTCGTCGCCCAATTATAGCTTCAATTTCGGCTGCAAATCGCGAACCACCAAGTACATAGTTGCCATTGGTGGCAGCCCGAATCTGGTCAACCAATCCTATCTCCAACTCGCTTCTAAAAAGCTCGCGATAGACTTCAGCAGTCGATACATCTGTGTCCCCAAGCGATAGGTACTGAGCATGCGGGGTAATGAGATGCGAAAACTCTGATTGTGCGTTAGCACGATAACTCGACCAACGATATTCCGCAGGATGCGTCACCATTTTGGCTCTGACAGGATTCATCTCAATGTAGCGATAACAGGCCAATACATAACTATCACTTTGAACAAGGCACGAACGGAAGCGTCCTTCCCATAAAGTCCCACTACGTCCATATGTACGATTTATGTATTGCACATATCGTTGCCCTATTCCTTTCATAAGCAAACTGGTACTGCTGTGCTCATGAGGGCTAATCAACAAATGGACATGATTAGTCATAAGACACCATGCGTGAATTTCACACGAATGTTTGTTGGCCTGTTCAGCAAGCAGCTCTAAATAAAAAAGGTAATCATCCTCTGAAAAAAAGCAAACTGATCTATTATTTCCTCGTTGAATCAGATGCAAGGGGACACCTGGCATCAAGAGACGTGCTCTGCGTGGCATATGGTGAATCCGTTCACAATTAATGATGCCAATAGCTTAGTCAATTCTATGAAAAACAATCTCCCTATCTATTTCACACTATTTCAGATCGCTAAAGTGCGACACAGAAGAACGAGAAATCGGGGACAGACCACGATTAAATTGAAGGAGCATTATCCAGCCCTCGATAAATGTGGTCCGTCCCCGTTCTCGCAATGAAGTTTGTGGGGATCCCTCAGGGTCTGCCTCCGTTTTTCGGGTAAAAAAACACCGGCGCTAGGCCGGTGTCAGATCACATCCAGGCGTCTACAGCTAAAAAGAGACGTTCAAACCGCAAGCGGAGATAAAGTCACGCATCGGTATATCAAGAGAGCTACTCTCTCCAGCAGAAAGAACATCTTGCAATGTGACAATGCCTTTTTCAAAATCTAGAGAAACGTCAAAGCAATTAAACTCGAACTCCCTCAACAGAACGTTCTCTGAGCGCATCCGCTCATCAAAGGCATCTTTCAAAATAGAGCGAACGCTGTCGTCCAACTCTTGGACGACAAATTGTTCCATTAGTGTGCCGCCACTACTCATAACCATTCCTAACTAGTACGGGAATGCAGTCTGAATCACACCATCCCGAACATTTATTTTGATTGTCGATGTTGGAGCGCCTGAGACGTTTGTTCCAATCACCTTGCCTGCGTTGTACTCAAAACTATAAACGGGGACAGACCACGTTTTCCATCTAAAAAATCTAGTGCTTTTTCGGTCTGTCCGGGCATCCCCGCCGAGCTCGTCGTCCAATCATAGCTTCAATTTCGGCTACAAATCGCGAACCACCAAGTACATAGTTGCCATTGGTGGCAGCCCGAATCTGGTCAACCAATCCTATCTCCAACTCGCTTCTAAAAGCTCGCGATAGACTTCAGCAGTCGATACATCTGTGTCCCCAAGCGACAGGTACTGAGCATGCGGGGTAATGAGATGCGAAAACTCTGATTGTGCGTTAGCACGATAACTCGACCAACGATATTCCGCAGGATGCGTCACCATTTTGGCTCTGACAGGATTCATCTCAATGTAGCGATAACAGGCCAATACATAACTATCACTTTGAACAAGGCACGAACGGAAGCGTCCTTCCCATAAAGCCCCACTACGTCCATATGTACGATTTATGTATCGCACATATCGTTGCCCTATTCCTTTCATAAGCGAACTGGTACTGCTGTGCTCATGAGGGCTAATCAACAAATGGACATGATTAGTCATAAGACACCATGCGTGAATTTCACACGAATTTTTGTTGGCCTGTTCAGCAAGCAGCTCTAAATAAAAAAGGTAATCATCCTCTGAAATAAAGCAAACTGATCTATTATTTCCTCGTTGAATCAGATGCAAGGGGACACCTGGCATTAAGAGACGTGCTCTGCGTGGCATATGATGAATCCGTTCACAATTAATGATGCCAATAGCTTAGTCAATTCTATGAAAAACAATCTCCCTATCTATTTCACACTATTTCAGATCGCTAAAGTGCGACACAGAAAAACGTAGTCTGCCCCCATTCTCTGCCATTCTCAGGATAAACGTGGTCTGTCCCCGTTTTTCGCAATTTCTTTTGGACCGCCAGTCCCACTACCCGAGGCAGTGGACGTCCCCGGTGTCCCCGAACCGCCTTCTTTGGTCGGCCCCTTACCACCACCAGCCCCCACAGGCTTGACGATCGGATTCCCCCCGGCCGCGAGCGTCGCAAAATTCTCGACGGCAGCAACGGCGGCCTCGTGGCTGAAGCCAAACTTTTGAACAAGGGTATCGGCAATCGCATCGACCGAATGCCCGGCGGTAACTCCCGCGAGCATGTTCTGGAAGCCGTTGTTCTCCGTGATCAACCGATCAAAGATCTTGACGGCTTCAGGCGATGCCGAAGCGGCCATGTCTTTGAGACTTTGGGTTTGCTTCTCAGCCTCGGCGACACGCTTGGAGATGGAAGCACAGTTGGCAGGATTCGCTGCACATTGCGCGACCGCATCAATATCCTGCTGGCGGCTCAGTTCGTGATAGTCGGCATACGCCTTGTTTAGGGAAAACGGAGGGAAAACGGGGACAGACCACGATTAAATTGAAGGAGCATTATCCAGCCCCTCGATAAATGTGGTCTGTCCCCGCTTTCTTGCATCGCCGCGACTTGCTGCGAGGTAAGGCTGACTCCCAACGACAGATTGAGGGCCTCCTTGCTGGCGATGGCGTTGTTCATACAAACCATCGCCGAGGCGTTTGAAGTCGGGGTCGTAGCCGAGGTTGGCCAGCAATCCCGCTCGTTCACCAATAGCTGCAGCTGGACAAATACCAAAGGGATAGTAACCACTCCGCACCCGAGGTAGAAATCCCTCCTCCTGAGACGAAGGGTGAGACGAAGGGATCTGTCCTTTCCTTATCTCGAGTCATCTACACCTAGCTTACTTTTAAATACCAAAGAATCTAAGCCAACTCCGTGCCTTTGTTTCTTGCGAATGCAAATGTGTGCTCGGGCCGTTGGGGCGCAGTAAATCGCCTGGATAATGCGGATGTCCCAAGCATTGGCTGTCATCCAATCTAAAAGCCGCGACTGCCGCTACAGCTTCAATGCACCAACGTCCAAAATAGCTGCCCTTTTCTAGCGGGTGCTTTTCAGGATCACCATACTGGTACCACCACGGCTGCTGCTTGCCGCGTCGGTTGAGTTCTGGATACCAACCATTGATAAACTCTCGCAGCAATATCGCCTGTTGCTCCTTGGGTGCATCGATGGCCTTGAGCAACCGGGCATAAGGTTTGTCATGCAGCAGAACATCTCCAACAACGCGTGAAGGCTGGCGACTAACGATTACCCGATCCAGCAAAATGTCTTTACCTTCTTCACCAACGAGAGCCAATAGTCGGCCCCACTGACCGTCGGGAATTTGCAATACGAGAGCCAGTCCAACCAGCCAAAAACACCAGATATAGTGGTTGAGATCGGATAGATCGAATACCCAGTCGCGGCAGGTTTTCAGATGATTTTCCGCACAAATTCCATCCGCTAAGGAGTTCGACAACTCCCAAGTATCAAGCAGCTTTGGAAACAACTGCTTTATCTCGGGAACAGGATCGCCTTGGGAATACCGCCGAAGCATAAGACGCAAAATATCTCTTGAAAGATCAAATGAAAACTGAGGGTCATACACTGGATTTTGTGATGGTTCAGATAGAAGTTTTTCTGCTTTTTTAATCCAGACAACATCTTTAGCTACTCGCTCACGCCAGTAGCTTATGTTCGCCATCGAGTCCCGGATCATGGCTGTGCTCCTGAAAGATTTGTTTTTAAAGCTAATATTTTGGACGTATCAATGGGCTTTGGTTTGCCTAAAGAATCGAGCACTTGGATCTCGGTTGCCCCATCCACCCCCGTCCGCACAACCCATGTCTCAGTACGGTCTGTCTTGACGGCGGTAGCGATATCACGAGCTGAATCAACGCCCACGGCCTTTTCCAACCGCCCGGACCCCAGCGTCCAGCTTTCACTCCCCTGTTTACCATCGTTCGTGTTTATCAGGCTCGTGTTGCCACCTTTTTTGGGGTCCCCGACAAACTTGTATTCGATAACCACATACGAAAACGGGGACAGACCACGATTAAATTGAAGGAGCATTATCCAGCCCCTCGATAAATGTGGTCTGTCCCCGCTTTCGCGTCCCCTTTACGTTTCACTGGGACAGATCACATTTAAATCGAGCCTGCCAAAAAACGTGTTCTGCCCCGTTTATCCATCTACCATAAACGCATCAAAAATCCTCGTGCCTCAGCAAGCTAAATCCGCCTTCTACTTTTAACATACCCATTAATTCAAGAGAGCGATTTGTCGCATTTACATAGAACAGAATTGGGTATTCGGCAAACGCTTGTTCTACAGCTTCACCATCGAAAGGATCAATGTTATTTTTCAGAACAAAATGCTCAGAACCACTGTCACCCTGAAAATAATAAACACCGCCGTGATAAGTGCTATATCTTTCCTCAAGCAGGATTCCAGCAAGATCTTTTATCTGCGCCCTTGCCAAAGCCAGACTCAAATATTTCATTCCATACAAATCATAAGTTTTCATTTTGGTAGTACTACGCTCGGTGCTCGGCTCGTAGCTGCAGCCGAAGAGTCATAAATCATAAAGTTAACTTCACGACCTGCTTGTGAACTCAACTTGCTAGCGAGATCTTGCAATCCAAGAGCTTTTAGATCTCTTGCACTCAGTGGACCAGTGCGCGTTCCTCCGCTTCTAACCCCTATACCTAAAGCTTGAGCACGCTGCAACAGCTCTGGACTTGCCAACGCCACATCGAAATCACTGACTCTTCCAGCATCAAATGCTTGCCCCGTTTTAAAGCTTTGCCCGGTTACGGAGCTTCCTTGAAGAATGGGCTCAACATCCCCATAACCCGCATATAAACGGGGACAGACCACGTTTTCCATCTAAAAAATCTAGTGCTTTTTCGGTCTGCCCGGGCATCCCCGCCGAGCTCGTCGCCCAATCATAGCTTCAATTTCGGCTACAAATCGCGAACCACCAAGTACATAGTTGCCATTGGTGGCAGCCCGAATCTGGTCAACCAATCCTATCTCCAACTCGCTTCTAAAAAGCTCGCGATAGACTTCAGCAGTCGATACATCTGTGTCCCCAAGCGATAGGTACTGAGCATGCGGGGTAATGAGATGCGAAAACTCTGATTGTGCGTTAGCACGATAACTCGACCAACGATATTCCGCAGGATGCGTCACCATTTTGGCTCTGACAGGATTCATCTCAATGTAGCGATAACAGGCCAATACATAACTATCACTTTGAACAAGGCACGAACGGAAGCGTCCTTCCCATAAAGTCCCACTACGTCCATATGTACGATTTATGTATTGCACATATCGTTGCCCTATTCCTTTCATAAGCAAACTGGTACTGCTGTGCTCATGAGGGCTAATCAACAAATGGACATGATTAGTCATAAGACACCATGCGTGAATTTCACACGAATTTTTGTTGGCCTGTTCAGCAAGCAGCTCTAAATAAAAAAGGTAATCATCCTCTGAAAAAAAGCAAACTGATCTATTATTTCCTCGTTGAATCAGATGCAAGGGGACACCTGGCATCAAGAGACGTGCTCTGCGTGGCATATGGTGAATCCGCTCACAATTAATGATGCCAATAGCTTAGTCAATTCTATGAAAAACAATCTCCCTATCTATTTCACACTATTTCAGATCGCTAAAGTGCGACACAGAAAAACGTAGTCTGCCCCCCATTCTCTGCCATTCTCAGGATAAACGTGGTCTGTCCCCGTTTTTCCTGTCCAACACATCAATGTTTTCAGACGACGAGAATGGACAGATGGAAGTGCTTGGGCGAGCGCGCTGTGTAAGAATCGGATGGCCTGCATGGGTTCGTGATCTAGTTTTTGTGTGGTGCAATACAAGCTGCCGCCCCATGCAGGTCTCTACAATTCCCAACTTCTTGATTTCTCGTAGGAAAAAGCGGGGATTTCTCAGGGTCTGTCCCCGCTTTCGCCCGCTTTCGTTTTTAAAGCAGCTTGAGCATTAACACTTGCTGCCTCACTTGTTATGATGGTTCCTTTTGCACCAACTAAACTCTCACTTCAAGAAGCGAAATCTTACTATCATAAAATTGAACCACATCATCTGCAACTGATAGACATTCATTAGTCTCGATCACACTAAGCCCGCAGCCTCCAAAATCCAAATACACTCCAACGCAACCTTCATCGATATCACTAATCCTGTACTCATATACCGACAAAACTTTCAATCCTAGATACTTATCCAACCCGCTTAACGACTTAATCGGGTACGCAAACTCATCATTTATTTCAGACAACTCCAACAATTCCGGATCTGAATCTAACTTTAAAAACCTTGACGTACCCTCGCTAATGGTTAGTGACACCCACCCAGAGTTAGATAACTTAAAAAACAATACCAAAAACTCACAAACCAAATTTCCGTTCATAAAAAATGAGCGAAATCTGACATCGCGCAATACCTCATTGATCAGCACAGCTTTTCGCCCTCCACATTAAAATTTAGATGACTTCTCTGGAATCAACGTATCAAACTCGTATCTCCCATCTGGCAATACTCGCAGACTCACGGTGCTATTAGTCTTGGAGCTATACACATGAATGAGGTCATAATTTCCTCGCACAGTTGAGCTGGGGATCAATGGACTCACAGACGTAACGTTCTCTAAGGTTTCTTTAACCGTCGCTTTAGCCTGCTCTACACCGGCCCTGCTTGTTTCATAGGGTAGGCGACCCTCACCAATTTTTGTTCCCAGCTTTTTGTTGAGGTTAGCCGACTGTGATGCAAAGAAGTCATCTACCTCTCCAAAACCAGGAACCTTCTGAATACCTTTTGCACCAATCGCAGTCCAATCAAATACCTCTCCCACCTCTTTTACAAGGGTATTGCCTGTGTTCGAATTCACCACAGGAAGCTCGCCGATGCCCGAAGCATTCGGCAAACGCGTGCTCGGAACCTTGACGCTGGCTACGCCCAGAGCCCCCACCACTATGTTTCCAGCAGCGTTCCAGAGATCACCATTAAACGCCTGATTCGCACCATAAGCCGCCTGGAGGGCACCATTGGCCGCTGCCGCGATTCGTATGCCAGCCCCCAATGGACCAGTAAGGCCGTACAACGCCGGACTACCGAGGTTCGAAAGGCCCTGTTGCTCGTTGTTAATCTGCAAATAGCCTTGGGCGTCTTTATAGACCAGCTCGTTTTCACTTTTTGGTCTGGTCCAAGCCAACTGCTCGCCCCAGCCTCCCAACTGTGCTCGCAACGCGTCGGCGTAGGCGTTTTTTGCCTCGGTGGTCCCGGCATAGGGGTAAATGCCAACGGAATCAGGACCATTCTGGATCAAAGCATTCGCAAGGGTACGAGCTACATCTTCACCGTACTTGAGCGCCATATCGTATGTGTAAACCTGCACATACGCATTTAGCTCCGCGAGTTCCGCAGCTGAGAGCGAGCTTTTGTCCAGTCGATACTTCGCAAGAAGGTTGTCGCTTCGTTGATCAGCGCCCTCCAGTTCCACCAGTTGTCTGGCAGCGCCAATGCGATTTGTTTCCTTGAACTCTTCACGTGCTCGATCACGTTTGGCTTCGGCGTGATCGCCCAGGAAGTTGTATTGCGTTGCATTCGCCGCCACCGCAGCACCAACCCCGACATCCCCACCCGAAGCCGCCGCCCCTAGCACACCGACAATTTGCGATAACGCGAGAATGTTGGCCTGAGCCTGGTTGTACTCCGCAGAACCCGGAACGAGATTTGAAGGTAAAAGTTTGTCGCCCAGCAATCCGACCAATACTTCGTTGGCGCCACCTGCCAGTGCTCCGGTGCGGAAATCACCGCCCATCGCTTCAGCCAGCAAGCCACCCAAACCCGCATGCAGCAGGATTTTTGCCAAACCGCCCTCTGGCAGGGACAGATCGCCAATTTTCCCCGCGCCGATAGCGCCACCGATACTTGCGGCTACGCCGACAGCCGAACTGGCCAGATTGTCCTTGAAGCTTCCGCCGTAGACAGCCGTCTTGATCACCGCGTCGGCGGTCACCTTGATCGCCACAATCTTCAGGCTATTGGCATCGAAGCCAATCTTTCCCGGGTTGTAATTGAGCCCGTCCATTACGCCGGCCGTGGCAGCAGCCACAACGTAACCTTTGATACTGTCCTTCGAGGTAACGTCTTTGATGACCTTGCCAAGGTTGCCGCGGTTGTCGATGGTGCTGACAGTGGCCTTGGTCGCGGCACTCACCGCGACCGCCTGCATCATCGTGTTCATGCCGGCCATCATTGGCCCCATGACGGCAGCCAACGCAATCGCAATGATCAACTGTGAGGCTGGCCCCAGTCCCGAGTTGCTGTACTTGAACGACTCATGAATCTCCTTGACCTGCCTCCAGTCCACATCGCCCCGTGCTTCGGCTTGCTTCAGCCAGGCCAGTTGCGGGTCTGCTTTGACCATCGCATCAATGGTCTGACTGACGCTTTGCTGATTCACCTCTTTGAGGTCGATTCGCAGACCTTCGACGGCCTTGATCGTGATGTTGCCTTTGGCAATCATCTGGGTCTGGCGCAGTGTCTCGTCGGTATTGCCCTTGCCTTTCGATGAGGTCCAGAAGGCGTCGCCATCGCTCTTGGTGTGGCTCTCGTCATGCAGGTCTTTCACCCCTTCAAAAACAATCGCTCCACCACTGTCCAGCGTGATGTCCTTGCCACTCTCCAGCTTCGCCACCTGATAGCGCTGATCCCCACCGCTGACCAAGGTCAGGTTGCCCCCGGTGGTAATTTCACTGCCGATGTATTTCACATCGGTAACTTCATCGCGTTTGGTTTTCTTCGCGCCGAAGGAGCCCTTTTTCTTCATGTCATACAGCGAGTAGTCGCTGTCTTTCGCCGCAAGAATATCGAGGTTGTCACCCGCCACCAGGTACGCCTCATCCCCTGCGCTAATGCGGCTGGAGATAACCGCGAGATCCTTACCGGCATCCAACTTCAGGTTGCCACCCGCCGTGACACCCGACATGACCTGGCTGACGTGGTCTTCCTGCCTGGTGAGTTTTTTGCTCTTGGACAGGGAGTGCTCTTCATCCGCTGCCGAGCTGATGGTCAGGTTGTCGGTCGCCGTCATGGAGATGTCGCGCTTGGCATCGATCTGGCTGGCGACCGCCGCGATATCCCGGCCGGCCTCCACTGCCAAATCCCGCCCGGCACTCACACTCGCGCCCAGCTGCTTGGTGCTGCTGGTACTGATGCGGCTGTTGGTCGTGTCGTTGGTGGCCACCACCGCTGAGGTCACGGCCACGTCGCGCCCGGCACTCAAGGCCATATCACGGCCACTGCTCAGCACACCGCCAGCGTTGGCAATGTCGCGACCCGCCGACACACTCAGGTCGTTGGCCGCTTCGATGCGCGCCGCGCTGTCGGCGTAGTCGATGTGCTTGTTGCCAAAACGGGTGTTGCTGTCCATCGCGGTGACGGTCCGCTCGTTGAGCACATCACCTCGGGTCGCCGTCACGCTCACATCGCGACCCGCAAGAATGCCGCCCGACTTGTTGACAACGTCATTACCCGCCAGCACATCCAGGCGATTACCCGCCTGAATCAGACCGCTGCTGACCAAGTCCTTGCCCGCCGTCGCCGACAGGTTATGGGTGGCGCGCAGCGTGCCGACGTTGTCCAGGTTCTGACCGGCAATCAGCGTCACGTCGTTGCCGGCAATCAGCGCACCGGTCGGGCCGAGGCGGCCTTCGGCCTGGGCCAGATAGAGCACCGGCACCAGCACTTTTTCGCCGTTCACTTCGTGCTCTTCGAGCCAGACGATGTCGTGGGTCAGGGCCGCGACTTGTTGCGAGGTCAGGCTGACACCCACCGATAGATTGAGGGCGTCCTTGCTGGCGATGGCGTTGTTCATCAGGTACTTGAACAGGCCTTCGTCGCTGGTTTGGCCGTCGATGTAGCGCTGGCCGGTGCGGGCGACGACCGCTTGCTGGATCAGACGCTGTTCGTAGAGGCCGTCACCCAGGCGTTTGGCGCTGGTGTCCGGGTTGTAGCCGAGGTTGCTCAGCAGGTAATCCGAACTCATGAATTGCTTGAGGTCGGTGAGTACCGGGTTGGTTTCGATCAGGTATTTGTGCGGTTGGGATTTGCCGGCGCTATTTGGCAGGCCTTGCACGCGGTTGAGGGTGACTGGCGCACTGGTGGACGCGGTGACTGTGGCGCCGGTGAGGCTCCAGCTTTGTGGGCCAGTGCCGGTCGGGTTGGTGCTGCCTTCCTGACTCAGACGGAACAGGCCGTTCTGGCCCACCGGCAGGCTGAAGCCGGGCAAGGTGAGCGGGTTGACTTGCTGCTGCGCGAGGTCGGGGGCGAGTTGCGCGTTCAGGTGCAACGCGACGGTATTGCCCGTGCCGCTGGCCTGGGTGTTGGCGACTTTGTTGGCACCACCGTTGGTGGCGTAGTCTTCGTGGATGACGCTGTTTTGCAGATCTTGGGTGGCAGTGATGGTGACCTTGCCACCGGCCTGGATCACGGCGTTGCGGCCAGCGGCGGCTGAGGTGCCGTCGATGGCCACTTCGGTGTCGCTGATCAGGGTGTATTGTTCAAGGCTGGTGGGGACTTGCACCAGGTTGTTCGGGTCGTATTGCGAGTTGGGTATGTTGTCGGGGTCGTACCCTGTTTGCGTAATCGGCCAACGACCGTAGCTCACCAGCGCGTCGGTAAGCGCGTCTTTGACGTTGACCACACCGGTAGCATTGCCATCGCCATCCCAGGCCCTGGCCACGACCGGTATCCCGACCCGGAATTCACCGTTGGAGTCCACATACATGACGTTCGGGAAAATAGGGTTGTTGCGCTGGTTGTAAGCGACCACCTGCGGCAGGTAATCGTAGATGTAATGGTTGTCGCGCCATGGCGTCTCGTAAATACGCGTGCGCTCGACGGCCCCTCCCACTGCCCCCACGTTTTTGAGGGTGTCGGCATGAATGGCGATGTTGCCCGCAGCCGTTACCGTGCTTTTACTGTTGAGGAAGGTGCCACCGTTGAATGTCAGGTCTCGGCCTGCGCTCAGCAATGCGGAAGGTGTAGTGTCCGTATCCTGGCCAGCGTCGAAGAACTCGCGGGCGACATAGTCCACCTGAAAGTGCGGACCATCGCAGTCCAGGCAGTGGACAGCAATGTAGCCAGACACCAACTTGCGCCCTACCGCAAAGTTCTGGGTGCCATCATCGCCCAGGGTACGGTTCTGAAAGTCACCGGCATTGAGGGTGAAAGTCCCGCCACTTTCCATCGAACCAGACAGGTTGGCCACTTGGCTGGCCTGCGCCGCGCCGTTGAGGCCCTTGATCAACACATCACCCAAGCCGTACAGATCACCCGCCTGGTTGGTGAAGCGGGTCACTGCCAGGCTCATATCGGCGCCGCTGAACAGCAACCCGCCGTTATTCATCAGAGACGGAGTATTCAGCTCGACCTTCTGCGCAGCGCCCAGGGTGCCCTGGTTGACGATGCTGTTCGCGTTGATCAGCAAATCAGCCGCCGAGGTAATTCGCCCTGCGCTGCTCAGTGCTCCACTGATAGCGAACTCGGTGTGCGCGCCACCGGCAATGCTGCCCGCTGCGCCGAGGTTCAGCTGGTTGGCTGCAAGTTTCAACGCTCCCAGGCTGGTGGTCCGGCCGGTGCCGTTATAGGCACCGGACAAGTTCAGGTTGAAGGTGCCATCGCTGGCGATCAACCCATCGTTCTGCCAGGTGCCGCCTGTACCGCTGAACGCCGTGGACGCCAGTAACTGCCCGCTAGCCGTTTGGGTAAATGAGCCGACGTTGACGCTCAACTGCCCCGCTTGAATCACGCTGCTATTGGTCCAGCTGTCGGCAGTGAGAGTCAGACCGCCACGGGTGACGAAGTTGCCGCCAGCGCTGCCCAGTTGTCCGGTGGCGATATCGAAAATACCGGTACCGACGTGCAGCACATTACCGCCGACGTTGAGCAATCCTCCAGCGCCAAGGCTCAGGTCACTGTTGGCGCTTTCAACGGTCCCGTTGCGGTTGTCGAATACGCCGCTAATGGCGAAGGCGGTTTTGCCGGTGTTGCCCAATGCACGCAGTTGGCCGGTCTGGTTGTCGAGGCTGGCGGCGGTGATGCTCAGAGTGCTTTCACTTTCGATGATGCCCAGGCGATTGTTCAATGCGCCGCGCAGGCTCAGGTCGATCTGTTGCCCGCCGATCTGCCCGTCGTTGTCGCCGCTGTTGTCGAAGTTATTGCCGGTGACGCTGACCCGGCCCTTGGCGTAGAGGCCGCCATTGCGGTTGTCGAAGTTGCCGTTGGTGCCGGTGTCGACGATGGCGTCACCGGTTTGCGCGGTGATCCGCCCGCCGTAGTTGTCGAGGCCGGCCAGTGCCTTGAGGTTCAGGCTCTGGGCCTGAATGATCCCGCCCTGACGATTGTTGTTCAGGTCATAGCCATTGCGCAGTACACCAGTGATATGGCTGCTGAAGGCGCCTTTCAGGCTGGAGAGCACACCGCCACGACTGTCGAGGCTGGCGGCGGTGATGTCGAGGTTGCCGTCCTTGGCGACGATGCGTCCGCTCTGGTTATCGATGGCGCCGCTGGTTTTCACCGTCAGGTCGCCCTGGCTTTGCAGGGTGCCTTTGGCGTTATCGAGGCTGGCGGCGTTGAGCGTCAGGCCGGCGTTGCTGCTGAAGATCTGACCGTTGGCGCTGTTCTGTACGACGCCATTGGCCGTGAGCGTCAACCAATCATTGGCCGCGACAGTGCCGCCATTGCGGTTATCGAGGCCACCGGTCAACAGGTTCAGCAAACCCTGGCTTGCAAGCTGGCCGCCCTGGTTGTCGATCTGCCGCGCGCGCTGAATCACCAGCGGGCCGTTGCTCGCCAGTTTGCCGCTGGTATTGGTCAGGGTGCCGAGCAGATCGAGGGTGATCGCGCCCTTGCCCGCGAAGGTACCGGCGCTGTTGTTCAGATCGGTACCGGTGAAGCGGATGTCCTGCTGGGCATTGATGGTTGCATTGGCGTTGCTGAGGGTTTGGGCCTGAATATCCAGAGCGGCGCCGCTGTCGATCAAACCGCCCTGGGCGTTATTCAGTGTTCCGGCAATGACCAAGGTTTGCGCACCGGCACTGGAAAGAATGCCGTTGTCGCTGTTGTCGAGGCTGGCCGCCGTGACCTTCAACGTGCCGTGACTGACCAGAGCGCCGGCGTTGCTGTTACGCACGGCACCGGTGAGGTCCACCAGCACGTCACCGTCGCGGCTCGACAAGGTGCCCTGATTGCGGTTGTCGAGGCTGCCGCCCAGAAGGCTCAAACTCTGCCAGCCGGAAATCAGTCCATTGAGGTTAGTGGTGGCATCGGCGGTGAGGTCCAGTTGCTGACGACTGATGAGTTTGCCGTCGCTGTTGTCCAGGTTACGGCCCGTCAGGGTGTAGCTTTGGCTGCTGGAGAGTTCACCGCCACGGTTGTTCAAATCCCGCAGGTTGCGGATGCTCAGTTGACCGGTGGTGGTGATCAGGCCGTTGGCGTTGTTCAGGTCGCCCATGGCGCCGCTGAAGTCGATGGCAATGGCGCTGCCGAGCAACGAGCCGCCGTTCTGGTTGTTCAAACTCGCCGCGTTAATGTTCAGGTTTTGGCTGGCGTTGATCAGTCCTTGGTCCTGATTGTCGAGCTGGCCGGTAACCCGAAGTTCGAGGCCGGTGCGACTGGTCAGGGTGCCACCGTTGTTGTTCAGGCTACCGGCCTGTACATCGACGCTTGCCGCCGCGATCAAGCCTTTGATGTTGGTCAGCGCCTGCTGCACGCGCAGGGTCACGGCCTGATTGCCGAGCAGTTTGCCGTCGCTATTGTCGAGGCTGTCGGCCGCCAGCGTGAACGCCTGGGCACTGGATATTTCGCCGTTGCGGTTGTTCACCTGGGCGAGGTTTTTCAGCACCAGTGCCGGGGCATTGATCAAACCGTTCTGGTTATTCAGCTCGCCGTGATTCAGGTCCAGGGTCAGCGACGTGTTACTGGTGAGCTGCCCGCCATCGTGTTGGTCGAGGCTGCTGACACTGACCGTCAGGGCCTTGTTGCTGGCGATCCGGCCTTTGCTGCTGTTATCGACCTGACCGGCGTTGAGGCTCAGGCTGTCGAGGCTGGTCAGTTTGCCGCCCTGGTTGTTCACCGCCCCCGTGGTGGTGATGCTCAAGGCCTGACCGGCGTTCACCAGCCCCGCCACGTTATCCAGCGTGGCCATGCGCAGCGTCGCGGTGGCCAGGCTCGAGAGCTCGCCAGTGCGGTTGTTCAGGTGACCGAGGGTGGCGTCGAGATGACCGGTACTGGTGATCAGACCGTTGCTGTTGAGGACCTGATTGGCCGTGAGGTTGAGGTTGCCGCTGCTCAGCACCCGACCGCTGTTCTGGTTGTCCAAAGTCCCGACGGTGATGTTGGCGATTTGCCCGGCGCTCAACGTGCCGCCCTGATTGTTCAGGGTCTGGCTGGTATTGACCGTCAGGTTGCGGCTGGCCACCACGCTCTTGCCAGTGTTGGTGAAATTCTGCGCATTCAGGTTCACATCACCGCTGGCATTGCGGCTGGTATCGGCGTTGACCCCGGCTTCGATGATGCCGTTGTTGGTCAGCACACCACCGGCCGTCAGCGCGATGCTGTCCCGGGCGGCGAGGGTTTGCTGGTTGGTCAGGTTGCCTTGGGTTTGCACGTTGACGGCGGTGCCGGCGTAGACCGGGCCACGCGCATCGAGACTGGCGGCTTTGACATTGACGGCGCCTGCGGCCGAGGTTTGCGCCAGGCTGAGATGGCCGTTGGCGTCGAGCTGGATATCACCACCGCTGGCGGCCAGGTTGCCGTCGAGTTTCACCCCGACCCCGGCTTCGGTGCCCACCAGTTTGATCGCCCCGGCGTACATGCCGCCCAACGCTGAAGAGTCGATCGCCAGTTGCGGTTTGGCACTGCCGTCATCGGCACGGGCAGTGGCGTTGAGGCTGTCGGCGTTGACGTCGTTGCGACCGGCAACGATGGTCAGGTTCTTCGCCTGGATCTCGGCGTTGATCTTCGCGCTACGGGTGATGATTTCGAAGCGGTCGACGTTGTTGGCGTTCAGCCCGGCGCCGTCGATGGTGACGCTGCCCTGATCGACCTGGAAGCGATCGAGTCGTCCGTTGTCCAGTACCGGTTTGCCGGTGGTCAACGTCACGCGCGGGGTGTTGATGAAGCCGCAGCCGTTGCAGCTGATGCCGTAGGGGTTGGCCACGATGACCCGCGCCGACTGCCCCGCCACTTCGGTGTAGCCGCGCAACTGACTGGGACTGCCGCCGACCACTTCGTTGAGGATGGTTTGCGCCGCGACCCCGCTGGTCAGGTTCGGATTGCCGACAATGATCCCGCCCAACTGCGTGGCGCCGGTCTGATTGGCGACGTTGTTGAGGATGACGCCCTGGGTGCCGACGTTGTAATCGTGGAACTGGTTATGCGACAGGCCCGTGCCGTTGGGCGTGGCGATCTGGACGATCGGCACGCCATTGCCCGCCTGGCCGAGGCTGGTGCCGGGCGTGGCCACCACGATCCCGTCGGCCTGGGCCCACATCGGCTGCCAGAACATGACGTTGGCCAACAGAAACGCCAATCCGCGCTTGGGCATGCCCCAGAAGTGCTCGCGGTTTTTTACGGCAGCAGAGGGCTGGCCGGCCAGAAAGGCCAGTTGGCGAACGTCCATGATTGGAATCTCGTTAAAACAAAATTTAGAGGAAGAAATCCACGCGGAAATAGATCGGCGCTTCGCGCTCGGTCAGCACGTCAGGGCGTTCCAGGGAATGGGCAAAAGTCACGCTGGCGGCCACATGCTGACCCCGGGCGAACAGCTCCACCGAGTCGCTGGACATGCGCCCGTGCTGATCGCCGTTGTAGCGGTCGCCACGGATCACACCCTGGTCGTAACCCAGGCTGGTGCCGTACTCGGCGAACACCGGGCGCAGCCATTCCAAAGTGATCGGGCGGCTCCAGCGCAGGTCGTTGCGCCAGTAGCCGCCGCTGTCGCCGGACAAGGACTGGTCCTTGTAACCGCGAATCGACGACTGCCCGCCGAGGCTGGTGCGCTGTGGGCTGAACAGCACGTCTTCACTGCGCTGGCCGGTCATCAGGCTGCTGAAACTGAAGGACTCGCCCCACAGCTTGAACGGCTGCAGATAACTCGCGGTGGCGGTGTATTTGCGGTAACGGGCGTTCGGCTCGCCGGGGCCCGGATCACCGTTACCCTGGGCGTCGAACGCGCCGATGCCTTGCTGCATGCCCAGGTCGAGGTTGACGAAGGCCGTGCCGATGCGCCGACCGTGGTTGATGCCGAACTGCGCTTCGCTGATGCGGTTGCTGCTCAACCTGAGCTTGCTGTCTTCGATGAAGTTGTTGGTGCGCAGGTACGAGAGGCCGGTGCTGAGGGAGGTCTTGCTCAGGGCGTCGCGATGGATCACCCGCTCGGCGCGCAACTGATGGTTTTCGCTGTCGCCGGTCTGCTTGAAATTGAAACCGTTGGCCTGGGCTTGCGAGCGGTACTCGCTCTGGCTGTAGGTGTAACTGAAGTTCCACCAGCCCCACGGCAGGCTGTAATTGAGCATGGCGTTGTTGGAGGTGTGCTGGTGATCGGTCATCGCATCGTGACCACCGCGCAGCATCAACTGATCGGCCAGGCCCAGCGGGCTGTCCCAATCGAACGTCGTGCCCCACTGCTGCTCGCCGGTGCTGCGCTGGCCGTCGTTACTGCGGGACAACCCGGCACGCCACGGCTTCTGCGGCGTGTTCTTGACCAGCACTTCGCTGCCACCGACGTTCTTGCCCGGCGACAACTCCATCTGCGCCTGATTCGACGGCAAACGGTTGAGCTGATCCACCATCTGCTCGATTTCCCGCAGATTGACCAGCTCCCCGCTCTTACCGGGGAAAGCCATCGCCAATTCGCGGTCCGACAGCTTGCTATCCTGCGCGCCCTTCAACCCTTCGAGCCGCCCCTCGACCACCAGCACCTTCAGATGCCCAGCGGACAAATCCTGCTGCGGCAAGTAGGCCCGGCTGGTGACCAAGCCCTTCTCGATGTACAGATCGGTGATGACTTTCAGCAGCTCGTTGAGCTGCGTGACGCCCAGGCATTGGCCGATATATGGCTTGAGCAGGCGATTTTTCTCACTGTCCGAGAGACTGTCGGCGCCTTTGAGTTCGATGTCCTGGATGGGGAAACACCGGGCGTCGGCCGGGGCCGTCGGTTGAGTGGGTTTGGCTGCCTTGCCGGGCAGTTCCTTGAGCTCCTCGAGACGCCGACGCTGCTCTTCGAGCAAGCGATCCTGACGTTCGCGGATCAGATCGGTTTCACCGGGGGTGGGGGCGGCGTGAACAGGAGTTAGCGGAGAAAGGCACAGCAAAGCCAGGCACAACCTCGCCGCGAGGGCGGGTGGGTACATGTTCGATCCCTCGAATGGAGAGTGATAGCACAATAGTGGCGCGATATTAGATGGCCACTATTTTGGCGTCAAGAAATGGATCCATTCGAGGAGGTTAAGGGAGGACTTGTAATGGCTAAATCGGGCGCTTCCGACGAGAGCGCAGGACGTTTCCTGATGTGGTGTAGAAAAATGCTCACAACACCAAGGCGCTGTAGTCCACAGAGAAAAAGCCGAGTGCCAAACGGCAAGTTCTTTTTTAAGTAATAAAAAACCCGGACTCTGTCCGGGCTTCATTGATAGCGGCCATGGACGGCTGCTATCGACTGCTAAGGGTTTAATGTCTGCTTTAGGTATCAGAAGTTAGCCGGGGTGTTGGCGCTGATGATTTCAGCCTCATCCGCCCCAATATTGCGAAACCGATGCGGCAGCGTCGTCGGAAAGTAATACCCATCCCCGGCATTCAACACACTAATCTGCCCATCCACCGTCAACTCAACCGTGCCACGGGTTACGAGCCCACACTCCTCCCCTTCAGCATGCACGATTGGCTCTTCCCCAGAGCTCGCCCCAGGCGCGTATTGCTCGCGCAACAGCCGCATCTGCCGACTCGGCACCGAAGCCCCGATCAACAACAACCGCAACCCATGACGCCCGAGATCCGGCTGTTCATTAGCCCGAAACACGTACTGGTGCTCGCGAGGCGGCTGATCAAAGGTGAAGAAGTCCGCCAAGGACATGGGAATGCCTTCGAGCAGTTTTTTCAGGGAGCTGACGGAGGGACTGACGCGATTCTGTTCGATCAGGGAGATGGTGGCATTGGTGACGCCGCTACGCCGGGCCAGCTCGCGCTGGGACAGTTTGTAGCTTTCGCGTACTAATTTGAGTCGTGAGCCCGTGTCCATGACAGCCTTATGTGAGAACGACTTAAGGGGTAATGGGGGTGGGTGGCGGGCGACTGGTGGCCGCGGAGTACGCCGTTTCCCGTCCCGGAACCGTGGAAGGCGGGTATTAAATCACGTTTGCGGGGGTTGCTCAGCAGGTTCGATAAACGGCTGGATAAAACGGCCGTTGCCACGGATAACGGTGCTGAAACTGTGGGAGCGGGCTTGCTCGCGAATGCGGTGTGTCAGGCAGCATCGATGGTGGCTGATACGGCCTCTTCGCGGGCAAGCCCGCTCCCACAGTTTGGTCCTGGTCGCCCGCAGATTTTGTGCCTGCCCCGCTCCCACAGGGATTGCGGTGTTCCATGTCTTGGGTGACTGGCATCAAAAGCCGGCGGCACCTTTTGGGGTGGCCGCCGGTAAGGTTAAAGCTAGATGCCGAAACGATCCCGCAGCGCGTAATACGCCGCGCCCATGGCGGTGAGTGGGGCCTGGAAGGTGCGGCCGCCGAGCATCGGCATGTGCGGCAGGGAGGCGAAGGCGTCGAAGCGTTCGGCGTCGCCGCGGATCATTTCCGAGATCAGTTTGCCGGCCAGGTGCGAGCAGGTGACGCCGTGGCCGCTGTAGCCTTGCATGTAGTAGGCGTTTTTCTCGATGCGGCCGAATTGCGGCATGCGCGACATGGTCAGCAGGAAGTTGCCGGTCCAACGGTAGTCGATTTTCACGTCCTTGAGTTGCGGGAAGGTCTTGAGGATTTTCGGGCGGATCAGTTGTTCGATGTCGTCCGGCTCGCGGGCACCGTAGACCACGCCGCCGCCGTACAGCAGGCGGTTGTCGGCGGTGAGGCGGTAGTAGTCGAGCAGGTAGTTGCAGTCTTCGACGCAGTAATTATTGGTAATCAGGCTGCGGGCGACTTTCTCGGACAGCGGCTCGGTGACGACAATTTGCGAACCGCAGGGCATGCTTTTGCGGGTGACGCGGTTGTCGAGATCTTGCGGCAGATAGGCGTTGCCGGCGATCAGCAGGTACTTGGCCCGCACCACGCCTTTGGCGGTGCGCACAGTGATCGGCTCGCCGTAGGAGATGTCCACGGCGGCGGATTGTTCGTAGATTTTGCCGCCCAGGCGAATGATCGCGGCAGCTTCGCCGAGGGCCAGGTTCAGCGGGTGGATATGGCCGCCCTGCATGTCCAGCAGGCCGCCGACGTAGTTGTCGCAACCGACTTCGCGCTGGATGTCCGAGGCGTCGAGCATTTTCAGGTTGTTGTTGCCGTAACGTTCCCAGTTGCGCTTCTGCTCGGCCAGGCCGTTGAGTTGCTTCTTGTTCAGCGCTGCGAAGATGCCGCCGGGGCGGTAATCGCATTTGATGTCGTATTCCTTGATGCGCGAACGGATGATGTCGGCGCCTTCGAAGATCATGCTGCCGAGCACTTCGGCGGTCTTGTCGCCGTAGCGCTCTTCGATCACATCGACGTCGCGGCTGTAGGAGTTGACCAGTTGGCCACCGTTGCGACCGCTGGCGCCGAAGCCGACTTTCGCCGCTTCCAGCACCGTAACCTTATAGCCGGCTTCGGTCAGGAACAGCGCCGAGGACAGGCCGGTGTAGCCGGCGCCGATGATGCAGACATCGCAATCCACCGCTTCTTCCAGGGTCGGGAAATCGATGGCTTCGTTGCGGGTGGCGGCGTAGTAGCTGTTGACGTGCTGTTGTTTCATAACGTTCTCCGAGGGCCGCCGGCATATACCGGCGACCGCCGCTGCAAAAGTGTTAGAGCTTGATCCAGGTCGCTTTGAGTTCGGTGTATTTGTCGAACGCGTGCAGCGATTTGTCCCGACCGTTACCCGACTGCTTGAACCCGCCGAACGGCGCGGTCATGTCGCCGCCGTCGTACTGGTTGACCCAGACGCTGCCGGCGCGCAAGCCACGAGCGAAGGTGTGGGCCTTGCTGAGATTGCTGGTCCACACACCAGCGGCGAGGCCGAAGATGCTGTCGTTGGCAATCGCCAGCGCTTCTTCAGTGGTGTCAAAGGTGATCAGCGACAGCACCGGGCCGAAGATTTCTTCCCGGGCGATGGTCATGGCGTTGGTCACGCCGTCGAAAATCGCCGGTTCCACGTAAAGGCCACCGGTGCCTTCGAGGGCACGATTGCCGCCAGCAATCAGTTGCGCGCCCTGGTCTTTGCCGACCTGGATGTAGCGCAGCACATTGTCCAATTGGCGCTGATCGACGACGGCGCCGACGGTGGTTTCCGGGTCGAGCGCATGTCCTGGTTTCCAGGCTTGCAGTGCCTCCACCAGCAGTGGAATGAACTGTTCGCGAATCGAACGCTCCACCAGCAGGCGCGAGCCGGCGGTGCAGACTTCGCCCTGGTTGAAGGCAATTGCGCTGACCGCTGCCTGTGCTGCCGCGCGCAAGTCCGGCGCGTCGGCGAACACCACGTTGGGGCTCTTGCCACCCGCCTCCAGCCACACCCGTTTCATGTTGCTTTGCCCGGCGTAGATCAGCAGTTGCTTGGCAATCGCGGTGGAGCCCGTGAAGGCCAGCACGTCGACGTCCATGTGCAACGCCAGCGCCTTGCCGACGGTATGACCGAAGCCCGGCAAGACGTTGAACACGCCTTTGGGAATGCCGGCGTCGAGGGCCAGTTGCGCGATGCGGATCGCCGTCAGCGGTGATTTTTCCGAAGGCTTGAGGATGAACGAGTTGCCTGCCGCCAGGGCCGGGGCGAATTTCCAGCTGGCCATGATCAGCGGGAAGTTCCACGGCACGATGGCGGCAACCACGCCTGCTGGCTCACGAGTGACGAGGCCCAATTGGTCGTGCGGAGTGGCGGCGACTTCGTCGTAGATTTTGTCGATCGCTTCGGCGCTCCAGCGGATCGCGTTGGCGGCCGCTGGAATGTCGATGGCCATGGAATCGCTGATCGGTTTACCCATGTCGAGGGTTTCCAGCAGCGCCAGTTCTTCCTGGTTGGCCAGGATCAAGTCCGCGAAGCGAATCAAGATGCGCTTGCGTTCCGCGGGTGCCAGTCGCGCCCAGATGCCGGATTCAAATGTGCGGCGCGCGACGGCGACTGCCGCATTGGCGTCGGCTTCGTCGGTGCTGGCGATGTTCGCCAGAAAGCGGCCGTCGACCGGGCTGATGCACTCGAAGGTATCGCCGCTGAGTGCCGGGCGGTATTGGCCGTCGATGAATGCGCGGCCTTCGAGTGTTAGGGACTGGAAGCGTTGTTCCCAGTCGCTGCGAGTGTTTGTCATGGTTGTGACTCGACGCAGAGGAATAAGTAGTCGTCGGACTGAAGCCGACTGATTAACGATCAGAAACCACGATTCCCTGTGGGAGCGGGCTTGCTCGCGAAAGCGGTGTATCAGGCGACATCAGCATTGACTGATCCGCCGCTTTCGCGAGCAAGCCCGCTCCCACAGTTGATCGATGTTGTTCGCAAAGCCTGCGCATGCAGCCCATCAAACCGTGTGCAGGTACCAGTTGTACTCAAGGTCCGAAATGGAGTTCTCGAACTCGGCCAGCTCGCTTTCCTTGCACGCCACGAACACGTCGATGTACAGCGGGTCGATGTAGCGCGCCATGACTTCGCTGTCGTCCAGTTCGCGCAATGCATCGCGCAGGTTGTTCGGCAGGCTTTGCTCGTTCTGCTCGTAGCTGTTGCCTTCCACCGGGGCGCCCGGTTCGATTTCGTTGGTCAGGCCGTGGTGAATACCGGCCAGGACTGAGGCCATCAGCAGGTACGGGTTGGCATCGGCGCCGGCGACGCGGTGCTCGATGCGCACGGCATCCGCCGAACCGGTGGGCACGCGTACCGCCACGGTACGGTTGTCGATGCCCCAGCTTGGCGAGTTCGGCACATAGAACTGAGCGCCGAAACGCCGGTACGAGTTGACGTTCGGGCACAGGAAGGCCATCTGCGCCGGCAGGGTCTCGAGCACACCGCCGATCGCGTGTCGCAGCGCGGCGTTCTGCTCGGGATCCTCGCTGGCGAAGATGTTGTTGCCTTGCTTGTCGAGGATCGAAATGTGCACGTGCAAACCATTACCCGCCTGGCCCGGATACGGCTTGGCCATGAAGGTGGTGTCCATCTCGTGGTCGTAGGCGATGTTCTTCACCAGACGCTTGAGCAGCACCGCGTAGTCGCAAGCCTTTATAGGGTCGGCCACGTGATGCAGGTTGACTTCGAATTGCGCCGGGGCACTTTCCTTGACGATCGCGTCCGCCGGGATGCCCTGCTCTTTCGCGCCTTCGAGGATGTCTTGCAGGCAGTCGACGTATTCGTCCAGATCGTCGATCAGGTACACCTGAGTCGACATCGGACGCTTGCCTGAAACTGGCGAGCGTGGCGACTGCGGACGACCGTTCACGTTGTCCTGGTCGATCAGGTAGAACTCCAGCTCGAACGCCGCGCAGATGGTCAGGCCCATGTCATCGAACTTGCTCACCACCTGACGCAGCACTTCGCGCGGGTCGGCGAAGAACGGCTGGCCTTCGAGTTCGTGCATGGTCATCAGCAGCTGCGCGGTCGGACGCTTCTGCCAGGGTTCGATGCTGAGGGTATCGGGAATGGGATAGCAGATGCGATCCGAGTCGCCGATGTCCAGACCCAGGCCGGTGCTTTCCACCGTCGAGCCATTGATATCCAGAGCAAATAAAGAGGCCGGCAGGTTGATGCCTTTTTCGTAGACCTTGTGAAGACTGGTGCGCTCGATGCGCTTGCCGCGCACCACACCGTTCATATCCGCAATCAGAAGGTCGACGTACAAAACCTCAGGATGTTGCTTAAGGAATGCGTTTGCTTCGTTGAGTTGAACGGCACGCAGAGGGACCGACATGATGCACCTATTAGCTGTTAATTATTATGTTCACTTCGCTTGCGAGAGCCAGTCAACCCGAACGGCAAAGTGAAGTCAATAGCGAACACCAGCCCCTTCAGCCTTTATTTTCTGGCCTTTTTTGGGCGCCTTGGTGCCATATCAGGCTTGCGCACCGCGTAGATCCTCGACATCAGACGTTCGGCGTTTAGAATTTTTTACATGAGAGTTGTTAATTAAAATCAACAAGGCTAAGCTCCGGAAAAGCTCGTTCAAGTGTGAAACTTCGAGGTGATAAAAATGGCATTCAAGCCATTGATCGGCGTTACTGCGTGCGTCAAACAGATTGGCCTGCACCCCTACCACGTCAGCGGCGACAAGTACTTGCGTGCTGTCAGCGTCGCGGCATTGGGGTTGCCAGTAGTCATTCCTTCCTTAGGCGACCTGACCGAAACCGATGCGCTGCTCGCGCAGCTCGACGGTCTGTTGCTGACCGGCTCGCCATCGAATGTGGAGCCCTTCCACTATCAAGGCCCGGCCAGCGCTCCCGGTACGGATCACGATCCGCAACGGGACGCCACCACCCTGCCCTTATTGCGCGCAGCCATCGCCGCCGGTGTTCCGGTGCTCGGCATCTGCCGGGGCTTTCAGGAAATGAACGTGGCGTTCGGTGGCAGCCTGCATCAGAAGGTGCATGAGCTACCCGGCATGCTCGATCACCGGGAAGCGGACAGTCCCGATCTGGCCGTGCAGTACGCAGCGGCCCATGCGGTGACTGTACAACCGGGCGGTGTGTTCGAAGCACTGGACCTGCCGCAGGTATTCCAGGTCAATTCGATTCACAGCCAGGGCATTGACCGACTGGCTCCCGGCCTGCGCGCTGAGGCGATCGCGCCGGATGGTTTGATCGAGGCGATTTCTGTCGAGCACAGCAAGGCCTTCGCCGTCGGCGTGCAATGGCACCCGGAATGGCAGGTGCTTTCGAATCCCCCCTATTTGAGTATTTTCCAGGCGTTTGGCGAAGCGTGCCGGCAACGGGCGGCGCTGCGTAATACGCGCTGACTTCAAAAAGCATTCAACGATTTAACTGCCCCCGCGGGTCTGGCGGGCGTGCCTTTGCGCGCCGGTGGCCCACGTAATAGATGAACCGCAATAACAACAAGTACGACCAGGCAGCCAGGATGGCGGTGCCGAATAAGCCCGAGCGGTATGGGCCAGTGATTCAAATGCAAATCCCTGTGGGAGCGGGCTTGCTCGCGAAGAGGGAGTGTCAGTCGACATTAATGTTGCCTGATACACAGCCTTCGCGAGCAAGCCCGCTCCCACAGGGGATCTTCGCTGAATTGACTGGCATCGCCCGCCCCGGGTTTGCAATCCACTCTTAAGTCAGGCCGTGTTGGCCCGACGACTGAAACCTGTTGGGAGTTTCATATGGCAAACGCCTCCAGCATCTACAGGAAGGCTCTTGATGGTCACCAGGCACCGAAAAAGGTGCTGGTGAAAGTCGACCGCGTCACCAAGAAATTCGACGAAACCACCGCCGTGGACGATGTGTCCCTGGAGATCCATCAAGGCGAAATCTTCGCTCTGCTCGGTGGCTCCGGCTCGGGAAAATCGACGCTGCTGCGCATGCTCGCCGGCTTCGAGCGCCCGACCGAAGGGCGGATTCTGCTCGACGGTGTCGACATCACCGACATGCCGCCCTACGAACGGCCGATCAACATGATGTTCCAGTCCTATGCGCTGTTCCCGCATATGACGGTGGCGCAGAACATCGCCTTCGGCCTCAAGCAGGACCGTTTGCCCGCCAGCGAAATCGACGCCCGTGTCGAAGAAATGCTGCGCCTGGTGCACATGACCCAATACGCCAAACGCAAGCCGCATCAGTTGTCCGGCGGTCAGCGTCAGCGTGTGGCACTGGCGCGTTCGTTGGCCAAGCGACCGAAGCTGTTGTTGCTCGATGAACCGATGGGCGCACTGGATAAAAAGTTGCGCTCACAGATGCAACTGGAACTGGTGGAAATCATCGAGCGCGTCGGCGTGACCTGCGTGATGGTGACCCACGACCAGGAAGAAGCCATGACCATGGCCGAGCGCATCGCGATCATGCACCTGGGCTGGATCGCCCAGATCGGCAGCCCGGTGGACATTTATGAAGCACCGGTCAGCCGCATGGTCTGCGAGTTCATCGGCAACGTGAACGCCTTCGACGGCACCGTCGTGGAAGACCTGGAAGGTCACGCGATCATTCACAGCCCCGACCTTGCCCAGAAGATTTACGTCGGCCACGGCGTGAGCACCTCGGTGCAGGACAAGTCGATCACCTACGCCATCCGCCCGGAAAAAATGCTGGTCAGCACCCTCAAGCCCGAAACCCGCTACAACTGGTCCGAAGGCAAGGTGCACGACATCGCCTACCTCGGTGGCCACTCGGTGTTTTATGTGGAGCTGCCTGGCGGCAAGATCGTCCAGTCGTTCATGGCCAACGCCGAACGCCGTGGCGCGCGCCCGACCTGGGACGATCAGGTCTACGTGTGGTGGGAAGACGACAGCGGCGTGGTACTGCGCTCATGAGAACCTTCAATCAGCAATTCCTGCGCCTGGTGCCCAGCGGCCGCAAACTGGTCATCGGCATTCCGTTCCTGTGGCTGTGTCTGTTTTTCCTGCTGCCGTTCTTCCTGGTGATGAAGATCAGCTTCTCGGAAGCGGCCCTGGCCATTCCTCCTTACTCAGAGATCTACACCTTCGCCGAGCAGAAATTCCAGCTGCTGCTGAACCTCGGCAACTACGGGTTGCTGACCGAAGATGAGTTGTACATCTCGGCCTACTTCGGCTCGTTGAAGGTCGCGTTTTTAAGCACGCTGATGTGCCTGGTGATCGGTTTCCCGATGGCTTACGCGATCACCAAGGCCAGCAAGGAAACGCAAAACGTCTTGTTGCTGTTGATCATGATGCCGACCTGGACCGCGATCCTGATCCGCGTGTATGCGTGGATGGGCATTCTCAGCAACAACGGTTTGCTCAACGCGTTCCTGATGTGGAGCGGGCTCACGTCGCAGCCGATCGAGATCCTCAACACCAACACCGCCGTGTACATCGGGGTGGTTTACGCGTACCTGCCGTTCATGGTGCTGCCGCTGTACGCCAACCTGGTCAAGCACGATCACAGCCTGCTGGAAGCCGCGTCGGACCTGGGTTCGAGCAACTTCAACAACTTCTGGAAAATCACGGTGCCGCTGGCCAAGAACGGGATCATCGCCGGCTGCATGCTGGTGTTCATTCCGGTGGTCGGTGAGTTCGTGATTCCGGAACTGTTGGGTGGCCCGGAAACCCTGATGATCGGCCGCGTGCTGTGGCAGGAGTTCTTCAACAACCGCGACTGGCCGGTGGCGTCCGCCCTGGCGGTGGTGATGCTGGCGATCCTGATTGTGCCGATTCTGCTGTTCAACCGTAGCCAGGCCAAAGAGATGGAGGGACGGGGATGAACCGTTTCGGATTTTCACGATTGATGCTGGTGCTCGGCCTGTCGTTTATCTACCTGCCGATGCTGATTCTGGTGATCTACTCGTTCAACGCCTCGAAGCTGGTGACGGTGTGGGGCGGCTGGTCGGTGAAGTGGTACGTCGGCCTGCTCGACAACACGCAACTGATGGGCTCGGTGGTGCGCTCGCTGGAGATCGCCTGCTACACGGCGATTGCCGCGGTGGCGCTCGGCACATTGGCGGCGTTCGTGCTGACCCGTGTCACGCGCTTCAAGGGCCGTACGCTGTTCGGTGGTTTGGTGACGGCGCCGCTGGTGATGCCGGAAGTGATCACCGGTCTGTCGCTGTTGCTGCTGTTCGTGGCCATGGCGCAGATGATCGGCTGGCCGCAGGAACGCGGCCTGGTGACGATCTGGATCGCTCACACCACGTTCTGTGCAGCGTATGTGGCGGTGGTGGTGTCGGCGCGTTTGCGTGAGCTGGATTTGTCGATCGAAGAAGCGGCCATGGACCTGGGTGCGCGGCCGCTCAAGGTGTTTTTTCTGATCACCATCCCGATGATCGCGCCGTCACTGGCGGCCGGCGGCATGATGTCGTTTGCCTTGTCCCTGGATGATCTGGTGTTGGCGAGTTTCGTGTCGGGGCCAGGTTCGACGACCCTGCCGATGGAAGTGTTCTCGGCGGTGCGCCTGGGCGTGAAACCTGAGATCAATGCGGTGGCCAGTCTGATTCTGCTGGCGGTGTCGATCGTCACGTTCATGGTCTGGTATTTCAGCCGCAGGGCCGAAGCCACCCGCAAACGGGCGATTCAGGAAGCGATGGACCAGACTGCCAGCGAGTCCTGGCAACAACCGAAAAAGCAATTGGTAGAAGCAACGGTCTAGCGCCACTGATTTTCAGTTAAGTGAGCACCATCCTGTGGCGAGCGAGCTTGTTGTGGCGAGGGGGCTTGCCCCCGTTCGGCTGCGAAGCAGTCGTAAACCAGCGAATTCAGTGTGCTTGATACACCTCGTTTACAGGTTTGGGGGCCGCTTCGCGGCCCAACGGGGGCAAGCCCCCTCGCCACAGGTTTGTGTTCACCGCGTTTTATGTGATTTGAATAAAAAGAATGGAGTTGTACCGATGAAAATGTTTGGCAGGACTCTGCTGACACTGTCCTTATTGGGCGCAATCACCGCTGGCGCCCAGGCCAATGACAAGGTTCTGCGCGTCTACAATTGGTCGGATTACATTGCCCCGGACACCGTCAAGAAGTTCGAGGACGAGACCGGCATTCGCGTGACCTACGATGTGTTCGACAGTAACGAAACCCTTGAGGCACGGCTGCTGGCGGGAAAATCCGGCTATGACATCGTGGTGCCGTCCAACAGTTTCCTGGCCAAGCAGATCAAGGCCGGGGTCTATCAGGCACTGGACAAATCGAAACTGCCGAACTGGAAAAACCTCAACCCGGTGCTGCTGAAAAACGCTTCGGCCAGCGACCCGGATAACGGCCACGCTTTCCCGTACATGTGGGGTTCGATCGGCATCGGTTACAACCCGGCCAAGGTCAAGGAAGTGCTGGGCACTGACGCCCCGGTGAATTCCTGGGACTTGCTGTTCAAACCGGAAAACGCCGCCAAGCTCAAAGCTTGTGGCATCAGCTTTCTTGATTCACCGACAGAAATGCTTCCGGCTGCCCTGCACTATCTGGGCTATCCGGTGAACTCCCGGGACAAGGCGCAAATCGCCGAAGCCGAAGCGCTGTTCATGAAGATCCGGCCATCGGTGGCCTACTTCCATTCGTCGAAATACATCTCCGACCTGGCCAACGGCAATATCTGCGTCGCCGTCGGTTACTCCGGCGATGTGCTGCAAGCCAAGGCCCGCGCCCAGGAAGCCGGCGACAAGGTCAAGATCGAGTACAGCATCCCGAAAGAAGGCGCCGGCAGTTTTTACGACATGGTCGCCATCCCACGGGACGCCGCCAACGTCGACAACGCCTACTTGTTCATGAACTTCCTGATGCGCCCGGACATCATCGCCGAAGTCACCAACAGCATCGGCTACAGCAATGCCAACGCAGCGGCCACGCCGTTGGTGGATGAAGCGATTCGCAACGACCCGGGTTCGTATCCGCCGCAGGCGGTGATGGCGACGTTGTATGCCATTCCCGACATGCCGATTGCCACGCAGCGGATCATGACCCGGGGCTGGACGCGGGTGAAGCTCGGTAAGTGATTCAAGATCTGACATAAAAAACCAGAACACCACGGACCCAATGTGGGAGCGGGCTTGCTCGCGAAGAGGCCATCACATTCAACATCAACAGTGACTGACCCACCGCTTTCGCGAGCAAGCCCGCTCCCACAGGAGTAATGGGTCGGGCACACAATAGGTGAACGCCACGGCCCCCTTGCAGGACAGAAGTATTCTTACGTTTTCCGTTCACGCAGCGCCTTACCACCGCTGCACTCCTCTGAAGCAGAACGGCCTCACCTGGCTTCCTCGGTTAAGGTGAGTTTCGGGCGCCCTCGGGCGCCTTTTTTTGTGTTCGTTTATGCGCAGACCAGCGGCCACTCGGCCAGCGCTATGTACCGGCCCTTATGGGATTCGAACAGACTGAAGCGATCGGCGCGCAGGTAAAACTCCGGCGGCGTCGCGGATTCGGGGACCGGCGCCCGGTAGTCGCGCATCAGGGTCAAATGCGGGCGGAATTCCCGGCGGGTGTCTTCAAAGCCGAACGGCAACATCGCCTGTTCCAGTGCATACACCAGACGCAGCAACTCCGGCGCTGCCTGCGCGGGGGCCAGCAACAACACCCCGGAGCGACGCCAGACGTCCAGCCGATCCAGCACCACCGTCAACGGCACGCCAGACGTGCGGACATTGGCGGCGGCCTTGCAGACACCCGCTATCTGCGCCAGGCCCACCGCGCCGAGAAACAGCAGCGTCAGGTGAAAGTTTTCCGCCGGCACCGGGCGCCCGACGTTGAGCCCCAGCGCGTTGCGCCATTGGGCGATGGCCCGGCGTTGTTCAGGGGCGCAGTTCAGGGCGAAAAACAGCCGTTTGAACGGCTCACGGGTTTCATCGCTCATGTCTGGCACCTCAATGCTTGGGGACCCTCTGAGTTTACAAAGGGATACCACTCCGGCAAGCCCATTTCTGGCGGCTGCCGGCATGCGCGTTATAGTTGAAGCAACCGAATAGACGGGAGGACGCCATGCGTCAGGTCATCAGCAAAGAGCCATGGTGGGCCGTACCACCGAAGCCCGGCCAGGATGAGTCCGAATTGGAATGGGGCTGGCTGGTTCATTACAACGAAGGCGAGCCGCGCTTCGAGTTCATCAAGGAGCGGCCGTCGGACAGCGAGATTCGTAACCGCAAAAGCTGCAGGACCACCCCGACGCCGGAGTGATCCTGCCGCCCCTTCAGGCTTTGACGAGCATCTCGAAACCACCAAAAATCGCCCGCTGGCCGTCGAACGGCATCGGATTGACGTCCGGTTGCATCCGCGGATCGCTCATCAGTTTCGCCATGCCGGCGTCGCGGGTGGCCTTGTCCGGCCAGACGATCCAGGAAAACACCACGGTTTCGTCTTCCTTGAGCTTTACCGCCATGGGAAACGAGGTCAATTTGCCATCAGGCACGTCGTCGCCCCAGCATTCGGCGAGGCTGAGCGCGCCGTTCTCCTTGAAAATCGCGGCGGCGGACTCCGCGTGTTTCTTGAATTTTTCGCGGTTGGCCTTGGGCACCGCTGCAACAAAACCATCAACGTAAGCCATGATCATTCTCCTCGGGTTATGGGTTGATCTGCTGGGTAGTCGATCCAGCGTGGCTCCAATCGACAGTTCCCGCACCCAAGCCGACCGACGGTTCGACGGGCTGAGCGACAGGTTGTGCAACAGGCTGGGCCAAGCCGCCTTCGATTTGCCCGGCCATGTACAGCGTTCCGGCCATGACACCGGTGGTAGGGTTTTGCACCAGTTTCAGCCACGCCTTGTCGAATGAGTCGCCCAGGCTGCTGCGGATCAGCGCCTCGCTATCGGGTCGGTCGTTGGCTTGAATAACCGCACGCACTCCCGCCACTCCCAGGGAAATCAACGCCCCGGCCAGTTTCCCCGCCGCTGCCGCCACGGCACCGGCCGCGCCTCGTGGGGCCATTTCGGCTTCCATCCGCTTGCTTGCGCGTTTGGCCACCGGCGTCATGCCGGCGTCCGTCGAGGCAATACCCTTCTCACCGCCTGCCGCGTGGATCTTGTCGATCAACGCCGCGTAGGCCGGCAACTTAGTCAGCGGTTCACTGTGCACCACCTGATACAGCGACGCGTCACGGGCAGGCGGCGGGCCCAGCGAAATCGCCGGAATTTTCTGGATACGCTCGTTGAGCTGCGCCATCGGCACGCTATGACGCTGGGAAATGACCTGAAGTTGCTGGCCGAGAGATTGCACATAAAACGCCGTCGCCTGCCCGAGGATCTCGTCGGGATCGATCTCCACCGCCACAGGGTCCAGCACTTTGCGGTGATATTGCTCCAGCAGATAGGCCGCCAGGCGTTTGGCCGAGGCATCCTGCTCGCCCCCGGCACTGATGGTGTACCAGCTGACCTTCATTGACAGCCATTCCTGGGTCCAGTAGCTACTGAACCACGGAATGAAGACTTCTTCAGTCTGTTCGTAAACCCGCGTGCGCCAATGTTCCATGGACCCGCGGGCATACACCCTGGCCTGTTCGGTGGCCTGCTGCGAAGCGGCGACAATTTCCTGGTCCACCTGCTGCCAGGTGCTCTGGGAAACCACGACCGGCGCCACGGCTACCGGGGCACGCGCAGACGTGACGCATCCCGCCAGTACCACCAACACAGCGACGATCAGCGAACGCAGGTTCAAGATCGCAGAGTCCTACAGTCTGCGTCGAACGGAGTGTCCGACGCGAAGGAGCATGTTGATTTGAGTATAGGTCGGGGGCGGTGGCCGTCCGTCAGGAAGCCGGGTGGCGCCTTCAAAAATGCCATCGCGAGCAAGCCCGCTCCCACATTGGATCACTGCGAACACAAGATTCGTGCACACAGCAGATCCAGTGTGGGAGCGGGCTTGCTCGCGAACAGGCCCTCAAGATCAGCGCAAATCACCACCATCATCCACGTCGATATTCACCATCGCCACGAATGCCTTCCGCAAAAAAAACGCCAGGCGCAGGATCAACTCATCCCCAGTGAAAACCCCGCATCGGAGGGGCCCACCATGTTGATCCACCTTCTGACCTGCCTGGCCCTGACGGCCATCACTCTGACCCTGTTCTCCCGCTTCGTGCTGGATATCGGCCAAGCCGAGGAGCCGACATCATGATTTATTCCATCAGCCTTGCCGTGAGCTTTCCGGTGTTCGGCAGCAACTACTATTCACAACAGGTCGTCTCTCGCAAAACCGTCGCGCTGGTGTTCGACAGGCAATTCGAATCCTTGCTGATGCCGGCAGCCACCAACCACTTCAGTAACGAAGTGGTCGGGCTCAACGATCAGTTCCGCTTTTTGAATGATGTGCTGGTCGAGCATCTACTGGAAACCGAGGTGAGTCAGCGTTCGTCACGCTCGGCGCAAGCATTCACCTTTTGACACGTTGGGTGATGCTGGTCAGCGCGGGCCGCCACCGGGACCACCACCAAATCCTCCGTGATGGCCACCACCACCACCACCACCACCACCACCACCACCACCACCACCACCACCACCACCACCACCACCACCACCACCACCACCACCACCTGGTGGGAAGAACATCCAGCAACCCGACAGGGACGATAACAAGGCGAAGACCACCGCCGCTTTTACAACTCTGTTCAACTTCATTTACTTCACTCTCTGTTTAGGCGAGAAAAACAACCTTTCTCGCCCTTTCAGACAGTGTTTGCGGGGCTTTCAGCACTGTTCCAACGTAAAGAATGGGTAATGGTTGTATCGTAAACGACTCATATTCCACAGCGTTTTCAGGACCAGGCGCCATTGGTTGTCGCCGACCTGCACCCTTGCGGCACGGCCCCAAGCCCTCCTCGAACATTGAGGGTTACCCTCCTCGACTCTGCAAGCCCCCTGATACAGAGCGCGTTAATTGGTGCTCAGGATCCGCACCGGCCCGTGGCGATTGAGCACCTCGATCATGACGTTTTCCCCCGAACGCCTGAGCATCAAATCCACCGATTCAGTACCCAGTGCCAGACGCCGCAAGGCCACGGTATCGAGAAAGGCCGGGAGCACCGGTTCGTCGAACAGAATGTTGAGTTTTTTCGGCTGAAAGCTCAGCCCCAGACACGACTGAATCATCGACAACGGTGCAGCGGCAGCCCAAGCCTGGGGCATACAGGCGACGGGATAGAACGTCGGCCCTTGGGTGCGTTGCCGGGCAAAGCCGCAGAACAGTTCGGGCAGGCGCCGAAGATCGATGTAGGTAGAGGCCGCAAACAGACCTTCGAAAACCCGTGCCGCATCCCGGCGAAAACCGTAACGAGCGAAGCCGGCGGCGATCAGCGCATTGTCATGGGGCCAGACAGAACCGTTGTGATAACTCATCGGGTTATAGCGAGCCTGGGAAGACGCAACGGTGCGTATGCCCCAGCCGGAGAAAGATGAGCGGTCCATCAGCGCGTCCACGACCGATGCCGCGCGTTCCGGATAAGCAATGCCGGCGAACAGCGCGTGCCCGGCATTGGAGGTACGGATTCGACAAGGCTTCTTGTGGCCGTCCAGCGCCAGCACATAAGTGCCCAGCTCTTCGTCGAAGAACCGGGTATCGAACTCTTCGCGCAAGCGTTGAGCCCTGTATTTCAGACGCTGGGCCCGGTCCGAATCACCCAGTCGGCGGGCGATTTTGGCGGCGCCGATCCAGGCGCCATACACATAGGCCTGAACTTCGACAATCGCAATCGGGCCCGCGGCCAGTTGCCCATCTTCATGAAAAACCGAATCATGACTGTCCTTCCACCCCTGATTGATCAGACCCTCGGCAGACTGGCGGCCATATTCGACAAAACCATCGCCATCCCGATCACCGTATTCTTCGATCCAGCTCAGCGCCGCTTCGATATTGGGCCAAAGTTGACGCAGCGTGCCCAGGTCATTGGTGCGCTCCAGGTACGCGGCGGCCAGCATGACGAACAGCGGCGTGGAATCGATGCTGCCGTAGTAGCGGCGGAACGGCACTTCGCCCAGCTCGGCCATTTCCCCCAGCCTTATTTCATGCAGGATTTTGCCCGGCTCGGCATCGGCGTGAGGGTCGACGACGGTGGCCTGGTTGGCGGCCAGATGCCCGAGCACGCCTTTGGCAATCCCGGGATCGAGCCACAGCATCTGCCATGCCGTGATCAGGGCATCTCGTCCGAAAACGGTGCTGAACCACGGAATGCCAGCATAGGGATACAGCCCCTGGGGCGTTTTGGTCATGAGCATGTAGAGATCGGAAATGCTACGGCTGACCGCCTCGTTGAACACATCGTGGGACGTCACCACAGAAGCTGTCCGCGAGGAGAACGTTCGTAGCTCGCGCCGCGAATCGCGCAATGAAACAAAGAACCCGTGGCGCACCGTAAACGGCGGGTTTTGCACGCCACAGTTGATGTCCATGAACAGCGACTGGCTCTCCCCCGGAGCCAAACGAATCTCGAACAATGCCGAATCACAGGTCAGGCTGGACGGCACCGGGGCAAAACGCAATCGGGTCATTCGCCGCTTGTGGTCAAGGCCGGTATAGGAAAGTACGACTTCTTCATCGGTAATCTCTGCCCGGTGCCCTTCTCCGCGCTGCGGGCGCCGGGCACCGCGAACTTCAAACAGGTCTTTGAAGTCGGCCGCGAACTGGATCCTCAATTGCAGATTTTGGGGAGAATCGTCGAAATTACGCAGGGTCAGCCGTTCATAGCAGGAACCATTCCACAAGAACCGCGAGCGGCGCAGATGGATCAAGTCGTGGTGCAGGATCTTTTCACCATGGGCGTCGAACAGGTCTGGGTTGCTCAAGTCGCAGGTAAGCATCGCGTTATCGTCACGCAGGGTGGAGCTGAGCAACAGCGGTCGCGCGCCGTTAAGCGTCAGATAGAGCCCGGAAAGGTGTCGGGTGTCGGTATGGAAAATCCCCTGCGGGCTGTCGTCTGCAAACAGCACGTCGCCATTGGGATCGAACACTGCGAAGGTGTCGTTGTTTTTCAGGTTGCGTAAACGCAACTCTTGCAACGACGCGGTGGCCGGAATATCGAAGGGCGTAGTGGGCTGGCCATAGGTATTGCCCGCCGTGAGATGGCGATACAACTCCAGATAGTGATCGGTCATGCGCTCGACCGTGAAGCGTTCCTCGAACGTGGCCCGCACCCTGCGCCGGTCCAGTGCGGCCAATCGATGCACCGCCGCAACCGCCCCCGCGATGTCATCGACGATGTAGCCGGATACACCCTCATCGATCACTTCCGGCACCGAGCCGTGACGAAACGCAATCACTGGCGTGCCGCAGGCCATGGCTTCGATCATGGCCAGGCCGAACGGCTCGGGCCAGTCGATGGGAAAGATCAACGCACGAGCATTGCCCAGCAGGTCGGCCTTTTGGGCCTCATCGATTTCGCCGAGGAACTCGACATTCGGATGGATCGCGATCATCGGTGCGATGACTTCTTCCCAATACACCTGATCAGCCTTGTCGACCTTGGCCGCGATCTTCAATGGCAACCCGGCCTTCAATGCAATTTCGATGGCACGGTCCGGGCGTTTTTCGGGGGATATGCGCCCGAGAAATGCCAGATAGTCGCCCATCGGTTCAGGGTTGAACGTCATCAGATCGCCCGGAATGCCGTGATAGACATTGCCCACCCAATTGACGTCCCCCTTCACCGGGGTGCGTTGCGCCTTGGACACCGAGACCAGCGGCACTTCGGGAAAGTGCGGATAGAAGGATTGGTAGTCCGCGATATCCAGGCGCCCATGAAGCGTGGTCACGCTGCGGCCGGCCAGGTGCCGAATCAAGGGGAAATGGTAGATATCGATATGAAAATGCATCACGTCGAATTGATCCGCCTGCCGCAGGACCTGATCGAGCATCAGGATGTGATGAGGCATTGCGTCCTTGATTCTCGAATCGAGCCGCAGGGCCGCCCGCGAACCTGGCTCCAGGCGCGCCGAGGTTTGCGAATCGCCGCTGGCGAAGAGCGTGACATCGTGTCCCTGGCGCACCAGTTCTTCGGTCAGGTAGGACACGATCCGCTCAGTGCCACCGTACAAACGGGGCGGACAGCGTTCGGTAAGCGGCGCGATCTGAGCGATCCTCATGGAGAGGCCCTCCGTCATTCGGTCGAAGAATCAAGGCCTCCCGTGCTTAATGCCAGTGAAGCGAAATCCCCTGTGGGAGCGGGCTTGCTCGCGAAAGCGGTGTGTCAGGCAACATCAATGTTGACGGTGACGCCGTCTTCGCGAGCAAGCCCGCTCCCACAGGTTATCTGCGGGTCTGACGGCCTTGTCCTCGATTGACGGTGCGGCTGTGGTAACAGTTCCATCCGGTTATACGCCCTGGGTGCTCAGCGGTCGGCGATAAAAGAAATGTCGCCACAACCGGATGATCAATAGCGTGAAGAACGCCCCCACCACGGCCAGCGCCATGTCGACCTGAGAATCCCATGGATCGTTTTGAGTGGCGACAAAAGCCTTTGCTGTGTCCTTTCCCAGGTACTGCCCACCGATCCATTCGATGATTTCGTAGACCGCCGAGGTCGACAGAATGATATTCAGCGCGATAAAACCGACCCAGAAACCCCGCAACGGCGTGATTCGCACGAGCACTTCACGAATCGGGTACACCATAAACACCCCATATGTCAGATGGACCAGCCGATCGTAATGGTTGCGTTCAAATCCAAAGGTCTTGTTGAAGCTGACTCCGGTCAAGGCCGAGCACCAGCGGTCATAGGGCACCAGTGCATAGGTGTAGTGCGAACCCAGTTCATGGATGCAGAGAAAAACGAACACCAGGCTGATGGAAACGGCAGACAGACGGAACCGTCGGGAGACCGCCACCAAGACCGTCACCAGCACCAACGCCAGCAGATTTTCCAGGGCCCAATCCACCCGGCTATGGGGTGAAATCCCCAGCGCTGCGACGATAAAAAGAAACACCATCAACAGCGCCAGGTCGTATCGCGGGTGTTCCCTCGGTTCCATGGCTTGAGCCCCTCAAAGGTCTCGCTCGGCCACTGTAGGTTAGTTCGATTTACGCACCGCAGAGACGACCCGACACCTCGTCCGAAAAGCTCATTCAGGCCGGCGCACGGCCCTCACCTTCCCGCTGTTGCCGCCGCCGCAGAAAAACCGATCGTGGCCATCGAACTCCAGTCCCGACACACCAACGCCAGCCGGCATCCGGACACTCTCCAACACCTCGCCCGTGCCCGGATCGAGTCGTCTCAACTCGCTCTCTTCACCTTCCCAAGTGCCGTGCCACAGATCGCCCTCGACCCAAGTCACTCCGGTGACGAAGCGATTGGACTCCAGGGTGCGCAGCACCGCCCCGGTCTGGGGGTCGACCTGATGGATCTTGCGCTCGCGATACTCACCGACCCAGAGTGTCCCTTCAGCCCATGCCAGCCCCGAGTCGCCACCGCCACCGGGCGCCGGGATGGTGGAGAGGACGCGGCCGGTCTGCGGGTCGATTTTCTGGATACGATCCTCGGCGATCTGAAACAGGTACTGGCCATCGAAGGCCGTACCGGCATGGGCGGCGACGTCGATCGATCGCAGGGTCTTGCCACTGGCCGGGTCCAGGGCGTTGAGTTTGTCGCCGGAGGCAAACCAGACGCGCTGACCGTCATGGGTGACGCCATGCACATGGTCGATGCCTGGGAAAGGCCCGTATTCGCGGATAATTTCTGCCGTTGAATGTTTCATGTCTTGCTCCTCGTTTGCTGGCTGCGTTCACTGGGGTAGTGAAGAGGATGCTAATCACTGGGCAGCAACGCCGTGAGTAACAATCCCGTCGCGAATCCGGGTACCGGCGGGAACATCCAGCGACGAGCCCGGCCGTGACCGAACGACTGCACCTTGCCGGTCGCCGCCAGCGTGTCGAGGGCCCGTTGAACGGTGCGCTGACTGGCGCCAAGGGCCAACGCCAGGGCCGAGCTCGACCACGACTCACCATCAGCAAGGAAGGCGAGCAGCGTTGCATGCTGTTCTTCGACAGGCCGCGCCAGCACCACGACGTCAGGCGCAACACGCGGCACCAGCGCAAACCCTCGCGCAGTCGCAACCACATCGGCGATCAAACGTAGCTCCCCGCGCAGCCGCCCGAGTTCGACGCGCAACCGTGCGCGATGGGATTCGTCGGCGAACTTCATCCGAAAGGCTTGTGCAATCAGTGTTTCCCTCGGTACGTCGGCGGGCCACGCTTCGCCCAGGACCCGGGCGAGCGCGAACAATACCGGACGTCGGGCCAGCGAAACCGACGAGCCTGCGTCGCGCACGACATACCGGCAGGCGTCGATGACCAGCGTGGGGGACGCCAATAGCGCTTCAATCTCTTCGAGCAACAGTGGCCGTTCCTGGCCACCGATAATCAGCCGCGCCGCCGGCGCGTCGAGAAGGCGCGAGGCGCTTTCGACCTCGGCGGTGAGTGCCGGGATACCCGCGTGCTGCGCGGCATGCCCGGCCCTTTCAAGTGCCACGCGCGCCACCTTCGTTTGCAGGCGACGCATGGCGATGCCCGCCAGTACCAGTTCGTAGGCGGCCCTCGATGCGGGCGGTAATGGCGTCGGATCGAACTCGGCAAGCCGGTCCTCTGCCACGTCGAGGTGACCGATCAGGAGCAAGCGGCGAATCTCGAGGTATCGCGCATGGGCGGCGTTGACCCAATCACCGTGCGCCTGAAGCGTTGCCCGCGCGGCGTCGAGCGCCTTCACCGGCCAGTTCAGGTCACGGGAGGCGAGCGCAATCTCGGCCTCGGCGACGACACACCGCGCCCGGGCCATGGCCTCCTTCGCACCGAAGGCCCGAGCGGCACGGCGCACCAGCGCCTTTGCTCGCACAAGATCTCCCAGCTGCGCCATCGCGATACCGCGCAGCGCAAGCGCAGGCGCATCGTCGCGCAAGGCGATGCGATTCAGCGCGCCGAGAGGATCACCCGCCGCGAGCGCACGCGCCGCTGCGGTGATCAGCGAGTCCATGTGAATCGCGCCACCTGGCACCCCCACCGTCCGATGTTCGCTGATCAGTCTATCTCACGGCCGCTCAGCCGCACGCCGATCCGTGACGGGTGCCGTTTACTGGGTCTCGTTGTGAAAGGTGTCATCGCCGGACGGTGCAACGAAGTTCAAGCTTTCGCTGCAGATTGATGTACCTGAAAGTGTTTAGTTGGATCGCTGCAGTATTGCCACAGGCTAATCTCATCACAGAGCCGATCACCCTCTTCCCTGCGAATCAAAAACCTGTACTGCTCGGGCGGTTGGCTCGAAGTAATAAAAAATGGGCGACCCCAAGGTCGCCCATTTATATATCCGAAACTTTTAAACACCGCCTCCCAAAGAAGGTGTTCGCCCAGTGTAATGGCCTGGCAATCCATGCACCGGTAAAGAGCCCTGACACCGGGCGAACGGGAAGGATTTTAATAGAAATTGGCCAATATGTCCTAGTGTATAAACATGAAATTTATGCACGTAATATTTTGTATGCATTAGGTAACAGAAAACCTACAAACTACTTAAACCCACCAGTTCGACCATTAAAACTGATTATTCTTGTCCAACAATCTGCATACGAACAATCAATACGTACAAGTAATGATCAACTTTTATGCTGATAGTCATATTCAGGACATCGGTATCGGTCACCGACACTCTGCCCAACGCTAGGATCTTTCAATTTCATCGCAGTGTTGCCCGTCTCGGTCGATCGGGCGTTCATTGTGTTGGAAAATGGCATGGCGCCGAGCGCGCCGGGTCAGTACCCGGTCATCTCCAGATACCCCTGCCCGCCATGACTCCCGCTCAACCGCACCGGCCCTTCCCAATAGGGAATGCGCAAGTTCATCCAGGCCTTGGGGTTGAGGGCGTCGAGGGTGATATCGAGGTGCCTGGCGGGGATTTTTATCGACCAGCGCACGGGCATTGAACGCCCGGCAACGGTGGTGGTGTCTTGTGGTGTGAGGTTGATGTCGTCGGCCTGCAATAACTGCGTCTGGCCTTGGGCGTCGATCCAGGTGCCGGTGAGGTATGGCGCGCCGTCCTTTTGCCGCATGCGGTAAAGCATCACCTGTTCGCCGCTGTCCAGGTGCAGGGAGAACCAGTCCCAACCGGTCTGGTTGGCGGTCAGCGGTTGGCTGCTCCACTCGCGATCGAGCCAGGCCGGACCGCTGACGGTGTAGGTTTTGCCGTCGATTTCCAGGGTGCCGCTGGCCTGGAAAAACGGCTGGCTGTAGTAGTACGACGCCTGGCCTTGTTCGGATTTCTGGCTGAAGCCTTTGTCTCCCTGAAGCACCAGTGGCCGGGTTGCGGTCAGTCGAAGCTGATAACTGAACGCCTTGTCGCGGGCGCTGAGTTGCAGGTCTGCCAACGGGTCTGCATCGGCGGTTTGACTGCTGAAACGCCAGTCGTCGATCCATGCATTGAACGGTGCCAGACTCACTCCGGCCTGGCCGACGCCACCGCGGGCATAGCGTTCGGCGGCATGGTGCGCCGTGGCGGAAGTCACGGCCGCGTGGCCCAGCCAGATGGTCTGATTGCCCCAGCCGGGTTGCTCGGGAACCGCTTTCAAGGCGCTGCGGAACAGCGTCCATTGCGCGCCGAATTCGCGACCCTGAGCGTCCTTGAGGTTGGCGGTGACGTACCACCATTCGATGCGGAAACCATCGTGGGGGCCGTGATCTGCCGGGAAACTGAAGACTCGTCCGGGAACAACAGGCGTAAATGCAGCGGCTTGATGGCCGAGGCCGGCGAAGCCTTTTTCCGGCGCGGGGGTGTTGTCGCAGCCGCTCAGCAACGCCAGTAATAGCAACACGCCGACTTTAATCCTCATGAGCAAACGTCCTCAGCAGATCCGCCGGTTGCGTGCGATACAGCGAGTACAACGGCCACGCCGAGGCGAGCAACGTGGCGAGCAAGGCCAGGCCCATCAACTGCAACAGTTGCAGTGGAAACACCCGTAGCGGCAAGCGCCAGCCGAAGGCTTGAACATTGATCACCGTGTCCAGGCACCACGCCAATGCGATGCCCAGCGGCAGTGCCAGCACCAGGGTGAGCATTGCCAGCAACCAGGTTTGCCCGAGGTTGAGCAGCATCAACTGACGCCGCGTCACGCCCAGCGCCCACAGTGGCGCGAGTTGTCCGAGGCGGCTTTGGCTCTGGGTCAGCAGGCTGATGAACAGCGCCACACCCGCGACACAAAGGGTCAGGCTGTTGAGTGCGGCGGTGGCGGCGAAGGTGCGCTCGAACACTTGCGTGGACCACCCCTTGAGCCGGGCCTGATCGACGATACGGCTGTCGTCCAGGGTGAAGCGGGCTTGCAGCGCCGTCAGGAACGCGGGAATCGCTGCCGGCTCGATGCGCAGGTTGAAACGGCTGGGTGTCAGTTGTGGCCAGCCGCGCAGCAGGTGATTGATGTTGACCAGCAGGTGGCCCTTGGGATTGCCGTAATCGGCGTAGATCCCGACGATCCGTGGCGACCATGGACCGTTGGGCGTGGCAATGCTTATGTGATCACCCAGGCGCACCTTCAATCGCCGGGCCAATTGTTCGCTGAGCATCAGCGCGTCATCCTTGGCCAGCCGCTCCCAGGGGTCGTCGCCCAAGGCTTCCAGCAACGGCCAGTGCTGGCGATAGGTCGGGTGATCGATCACGCCGAAGACGTCCGCCGGCCAGCCCTGCAACTGGATCGATACCTGCCAGTTCGGTAGCACCGCGCTGACTTGGGGTTGCTGCTTGAGCCAGGTGTACAGCTCTCGAGCCTGGGCCGGATTTTGCGGATTGAGGTACAACTCGGCGGTCAGCCGTTGCTCGAGCCAGTTGTTGAAGGTCTGGCGGAAACCGGCGGTCATGCTGCCGGCGCCGATGTTCGCCGCCAGGGCCAGCAACAGCGCCATCAAGGCCAGGCTCAAGGCCGGCAACTGCTGACGGCAATCGGCGACAAACCATTGGCCTAGCACCGAGCGACTGCGCCGCAGGACCCGGTTGAGCACGCTGTTCAACACCACCGGCAAGGCCAGTGCGGCGCCGATCAACAAGGCGGCCATCAGCACGAAACCGCTGCTCAGGCTGTCGCCGAACATCAACGCCGACAACGCGATCAGCGCAGCCAGCGCCGCGACCCACCCCTGGCGTCGCAACCAGCGCGCATGGGCCTGATGCCAGGCTTGCGGATCGGCCAGGGCCAGCAACGGCAAACGTGCCGCTCGCAGCAAACTGTTGGCACCGGCCAGCAACGCGCCGAACAGGCTCAGGCCAATACCGCTGAACCACCACAGCGGACTGAGGCTCAACTGCCCCGGTACTTCGGCACCGTACAAGCCGCGCAAACTAGCGGCGACATCCGGCAACAACACACCGGCCAGCAGGTAGCCGCTGACCACGCCGGCGACACCCCCGATCAGCGCCAGACCACCCAACTCCACGGCGAGGCCGGCAATCAACATGCGCGCACTGACCCCACAGGCGCGCAGGGTTCTGAGCAAACCTCGACGTTGCTCCAGCGCCAGGCCGATCGCCGCGTGCACGATGAACAGGCCAACCACGAACGACAGGAAACCCAAGGCATCGAGGTTCAGGTGGAAGCTCTCGGTCAGGCGCGCAAGATTGTTTTCTTCGCCGCTGCTGATGAGCTGGAGTTGGCCCTTGAACCGATCAGGCAGGGTCGCGGTGAAATCCTTGGGCAGCAACAGACGTGACAGTTGATCGGGCAATTGCAGAATCTGCTGGGCGAATCCGATGTCCACCAGCAACACACCGGGGGCCATGTCGGGTTGGGCGCGCAGTGGCGGCAAGGCGACGCCGCTCTCGGCCATCGGTGTTTCCCCGTCGTGCAAGCCCAACGCCTGCAAGGTTTGCGGCGAGATCCAGGTGCTGCCCGGCGCAGTGAAGAACTCGACGACCTGCTCGATCGGTAACGCCTGCCCGGCCACTGCGGAACCGGCCGGCAACGACACCGGTTCGATACCCATCAGCTGCAAGCGCTGGTCTTCATGGCCCTTGAGGATCACCCGGCCTCGCAACACCGGCGATACCGGCCAACCCGCGCGACGCAGGTCGATAAACAATTGCTGAGAGAACACCCCGCCGCCGGGCGCGCTGAGGCTGGCTTGAGGTTCGCCGCCGATCAACTGACTGGCCCGCGCGTAGCTTTCCCGCGCCTGGCTGTTCAGCGCCTGCACGCCGGTCAGCAGGCTGGTGGCGAGCCAGAGCCCGGTCAGCACACTGAAAAATTGCACCGGGTGTTGTCGCCAATGGCTGAGCAGTGCCCGCAATGTTTCGCGAAAAACCCGCACTTCAGCGCTCGTCCGCGCCAGCCAGGCGGCCACCGTGCAATACGACTTTTTCCGCCAGCCGCGCAGCGACTCTTGGGCTGTGGGTGACCATCAACAACGTCGTCGGGCTGTCGTCGAGCAGCTCCAGCAACAACTTCAACACCTCATCGCTGGTCGCCTCATCCAGGCTGCCGGTGGGCTCGTCGGCCAGCAGCAATTTCGGTTGCGAGGCCAGGGCGCGACCGAGGGCAACCCGTTGCTGTTGCCCGCCGGACAACTGTTCCGGATAGCGCTGCAACAGATCCGCCAATCCAAGACGCTGCACCAGATGCGCCTGCCAACGCGGATCGTGGCGCCCGGCCAGACGCGCCTGAAACGCCAGATTATCCTCGACCCGCAAACTGCCAATCAGGTTGAACTGCTGAAACACCAGGCCGATTTCGGTGCGCCGCCAGTTGGCCAATTGGCCTTCGCTCATCTGCTCCAGCCGATGCTCGCCACTGCGAATGCTGCCGCGATCGACCTTGTCCAGGCCGGCGATCAGGTGCAGCAAGGTACTTTTGCCACTGCCCGACTCGCCCATCAGCGCCAGGCTGCTGCCGGGCTTCAACGTGAGGTCGACGCCTTGCAGCACCGGCAATGGGCCTTGGGGGGTGGCGTAGCTTTTGAAGACGCCCTGGACGTGGAGCATGAAAGGAAACTCTCTTTGATGAGCGTGGGGCAAGGATAGAGAGAGTACACCCGATGAACTTTGGTTGAACGGTCTGACGCCTTCGCGGGCAAGCCCGCTCCCACAGTGGGCGATGGTGTACGCAAAGTTGGGGTACGCCTCAATCACTCAAAATCTCACTGCCCCACCGCCACACTCGGCACCACCTGCCCCGGCGTCACAATGCTGTTGAGGTCAATGTACTTCCACGCAGGCACCGCGCCCAACCGCGCATTGAACCGATAGTTAAAGGTGAAATCGTCCTCTGTCGAAACGCTCAACGGTTTGCCATACACCGCCTCGATCCCCGCCAGGTCATAGCCCATCAACTGCAGCAACGTCGGGAAAATATTGTAGTGACTGGAGCGATCCTTGTTGGCCGGCAATTGCGCCTGCCAGTCCAGAGTCTTCAAATCGCTGCCCGAAATCACCACCAACGGCACCACTCCCTCCTCCTCCACCGGATCACTGCCGCAGTGAGTGTTGAGCCCCGGATTGCCCCGCTCATGCAGATCCTGCCCATGGTCCGAGGTGTAGATCAGCAGCGCATTGTGCAAATCGGCCTGGGTGAAAACCCGTGCGAAGAATTCGCCGACATTCCACAGCACGGTATTTTTGTAGGCATTGCGGTACAGCACCCAGTCATCCGGCTGACCGTTGAAACCATCGCGTTTGCCCGTGTCCGCCACCTCGACAAAATGCCCCCGAGGCAAGGTCGGGCGGTACGCCATGAACGCGTCCGGGTACTTGTCGTGCACCGGAAAATGCGCGCCGACCTTGTTGATCACCACCAGCTCCGGCGTGCCGTCGTTGAGCAGATCGATGAGCTTGGCCGCCGCCGCCATGTCGCGGTCGCGCACGCTGGTCTGGTCGAATTGCACAAACTCATCGATGTCCTGCTTCTCGGCAGCGTTCATCAGGTTCTGCAAGTTGCCGCCAGTACGCTGGGCGTCGATGTAAACCGTACGCAGCCCGGCCTTTTTCGCGTACTGCCAGATCGACGGCAGCGTGGTGTTGATCCGCATGTAGTCGGCGCGGGTGCCGCCATAGCGCAAGGTGACGTTGGTGTCGGCGCTGCAATTGGCGATGGACGCGGCGTAGCCGTAATTGAAGATGTCCACGCCCGGGTGCGCGTCCTTGAGGTTGCTGTGCACACCGAACGGCGTGTTGATGTCCAGGTAGTTGCCGGAAATGCTCTCGTCGATGATCAGCACAATGTCGTAGCCCACCGGCTGATCGATGCGCGCCAGGGTCACCGATTCGCGCGGGCCGACGGTGTTGTGCAGCGCTTCATAGGTAAACAGGTTCAGATAGGCCAACGGCGTGTACATGATCGGCAAGCCACGGGCGCCTTCGCCGGCCCGCACGAATAGCACGACGCTGAGCAGCAACACGCCAAGCACCGGCGCCATCACTAATAGCGCCCCCGGCAACGGCAGCCGTCGACGCGGCTTGAGGCCGAGACCGAACAACAGCAACAAGCCACTGACCATCGCGCTGATGATCGTATCGCGGTACTGGGAAGCCGCTTCCTGGACGAAGCCGCCGGAATACACCAGCGACACAAAACTGCTGTAGGTCAGGTAACTGGCGGTCACGTGCGTATACACGTCGAAGAAAACCGCCGAGCCAAACATTGCCAACGCGAACAAATGACGGACCAGGGTCTGACGGATGTACGCGGTCATGAACAGCGCGATCGTCAGCACCACGAACATCCCGCCATACAGCAGCATCGGGAAGCCGATGCCCAGCGCGTCGAGACGTTCGAGGTAATAGTCGTAGCTCTTGAATAAATACAGAACCAGCAACAGTTCCTTGAGGTATTGGATCATGGCGGTTGCAGTGACCTCCATGGCTGCCATTGGCCAATAGAAACCAATGATTGTCAGCCATTTTCTGACACTAGCACTAAGCCATGGAAGCGCAAGAAATGCCGGTTTTTTGCCAAAAGCGTCAAAAAAACGTTGACTCAAATCTGACACGCTAAAGTGCCTGTAACCCTTGTAATACAAGCCTTACGACCGTTTATCGATTTCTTGAAATCGCCCGCAACCCGTCAAAATCGCGGCAAATCCAGCAGCGGCAAGCACTTGATAGCAAATAGCCCGTGAAATCGGGGGTTTCAACCCGAGCTATCCGTCATTTTGCTGACACGCTTTCCCAAGGCTGGGCTATACCCCTTTTGACAGTCTCATTTCAGTTACATCCACCGTTTTACGAGGCACGCCAGTATGGACGTGAGCGTATTTGGTACGGGCTACGTCGGCCTTATTCAAGCTGCGGCATTGGCCGATGTCGGGCATCGCGTACTGTGCGTGGATGTTGACTGCAACAAGATCAAACAACTGCAGCATGCCGTGCCTCCGATCAGCGAACCAGGACTGTCCAGCACCCTGGAAGACAACATCAAGACCGGTCGCCTGCTCTTCTCCACTCAGGCCAGCGACGCGGTCGAACACGCCGAGCTGATTTTCATCGCGGTGGGTACACCCGCCGATGAAGACGGTTCCGCCGACCTCAGCCATGTACTGACTGTAGCCCGGCAGATCGCCAGTTTCATGGAAGCCGATCGCACCCTGATCATCAAGTCCACCGTGCCTGTCGGCACCGCCGACCAGGTAGCGAGCGCTGCCGGCCAAGAGCTGCAACGCCGGGGCAAAGGTGCGCTGAAGGTGCGGGTGGTGTCCAACCCGGAGTTTCTCAAGGAAGGCAGTGCCCTGGCCGATTGCATGCGTCCGGACCGGATCATCGTCGGTACCGATGACGAGCAGGCGCGCAGCCAATTGAGCGAGCTCTATGCACCGTTCTGCCGCAACCGCGAAAAGCTCATGTTCATGGATAACCGCAGCGCCGAACTGACCAAGTACGCCGCCAACGCAATGCTCGCCACCCGCATCAGCTTCATGAACGAGCTGGCCAATCTCACCGAGTTGCTGGGGGCTGACATCGAAGCGGTGCGCAAAGGTATCGGCTCGGACCCGCGCATCGGTTACCACTTCATCTACCCCGGCTGCGGCTTCGGCGGCTCGTGTTTCCCCAAGGATCTGCGCGCCCTGCTGCACACCGCCGAACACAACGGCATGCCCTTGCGCCTGCTGCGCAGCGTCACCGACGTGAACGACAGCCAGCGGCACATCCTGTTCAGCAAACTGCGGGCGCAATTTCCCGATGGCCTGGCCGGCAAGTCCATTGCGATCTGGGGGCTGGCCTTCAAGCCCAATACCGATGACATGCGCGAAGCACCCAGCCGTTATCTGATGGAGGCGCTATGGGCCGAAGGCGCGAGCGTGCAGGCATACGACCCGGAAGCCATGGCCGAATGCCGACGCATTTACGGTTTCCGCAATGACCTGCACCTGTGCGCCACACGCGACGACACTCTGGAAGATGCCGACGCGCTGGTGATCTGCACCGAGTGGAAAAACTTCCGTGTGGTCGACTTCGACCTGCTGGCGAGCAAATTGCGCGCCCGGGTGATCGTCGACGGACGCAACCTGTACCACCCGGAGCATGTGGCGGCAGCCGGTTTGCACTACAGCAGCATCGGCCTTCGGCACATCGCTCCCGAAACGCCACGATCATGAAGATCCGTGACGACTACCCACTGCGCAGTGCCCACTCGCCATCCGTGGCCGGGCTTCAGCGGAGGACTCTATGACTGGACATGAAAAAGGCGTGTTGCTTAATCACATGCTGCGGGACAAACGCCTGGATCCCGAGCATCGAATGCGCCTCGACAGAGCGATCCACATGCAGGGGCGCGGCTGGGTGACCGGCCGCGATGGCGGTCGGCCCTGGACCCTGTCGCGAACCAATCGGGTACTCGCCTGCCTCGGTGCACTGGTGATTTTACTGGTGATCTCCCCTGTGCTGCTGGGCCTGGCGCTGGTGATCAAGTTCAGCAGCCCGGGGCCCGTGATGTTCGTGCAGCAACGCACCGGTTACCGCGGCCGCATGTTCGGCATGTACAAGTTCCGCACCATGGTAGCCAACGCCGAGGAGCTCAAGGAGTCCCTGCGCCACCTCAACAAGCACGGTGCCGATGCCATCGATTTCAAGATCGACGACGACCCGCGGATTACTCCTATCGGTGGCTTTCTGCGGCGCAGCAGCCTCGATGAATTGCCCAACCTGATCAATGTGGTCAGCGGCGACATGCGTTTGGTCGGTCCGCGACCGACCTCGTTCAACGCCTATCGCTACAAGGACAATCACCTTGCACGCCTGAGCATCTATCCCGGCATGACCGGCCTGTGGCAGATCTCCGGGCGCAGCAATATCGACTTCGACCAGCGCGTTGAGTTGGACCTCAGCTATATCGCCGAGCAGAGCTTCTTGCTTGATCTGAAGATTCTATTGAAAACCCCCTTCAAAGTATTCAGCGGCCACGGAGCGAGTTAAATGGACGGTTCATCGAATAAAAGCCTGACCATCGCCAGCCCGAGCGAGTCCAACCTGACCTCGACCGTGCTCGACCTGGATCTGCGGATCCTCTTCCTGACCTCCGCCAATGCAGGCGCGGGCACCACCACCAGCGCCGTGGCGCTGGCCAGCCAACTGGCGTCCATGAGCGGCGGCCCGGTGTTGCTGGTAGACGCCAGTCAGTCGGAGAGCAACCTCACGCAACAGCTTGGGTTGACCAAAGAGCGCGGCTTTCGCGACCTGCTGTTCAACGCCTCCCCGCCGCTGCTGCAGGACTGCCTGGTGAACGTCTCCAGCCTGCCCTTCCACATCCTGCCGAACGGGCGGCACATCCGCGGCGCCGAGCACCTGACAGCCGAACAACTGAGCCCGCTGCTCAAGCAACTGGGTGATCTGTATCGCTTTGTGGTGATCGACGGCGACGCGGTGTATTCGGCCGTCGACACCCTGGTCATCAGCACCCTGGTAGA